>CAVYNL010000019.1:0-71627 GCA_963769845.1 Candidatus Bathyarchaeota archaeon | reverse complement strand
CTTCGCAGTTTGATATGTTGAAGTAAAGAACATTCAAGAAGATGAAATCACCTATAACCTCGGATTGAAAATTATAAAGATCCTCAATTCCAAAGGTTTTTCGTATGTGGTCATAGTCCGTTCCTCAAACTTGATGTCGATGCCAACATATTTGCATGGAACAAGAAGCATGAAAGAGAAATATCTTCACTCCGCCATTGAGGAATTCACAAAAGAGTTCAACAGCAGTTCGATAAACTCGCTTCCGACTGTTATCAAGACAACCTATGCCGACATAGGACTCAATGAAACCAAGAAGGGGAAGTCGTACTTCGGCATTACAGCTATGAAAGAAGCCATCTGTGAGCCAAGTGAATACAAGGATAGGATCAAGTATGATGTGCTTCAGAAAGCTGGAAAGAGCAGAAACTGGATTGAGGATGAACTCAACAAACCCTACGTAGTTGCCATCGATGACAACTCAAGCTTCTTCTACAGAGACCGCTACAACATTGACCTTTTCGGTAATGCTACCTGCTATTGCCAACCGCTGAAAGTCCCGGAGATAGAAATCAATTCTGAGATTGAAACTGCAATAAATAATGGCTGGAAAGAATATTTGAGGAAAATGTGTGTTCTGCCAAACAATCGAAGTGTGATTTCTGAGAATGAAAGAGGTCTGTTCTTCACTGATCAAGTAGTGAAGAACGTCTCTGCTGTTCTAGTCAAGCATGCACAAATGTTCCACATTTTTGCAAACCCTCTTGCAGAGAAACGAATAAACAACGCTGCCATTTTGCAGGATTTCGAAGATTGTGTCAGTGGATGGGAGTAGTTCCTAAGGCTTCTACGATGTTTGCAAATGGATAGACTCCGTTTTTTCCTCAAAGGAGAATGGACAGACAACTCAGTCTACAGCATCCTCAGAGAAGAATGGAAAGAACCAAAGATATTGACAAAAACTAAGAAGAAGTAGAAAGATTCTGTCTGTTATTAACACATAGAGCTATAGTTGAGCTTCTTTTCTGTCCTTAACCCTTTTCGTCAGAAATAGGTTTCCTATTGCACTTGATCCAATTGTATTCATCTATGATCTTTGTAGATGGTTTTCCATATCGACTCTGAAGAGCACCTATAGGTGACTTTAGTTTCTTCAGCCAGGTCTGCATATTAACCAGAAATCTGACATACTCTGCCCCATTTTCTTTGAACACGTAATGAGCTCTAATCGCTCTATCCCATATCATAAATAGGTTTGGAGCAACTAAATGAAGCGTTTTTGAGGCTGCTGTAGGTCCGACTCTCTTGGTTTTGCCCTTCTCGGACTTCCATTCGGTATTCATAATCTCATCATAGATATCTACAAACTCGCTGGACATTCGGTCTAGGTCTACTGTTGAAAGGGCTTCTTGTCTTAACTTCGTCAACTGAGAATCCAATTCTCCAAGTTTATCAACTATTCTCTTGCAGCCTTTGAACCCCAATACTCTTGCCATATTAGCCCATTTCAACAAATAAAGATGCAAAATAGATTCAACGTCAGAATAATCCAAGTCACTGAGCTTTTTGCTTTCAAAAAGTTGGAGAGCAGTTACATAGATGCTATCAAGGTTTTTGTATCTAGATTCATACAAATCCACAAGGCTGGAAAATTCTTCAGGAACTGGTACTCTCATAAACTCGGTCATTCACATCCCACACTGTATATCCCATTCAGTTCTTATAAAATCCTAAACACCAACAACCCCTCATCAGACACTTCACTTCACAAACAATTCAAAGAAGATCAGAATCATCCAAGCACCCAAGTTTCTTTCCTTCAAAGATTTCAGGAAGTCCCTAGAAGTTTTTCATCGAAGTTCTCTCGTACTAGGTACATCAGATGTTAGTGCAAATAACGTAACTACTTTAGATAATACAGCATTTAATTGTTTTCTATAGTCCGAATGTCTAAGGCTTTGAACTCAAAAGCACACGAACCCTGATGACGTCGAACGGGAGAAATCTCGGGTAAATCAAATTTCTGGTCATACGAACTCCCCGCCGATCTTTATCATGCGAGCAAGAGAAGGATGCTCAATGGAACGGCCAGATATTTTTTCCCATCTTCAGATTCTGGCTTTTAGACAAGGTTGACGTTTAGTGGCGGCCAAACGCGCGCGAACACTGACAAGTCGTACAAGGAGACAATAGCCTATTTTGATGCATACCTACACGCACTTTATTCAATTCTTCAAGTGATAACAAGAATAGCCTATTTGCTAGCGCACGCGTTCGTCGGCTAGAATCAGAACCTGATGCAAAATGCTGTTGTTGGACTAATTTTTACTCCAAAAATACAATGAGAAAAAAGGAGGAATTTTGCGGGAGATTGTGGAGACGTCGCCATTGTGGTGGGGGTTCAAATCCCACTGTCGTGCTACTATCGTGATTTTGCGGAAAAGTTATAGCAGAACCTATACTATAAGCAACTTCTTAGCAAGGTGAACTTGGTGCCTGATGTTACCCATGTGAGGTTGCACACTTTCACGGGCAGCCATCACGAAGTAGGAGTTCAACAGGGGCAGGCTGGTCGTCAGCAGATACGCGAAGCCTTGGAGAAAATCCCGAACTATGAATTTGTCAGACTGATGAAACCTCGTTTGATACCAACGTCATTGTTCATTACTTTGGCTAAACGCCGAGCCGAGAGGCTGTTGAAGAACGATGTGTTTGAGTATTACCCTAAACAGGCACAAAGACTAAGCGGAATTGC
The DNA here is from genome assembly GCA_963769845.1 of Candidatus Bathyarchaeota archaeon. Taxonomy (GTDB): domain Archaea; phylum Thermoproteota; class Bathyarchaeia; order Bathyarchaeales; family Bathycorpusculaceae; genus JBGQMW01. Next base: position 68,893 of record CAVYNL010000019.1, on the reverse strand, counting down.
CGAAGGTGCTGAAATAAGTCTATCCACGATTTTTTTTCTGCAAGGAATGGAGTTGTTGATAGGGAATTGGAGTTATCGGATAGAGGCTTGCTCGACATTAGCATTTGGTCCCAGCCGCACGACGACGGCGGAAACGATTGTTGGCAAAAACTTTGACTATGTAAACGTTCTGGAACCATACAACTTGACGTGCGAGACAAAACCGAATGAGGGCTACGCAACTCTCGGATGTAAGATGCCTCCACTGGCTGGAATGTTAGACGGCATGAACGAGCACGGTCTGACTGTAACGTATAACCTTGCATACACGCTTGATGAACCACAATGTTATGCACCTCTTTCAATGGCGTTGCAGGAGATGCTCGAAACCTGCAAGAACACGGATGAGGCGGCTAAGTTCATAGTGAAAACAAAACGTGGTGGACATGACGCTGTTCTGACGCTAGCTGACGCAGAGGGCAACATCAAGACCGTTGAAATCACTTCTAGCCACTCTGCAACCAGCGACACGGCAGGTGGTCAGGTTGTCAATACTAACCATTACAAATCAAATGAGATGCAGAAGCATGAAATACCTCGTAACGCTGTCCATTCTGGCAAAGGCGTGCCGAAAGAAATCGTCGGAGTCAGAGTTCATGAATCCAGTGAGCAAAGGCTGAAGCGAGCACAAGAACTGCTAAAGGGCAGGGAGAAAGTGGACGAGAACAAAATAGCCGCGATTCTACGCGACCACGGCGAAAACAACGAACCATCGCTTTTCACGATTTGTCGCCATGGCACAGACGCCAGCACCCTACGTTCCGTAATCTTTTATCCAAACAGAAAAAGCATGAAAGTCTTGTATGGAAAACCATGCCAAAATCAATATGACGAGTTCAAGTTTTCCTAGTCAGACCGCGTGAAGCGTTTCATGAAGAAAAAAGGGGAGTTTCGGTAGAAATTACAGTCTGGGAACGGTCTCTCCCGGGCTACCATTAGCGCGCGCCTGTCGCGTCAGACTTGCTCCGATGGAACTTTGCTTGGCTCGTATCCAGAGAATTGATGCGATCTGTATTTTTGGAGGCGTCTAGCAACATGAGGATAGAGTATCAATTCTTCAATCTCAACCTGCCCCATCAGATCTGGACTCAGTTGCCTGAGGTTCTCCTCTAGTATTCTCAAGTTCTCTCTGCTAGAAAAGGATATCATAATAGATGGATGACACTTGACGCCTGCTTTGGTTAGCTTCTCAAGTGAACTCAACTGCAACTCGAAACCTTCTGATTTTGCCCCTGTGAGCACGGAAAACTCTTGCTTGCTGCAACCTTTCAAGGATACTCTGACGTGAAGAAAATCATATCGAGCAAGATCTCTGGCATAGTGTTCGTCATATCCAAGTAGTATCCCGTTTGTTTCCAAGATAAACGAGAATCCTTTGTCTTTTAGCAGATCGAGAAGCTCAAGCAAGTGAGCCTTTCCAATTGTAGGTTCCCCGCCGCTGACTCTCAGCTGTCTGAACCCGCATTTCCTTGCCAAAGCAGTCAGATTGTCTGCCACCTGCCTAGGCGTATAGAATATTCCGGCGTCAGCAGGCCTAAGCATAACAGAATCTCTAACCCAGCAAAACCTGCATAACAGCCCACAGCCTGCACAGTCTGCCGTGACTATTCCACCATACCATCTTGCTGGTCTGAACCTGTAATACTTCTTCTCTTGTCCCTCAGTACCGGGTCTGGTGACTAGTTTCTCTACTGCAAGATGCCTCTGAACAGGATCGTACGACACCGCTATTCACCGCGCGCTATTAGGTGTGTGGTGGTTTAATCCAGACTTTGACTTTGCTTTCTATTCTGATTCTTGCCTCTGTTTGCATCAGTTCGATTTGTGCTTGAATAGATCTGTCATCTTTATACCTGAACTCTTTTCTTACCGCGTCTTTCAGCTTAGGTAACGAAATATGTTCGATAGAGCCGACTTCGTTCCAGAAGTGATCTTGTATTTTTTCCCTTTTCTTTAGATCCTCTGGTTCCGAAGTTTTGATCATCGCAATCATTGAACGCATTAGATTTGCTCTATATCAGTCTTGTTAATCAAACCGCTAACGTTAGATAGTTCAGTCAAGCGCGCGCACTTTCTTTGACTACCCTGTACAAGTCTTGCCACTAGAGCTTCCTAAGGTGTCTGACTGTGGAGTTGTTCAGAACTAGTAGTCTGAGTTTTATGTATCCCAAGATCGCTCTGGGAGTGAAGCTCTTCAACCTGACTTTTGTTATGGATAACTTCACGCTTCTTTCAATAATATTCGACATCTTGTCCGTGTCAAGCAGGACACATTCAATCCCATTGCTGATGACAAGATAACCTGAGCCTGTTCCAATTATCACTTCGCTGCCAATCAATTCTCCCAATCTTGAAAAAGCTGTTATATTCTCAAGTTTCTCCAAAAACTTCACGTTAATGTTCCATCTTACTCCCTTCATCAAGGGTAGAAACAACTCTCCAAGTACTCGGATAGGTATGAAATCGATTTTAAGATCTGCCCACTGTGGATCGTCAGTCTTGATGATTTGAAAAATGGATTTCCAATTGCGTCTCATTTCCTGAAATATCATTCCCATGGGAAACTGCCAATCAAACTCTATCTCTGCTAATGAGATGTGTTTGTGTTGATCTTCAAGAGTCTCATGAAAGTCGATCAGAGATCCGCGAATGAAGATTGAATAATGGACATGTTTGTCTCCAAGATCCTTAAACAGCATCAAGTTCTTTCTCATTGCCAAAAACAAAACATCTGCTAGCTTGATCTCTATTGACTTTGGAAATGGAATTGTGTTGTGTTCATCTCGACTAGAAATCTAAGGAGCAACTCTAATGATGCTTCCGTGCGGTAACTTTCTTTTCAACACACACGCGCGCTAGTATTCGTGTGTGTCATCTGTGGATCCCATTTGAGTCCACAAAATAGTTGCTACACCCCTTTTCTTCAGAGAAGTCTGCAATTTGCTGATTTTCTTTCTGTAATAGCGATCTTCTGCCAAGACTATTTCGTAAACTGCATCTGGGTCATCATTCATTCTCAAACATATCTGCCCAACTGCTCTCAGAAGGTGTGTGTATTTCTGAGAAGTAGTAAGAAGCGTGCCATCAGGCTTTGTATTTCCTTCAACCTCAACATAGTAAACTTTACCATCCTTGAATGCTGTTACGTCAACTCCATGCTTCCTAGTCCTCTCCTTGACTTCAAAGCCATGATCTTTCAAGTGCTTTCTTAGTATTCCCTCAACTTCAGACTCTTTCGACAAAGGTCATCTGTCCACCTACTTTCTTCTTCTCTTGTCATCTATGAAGACTCTAGCTATTTACCCATAGCCATCTTGGCGCGTGCGCTTGTCACTTTTTTCATTCAATTGTCTCTTCATCAATGCTACTGGCTTTCCATCACATTTAGGGCAATACCAGAATCTACCAATGACCATTCTCTTAGTCTTATCTTCCTTGCACTTGCCGCCGCATTTCAGGCAACGATGTGCTCTAATCAACTTCCATTCTTTTGCTGGCTTCATTCTTTTTTCACCTCTTTTAGTTCGCAATTCTGGTTAGTTCTCGTGGTTCAGCTATAACTTCTTCGCGCGCGCTGCGCAGTGGAGCAAGCGTATTTCACCAAGGTCTGACGGCCCTCCTATTTCGAAAACATCCTCGCGCGCGCTAGCCAGTTTTTGGTTTTGCGGAAAAGCTATAGCCGAAATGAACAGATATCAGGACAAGGGTTTATAGTTGCTTTCAAGCATCTATGTGCTTAACAACGAATTTCCTTTCACTAATTCTCCATCTGCATAGTTCAAGCTATTCTCTGTTAAGGTTTTCAAGAAACTTTGATTCGTATTCTATTTCTTCTTTCCTCTGGGATACACCTGATGCCACCCACCATTGTGCTGCGAACACAGCCGTTACATGAAATACAGTCAGCGGTTAATCCTCCAATTTCCTTTAGCCATTTATTTGGAAGGTCTGGTTGTCGAATCAAGGGTCGGCACAGGGCAACGAAATCCACGCTTCCTTCAGCCAGTATGTTTTCAATCACGTCAAGGGATCTGATTCCACCGATCAGAATTAATGGTGCAGCGATCACTTTCCTGATTTCTCTGGCGTAAGGTAAATAGTAGGCTTCCTTATCTTTAGACCTGATATTTATTCGGCTTTCAGGTAACATAGCTGGTACCCAGCCAAGTTCTTCTTTACTACGTGTCGTGACTTCCCACATGCATCCGCTGGTTTCAATGGCTGCGAACCCCGTTTTTGAAAGCCTTTCTGCAATTTTTTTGGACTCGTTGAGGTTTATTCCGCCTTCCAAGAAATCGTCTACGTTAATCTTTATCAAAATGGGAAAATCCGTTCCAACATTTTCCACGATCCTTTTGTAAATATCTTCAACGATTTTGGTCCTGTTTCCTGTGCTGCCCCCGTATTCATCTGTCCTTCTGTTAGTGTAAGGGGACAGGAACTCACTCAAGAGGTATCCGTGGGCAGCGTGGAGTTGAACGGCGTCGAACCCTGCCTCCTTTGCCCTCCTCGCTGCTTTTGCAAAAGCTTCTATTGTCTCTTCTATTTCTTCAATCGTCATTTCTCGCGGCATTTTTTTAACCACAGGTTCAAAAACGGCAGAAGGGGCTATGGTGTTTTCTAACACAAAGGATTGACGACCACAATGAAGCAGCTGTATCGCAATTTTGCAACCATCGCCATGTTCATGGACTGTTTCTGCGATTTTTCTCAATCCTGGAATTAGATCGTCTCTGTATATCCCCGTCAGGCAAGGAACAGACTTACCACTAAGTTGCACATAAGCAGCACCTGTGATTATTAATCCAACTCCACCTTCAGCCAGAGTCCTATACAATTTTATGAGTTCGTCTGTAACGCTACCACCTTCAGAAGCCATATGCTCATAGGTAGCAGATCTAACTAACCTGTTTTTGACAATCATTCCACCAATCTCTCTGGCTTCAAAAGCCAAGAATTTGATCCTTTCAGGCATCTTCAACTCACTCACCTTTTCAACCTCTTGTCCAGGTTATCTTAATCATTGAAAGAGTAGCCTTTCAAACAATACACTTCTCATAAGATCTTAGAGAATTTATCATTTCCCTACATGTTTTCACGTTGAACGGTTTCGACATATTATTTTTAAGTGTCTGTCCTCACTTTGTTCTTTTGGCGATATGATATGTCAATCCGAAATCCTACCAAAAGTAGGGTCTTCGGGAGATATCTCCACTCCAAGTCATTATACGATTTATGAATTATTACTGACCATACGCGCGCGAGAGAGACATATCCGTCGTGGCAAGAAGCTTTGGCACGTAAATCAGTGTGCGCTGAGAGACGGACGCACGCGATAAGAATCGATAAATAAGCCCTTACGTGTCAGATCGTTACAGATCTGGATGTTTAGAGAATTCAATGATTTGAAGCATGCGCGCGCCAAGGATAAGAAACCTTGACGGAGTATGTTCGGCTTAGAGGATAAACCACATGACAGAAGAAGTCCTGCCAAATCTATACAAAATCGAAGTTCCATTACCAAGAAATCCACTTAAGGCTCTCAATTCCTACGTGATAAAAACCCAAAAACGAAACATGATCATCGACACGGGAATGAACCGAGAAGAATGCATGACGGCAATGAATTTTGCACTAAAAGAACTTGACGTAGACTTGCACAAAACAGACTTTTTCATCACACACATGCATGCAGATCACTTAGGTCTCGTCCCTGCATTAGCCACAGATACATCAACGATATATCTCAATCAACAAGATGCCGATATCGTGATGCTCGCCCGCAACCCAGAATACTGGTATGCTGGGCTCCGGTTTGCCGCACTGAATGGCTTCCCTGAAAAAGAGCTCAAAGAAGCTCTTGAAAAACATCCCGGATACAGATACAGCGCAAAGGGCAACATGAAGTTTACCGCTCCGACGGAAGGCAACGTGATAAAAATCGGAGATTATAGGTTCCGATATGTTGGAACTCCTGGCCACACAAGAGGCCACACATGCCTCTACGAACCTGAGAGAAAAATACTCGTTGCAGGAGATCATATCCTTCTCGACATCACTCCCAACATTTCATCATGGAATTATGAATACAATCCCTTAAGCGAATATATGACAAGCTTGGACAAAGTATACAAGCTCGATGTCAGGCTTGTGTTGCCTGGCCACAGACGCATTTTTGGAGACAGCAAAAAAAGAATCCGAGAACTCAAAGAGCACCACCAAGCAAGGATCGAAGAGGTACTCTCGATACTTGACGGAGGCGCTATGAGCGCTTATCAGATTGCTTCGCAGATGAGTTGGGACATAGACTGCAATTCCTGGGATCTGTTCCCAGTCTCGCAAAAATGGTTCGCCACTGGCGAGGCCATAGCCCACTTGAAATACCTTGACGAAAAGGGAATCATAAAAAGGGAAACACGTGGAGACAGGATAGAATTCTCGTTGAAGTGAATCTGGAAAGGCTCAGACATAATAACGACAAAGCGCGCTGATGCTAGCGCGCGCGAATGAACCGTTCCCGCGTTTCAGGCTTCAAGAGACTCTAGCGCGCGCCAATCATTGAAATCTCAATTATTGTTGACTCTGAGAACCACTCGTTGATTGTGTCTTCGTCTGCCTTGCCATAATACTTGAGGTAGAGAGCATGTTTTCCCAATTCAAAAACCTCCCCAGCTTCAGCAATTCGGGCGTTGCCTTTGAACTGGATCTTTCCGATCTTAAACTCGACTCGACCATCCTCAAGTATGTTTTTCATCCAGTCAGTGTACGCTCCTTCATGGCTAAGATAGATTTTCTTTCCGGCTATCGCAAACCACAATTCAACTGTGTGTGGATTTCCAGTCTTCCTACCTCTAGTCGTTAAATAGATGTACTTCTCGTCGGCGATTCTGCTAGCACCCACGTGACTCAACACTCACTCCAGTAAAGTTGTTTAGATCGGTCAGATTATCTTTACGCGTGATTCAGCCTTTTTCAACAGTGAAGCGCGCGCGTAAAGTCTCACGCGTTATCGCGCGCACGTACGTGGCACTTGAATCTGGCTTCTCACAGCAAAGTCTATAATCATGTCTGGGAATGAGCCTCGATGTCCAACTTGGGAAGGCGCGTCGGAAGTGTTGATCAAGCGAGTCAGTATTGTTCTGGCCAATTATTGTCCACACTGTGTTCCGTTCTCTCTACGCTATGCAAATGAAATGGCCGAAGACCTCGGCGTCTCGCTCCTTTCTCTTGACATAGAAATCCCTGAACAGCTTGAGGCAGCTGACAGGCTTGTCAAAGAACATGGCGATTGGTCGGAGGACTATCTTATCCCTCAAGTATTTGTTGAATATACGGATGGCAAAGTCAATCATGTATTGACTGGTTTTTCAGAGGCCGTTTCGGTGACAGAAGCTTCTTGGAAAGCTCTCTTTTCAAGTGCTTACTACCAAAGTCTTGTACATGGACAAACGGTTATCCCGCATACCCTCTCACCGTATCCGCGCAAGCCGCTGAAGAAGTTTGTAGAGAAGTACCTCACGTTCCAAGGACGATGCTACAGACACTGTGATCAAATTTCCTCTTTCATGGATCTGCGATCCGATTTGAACAATGTCATCGGGGCATATGTCTGTCCTGACGGATACGTATCAAGAGTTGTCTACTTCAGCGTTTACCCAGATGTCAAGCAGTTTAGAAGTTTCCTTTACTCTCAAGTCGGCGAGGAAATTGTCGCCGACCGCGATATCCGCCCGGCTACTAGGCATGGGTGGGAATTGGGAAGCGATGCCATGGCTGAAATTGGCGAGGTGAGCCCGACTGGTACCATAAAGGAAGTCTATTGGACCGTCTATCCCAAGACCGAAGATGAGAGAAACCGCGGAGTTTTTGTCTGCTCATACCCTGGGAAAGGAAGAGGATGCAACAGACTATTCGTTCAAGGCAAAGAGTCAAGAAACAGACTGTGCCCAAAGTGCAGACAGTAGGCGCGCGCGTCGGTACAAAAAGGGGAGAGAGAAGGGAGTTTAGTTGAGTTTGATTTCCTTTATGAGGGCCAGGTCTTCTAGGCTGTTGAGTTTCACTTTGGCATTGGAAACCGTGTAGAGTACGTCGTCTATGTAGAGTGATCTTTCGATGTGGTAGGTGCTGTTCCAGACGTCTATGCCGCTTTCCAAGTGGGTGATCTTGCCTTTGAGGATGAATCCGTTGTCCAATGTTAGGTTGAAAACGTATGCTCCTTGCCAGACTGTTTGTCCGTATGCGCTTGCCGGTACTTGTCCAGGAGGATATTGGCTTTGGTCGACTTTTGCTTCAAGGATTGGTATTACGAGCAGGTTTCGTGCTTTGTCGAATAGGAAGGCTCTGTGGTCGTTTAGCACTGGGGAGGTTGTGCCTCTGTCTCCAATTGTGAAGTTGGCTAGTTGTATTGGGTTGCTCGTGTTGCTCACGTCGAACAGTGATATCTTCACTCCTTGGTACCATGCGAAGTATTTCTCTTCTGATTGAGAGGTTTCTTTGCCCACCCCTATCAGATGGTTTTCGTCGTATGGATGGAGGTAATCTGAGTATCCTGGAATGGTGAGGTTTCCTAGTTCAGTGGGTTGTGTTGGGTTGCTGAGGTCGATTACGAATAGTGGGTCGATGTTCATGAATGTTACGAGGTAGCATTTGTTACCCATGAACCGTGCCGAGTGGAAGTTTTCTCCTGGTGCGAGGCTCTCGAGTTTTCCGACGATGCTAAGGTTCATGTTCAGGACGTAGACGTTGCTCTGTTGCACTCCGGCTGGGACGAATGGCAGTATCGTAATCGTGTCGTTTGGTGACTTGGTCGTGGAGTTTGGCAAGTTCGGCGATTCTCCCGTTTTGGCGATGCCATATGTTGTGGTGGCGACTCTGAAGTAGTCACCGTATTGGTCCATTGAGAACTGGTTGAGTATGTGGCCTGGAACCTTGCCTTGGGCTGCGGGCGTGATGGTATTTTTCTCAACGTGGATACGGTAGATTGATGTTTGGTCGTATTGGTAGTCATTCTGGTCATATGTCGTGTAAGTGACGTACATGTCGCTCAGCGACACGTACATGGTACCTGTTCCTCCTATCAGGAGGGTTTTTGAGCTGGCATCTTCTGTCATGTTTTGGGTGTTCACTGCGAGTATCGTTGTGAACGTGAAGTACTCATCGGTGGTGTTGGAGTAGTAGACCTCGGTGGCAGGTACTCCTTTGACTTCGCCGTTTGTTTCTATTTTGGGAAGGTCAACCTTGTCGACGGTTATGTTTTGGGGGGTCAAAATTCTGTAATAGGCGGGTTGACCTGCAACTATGTAGATGTATTCGTCGATCATTCTTGAACTTAGATAGCCGCCGCTTGTGGTCACAGTCTTGAGCAGTTCGGGGCTTGTCCTGTTTGAAACGTCATAGAGTTCCATGAAAGTTGTGGTTTCTCCTATGTAACTCTCGTAGGGAAGGCCGGTGGCATAATAGAGGGGTTCTGGCATTGTGGTGTAGTTGGATCCTAGAACCGCTAGGATGTTTTTGTTCACGAAGATTCCTGTGGGCGTCATTTCGTTGAATGTTATTGTGGAAAGCAGTTGTGCTTCGGTGGGTGGGTATGCCCTTAGGATTGACACGTTGTTGCCCGCTAGTACGTAGAGGTACGTGCCGTCACTTTTCACGTTGTCTGCTTCGTCAACTCCGGTGACTTGGACGTTTGTTCCCGAGTAGTCTGTTCCTTCAATCTTGTTTACGTCTGCCATAGCTGGCCCAAACGTGGCTTCGGGTCCGCCAAACGTGAATACTTCGCCACTTCTGGCGTAGTAGGGGTATCCGTATTGCGCTTCTGTTTTCATCTGCAGGAATTGTTTAAGTTCATCGTAAGAGGAGAATGTTGACATGAACGAGTTCTTTTGCAGTGGCTGTAGCTGAGGTATGTAGCCTAGTTGGTAGCATATTGAAGCCAGTATTACCGCAAGAAGGATGGCTGCGAGACCGTAGAGCTTTACGCGTCTTCTAATGTCTTTTTGCACTAGTTTTCACCAGGATAGTATATCGGTTTGGCCTGATATTATGCTAAGTCTTAGAACGCTCTGTACCAGAAACTAGAACGGTCTCGTTGATCGTGCTCGGGCGGTTTCATACCAGAAAGCGAGCGTTACGAGCCTGTTCTATGAAGCTGTTACTTTTCGGTTGATGAATGTGTTTTGTGAAAAATCCGTTGATAGGTTTCTAATCGGAAAGCGCGCGCTAGAATTCACCCATAAGAAGTGGGGATTTGCACCTAGTTAAGTATGAATCCCCACCGGTCCACTCTTGCAAGTTTTCCCGTCACCTGCGCAATCCGTTTTGCAGTTAGGGTCTGCTGATTGGAGGATTTGCTGTTTTAGTGTGTTTTCCCGAGGATTTTTTCCAGTCTTCGCTTGTGAACTTCTCGCGTGGTGAGTGGGTAGACTTGTCTTTCGGAATAGAAGAACATCGGGTCTTCACCTATTATGCTGGCCAACTCTTCGTCAGAATTTGCCTTGACTATCAGCACATCGCCTTGATGACCTATGAGATGATACGAAACCTCGATAACCTTCTTCTTTTCCAGCTCGTCAAGATATTTGAAATGAGCTGGGAGGAGTTTAGCCCAGACATCCAAGGCCATCTGTCTCGCTTTTGAGATGATCAAGAACTTCATTTCAGGTCAGTTCTTCACTCTTGCTCCGATGATATAAATGATTTTTGGAAACCTGCAACAAAGCAACAAACCCTTCGACCACGGGCTGTCGAAGACTAAACGCTAGCATTAAAGCAAACCTCAACAATATCTTGAAACTGCGTAGCGGGGACGAGTTGTTTGAAGAAAACCAAGATAGTCTGTACGGTCGGTCCGGCTAGTCACTCTAGGGATACACTTCGGAAAATGCATCGCGCAGGAATGAATGGCGCCAGAATAAACACTGCCTATGGAACAATTGATCAATATGAGACCATGATTGGAACCATCAGGAAAGTGGCCGATGTCCCGATAATCGTTGACATCAAAGGGCCTGAAATAAGACTCAGAGTAAAAAAGAGCAGAATCGTCAATAAAGGAGATGTTCTCGAAGCAGGCTTCAAAGATGAGGCGATAAGCTTCAGCAGGAACTTCCTCAGCAACGTGGATGTCGGTGACAACATAGTAGTTGACAACGGAAAGTTGAGACTGCGAATCACTGAAAAAAAGGAAAGCACCTTAAGACTGGTCGCGCTGACCCCAGGCGAAATCGATAACGGAAGGGGAGTCAACATACCCAACAAGAGACTCACAGTTCCAACCCTCTCGGGCAGGGACCGCGAGATACTATCTCTGGCAAAGGAAAACGACGTTGAATTCATAGCTCTTTCTTTCACAAGAAACGCGCGAGACCTAGAAAACCTGAAGAAAGAATCTCGCGGCTTCAAGGGCGCAATAATCGCCAAGATCGAGAACTCGGAGGGCGTAGACAACTTCAACGAGATCCTGGACGCTGCAGACGGCATCATGGTAGCAAGAGGCGACCTAGGCGTTGAAATAGAACCCGAAAGGGTTCCGCTCGTCCAGAAATCAATAATCAAACAATGCAACCAAACAGGAAAAACCGTTATAACGGCGACAGAAATGCTCGAATCAATGATGCACAACCCTGTCCCGACCAGAGCCGAAGTCAGCGACGTGGCCAACGCAATACTGGACGGAACAGAAGTAACAATGCTTTCAGGCGAGACAGCCGTAGGACACTATCCGGTGGAAACCGTCTCGATGATGACCAAAATCGCGAACGAAACCGAAAAAGCCCTCAAGAGCCACGTTAAAGACCAAGGCTTCATCAACATCTCAGACACCATAAGCAGGGCCATCCAAAGAATATCCCGAGAAATGCCCCTTAACAAAGTCGTCACGTTGACCAGGTCAGGATACACTGCCAGGATGATCTCAAGATTCAAGATACCTCAGCCAATAATCGCCGTCACACCTGAAGAACGCGTTAAGAAACAACTCGAACTGGCCTTCGGCGTCTACCCAGTGCACAACGACTACCGCAAAGAAAACGACCGAATCCTAACGGTTGCGAAGAGGCTCCAATCAACAGGCCTCATCAACGACGAAGACACGATACTTTTCACAGCCGCCTCCAGAACCTCACGAAAACACGCGAGCAACCTTATCGAGATACACAACATCAAAGAGCTCAGAGAATTCGAAACAGAATAACGAATGCAAGTGTTCTCTCACAGAATTCGATTCAGTACAAGAAAGAAGCGTGCTCACAAATAGAATATCATTGGTAAGGTTATGACTATTGTGTGAGGTTGAAACCTCTAAGACGAGAATGATTAATGGGAGGAGCAAGCTTGGTCAAGACGCAGTCTAATTGGGAAAGGTACTATTCAACGCTGAAGCGAATGCCAAAAAGACTGAGGGAGACCGCACAGTTTGTCACTGATGCTCTGCCTGATCTGGAAAAGCGGAAGGTCGAGAAAGTGCTCGACCTAGGTTGCGGAGCTGGCAGACACTGCGTTTTGCTTGCGAACAGTGGTTTCGAAGTCATGGGCATAGACATTTCGAAGAATGCATTGAAAATGGCCAGAAGATGGATTCGAAAAGAGAAGCTAGGAAACGTGGCACTAGTCCTCGCAACGATGACGAACCTTCCGCTGAATGATTGTTGCTTGGACGCAGTCATCAGCGTCAGCGTCATACATCACGCGTTCCAAAAGGACATTGTGACAACTGTGAACGAGGTCTACAGAACCCTCAGCAAGAACGGTTCGTTTCTCGCAAATCTAGCCTCAGTGGCAGACCCAAGATTCGGCACAGGCAAAAAGCTGGAGGACAACACTTTCTGGATTTTGGAAGCCTTCGAAGAGAAACGCTTCGGAGAACTACACCATTTCTTCACAAGACCTGAGGTTTTCAGATTGGTGCATCGCTTCACCGAGAAGAAAGTCACCGCGATGGAAAACAAGCCAAACTACTGGAAGATACTCGCCGTCAAGTAGAGTCTATTAGCGCCCGCAGACTTCAGAGCGTGTTTGATGGCTCATAGCGTGTGCACACACTAGGTTCGGACTAACAGGTCTTTTCTGAACTGATATTTCCTCTTTGATTGCTTACTTCCGATGCCCTATAGTGACGGCTTGAGAAGGGTGAAACAGAAAAAGGAAGAGGGGGTACGGCAGCGAATTAGTCGTGCCTAAATCTTCTTCTTGCCTAAGGTGGACCTGAAAGTCTTTCCGCAGTGCTCATAGAGGCCGATTGTGAGTTCTGTTCTCTTGCCGCTCTTGTCTGGTCTGCCAGCCATCTTCCAGGTCTTCTTTGGGCTACTTACTTCCTTTCCGCATACAGGACATTTAGCCATAATAATCCCTTCTCAAACATTACGTACTATTCTACATAAAACATTTTCCATTCAAAGGGCAAGATTCGGGCTGATCCTGCCTATTTGCAGGGTGCTTTTCCTTTTAGATCCATACCTTTTTTTCCAGAAACAGTTAGTTAGCATCGTGTTCTCTCGTCTTTCAAAGGAAGCTGGTCTTTCCTACATGCTTTCGGCTAATCCTTCAATTTCGTGAAGGCAACCATGGCAACGAGGGGAATTCCGCTGACAGAAACCAGAAAGGCGTACGCGGGAGACAGAGTGTAAAGGTAGCCGCCAAAATAGGGCGCAATGAACGCTGCGACCAAGCCCATGGTCTGAGGCACGGACACCCAGAGTCCCCGCCTCGAAGGCGGCGCACTCGTTCCGACCATGGAGCTCACTATCGAACCCGCGACGCTTGACCCGCCGAAAAGAAAAGCGACCGGCATGAGCCAAACGATTTCTCGGACCAACAGGAGAGGTATCACGGCGACAATGTAAAGAAGGAAACACAGTCCTATCGCGCCTGATCTTTTCCATTTGTCGCCCAAGCGTCCGAGAGCGACACCCATGACTGTCACTCCAGCGTAGCTGACCGAACCGAACACTCCAACTTGAAATTCGCCGAGTTTGACATGTTCGGCCAAGAATGGAGTAACATATGGTCTGGCTATGCCCATGAAGAAACTCGCTGCCATGAAGATTCCCCCCAGAAGGAGCATGCTTTTCAACAGTCTGCTTCGCTCAGCCGGCGGCATGCTCTGCTGGCTTGTCTGGCCTTCGGTCCTCCGCGGGTGTTGGCTTCTGAGTAGGAAGAAGATGCCCGTTGAGACCGCTGCAAATAGTGTCGCCACTTGAAGCACTGGTCGCATTCCGGTGATCGTTGCCAAGTACGCACCGACTGTTGGGGCGAAGATGTAGCTGAACGAGTAGCTTGCCCATACGAACGAAAGGACCGAGGTTACCTTCTTCTGGTCTTCGACGTTCGAGATGACATAGGCAGTTATGGCCGGGAGACCGATCATCGATACTCCCCAGCAAACCGTGCCTGGGATCAACTGTGCCCAGTTCTGAGCGAAGGAGTAGATCAGAGGGGCGAATATCCATGGCGTCCACGACAGTATGATGATCTTTTTGCGGTCAAAGCGGTCAGCAAGGAATCCTCCGGGAATGGGAACCAACGCTGCGAACCCCATGAGCGCGGAAATGACGACCGCGAGTTGCATGTTATCAGCCTGCAGTGACCTAGCATACAGTGGAAAAACCCAGAAGTAGAGTCCCTCGCCGAACGCGCCGACGACGTTGGAGATGCAGATTATCCAGATGTCCCGGGTGAAAGCTTCAAACGGGAAAACAGCCGAAAGACGCTTGCGACTTCTCGTTGCGACCAACCGTCTATGCCTTCCATATTTCTTGCCAGGTTCAAAGAAGAGAGTGCAGACCTGCTTTATGCTTTCATTGCCTTTTTCAGTGTTTCCAAGCCTTCTGCAAGGTTCGGGTTGCGAGGGTTGATATTGCCGAGACCGAGTCTTGCCATGCTTGTCTTCACTAGTTCATAGTCCGAGTTGAAGAGGAAGAAGGCGCCGGGAACCAGGGCCAGGCTGTGGTGGGGAATCGTCTTTTGATTGACCCATTTGTAAGTGTCTGTTGCTGGTAGTTTCATCCAGTAGGTTATGCTGACTTTGCTCGGGGAAAACTCGATTTTCTTCTCGATGAGCCACTCTTCAGTTTCTCGCTTGAGAAGCGTCCACTCTTGTCTGTGTTTTTCCAGTTCTCCTTTTCCTCTGCTCAAGACTTCCGCCGCGACGACTTGTGTGATGTTCGAGCTGTTGCCGACCGTGTTTAATACGTCGATGTATAATTGGTCCACCAGTTTCTTTGGGGCCAAGGCGACTCCCAGCTTGAGCCCTCCGAGGCCATATGCTTTTGTGAGGCTTGAAGTCACGATGCCCAGTTCATTGTTGACCGAGAAAAGAGTTGGAACTGCTTTCCTGTTGAACTCGGCGTAGATCTCGTCGCACACCACGTAGAAACCCTGTTCCCTAGCTACCGCCATGATTTCCTTCAGTTCCCGTCTGCTGGAGATTGAACCGCTTGGCGCGTGCGGATTGGTCAGCACGAGCAAGCCTGTTCTCGGGGAAACGATTTTTCTTAATGCTTCAGCGTCGAGGCGATACTCTTCTTTTTCGCGGCGTTCTAGCCTTTTGACGCGGGAAAAATGTTCCTGAACCTGCCGCAACAGGGGTTCGTAGGTCGGGTACTCCACGATCGCCTCGTTCTTTCGCGTGTTTCTTTCTGCCAGAAGCCTTATTATCCGTGCGTTTTGTCCAGAAGCGCCCTCGCTTGACACGAAGACGTTTTCGGGTTTCGCCCGATACATCCCAGCCAGCACGCCTGTCGTCTGCGGGTTGCCATGCACGTAGTTGGCGCTCAGGTCAACTTCGCCCAAGTTCAGGTTGTAGTTGAAGTATGCGGTGCCGCTTGACCGTAAGTCATACTCGATCTTCGGCACGTTCACGTACCACTCGAGATACGATGATGGATGCTTCATTCAGGACGCCTTGATTCGCCTTCATCTACGACATTCTCGACTAATATACCTTGTAATAATCCGACTGAGAGGAATCTTTCCGCAGCGACAGGTTACTAGGATTATTCTATGCTGTTTTCACAACGTTAATATTCGGACGCTGCTTGAATGAGGCTCGTGCGTTAGTTTGAGGGCAGTTGAGACAAAAGACGGTGTGCTCTTGGACGTTCACGTGAAGCCGAGGTCTGGCACGTTCAAGACTGTGATTGAAGGCGATGACGTTGTTGTCTACTGCTCTGAAGAGCCTCAGGGTGGAAGGGTGAACAGGGAACTCGTCAAGGAGCTTTCGAGGCTTTTTCATAAGAAGGTGGAGCTCGTTTCAGGGTTCACGTCGAAAGACAAGCGACTATTGGTGCGAAATGCGGCCAAGAGCGAAATTGAGCAAGTTCTGTCGGGCCGATGACCTGATTGTCACTCGTGGACTTTGAAGCGTAGCATTGCGGCTACTCCGCCGAAGGAGTTTTTGAGCATTTGGCCTTCTTCTGTTTCGGTGGAGATTATTTCGACTTCGCTGTTCGTGTATTCTGCGAGTTTTGCGAAATCGTCGATGAGGTCTTCGGTTTCGATTATGCTTAGGGCTTGGGCGTTGCATTTCGGGCATTGTTTTCCCATGAGGCTCTGTTGAAATTCCATAAGTTTAGTGTTCTTTATGGACTGTTGTTCCTGGTAACCGCAGGTGCTGCATTTGATGGTGACGCGGGAAGTGTCCAGTCCCTCGGAGAGCAAGAGCGTGTTCACGGCGCCCGATTCGAGTGCTCTTCTGACTTGTTCTTCGCCATACGTTATCTTTCCTGTGTCGTGACCGACTTCGTAGAGGAACTGTTGCACTATCTTCCTTTCTTCGATGTAGCGTACTTTTCGCATGACTTCTGGGGCTTTTTCAACGACTTCTTTCACGCCTTGTTCTTCCACGTATGCCGTGTCGACCGTGTCTATGATCTTGCCCTTCAGCATGTAGTTGAGGTATTCGCCCTTCTCGAAATCGTACTTCGTCGGGCCGGGGCCTGCAAGGATTATGCCCTTGAGGTTCTCGATCGGCAGAAAGGTCTCGTTGGCGTGCTGGCCCACGCGTGTGAAGTACTCCTGAAGTCTCATGTCCCTGAGTCGTCTCGTACCTTCTTGCCGACTGGCCTCCAGCGCGGGTTTTACCTGGGACGCCTGATGTGAGTTCCCTGACTATCTCCAGTCTTCTGCCCTGAAGCGTCGCGAGCGTGGCGTTCTGGGAGTCTACGAGCAGTATGCCATACGTTTCCTTTCTCCCTGAGCATCTCCTGCAGATACTCGGTGTGGAACCTGGCGTCGCATCTGTAGAGGTATATGTGTATGGGCTCAGGCGGCACTATCACGTAGGTCTCGATCCTTTCGCTTCCCGCGCCGTTCTGCGGGATTGCGCCGCAGAATATTACAAGCCCTTTTTCGGGCGGTTCCTTGAAGAGCTTAAGTCTCTGTTGGACCTTAACGATGGCTTCCATCACGTTCTTGCGGGTTGTCGTGGATTTTATGTTGGACGCTGTTCCGTACTCGTCTCTGAGCGTGTTTAGGACGTCGCTTATGGCTTTGCCGGGCGGAACGTAGAGTGAGACAAGCTCGGTTCCGCGTCCTTCTTTGCTGGCCAGCGTGTTGAGTGTTCTTTTCAGCCTGAACATTTCAAGCGACGTTTTCTTTGAGGCACTCAAACGACTTCACGTACTCTGCTAGTCCTAGAGCTACATTGCGGGGCTTCAAATAAGATTTTGGGAACAGCCTTCAAGTCACGTTCAGGGCTTCTTTCAAAAAGGCCTTGTACGGACCGAGCTTTCCTCCGTAGTTGCCGGCGGAAATCCTGACGACTCCAAGAACGCCTGAAGCAGCTCTTACGCCTGCGCCCATTGCCTTTTTGACGGCGTCGAGAGTCAGGCCGTTTATGACGATCTCATAGACGCAGTTCACGTCTTCAGGAACCTGCGAGTCAGGCACGAGCGTTCTCAATTTGGGGCAGAATGGATGGTTGGTCGAGGCTTTGAGCTTATACTTCAGAGAGCCCGCCTTAGAACCAGAGCGGCAAATCCCGCCTGGGAAGGGCAGAATCACTTCCAAGGCCTCTGCTCTGATGGCTCTTACCGCTTCCTCTGCTCCTCTGAGTCCAGAAGCTTGGTCCTTTGCCATTATGAGAAAGTTGCCTCCGGCCACGGCTTCTGCTACGCCGAACCTGTCTTCAACTATGAAGTCTCCTTCCATCACGGGAATCTTCCACACTTTTCTGTCTGAGACCGTGCCTGTCCTTTGAAAGCCGTCGCCGAACAGTCGGAGGCTTCTTCCCACCTTCAACCTTCTCTTGGCGTTTGGCATTGCGTCGAACGCCGATGTCGTCGGGCAAGTCATCACGCATTGTCCGATGCGCAGGATCATCTGGGCTTTCAGGTCAAACCTGTTGCGGTTGTAAACCTGCATCAAAACGCCTGGACGGTTGTCAGGGGTCTTGTCCTTCGAAACGTTGTTTTCGATTCCTGCCTCAGCCGGAGACATTATCACGCTCGTGGCCAACCCCGTGGCCGTCGTTGCCGCTGTTAAGGCCCATTGTTCAGTGTCAGCCGTCACCAAGATTCTTCCAGCCCACATTGGGAACATCTCTGCAAAAGTGTCAGCCACAAGACATGTGTTTCCGGTCTGGATGTTTTTCACAAAGAAGTTGCCTTCTTTGTCCTTTTCCAGCACCTCAGGCTTACCAGCATTTCGCAGGTCAGACCAGTCTGACGCCATCTCGTAACCCTCCTCTTAATAACTGAACAGTCCTCTTTAAGAGTTTTAGTAATGCTCCAGCCGTCTGGAGCCCATGCATTGGTTACGCAATGCAGAGGTTCATTGGAGCTTTCAGAAGGTCCGCGTGGTCGATTCAGGTTCTCTTTGAATGTTGCTGACGCTTGTGCGTCATCTGGTGGCGGCGGGATCTCCTGTGCTGTCTTTTCAGGCTTGTTTTTTCGCCTCAGCCTCCCGGAGAATCGGAACCAGAATTAGGATTATGACGATTGCTGCGAGTAGGGGCGCGTAACTGGGCCAGTCTTCCCAGAAGTCCGTTGTGGGCGGTGGGACTGTGCCTTCTGACAGCATCTTATACGGAATATCAGCAGGGAGTTGGACGGTTTGGCCGTACATTCCCCTGTAAAGCACGGTGATGCCGTAGACGTCTAAGGTTGAGGGGAAGAGTATGCTGTTTCTGGACGAGATGGGGTACATGAGTTCAGGTCCGTCAACCGTGTTCTGCTGTGAAGCGTGTCCGAGTCCAAGCATGTGGCCGAGTTCGTGCATGGCGACGTTTCTCACGAACAGGTGGCCTGCCGTTGCCGAGTATGTTGTTATGCTTATTGTCACGGGCGATATGGGCTCATGAGTCTGAGCGTTCCATCGGGCAGTTGTCAATCCCACTGTTTCTGAAGGCGGGCTAATCTCGCTGGCCACAAACGTCACGAACACGTTGTAGCTGTTTGTCCCGTTGATGTCGCTCACGTAGAAGGCGAACCGTATCGTCGTCAACGACGTATCGTTGAACGAGCTCGTATAGTTCCAGATGCTTCTCGACCAATCGTCCAGTGCTTCGCGCACTGCAACTGCATAGTCAGGAATGCTCCACGCGTTCATGTCAACAAGCACCCTCACAGGAAACGAAGTCCAACGAAACCCTTCTAAGTCGATCGAGGGCTGAGTTGTTGCCGCTGAGGAAGGCACTGTCGGGGCGCAGACTAGGAGAAGCTCTGCCACCAACATCAAAACCGAAATAGACTTGCTTCTTGCCAGGGTTCTCATTCGCTTGCCCGAGTCTATGATGAGTTCACCATGGTTTAAAACCTCTTCGAGAAAAACCATGCTATGCCGAAGTGCTCCAGAGTTTTGCAGAACCCGTCTCAGCCCTTGCACTCCTTTGCTATGGCAAGCGTTGTATGACTACTCCTTGGACATTCTCGGCTTTTGCTACTTCTGCTTTTTCCACGTTTATTCCGTGCCAGATGACTTTGTACCCGAGGGTTTCCAGTATGCTGGTTGCGTCGTCAACGCCCTCGGCCTCAATCGTTTTGAGCACAACAGACAGGGGTAACGGGTCTGACTGGTTGGCTTTTTCCTCGATTTTTCTTGCGACCTGTTCAAGCTTGTCTTTTCTGACCATGGCTGTGGGCATTATCACGTATTCGGGCGGGGGTTTCTCGGTCAGCACGGTCTTGACTGTTTCAGGTGACAAGCCTGTTCTGTGTGCAAACTCGGCGTAGTTGACAACGGGTTCGGTGAAGACAACGGGTAGGCTCCGCATCATCTCAAGCTGCGTCATGCGAGTTCCCTTGAAAGCCTCTTCCAGAAAACGGATTACCGGGACCAGTGGAACGTGCTTCCTGAACGGGACGATTTTCAACTGTGACTGCTTTTCAAGACTTTGGATTTTTCCGCAGGCCAGGTCTTCGTCGACCGCTACGAGTATGTTAGCGTCGGCTTTCTTCAGTTTCTCGATTTTTCGCAGGAGGTAATCCTCGGTCCAGAAGCCGACTATTTCCATGTAGACTTTGACGCCGTCTCTTTCAAAAGAGAAGTCTGGAATCATCACCTGCCTGCCTGTTAAGATCGGCTCCGGCTCCCTCTTCAACAGCCATTCTGATTTCAGCTCCCTCAAAACGTGACGCAAAATCTCTTTCGACACTGCTGTCGTAGGTCACTGCATGCGTTTGCGGTGTCATGAACAGGAAGCTGTGTTTCCAGCTTTCCAGCTTGAAGCTGCAGATTTCGTTCGTATACTTCCACAGGACTTTTGCTTCAAAGGTCCAATGAGGGTTGGCAAGTATGGCCGGCAGCAGTTTGGCCATCGAGGTGCCGTACCTTCTCGTAAGCTTGAAGAGGCTGGACGGTCCGTCTATTTTCACCCAGAGGCCGCCGTCCCTTTCCGTGTCATAGATTAGTCCTAACCATTTGATCGCGCGGAATATGTTTTGCCAGTTGCCGGTTGTCGTGAATCTGGTCTCGGTCGAATCGAACAGGAGCGTCTGGGTGAGACTGAAGTTGTACTCTTTCAGCAGCTCCATGGCAGGAACCGTTCCGAACTTTTCAAGGATCAACTCGCTGTCCAGGTCAGCATACAAGTACTGTTCAGCGTCTCGAGCGGCGATGCTCAACTCTGCGGCCGCAGCCTCAACTACGCGCTTTCTTTCTTCCTGCGAGGTCGGTATCCCCAATTTTCCGGAGGTCTCGAATATTCTCCTCCTGAGTTCTAATGTGTTGACCGTGTCGTCCCGCTTGAAGAGGCTTCTCTTATCGAGCAGGAATGCTAGGCCTCTGACGAATCGGTATTCGAAGCCCTTGTCCTCAAGCTCGTCAGCAAATTCCTTCAGCTTACTCTTTTTTTGGCCTACGTGATTGCTGTAGGCGTCAATCAGACTGTTGGCGACTGACAGGTCATCTTCCGAGAACCTCGAATACCGTGGCCAGATCATGCCTTTGCGTTTCCACACGGCCAGCAGTTCACTTGGAAGCATCACTCACGCCCCGACGGCTGCCTCATGGCGCCTTCTTCGGCTCATCCGCACTTCCATGGTTTCTTTTGACACGATCTCAACGAGTTTCGCTCTCTTTCCTTCTACCTTCCTGAGTAGTCTTCCCAGTCTCTGGATGTATTCCCTCGGGCTTCCAGTGCCGCTTAGAATAAACCCGACTGAAGCGTCTGGCACGTCTACGCCCTCGTCAAGAACCTGAGAGGTCACGATCACCCTGTAGACTCCGCTTCTGAAACGCTCCAGAATCTCGCGACGCTCCTCTTTCGGCGTCTGATAAGTGACCGCTGGAATCAGGAATCTGCGGCTGATCACGTAGACGAGATCGTTGTGCAGCGTGAAGATCAGAATTTTCTCCTTCCTGTGCACTCGAAACTGTTCGGCCAAGTGAGTGAGCTTGGCCTTCGAGTTCAGTGCAACCTTAACGGCGCGGTTTCTTGCCAGCAGAGCCTCCCGAGCTTGCCTGTCTCTGCCCGTGCGCATGATGAACTTCTGAAAATCCTCGCCGCTCCTCAGAGTGATACCTTTTTCCGACAGGTAGCCCTTAAACACAGCCATGTCATTTTCGTAGACCTCCTGTTCCTCAGGGGTCAACTCTACGAATACTTTCTCGTAGGTGTACGGCGAAAGGTGTTCACCCGCTAGGTCTTCGACCTTAGCAGCGTAAACGGGCTCTCCCACTACGCGGGGAAGGAGCTGATGTCTCTCATCGGCTCTTTCATAGGTTGCTGTCAAACCCATACGGTACGGCGCGACGTACATTTCGCCGATCTGCATGTAGCTTGGCGAGGCTAAATGGTGAACTTCATCGAAGACTACGAACATGAACCTGTTGCCCAACGTTCCTGCCTGCAGGTAAGCCGAGTCATAAGTGGAAACTGTCACCATTCGCACGGTGTTTTCTCCTCCGCCCACGGCCCCCGCTTCCACACCGAGACAGTCTGAGACTCTTTTTTTCCATTGGTCTATAAGATCCAACGTGGGAACAACGATGAGAGTCTGCAGTCTCAACAATTCTATCGCTTTCAACGCGATGTAGGTTTTCCCAGCGGCCGTGGGCAAAACCAGAATTCCCCTCATCCCAGCACCACGCCACCTTGCCAAGGCTTCTTTCTGATACGGACGCAACATGACCGTGCTTTTCAACGGTTCGACAGGCGGAAGGTTCAGTACCTCATTCTTGAGCGGGAACCCACTTTCCTCCAAGTAGGTCAGCGCATCTCTGTAGTGCAGAGCCTTGATTCTGTAACAATCGACTCTTGGGTCCCACTTGCCGTACGGCGTCCCGACGTCACCCTTCAGCAACAGCGTTCCCATGTCGAACCGCAGGTACAGCATAAACAAGACGAACTAAGAAGTAAGATAAACTGTTTGCTCTTAAGGACGCAGCGAGATCTGCCGCAATCCGGGAGAGGAGATTCTATTGCTTCTGCTCCACAAATGATATTTGCTCATTAGGCTCTACTCAGATTAGGCGATTCGATCTTGAAGAAGCTTGATTTTCTGATCATAACGGTGCTTCTTCTGGGAACGTTTTCCACTCTCAGGCTTTCATATTCTTCGGGAACGGCCGTCTTGCTCGCACCCTCTAGGATAGACGTGCTTCCTGGCCAAGCTTTTACAGTCAACGTGACGGTAGCCAACGTCAGCGACCTCTTCAATTGGCAGGTTGCGGTGGAGTACGACGCCAAGATCATAAACTGCACTGCGGCATGGGTCCCGGAGAGCAACGTTTTCGCCGGGCGGTCTCAAATTCCAGTTCCACCGATTCTCAATGACCCTACCAATGACGGTCATAATTACACGCTTTTCGGGAACACGCTCATTTCCGGGTCAGTCATGGTCGATCAGGGTTCTCTGTGCATGCTCAACTTCACTACCCTCGCGTATGGGCAGACAACCATTAGAATGGGGACAACAGCCAACCCTATCGTGCTCTTCAAGACAAACCCCTATTCTCTTGTGAACTACACACAAAAAACCTTTCTCTTGGACTCAAACTTGGCCGAGATACCATTCATCAGTGAGAACAGCGAAGTCCTCAGCGGACCCAATACAACGCTGACGATACTCTCCAGTTCAGGTGGCACGACAGACCCTGTATCTGGAAACTACACGTACGCTTACGGGACAAACGTTTCTGTGACGGGCATTCCGAACAGCAATTACGTTTTTGATCATTGGCTGCTCAACACCAGCGTCGAACGTGCAAACCCGCTCAACGTGTTAATGAGCTTCAACTACACACTGCAGCCTTTCTTCACGAGGAAGAACTATACTCTGACGATGTTGGAATCGTCAAATGGCACCACCAACATATCGCCGGGAGAACACGCTTACTACGCAGGAGAAACCGTCCAGGTCATTGCCACAGCCAACACTGGCTATAGGTTTGACCGTTGGGTCTTAAACGGTTCTGAGGCAGGTTCGGACAATCCTTTGACTCTGGTCATGAACGGCAACTACACGCTCTCTGCCGTTTTCTCTGCTGTGAGCTACGTTGGAACCGTCTACATTCGAGCGGACGGCAGCGTAGACCCTTCTGATGCATTTGTCTCAACTCTTGACAACGTGGCCTACACGTTGACCGAGAACATGGATTCGATGATCGTCATTCAGAGAAGCAACGTGGTGCTAGACGGAGACAGACACGCTCTGCAGGGCAGCGGGAGCGGCGAGGGCGTGAGCCTCTTCGGCGTCAGCAACGTGACCGTGAAGAACATGAACATTCGCGGTTTCGGCTGCGGCATGTACCTATTCTGGGCTTCCCAGAACGTAGTGGCTGGAAACAACATAACAGGAAACAACTGGCTTGGTCTAAGACTCTATTACTCCTCGAACAACAGCCTGTGTGACAACAACATCTTGGCAAACAAGGACGACGGCATCCGCTTCGAGTTCTCCTCCAACTACAACAGCCTAATTGGAAACAGCATAATGGCCAACAATTGGCTCGGCATATACCTCGACTCTTCCTCAAGCAACAGCTTCTACCACAACAACCTCGCGAACAACGCGAATCAGGTCAGCGTAGACCCTCATAACCTTCCTCCTCACAACGTTTGGGACAACGACATGGAAGGAAACTACTGGAGCAACTACATCGGTGCCGACTCCAACTACGACGGGGTGGGCGACACTCCCTACACCATAGACTCAAACAACACCGACCATTACCCGCTCGTCGGAGTGTTCTCCAGCTTCAGACCATCCTCGGCCTATCCCGTGGAAACCCTCTCAAACTCTACAATCACGAACTTCACCTGCTCCGCCGCTGAAAAAAGAATAAGCTTTGACGTCGACGGCCAAACCAACACCGTCGGCTTCTGCAAAATGATTATCCCGCACGACCTTGTCAATCCCGTGTACCTGCAAGTATTGATAGACAATGGTAACACTCTTCTGCTTCACTTGAATAGGAACCTGTACGACAACCTGACCCACAGATGGATTTACTTCGCGTACAGCCATTCTGCCCATACCGTTGTGATTCAGGAAGACACGACGCCGCCAACGATTTTGGTTCTGTCGCCTGAAAACCGAACGTACGCGTCACGAGTCATTCCCTTGGCCTTCTCCGTCAATGAAACGGTCTCTTGGAGCGGGTTCAGTTTGGACGGTTCGGACAACATGACCTTGACTGGAAATGCGACGCTTCAGGGCCTCATTGATGGCGAGCACAGCCTCGTCGTTTTTGCCAACGACTCCGTGGGCAACATGGGCAGCTCAGACCCTGTGTTCTTCATAGTTGACACCGTTCCGCCTTCGGTTTATGTTCTTTCCCCCGAGAACAAGACGTATGCAACGCGAAACGTCGCACTGACCTTCACGACTAACGAGTCGGCACACTGGATGGGCTACAGCCTAGATGAGGGAGCAAACGTAACCGTGACTCAGAACACCACGTTGACAGGCCTTGCTGACGGCCTGCACAGTCTGATCATCTACGCCCGCGATGCTGCGGGCAACACGGGAGGGTCGGGCGTGATCTTTTTCTTGGTCGATTCCACGCCGCCGAACATAGTCTCGACGGTTCAATATCCGCCCATGAGTAAGGTGCTACCCGGAAACAACGTGGACATCAATGCTACCATCATCGACAACGTGACCGCCGTGAAGAGTGTCATCCTGACCTATGCCTTCGTTGCCATCGATGGAGCAGGAAACGGCTCCATCGTCATGACAGAAGTTATGCCAAACGTGTGGACAGCTACAATACCAAAGTTTCCATACGGAACCAACGTCACCTACACCATCGTGGCAAGTGACAATGCGGGAAACACGGTTACCGCCGAACAGCTGGGATACGAATACCGGTACACTGTGGTGCCAGAATACCAGATCATGTTCATTCTGTTTCTGTGGATGGCAGGCTTGTTGGTCGTGGCTTTGAAGGCGAAAAAGCAGACGGTGAGCCGTCGCTGTTCAGCTCGGACCCCAGACACTCTCAGTTAAGAAACCAGCAATAACGCTTGCTTCACATGCGCATCGTGCTAGACTTCGCTGGTCTTGAGATGTGCTCATATCGGCGCGCCGGTCACCAGGTCATCT
This sequence comes from Candidatus Bathyarchaeota archaeon, assembly GCA_963769845.1. Lineage (GTDB taxonomy): Archaea > Thermoproteota > Bathyarchaeia > Bathyarchaeales > Bathycorpusculaceae > JBGQMW01. The sequence continues at coordinate 42,872 of CAVYNL010000019.1, read as the reverse complement.
CGCCAGGGTCGGCTTCCATGGCTTCATATCGCCTCTCGTATAGTAGTTTCATTCGTGCGTTGGCACTTCCGGCGGAAGTCAGTGCGCCGGACGGTGGAAAATCGAACACTAGTGCTCGGAGTTTCCGAGCTAGAATGAAGACTGCCATTGCGACGATTGAGAAGAGGAACACGGCGAATATCGGAGCCAAGAAGAGTGTTGATGCTGTAGCAGCCGTGATTGCTCCCACGAAGTTGGCGAAGGCCAGTAGGAACATTGGAGAAACGTAGGGAGCTGCGAAGAAAGATGCGGTGAACAGGCCTGTGAGGACGAGGTAGTACGCGCTGAGTTTGGTGAGCGATTTCTTCGTGAAGTACAGGACTACCATGTCTCCTCTGCCCAGGCTGGTTCCTGACCTCGCAGCGTTCAAGAGTTTGCTAATGTTTGCGTAGATTTCAAAAGCTTCGCTTGTCATCATCAGGTTCAAGCACACGACGAAGAGGACGAATCCCATTATGAGTCCTGCTTGAAAGACCTTCATGATCACGATGAACACGAGGAAGAATGTCCATGAGAAGGCCACAAGGGGAGAGAATATCAGGAAGAAGAGGTAGCTGTGGAATGTTCTTCTCTTTTCAGGGAACGGGTTGAACACGTTGAATGTCCTGGAGAAAATGCTTGCCTTCAAGTCCTTAGGGAGTCTCTTGACGGCGCGGGACTTCAGGTGGAACAGTATGGACAGGGCAAGTGTTACGCCACTCATGCCGAGTAAGATGGAAAATGATGCGATAGAAGGAGCGTCTATCTGAAACGGGATCGTCACGTACGTCACCTGGCGGAATGCATGTCCATGCCCTACAGTTACATGATCATGAATCTTGCCTAAATGCTTGGCGATGTCACTTTTCCCATTGACACTGAGGGTGCCACCGAAATTGTTTGATATGAAGGGCTGCGACCTTGAATGCTCTCGAGGAGAGACTGTGGAAAGACGCCGTGGACACCCTAACCAGACTGACCAGCAGCAAAAGATAACCAGACTTCTAGCGTCAAGTCTCGAGTGCGCACGATGAAATGATTTTTTAGGAGTCGGCACATTCTATTCTGTTCATGGTTAACGAGCGGGCCTATGAGTTTCTGGAGCACACGGCAGACGCTTACGTAGCCGCGTACGGAACAGACTTGGCGGAAGCCTTCGCGAACGCTGCGCGTGCGTTGTTTGACGTGATGACTCAGGTGGAGAAAGTGAAGCCGGAGACTCCGGACCTCGTTGAGGTGGAAGGCGAGGACGAGTATTCTCTGCTTTACAGGTGGCTTGAGGCTCTGCTCGTGAAGTCTGAGACTAAAGGCATGCTGTACTCCAAGTTTGAAGTGACCATCACAGAAAAGACGCCTGTTTTCAGGCTCAAGGCGAGGGTCTGGGGCGAAAGATTCGACGCAGAAAGGCATTTGCAGAAGGTGGGCGTGAAAGCTGTCACCTATCACCGGATGGAAATTATCAAATCTCCTGGAAAGGTCACGCTCAGGTTCATTCTGGACATATGAGAACATGCGTTGCAGGTTCATGAAAAGTCTTAAATTCGATGAATCGGCTACTATCATGCAGAGAAGGGAACAGGGGAAGCGTCGGATCGATGAGCAATTTTAAGGGCGTGATCGAGAGGCTTAGAACGCTTGAGAATGAACGCAAGAACCTTCTGTTGGAGATCGACGAACTCAAGAAAATGGCGGATTCCAGGGCTGAAGCTTTGGAGAGCGAAGTGAGCATGCTGAAAGAAGAAGTGAAATCTCTGAGGGTCCTCTTGGGAGCAGAGGAGCCTGAACCAGACCCCGGACCTAAGAAGAAACAATCGCGCAAGTAAGCCGAACTAAGACTTGTCCATTTTCGAGAAGGCAACGTTTAAGACAAGCAGCAATCGCTAAGAATTGTCCACTACTTGACGGTTGGCTCGAGGATGCACGTGACGAAGCTTCAGGACCACGTTTTCATGATAGATCTGGAAACAGGCGGTCTGGACAACTTCATCGCCAGTTACGTGCTCAAGGGAAAAAAAGTTGCGATCATAGAAACAGGCCCAACCTCATCCGTGCCCAACATCGTCATGGCTCTGAAAAAGCTCGGCGTGAAGCCTGTAGACGTGGCGTACGTTGCCGTGTCACACATTCACCTAGACCACGGCGGAGGCGTGGGCACGCTGCTGAAGCATCTTCCAAACGCGAAGGCCATCGTTCACCACAGGGGCGCTCCACACCTGGCAAACCCCGAGAAGCTTTGGCAGCAGTCTCGGATAGTTCTCGGAAGAATCGCAGACATGTACGGACCGCCTGAACCCGTGCCAGTGGACAGAATCATCCCTGCTACTGACGGCATGACCTTTGATGTGGGAAACGGCGTTAGCTTCAGAGTTGTTGAAACGCTTGGGCACGCGTCTCACCACCAAAGCTACTTTGAGGGTTTGGGAGGGACAGTTTTTCCGGGCGATGCGGCTGGTATTTATCTGAAACAGTTCGACGTCGTAGTGCCTACGACACCGGCGCCTTTCCGCTTGGACAGCACGCTGTCTTCGTTGGACAAGCTTGCTGCCCTAAGACCCAGAGCGCTGTACTACAGCCACTTTGGTCCTGCCACAGACCCGGCAAGACGGCTTCAAGCCTACGCCGAGCAGCTTAGGCTGTGGGCAAAAATAGCGGCTGAAGGCACAGAGCACGGGCGGAGTGTCGAGGAAATAAGAGACAGGATCATCGCGGCGGACGTGTCCCTTCAGAAAGCTTTACAGTTCATAGAAGTCCATCCAATCCTGAGCGAAACCGTGCTCAACAACAGCGTGCAGGGCTTCATAGATTTTGCAGAGAAATCCCGTGCTGAAAAAGCGTAGCAACCCTCGGTGAGGGTTCAAAATTGTTTATATTGTCGCTGTCACACCTTTCTGTGTAATTGCAGGGTGAAAATGTGCCCGAGGATGAAGGTCGCGCTCCCACCGAGAAGGTTATGCTTGAAAAGATAACTGAGTATTCATGGCGCATTCCCAAGTACAAGCCGAGCATGAACGTGCCTGGAATAGTCTTCGCCAACAAGGACTTGCTTACCAAGATGCTGACTGACCGGACGCTTCAGCAGTGCGTGAATGTTACGCAGTTGCCGGGCATCTACAAGTATGCTATCACCCTGCCAGACGGGCATGAAGGCTACGGGTTTCCGATAGGAGGCGTGGCTGCGACTGACTATGAAGAGGGTGTGATCAGTCCAGGCGGCGTCGGCTACGACATAAACTGTGGCGTACGGCTAGTGACGACTAACCTTTCAGAGAAAGACATAAGGCCGAAGCTTGCCCAAATTGTAGACACGATCTTCGAGAACGTGCCAAGCGGACTGGGCAGCCGCCGCAAAGACTTCAGAGTCACTGAGCATGACTTGGACAGGCTTGTTACTGAAGGAGTCCAATGGGCCATTGACCGCGGGTTGGGCTGGCCTGAAGACGCAACACACTGTGAAGAGAACGGCTGCATGAAAAACGCTAACCCTGAAAAAGTCTCAGGAAACGCCAAGAACCGCGGCCTGACGCAGATAGGCACGCTGGGCTCTGGAAACCATTTTCTGGAGATACAGAAAGTTGACAAGATTCTTGACTCTGCCACGGCCAAGGTTTTCGGGATCGAGCATGAGGGTCAAGTCACCGTGATGATCCACTGCGGTTCCAGGGGCTTCGGCCACCAAACGTGCTCTGACTATCTTCAGGTTATGGAGAGAGCAGTTCAGAAATACAAGATCGTCTTGCCTGACCGTGAACTCGCTTGCGCTCCTGGCAAAAGCCGCGAGGGTGAAGACTATTTCCACGCGATGGCGTGTGCGGTCAACTATGCCTTCGTCAACAGACAGACGATTCTGCACTGGGTGAGGCAGAGTTTCCAGCAGGTCTTCAAAGAAGCGCCCGAGAAGTTTGGGCTCAAGCTTGTTTATGACGTAGCCCACAACATTGCAAAGATAGAGACTCACAAGGTCAATGGTGATAGGAAGAAAGTGTGGGTGCACAGGAAAGGTGCGACTCGCGCGTTTCCGCCTGGACATCCCGAGATTCCAGGGGACTACAGTTCCGCGGGACAGCCCGTGCTTATCCCTGGAAGCATGGGGACGAGTTCTTGGCTTATGGTCGGCACGGAGAAAGCCATGGAGACCAGCTTCGGGTCGACGGCGCACGGCGCTGGACGCATGCTTAGCAGGACCGCGGCGAAGCGGAATTTCTGGGGTGCAGACGTCAAAAAAGCCTTGGAAGCGCGGGGAATCTACGTTCGCGCTGCAAGCTCCGTGGTCTTGGCTGAAGAGGCCGACCCCGCATACAAGAACGTGGATGTTGTCGTTGACGTGAGTGATAAGCTGGGAATAGCCACGAAAGTCGCCAGAATGGTGCCTATCGCAGTGGTAAAGGGTTGACCGTTCTGGACCCGGCTATTGTTCCTGGTCCTGGGTTAGCTTCTTCAAGTTTTTGTTCTGCCTTTCAGTCTTAACTTTTTGCTCTTCCACAGAGTGGGCTCTGTGCAGTTCCTTCATGTACCATGACCTCTCTCTGGCGTAGTGTATTGCCAAGGCCACTCCTAGAATGATGAGGACTACGCCGACGGAGGTCAGGGACGTGCCGAGGAGGCTGTCCGGGTTAGGGGTGAAGTGATAAGGGAATATGAGGAACCATTGCAGACTTTCGTTGACTATCATGGTTGTGATTATTGTTTCGAGCAGTCCGCCGACAAAGAATACTGAGCCAATGGTCATTATCAAGTAGCCGATAAGTTCGTTATGTCTGGATTCTTCAGCTTTTTCGTGCAGGTATTCGCTGAAAAGCAAAGAGGTTCACTGTTTCTGTTCGTTGCACGATGTCTATAAGTTTTGTGATTTATCCAGCTGTTCTGAGGACTGGACCTGCGTTCGTGGCTAGTTCGGCTTATTTCCGCTGCTTCGGAGCTGTGCGAAAAAGGCGGTATTCTGTTAGAAACGTATTAAGGCAGCGTGGCAAATGATGATTCGGAGACTTTGGGTTTGCAGGATTTTGCTGTGCGAGTCGATGGGCTCGTGGTCAATTACGGCACTTTCTTGGCTGTTGACGGTCTTTCGTTCAACGTGAAGAATAACGAAGTGTACGGGTTGCTCGGACCGAACGGTGCTGGCAAGACGACTACTCTTAAAGTGTTGGTTGGCGTCTTGGAACCGCGCGATGGCAAAGTTGAGATCTACGACACGCCCATTTCAAACGAGGTTGCTGCCAAGAGCCAGATAGGCTATGTGCCCGAGGAAGTTGTCCTGTTTGACTCGTTGACGCCGCGCGAGTTCTTTGAGTTCACGGCCTCGCTGAGACGACTGGAAGCAGTTGCAGCCAATTCTAGACTTGAGAAGCTGACGTCAGCCTTTGACATTACCAAGTATTTTGACACGCCCATCGCCGCCTTGTCTATGGGCAACAAGCAGAAGGTCGCGATCGTTGCGGCTTTGCTGCATGAGCCGCGCCTGCTGATTCTGGATGAGCCGCTGATAGGGTTGGATGCTCGATCTTCCAAGATACTGAAGGAGCTCATTGTTTTTCACGCAAAGAAGGGCGGCGCCGTCATATTCTCGACGCACATAATGGAAGTTGCCGAAAAGCTGTGCACACGAGTTGGGATAATAAACAAGGGAAAACTGGTCGGCGAAGGAACGGTTGACGAGCTGCGAAAGCTCGTTAAAGGTGCGGAAGGTTCTCTTGAAGACATCTTCCTGAAAGTGACCGAGCAGGAAACGGGGATCCAGGAACTGATACAGGCGTTGGAAGAGGAGTAGGCATCCGTGAAGTTTCGAGAGCTGTGGCGGGTCTCCTCAACCGTTACCAAGGAAGTTTCGTTTCAATCAATTTTCTCCACTCGTGCTGGCTCGTCTTTGCCGCGAAGAGGCACCACGGACGTTGCGCAGCTCGTGAGAAACGCCAAGTACAACATGTGGATCAGCAAGGTGCTCACGACCATTTTCATATGCGCGTTCGGCTTCGTAATGTTCATTCCTCAACTAGGACAGACGGTTTTCCAGGGCGCGTCCAAGGAATTTGCGATCATCGCGAGTGTCTCCACATTTCTGGCGGCGGTACTGTTTTTCATTGTTTTCATGGGGCTTCAAGTCGCAACGTCTCTTGTTTCGTCAAAGATAGCTGATTCGCTCAGCCCTCTTCCGCTGTCAAAGAAGGAAGTTTCCAACGTGATCTTCCTATGCTTGATTAGAATTTTTGACCTGCCTCTGCTAGCGGCTCTGGTCGTGTTGCCGACAGCCTATCTTATTATTGGAGGCTCAGTAGCCGGCAGCTCAATCTCGGTGGTCGCGACGATCGTGACGGAAATCTTTGCGCTGGCTCTCACGATCGGTCTGGCAAGGTTCTTCTATTCCAAGGTTGCGGGCGGCGGCGGAAGGTCGAAGTGGAAGACCGTCACGAGGTTCTTGTTCATGCTTGTCTGGATGGTTCCTGCCTTCGGCACCTATTTTGTCATAAATTTCGCTGAGGTGATTCTCAAATCCTTCGCATCTTTCACTCAGATACTCGGGCCTTCGATGGAGCTTCTGGTCATGCTTTTTCCGTTCTCGTTTGGCTTCCTCGTCTCGTACGCGTCAAACCCGCAGGCAACCAGCATTCCTTTGCTTGCCCTGTCCGCGGCGTCGTCTGTGTTGTACGTTGTGTTCGCGTTCTACTGTTTCAGGTGGGTGACGACAACCATTCGCAAGATTGGCACGGGGAGAATTGTGGGAGCCGTCAGAGAAGCAGTCAAGGACACTATAATTCGTCCTCGGAAACCGTGGCTCGGGATAATACGTAAGGACCTGGCGATAGCGTCAAGGTCACCTTCCTACGCTGTCCTTTTCTTGCTGCCTGCCTTGCAGGTGGCAGTTCTGGCTGTGTCTTTCTCATCGTTTGAGGCAGGGTTTGTGGTAACGGTCAGCGTGCTCACGGGCATATCTATGACGACGCTCGTGCTTCCGCCGACCATGTTCTCGATCGAGGGCCTCGCTTCGTCGTACACGAGAAGTCTGCCGTTGAGAAAGAGGACGTTGATTCTGGCGAAGACGCTGCTCGCGGTTTTCATATACTCTCTTTCGGTGGTCGCCCTGTTGGCTATCGCTCTGTTCGTTAAGAGAGACTTCACGTCTGAAATCCTTTTCGGGACGCTTTACCTGTTTTCGATAGCGGCTGCGAGCATGCTGGAATTGACTATTCTAGCGCGGAAATTCTGGAAGGAAGGCTTTGCGCTTGGAAACTTGTACGCGCGACTGTCCACGTTTATACTGATTCTTGTGCCCGGCTACGCTTTGGCCTGGGCTCCGATGATAGCCGCTTTCGTAGCCTATGTGCTTGCCGAACCCCTGGTCTTACCAGTTTTTCTGGTAGTAGCCTTAGCCGAATTCATCGCGATGTCCTTGATCGTTTACAGGCAAGGATAAAGACGATCATCCGCCTAGACTTTGACAGGTTCAACGGCGCTCCAGGAGAAGCGGACGAGAGCTAGTTTTAAGTGTGGTCGCGGATCAGATTCTTGTTGACTTGAAATCGGACGGTATGTGTTGTACTGATGCCTTTCAAGGACGAGTGCGGCATATGCGGCAGAGTGCTTTCCTACAGCTATCTCAGACGCTGCTCCAGGTGTGGAAAGCTGTACTGCAGAGACTGTATGGTGCCTGACGTTGCAACGGGTGACCCTACGATGCTGCTGTGTCTCAATTGCGCACGGCGCATTGTTTCGCCGCGTACTGTTTCGAAGTATAGTGGGCTCACTGGGTATCTTAGGTTCAGAGGAGCCTTCACTAAGGTCGTCAAGCTTCGTTTCGCACGCATCGATGGAATAATTGGCGAGAATCTTCCAATGAGCGCCTACAAGAGCGAGACATGGTGGGCGAATGTGCCCAGCAGCCCGCATGCTAAGGGCTGGCTTGACGCGGGATGGGAAGTGCGCGAGGTAAACCTGAAAGAAGGCTATGTACTCTTCCACAAAGTAAAAGACATCCCAATAAAGAAGAGAAGCCGGGCAGAGGAGATTAAGAAGCCGTTTACGCCAGTTCGTGTCCGCTTTCCAAGGCTCAAAACACCGTCGAAGACGAAAGTTTCCAGGCTCTACGCGCGTATCAAGAACATTGAGCGTCAACGAACTTCATTTCCGAAGCTACCGGGAAGTTTCAAACCGCGCCCGAAATTCGAGAAGAGGCTCTACAGACCGGATGAGAAGCGAGAATAGAACGTTTTTTTGTCTTTAAAACCTGTGACTGCTTGGACGATGCTCTCAACTTGGCTGGTTGCAGCTGTCTGAGAGGCCCCCTGGTTTGGCTTGTGCCGCGCGTGCCAAGCGGCGAAAGCGATGCTAGGCAATTGATAATTGTGAGCTCGAAAGGTGCGATTTTTGCAGTTGACTCCGACAATCTTAAATGTCGTCGTAGCTGCGCTTCTCCGCGTTGCGCAGTGGCAGAAAAGGCATCTGAGGTGGCGAGAGGACTATGGCGAAGCTGGCAGAAGCAGAGGTTTGGGTTCGTCGGAGCAGACAAGTAATTCACAATCAGCCACTCATACAGCTTCTAGGCGTTTTGGCGATAATCGTGCCGCTGCCTTTGGCGATGTCTTTATTCTGGTTTGCTTTTTCTTCTGCCGTGGCAATTCAAAGCTTGGTCGGCTTGTGGGCGGCGGCTACGATGACTTACGTCACGCTGGAAATGCGCAACGCGATACAAGACCGGGCGAGTCGTCTGCAGCAGTAGCTCTCTTGACGCGAGCCTGTATTGCACGTATCAGGAAAACTCCTGCGCCGGGAAACGTAACGTTGTCATCTCGATGATGGAAGAAATCTTATCTAGCTCACCTCCACGTTAGTCTAGTACACGGGCAAGATGCGGTCGTCGTCTAGCTGGTTAGGACACAAATGCCCTCCAAGGGCACGTGGAGGCCCTCCAAGCTTGCGATCCCGGGTTCAAATCCCGGCGACCGCACCAGCTTTTTTGCGAAGACTTGTGATGCGAAATCCTGTTTGAGTAGAAAGACCTAGAATCTGAATGCAAGATCTGAATCATCTCTTCATAAGCTTCATAGTGGCTCGCAACACTACAAATCAGAATTACCTTTCGAGCTTCCAAAAGGCGGCGTGCAAAAACTTGATGACGCAGACACAATCATTCGTCGTTGCGCTTGTTATCGTAGTAGTAAGCTTCGCTCTGCTGGCTCCGCGGATAGCGCATCCAACGGTGCCAACTGTTCTTCTAAGCGAGTCGGTGAGTCTTACCGACGTTGACTACACGTGGCAAAATAATCTCACACTCAACAAGGGTGACCAAGTAGAAGTCACAGTCTCCACTCTGAGCCAGCCAGTCGATTTCAAGGTCGTGCAGGATGGTTCCAGTCCTGTGACGCTGTATGACGACCAAGGACAGACGATCTATGATTTCGCATGGACCGTGTCTGCCTACGGGAATTACATTTTCTCGCTAATCGCCAACGCGGGCAACGTTGATGCCACTGTCACGGTAACGAGAGCATAGTGCGTTTAACTCGCCCAGCGGGAATGTTTGCATGTCATCTACCGCATTCTCACAGGTCGGAAAGACAGGAGGTTTAGCACGCGCGTACTCAAAGAGATACATGCAGCATGATGACGGCATATTCTACCGAGAGGAATTCTGTGCACATTGAGCCAAGAGCGTAGGTCGCTGTAAGGAACGTTCCAGTGAACCGAGGGCTATCTCGGAACGAGGTCTGTCGTTGATTTGAGGCTGATGAGTGAGTAGACGTCGTATTTGTTTCCTAGGCTCTCTCTTCCGTGAAGATACTCGAGCTCTATCAGAAAGCCTATGCCCACTATTTTTCCGCCCAGTTTTTCTACTAGGTTCACGTTAGCTTTGATTGTGCCCCCCGTGGCCAGCAGGTCGTCGATGAGCAACACCTTCTGGCCGTATTCGACGGCGTCTTCGTGAATCTCGATCGTGTCTGACTCGTACTCTTTGTCGTACGTGAGACAGACCGCTCTGGATGGCAGTTTGCCTTTCTTTCGTATCGGGACGAACCCGGCTCCAAGCTCGTACGCCACGGCGGCGCCGATTATGAAGCCTCGGGCCTCATTTGAAACGACAACGTCGATATCCTTAGCCCTGTAATGGTCGGCTATGCGTTTGACGCATTCTCTGAATGCTTTCTTGTCTTTCAAAAGGGGTGTTATGTCCCAGAAGACGACGCCCTTGAACTCGGGGATTCTCCTGATCTTTTTTTCAGGTCCAAACTGGACACCGCTTTGATCTTTAGTCCCTAGACCATGGCGCTCCTTAGAGCGGTCTTGCATTCGCAGGCTCTTTCTTCGGGTATTCTGCGGATGGTTTCTTTGATGAGCTTCTTGACTTTTTCGATGTTTTCTCTCATTATCTTGCCGACTTCGCCCGCGGTGACGGGGTGGTCTTTCCAGGAGTCATAGTCAGTCACTGTTGATATGGATGCGTAGCAGATTTCGGCTTCTCTGGCCAGGACGCATTCGGGTACGAGGGTCATGCCGACGACGTCTGCTCCCCAGTTTCTGAAGAGCTTGGACTCGGCTTTGGTGGAGAACCTTGGGCCTTCGATGCACACGTACGTTCCGCTCTTATGGTAGCTTATCTTCATTTCTTCAGCTATTCTCGCGAGGAGTTTTCTCAGCTCGGGGCACGTTGGTTCGGCGACCGATATGTGGCACACCTTGGGGGTTTCGTAGAAGGATTCTTCTCTTCTGGTGGTGCGGTCTATGAACTGGTCAACGAACACGAGGTCTCCTGGCTTGTATTCCTCCCTTAGAGACCCGACCGTTGATGGTGACAGAATCCATTGGACGCCGAGCTGTTTCAAGGCGTGGACGTTTGCTCTGTAGTTGACGTCGGTAGGTCTTATCGTGTGTTTCCTTGCGTGTCTGGGTAGGAACGCGACTTTTCTGCCTTCCAGTTCTCCGACTGTGACGATGTCGGAGGGTGAGCCGTAGGGCGTGTGCATCTTTTTTTCTTTGGTGTTCTTGAGGAGCTGGGGGTCGTAGAAGCCTGTTCCGCCGATGATTCCGATTTCAGCCTGCATGGGCGTTAACTCGTTTGCTTTTATTTATAAGAATAGTGGGGAAGGGCTGGCTCGAGGACGGACAGCTTCGGTCCAGTGCGCTGCAGGGCGTGCTAGATGCGTTCGAGTCTGAATATTACTGGTCTCAGTCCGTCGATGCAGCAGTTGATGGCAATGCCTTTTTCTTTGTACCATGGAAGGTTCCCGCCGAATGCTAGGAGGCGTACGTTGCCGTAGATCGAAACCCACGCAGACGTGCAGAAGCCCTTTGGCATTTTCATGTCTTGAACGATGAATTCTTGTTTGTCCTTGAGAAGTTCGCATGCTCCCATCGGCGCGACGGGTGTCACTGGGCTTCTCGGGAAGACTTCGGATGGGCTGAAGCGCTTCACGACGGTTATCTTGACCTTGTGGAGCTTCACCATTTGAGGCACGAAAGATATTAGATTCATTCGACTTTATAAGCGCATGAATGTCAGCTTTGCATGTTGTGTTGTCTGTGTCCAGCAGTTTGTGATTGTCCTGCTATTTTCGTTTTCTGCGGAACAGTACGAGCAACATGAAAAAGACTATCGCTGGAACTGTGACGATGGCGAACAGACCGAAGAGGGTTAGCGAAGACATGGAGGAGCTGGTGACTGATGAGGTGACGTAGAACGGAGCCATGGTCATCCATCTTCCCTCATTGTCTATGGCTCTGATCGTGTGGTTTCCAGCTGAAACGATGGGGATTACGAAATAGGCTTTCCAGTCTCCGAGTTGACCGACAATCGTGGCAACTTGATCGTTGTCGAAGTACACACTGATTTCTCCGCCTGAAGCGGACTTGCCCAGCATGGTAACGATCGTTCCAGGGGGTCCAGAAGACGGCGCCACGGTGCCGTTGAGATAGAACAGGAGAGGGAGACCAGTCGTATTCGCAGTCCAGATTGTCATGTTCCAGGGGAAATATGTGACATTCGTCCAGGGTTCGGAGGGTATTACCGTTACGTTCATGAGAACCTGAAGGCTGGTCACGTCGCTCGTGAGGCTTTCGTTGTCCAGTGCGTAGACACTGTAGTACCCTGGAAAGACATTCGGCATCAGGAAGCTTGTCTCCCAGTCTCCGGACCCGTCTGCGAATGTCGACCCGAGGGTCAAATTGCCCGAGCCCACGAAGATCCACGGGCCAGTGGTGTTTCCCAGGAAAACGGTCTGGTTTGCAGGGACGCCGAGCATAGCGACGACCGTTGAGTTGGGAGTTGCCCCGCTTCCGTAGACGCTGACGGCGTCGTTGGCGTACGCTGAGGACGGAGTGATGCCGTTTATGTGTATTCGACTCTCAGCGAATGATGGCAAAACATAAGCTGCAAGCATGGACAGCATAAGCAGTGTGGAAAGGAGTGCAGACTCCCTCCTAGCCTTCAAACAAGGCACGATTCACCCTCTCTCATTATCTCTGTTGGTTGAACACGTATTTTAACCTAGTCCTGCGTGCTATTATGGTGATTGGCGAACTGCAACCGCGTGATCAGGGCGGAAAGCTAGAAGCACATCAGGCTGAGCAGAGTTCGTCCGAGTGTCGACACTGTTATTATGCTGAATGGTGCCAGCAGGCTCAGAGTGAAACCGCTTGAGAACGCGATTATCAGCGCGTCTGAACCGCAGTAGCGCACGATTACTGGCAGAGTCGTGTCCATTGTGGTGGCGCCTCCGGAAGCTATGGGAGCGTATTTGCCAATCTTCAACGCAAGAGTGATCGTCACGATGGTGAGCAGTTCTCTGATGAAATTCACGGCAAACCCCATTGCGCCCCACTCTGCTCCGAAAATCTGTCCGACCATGGGTCCGTCCAGCGTGTACCAGCCGTAGCCAGCGGTCACTGCCATCGAAGCAGACAAGTCCAGTCTGAGGATCAACCCGCTCACCAGCCCCGCTAGAATGCTGCCTAGAACCACAGCGAAGGGAATAACCAAGATTCTCAAACCAGTCTGCCTCAGCTTGTGCATTGCTTTCTCATCTAGCCCAAAAGACAATCCCATCGCGAACAGCAGCACTAAGAGCGAGCCGTTGAACAAATAATCGACCACCCAGCCGCTCGCGCTCACGTTGCCAGAATAGCTCACCAAGTAGCCAGCAGTCACGCCTAAGATGAGTGCGGCCAGTATGTGCTTTATCATGCCAGCTTCACCTTTCTCCTGACCAATTCAACGAGGGCAATGCTGAACACAATCGCCAATGAAGCCATAAAGAGGGCGTTCCAGCCGACTCTTGGCAGAGAACTGAGGACATCGTTGTTGGAGCCTATGCTATAGCCAAGTGAGAAAATCAGGACGATGATTATAGCAAACGTGGCCTTGCTCAGGTCAGCGTGCCATCTTTTCCGCAAGGCATAGCCTGCCAGAATTCCCGCAACGAGCGGAACGACAAGAATCGCAAAGTTAACCATTGTCACACCCGAGGCCTGCTATTTGATGTTCAGTCCGCCTGAACGCGCTTGACAGACGTGCTGAGGATCATGCTTTGGAAAGCATGTATGACTTCGAGAATCCTTAAAGCTTGCTAGGAAAGAGTGAAAATGAAAAGGATGGTTTGGCGAGGGCTGGTGTTTTCCAGTGTTCGCCTGTTGCTTTGTTTATGCGTCTTCGAAGAATTCTTGTGCTCTCGGCGGCGTTGGCGATAGGCCCCTGCGTTCGCGTATCTGCTTTATTATTTCTGCCTGCATCTGTTCTGGTACGGGTGACCACCTGCTGAACTGTGTGGCCCAGAATGCTCTGCCCTGTGTTGATGACCGAAGTTCGTCTGCTAGGCCGAATGATTCTGAGACGGGCATTTCTGCTTTGACGACTATCATTTCTTCTTCGTTGATCATGTCCAGGATCTTGCCTCGGCGTTTCTGCACGATTGCGATGACGTTGCTGACGTACTCGTTGGGGACTTTGCATTCGAAGCTTATCAGTGGTTCCAGCATTTTCGGGTCGCTCAGCAGGAACGCGCACCAGATCGGTCGCCACGTCATTGGCAGTATCTGTGCTGGTCCACGGTGCGCTGGGTCGTCGTGGACGGTGACATCTTCCAAGTTCACTTTAAGTCCGTAGGCTGGTTCTTTCGCGAGAACGCATGTGAACACGGCTTCGCGGAATCCGGATTTTATGTGGTCCATGATCTCGTCGACGTACTGTCTTCCTTTGATCCTGTTGACCAAGATGTTGTTCTCTTCGATGGCTACAACGTTGCGTGCATCGTCGGTTTCCCAGCCGAAACCTTTCAGGATTTTCTGTCTTTCTTCACGTGTCTGCATCTCACTGATTTTTCCAGTCTTTATGGCTTCGATAACTTCGTCGGGCAGTTTCTGTATCGTTACCCAAAGCTTGTTGTGTTTGTTGGGGCTTTTGCCCATTATCGCTGGACCCGCGTAGTCGTGGATTATTGTTTCGCGGTAGATCACGATCGGCTTGCTGATCTTGACTTTCAGGTTTGCTTCCTGCATTCGGTATGCTGTGATTTCGAGGTGCAGTTCGCCCATTCCGCTCAGCAGATATTCGCCGCTTTCTTTGTTAATCAGAAACTTCAGGTTGGGGTCTTCGGTCGTGAGCTTGTGCATGACCTTGTCGAACAGGGGCAGGTCTTTCACGTCTGCGGGCTCGACTGCGACGGTTACGACTGGGTCTGAGACGTACTTGAGTCCTTCAAACGCGTGTGTGTCTGAGCCTTCCTCTGCGACGGTTTCGCCCACGTGTATCGAGGGTAGCCCTGAGAGTGCGGCGATGTTTCCTGCGGGGACTTTGTCGATTATGACTCTGTCCGCGGCCATGCTCATGTAAACCTGCTGGATTGTTCCTTTCTGTCTGCTGGTTATGAGCTGAACAACTTTTCCTTTCTCAACGGTGCCGCTGAACACGCGTCCGATGGCTACGACTCCGCTGTGAGTGTCAACCTCAATCGTGGAAATGCACATGAGGAGCGGACCGTTCGGGTCGACCTTTGCCATGCCTTTGCCCACGGCACTGGTCGGGTCGCCTGGCCAAATCTGGGTTTGCCTGTACGGTTGAGCCTCCAGCGGGTTAGGTAATTGTTCAACGAACATGTCCAGTACCGGCTCATGGAGCGGCGCTTTCTTGCTTAGGGCGTCGACTTTTCGGTCGATCTCTTCATGCTCGCCTGTGTAGGCGTCGATGATGTCGGCGAAGGTTATGCCTTTGGCTTTCATGTGTGGGAGGTTCAGGCCCCACTTGTGTAGTGCTGAACCGAAGGCCACGCTGCCGTTCTCCACCTTGACTTGCCAGTCCTTCTTGTGTTCGGCCGGAGCATACTTTTCAATGAGGTTGTTGACTCTGAGAATGATTTTTCCGAACTTGCGCTGAATCTCTTCGGGTGTGAGTTTGATTTCTTTTATGAGTCTGTCGACCTTGTTTATGAACAGGATCGGCTTGACCCGTTCTCGCAGGGCTTGCATCAGGACCGTTTCGGTCTGGGTCATCGGGCCCTCGACAGCGTCAACGACGACGAGCGCCCCGTCTACGGCTCGCAGGCTTCTTGTGACTGCGCCGCTAAAGTCGATGTGGCCTGGCGTGTCGATGAGGTTGATGAGGTAGTCTTTCTCCTTGTATGTGTGTGCCAGGCTGATGTTCGAGGCGAAAACGGTCATCTGCCTCTTCTGCTCAAGCTCCCAAGAGTCGAGGGCGAGCTGCTGTCCGGCTCTTTGCTCGCTGATTATTCCGGCGGCGGCGAGGAGACTGTCTGACAGTGTCGTCTTCCCATGGTCAACATGGGCGATGATGCTCGTGTTCCTGATCATCACGGGATAATTCATGAGTTTCTGAATTTCTTCAACCTGTCTGTACTTTACCATAACTAGGCCTTCTCTACACTAGAAAACGCGACTATAACGCTGCGAATAACGTTTCGAGTTTCAACTTGAAGCATTTCGAATCTTCGCCGCCTATGAATGGGCTACATGGAAGTAAAAGACCTGACCTATTAACTTTTTGCGGCATGGTTCTGGTAACTCTTGGGGACGTAGTTGAGTCCTAGAGAGGTCTGTTGAATAAGGCGGTTTGAGATTTCCTAAATCTGTTCTGTTGGCTCTTCGGGACTTGAATTATGGGAGACTTTCCTGAAATCATTTATGCTGCTTGAAATGGCATAGTAGGAGAAAAGAGAGTGATAGAATGACGGTTTTCAACGTAGAAACATACGTCATAAAACCAGAAAAGCAGGAGGAGTGCAGGTCAATCATGAAGAAATGGGCCGCATATATCAAGAAGAACAAAGAGAAGTGTAAAGAGCTGAAGTCATGGAAACTGTTCTCTCAGATGATTGGCGGCAACTCGGGCGGATATGTCGAAATGAGCGAGTTTGAGAGCTTGGCGGACTTTGAGAAGTTCATGCACAGGACTTTTCATGGACAGGAGGAATTCACCAAGAAAATCATGTCGGAGTTTACTGCCTGTGTACTGCCTGGCACATACTCGATGAACATATGGAATTCTGTCATGTAAACCACCGCAAAGGCCTCGCCCGTTAACACTCAACCCTTTCTTAGACTAGGCCCCCAGGGAGTCAGCAGAACCTGCACATTATCCCAAATAGCATTTTCTTGACAAACGCTTCGCGGTTTTGCGTCTGAGCCGCTGAGCTTGGCCATTTCCGTTTTTGTCATGCTTGGTTCATCAAGGCGACAAGCCTGTCTGCCGTGTTCTTGTCCATGTAGAAGCCTTTTCTGGATAGTCTTCTGACACCGAAGAACATGAGAACCTCGTCGAGCGGGGCGGGTCTGACTGCTTCCTGCAGATTCTTGAACCTGACGAAGGACACTCTGTCAGAGCCCTCGATGAAACTGTCATACTTTGCCTTTGAGCTTAGGACGGATTCTTCACCGTTTTCCTGCCAAAGGGCTTCTGGGGTTCCGACTTTTCTTTCGATGAAGTCGGCATGGCCTGCGAGCTTTGCGACGGGTTTGGTCACGTAGAACAGTATGCGCTGTGCGGTTTTGGGAGGTGCTGCTCCGCGGAGTATGTATGCGTGTGTTTTCCTTCCTTCTCTTTGGCGGCGGAGGAACTCTTTCCACCACCTGTCTTGGATCATCATGAAGAACGTGTGCTTTTCACTCGTAAGGGACCACTTCCGTAAAGAGCATGGTTGAACGTTTCAGGATTTAAGACTTGTTTAACCTAAAATGTAAGAACCATTCCGATGAGTTTAAATTCAGGTCCATGTCACTCTAGAGAGCAAAACGTCGAAAGTCGACAGAAAAAGCCCTTTCTAGGTTATGGTAGAAGGGTCATGTGTCGACAGATGGTTCATATGTTCAACATAGAAAAAACGTACAGGCGGACGAGCATAGTTCTTGTTGCTGTTTCTCAAGCGGAAGGCATGAATCAGAAAGTCTTTCCAAGAGGGTTCTAGGCTCAAAACTGCATAGAGTTTTTTGGGCAGAAGGGATTTTGTTGAAGGACGCTGCAAGCCTGCATGTCAAAGAAGTTTTCGAGTCTCTGCAAACCTCAGCGAAGGGGTTGAGCAGTCAAGAGGCTGAAGTGCGGCTTGCCAAGTACGGCCCGAACGTATTGCTTGAGAAGAAACGCACACCGGTTGCTTACAAGTTTCTGATACAGCTCAAGGACCTGTTCGGGATTCTGCTTCTCATCGCGGCCTTGCTTGCCGCATTCGTCGATACTATGACCATGAGCGTTACCATACTTGCTGTTGTGTTGATCAACGCGGTGTTCAGCCTTTTCCAGGAGTGGCGCGCGGAGAAAGCTATGGAGACTCTGAAGAGCTGGATGCCCGAGTACGCCAAAGTCATTCGAGACGGGGAGCTCAAGAAGATTCTTGTCAGGAACCTTGTTCCGGGCGACATAATCGTTCTGGAAGACGGAGACCGAGTTCCGGCAGACGCACGG
Organism: Candidatus Bathyarchaeota archaeon; assembly: GCA_963769845.1. Classification (GTDB taxonomy): domain Archaea; phylum Thermoproteota; class Bathyarchaeia; order Bathyarchaeales; family Bathycorpusculaceae; genus JBGQMW01. Next base: position 24,967 of record CAVYNL010000019.1, on the reverse strand, counting down.
TTGATTGATGCTTATGACTTGTGGACGAACAACGTGCCGCTTACGGGCGAGTCTGAACCGCAGCCTCGAACGACCGAACCTGTGGCGGTTGTGGACGCGAAGTACTTGGATGCGTCCAGCATGGTTTTCATGAGTACAAGCGTCGCCAAGGGCCAAGGCAGGGCGATCGTTGTTAACACGGGTATGAAAACCAAGTTCGGACAGATAGCCAGTCTGACGCAGCAGATAGCCGATGAGCCCAGTCCGCTTCAGAAAGAAATCGCGTACACGGCGAAGTACGATTTCATCGTTGCCATAACAGTGGGCGTCATATTCTTCGTTGTAAGCAATGTTTGGCTTCACGTGAGCCTTTACGCGAGCATTCTCTTCATGATAGGCGTCATGGTGTGTTGCGTTCCCGAAGGCTTGCAGGTCACCGTGTCGAGCGCCTTGGCAATCAACGTTCTCAAAATGGTCAAAGAAAACGTTCTTGTCAAAAAGCTATCTGCCGTTCAGACGCTCGGCAGTGTCACGGTTATCTGCACAGACAAGACGGGAACGATTACGAAGGGTGAAATGACCGTTGAAAGGATCTGGGTTCACGACAAAGTCGTTGAGGTCTCAGGTGTCGGCTACGACCCCGTGGGAAAGTTCACGTGCGAAGGTCAAGCTTTGAAGGAAGAAGAGTTTCGTGCGGTTGAAAAGCTTCTCGAGATTTCCGCTCTCTGTAACAGTGCCAAGGTTGAAGCCCCATCGGACAGGAACAAGTCTTGGAGCATCGTCGGAGACCCGACAGACGGCGCGCTGCTCGTGGCCGCGTTGAAGCATGGCTTGAGCGTACAGGGCCTTCTCGTTGAAAGGCCGATGTTTCGAGTGTTGCCGTTTGATTCGAAGAGGAAGAGGATGACGACTCTTCACAGGATTGAGGGACACGAATTTGCGTTCACGAAGGGCGGACCTCGCAGCATCCTGTCAATATGTGACCGAATAATCGTCAAGAACAAGGTGGAGGGATTGACTCCTGAGAACCTTGAGGCTGTTGAGGCGAAGATCCGCGAGTTCGCGAACCGAGGTCTGCGAGTGATAGCCGTTGCCTACAAGGAACTGCCAGCGGAGTGTTCCTACAAGGAGAAGGAAGTTGAGAGCGGCATGGTCTTTGTGGGGCTCGCGGGCATGAAAGACCCTCCGCGGCCCGAAGTCAAACAGGCGGTGGCCGTGGCGAAACAGGCTGGAATCAAGATTGCCATAATCACGGGTGATTACGGTCCGACTGCGCAGGCCATAGCCGAGGAGGTGGGCATAGTGGAGCCGGAGAAGTGCCGGATAATCCGCGGTGTCGACCTTGACGGTCTTGGGGATGACCAGATCGCTGAGGAAGTTAGAACGCAGGATGTTATCTTCGCCCGGGTCTCGCCTGAGCAGAAGCTGCGCATAGTCACGGCTCTGAAGCAGCACGGTGAGATCGTGGCGGTAACAGGCGACGGGGCGAACGATGCGCCCTCGCTGCGGGAAGCCGACATAGGTGTGGCCATGGGCGTTTCAGGGACGGACGTTGCGAGGGAAGCTGCGGACATGGTTCTCCTCGACGACAGTTTCGCGTCGATCGTTAAAGCCGTCGAGTCGGGGCGCACGATATACGAGAACCTTCGAAAATTCATAGTCTATGTCTTCGCGCACAATTGGGCTGAGCTTATTCCGTATGTCTTGTACATAGTTCTCGGAATACCTTTGCCGCTGCTCGTTATACAAGTGCTGGCCATCGACCTGGGGATCGACGTCATCCCGTCTTTGGCGTTGAGCCGTGAGCCGCCCGAGCCGGGTATAATGTCGGAGATGCCGCGGAGCATCAAGGAACGCCTGTTCAATTCTAGGGTTTTCTTCCGTTCGCTGTACGTAGGCGCGATAATCGCCACGGGCGCGGTACTGGGCTGTATAACTGTTTGGGTGAGCGGAGGCTGGCAATTCGGAACCGGCATCGCTGACACTCTTTACAGAAAGGGAACGACGATGACTTTCGCGGGAATAGTGATCGCCCAAGTAGGCAACGTTCTGGCCAGCAGAACGAACAAGGTTTCCCTGTTCAAGACAAGCATCAAGAGTAACAAGTGGATCTGGGTGGGCATAGCCGCGCAGATCTCCATAATCTCAGCGTTGGTCTACGTGCCTTTCATGCAGTCGGTATTCCAGACCACTGGACTCGGACTGCTGGACTGGGCGTTCCTCGCGATTCTTGCCTGCATAGTGGTATTCGCGGAAGAAACCAGAAAATGGTTCACCAGAAAATACACAAAATAGCTTCCCAATCTTACTCCGCAGGCTTTTTCCAAGCTCGGGCATTCACTATTTGTGCAAATCTTTTATGAGTCCTAGAGCAAATTGTGTTTGATGTCGGGCAAAGAATTCTTCCTACAGCGTTACAAAAAACTCGGCTGGACTTACGAGGAAGTCAAGCTTGAACAGGCCATAAGAATCAACACGATGAACGCTCAGCAGGAGCATGTCATCGAAAGACTGAGACGACGCGGGGTCAAGCTTGAGAAAATCAGCTATCTCCCCCAAGGCTACTGGGTACGCAGCAAATTCTCAGTCGGCGCAACGGCAGAGTACCTGCTGGGATTATACTCTGTTCAGGAGGCAGCCGCGCAAATACCTGCTGCATTGTTCGACGAGCTAACTGGCAGGATAGTGCTGGATGCTTGCGCGGCGCCAGGTGGAAAGACTGTGCAGCTTGCCGACTCGATGGGGAACACTGGCGTGATAGTGGCTCTGGACGCTAGAAAGCAAAGGCTTACGGCGTTGATGAACCAGTTGGAGCGCTGCCGTGTCAAGAACACGGTCGTGTACTGTTTGGACGCGCGAAGAGTTTCTCAGTTTGGCAGAAAGTTCGACTGTATACTGCTTGACATGCCTTGTTCGGGTAACTTTGCAGCTGACAGAGCATGGCTCCGCAGAAGAACCTTGTCGGATGTTGAGAGGAACGCGAAGGTTCAGAGAGAGATTCTCGCAGAAGCAACCAGAGTTCTCGGTGAGGGTGGAGAGATCGTGTATTCAACGTGCTCGTTGGAGCCGGAAGAGAATGAATTGAACATAGACTGGGCCGTGAAGAGTCTCAGGCTTGAGGTTGAGGAGGTTGACTGTTATGGGCAGGAAGGTTTGACGAACGTTTTCGGCAAACGCCTGGACAGTTCGGTTTCGAAGGCGCGGAGGATCTGGCCCGGGAAAACCCAGGGTTTTTTTGTGTGTAAACTCGGAAGGCAGGAACATGCATGATGAAGCCTTTGAACGATTTCATCAGACTGTTCGATGCAAGCCTCATTTTGGATGAGAGTCTTGTCGCTGAAAGAGCGAATAGATACTATCTTCTGAACGAGGACATGAAGAGTTTTGTCGAAGAGGACTTTTTGTACGCTGGCACCTACCTCGGAGAGGCAAGGGGCGGAGGATTTATGCCAAGTTTCCCATTTCTGGCGATGATTGCTGAAACAGCACGAAACAAGACGTACGTTGACCAGAAGACAGAGTGGCTATTCATCTGTGGAAGAGACATATTCAGACAAGGAGTAGCCAAGATGATGGGTGCGACGGGAAGAGGCAACTGTACCTTGATCATGAACAAGTTTGACGAGTGCCTGGGGTTCGGCCGTATCATCGCTGATTTGAATAAAAAAGCTGAGACCGTAGCAGTGAAGAGTATCTTGGATATAGGCGACTTCCTCAGAAGAGAGAGATAGCCGCAGCTTTCGGGTACGTATTTGAAAGGAAGGCGCGCGTGTTGAGGTAGGTTCCAACCATGTAGCTCGGCCAGTGCGTTTTGCTTCGAGTATGACAAGTGCTTCATATCCGTCTTTGAGCAACAAGTGAGGTTGGACTCTGATGTCCGTGGATATGTTCCATCTTTCCTTGAAATCCCTGCCGATTGGGATGTCATCACCAGAGATCAGCGTAATCCTTTCTTTTTGTGGCGCATTCAAGGCTGCGTTGAGCAAATTGGAAGAAAAATGCTGAGAGTTATGCCTCCCGTTTGAGTCATGACTCCAGTTTCAATAAGTTCCTGTGCAAATTAACGTTTATCGCAAAATTTAAATAAAAAATCGTGACAATTGTAATTCGAGGCTAGAATAGTGCCCAAAGCCACTAAAGGAAAGAAGAAAAAGCCCGCAAAGAAGTAAGAACAGAAAATCACTTCTAAACGTGCAAATCCCCTTCATTTTCTTTATTCACGAACAAGCTGTTTCCCATGGCATGGTCGATCGTTACAATCAGTGATTCGCGCGCAAGCGCGAGTACGGTGTGCTTCTGCCTGATTTTCTGGTTCTTGCTCAGGTGAATTCTTTCCTCTCGAAGAACACCCATCCCAAAATCGCGGTGATAATGAAGTATAGTGCTATTATGGCGAGTCCTTCCGGAACCGGTACGTTGTAGGTGGTGAAGGGTTGTCCGCCTGGACGGATGGAGGTGGTCACGCTGCTGTGGGGCGGATAAGGCACTTTCAATATGTTTCCTATTACTTGTGATCCGTAGGTCAGGATAAACCATGGCTCAAATTGAACGAGGCCTGAGACGAGCGTCTCAATGAGTCCAAATACGAACAAGAAAAGGATGGCGGTGACGATGATGGACATCGCGCTGCTCTTGAATAGTGAGCTGAAGAAGAACGTGAATCCGAGGACTGCGGCGAGGTAGAACCATGCGAAAAGGACGGATTCGCCGAATTGGTACGGTACGTTCAGGCCGAAGTAGTATATCCCGTTGCTGACTGTGATTAGCGTGAACACGGCGAGTATTGCGGTGGAGGCGAAAAAGGCTGCTAGCCACTTTCCTGTGTATACGGATGACCTTTTGATCGGGTTTGGGATTCCGAAGTAGCCTGTCTTGTTCTGGAATTCTCCCGAAATGGCGTCTCCTCCGAAGAAGATTCCAGAGAGTACGATCACGAAGGTCACAGAATTTCCCCACCAGCCAGCGTAGAATGATAAGTCAGAGGCGAGAAAGCTTGTTGGACGGTAGTAGCCTACTAGACTAGTGAGAAGGACGCTTATGAGAAGAGTTATGGTTAGGAGTATGAAGAACCTGCGCGATCTGAAGTAATCGAGGAACGTGTATTTCATCGTGATGCCTACCTGCGTCAGGCTGCTCGGCACAGTATTGGCAGGTGCGGTTTCTTTGTCGTTCATGTTTGATCACACGGTGTCCTTGATCAGTTTGAGATACGCGTCTTCGAGCTCGGATGATGCTGGTCTGTAGCTGATCACTCCGATTTTGAGCCTCACAAGGTCGGAGAGAATGCGTTCCTGGACATCTAGGCCTCCGTTGAACCTGATCTTGAGGTTTCTGTCATCTTTTTTCTCTGCGGCTACCACACCTGGGAGGGTCGCAATGTTTTCGGTCACGGAGCGGTCGTCGATGGGATGTTGAAGTCCAATCTCTACGATGTTTTGTCCTTCCGAAAACTTGGATGTCACGTTGGAGATTGTGTCGTAGACGATCAGCTTGCCGTGGTCGATCATGGCGACTTCGTCGCATACTTCCGAAACCTCGCTGAGGATATGCGAGCTCATGAAAATCAGTCTTTTCTGGCTCTTCAGTGACTTCACGATGTCTCTGACTTCGCTCATTCCTCTGGGGTCAAGCCCGTTGGTGGGTTCGTCCAGGAGGAGTATGGTTGGTTGACTGAGCAGCGCGGAGGCGATGCATATTCTCTGTTTCATTCCCTTGGAGAATTTGCCCACTCTCTTGTTGATCCATTCTTCCATTCGGACTTCTGCGACGGCTTCTTCTATTCTCTTGTTCCGTACGGCGCGCGGCACTCCCCTGATCTCAGCTATCATCATGAGCGCTTCTTTTGATGTTAGGGAGGGGTAGATCTCGGGTGTCTCAATCAGGGTGCCCACAGAAGCCAGTGCTTCTTTCTTGTCAGCGTGCACGTTCACACCATTTATGAGCGCCTGGCCCGCGGACGGTCTGATCAGGTCGGTGAACATTTTCAAAGTGGTTGTTTTCCCTGCGCCGTTTGGGCCCAAGAATCCAACACACTTTGATCCTTCGATTTTCAGGTTCAGGTCTGACACGGCAAGAAACGAGCCGTAGCGCTTGGTGAGACTCACTGTTTCGAGAGACGGGTTTGTCAAATTTGTCGATTCTCACTTGTCTTGTTGTTGCTTCATATGGTTTGACAGCTTGTCAACGCCAACTTATATAAGGATTTTCCGAAATTAATCCAAATTTGCGCACGTCCGTCGCGAGTACAGTTGTACGTTCCATTCTGAGCGCGCGCGAATTTGTTCTCACAGGTCAAGCTCGTCTCAACTGCCCCCGAACCAAGCTTTCTATCTGACAGCATCTTATTGCCGCACCTAGGACACGTCTTATCCTCACTCAGAGGCTCGTTCCTCGGACGCGCGCGAAATATTCTTCATCAATCTGATTCTTCAAGCATCTTGGATATAGACTGCCTTCATGCCTTCAGAGACGCGCGCCTTCAGTTCTTTGAAACCGTCTAGTTCTCTGCGTGCGCAAAAATTTAATTCCCTATTCTGACTATTTGAGTGTGGTGATTGCATTGAGCACTGGAAACACTAAGAAGAAACCAATGACTAAAAAGGAAAGAGAAGAGAAAAGAAAAAAGCACAAGGAAAAACGCCTAAAGAAGTAGCCTCAGTAGTTGTTGCACCGTCCATTCTTAGAAAACTCTTCGAACTCACGAGCGCGCGCTCTGTTGTTTAATCACTTTATAAGGAAGTATGCGCAGTATAGGGCAACAGCGTTCTGTTGTTGAAGAACGAGAAGAACACAGCAACGCTGCACGTTACAACTATTGATGAAAGGAATGATGGAAAATGGCGGAAAAATCAGGAATTGTCTTCATTGGAAGCAAAACACCAATGGACTATGTGCTAGCAGTTATAACAAGACTATCCGCGGGCAATTCTAAGGAAGTAATCTTGAAAGCACGAGGACGAGCAATCGCAACAGCTGTTGACGTAGCTGAAATAACCAGAAGCCGCTTCCTAAGAGACCTAAAAGTAAGCAAAATCGCTATAGGAACAGAAGAAATGCCAGCAAGAGAAGGCGAAAACAGAGCACGTATGGTTTCAACAATGGAAATAACCCTTACAAAAGAGTAGGAAAACCCTTGCAAGCGCGCGCTAAGCATACTTGGTTCTTTCGGCTACTCCGCTGGAACCGCTTATCATGCGGTCAGACGCCACCGACAGATTAAACTGCGAGCTTGAGTGCAAGACGTTCGCGTGTGCTATTCAATTCGAAAACGTGCCCGTCCTAAAAGGTTAAAGCCTTCCGCGTCATTCTCTTTTCATGTGATTTTTACGCCTGTAGCCTATGTGATGGTAAACACGTGCGAATTTGACCAAGAGCTGTTGAAGAGACTGAGGAACCTTAAGGGAGTTGAACAAGCTTACGCTCTCTATGGCGTCTACGACCTCATCGTGAAAACAAGTGCTGATACGATGGAACAGATCAAGGAAGTCCACAACAAGATAAGAAAGCAAAAGAACGTTACATCGACATTGACAATGATCGCGCATGAAGAGTGAAGCGCGCACGCAATAAGAAGTGGTTTTTAATGCCGAAGACTAAGGCCATAATAACCATTCAAAACGTTGTTGCCGCTGCCGCCTTGAACCAGAAGGTCGATTTGAACGCTGTCGTCAAGAGTTATCCAGGAGTCGAGTATCGGCCAGAACAGTTTCCCGGATTAGTGTTTAGGCTTAAGAGACCGAAGACAGCCACGCTGATTTTCAATTCTGGTAAAATGGTTTGTACAGGAGCAAGATCGGAAAAGGAAGCGCGCAGGGCTGTTATGACAGTTGTTAAGGAGTTGAAAAAGGGCGGAATAATCATCATCAGCAAGCCGGACTTTAAGGTTGTGAACATGGTTGCTTCTGCAAGCTTGGGCGGAAGGGTAGACTTGGAACTGGCAGTGAGCGCGCTTGGGAAAACGATGTATGAGCCGGAGCAGTTTCCAGGGTTGATCTACAGGATGGATGAGCCTAAGGTGGTCATACTGATATTCGCAAGCGGGAACCTTGTTTGCACAGGGGCGAAGAAAGAACAGGACGTCTATGACGCAGTGCACAAGCTTCACGGAAGCTTGGAGGAACAAAACCTCATATTCTACGAATAAGAATTTCATGCGTTAATCGCGCGCGCCTCAACGACAAGAAGACCTCAACGACTCTCGAAACCTTAAGTCAAAAGACTTAACGGCATCGAAGCAAAGATAAGTAAAGATAGGATTACTGTTTCTTTGAAAAAGCGATGGGCAAGAACAAGACACTTTGGATGGGGAAATGAGATGCTAAAATGTCCGACGTGCGGAACTGAAAACGAAGAAGGAAACACGCTCTGCAAGCAATGCAGAACCAGATTGAGCGGATTAACCCAAGATCAGGCTGTGCCTGATAATCAAGCAGCGCCTCAAAACCAAACGGCGCCCAAAACCCAAACGGGATCCAGCTTAGAGGACGACGTCAAGAACGCTGTTGTCAAGAGGTTTGATGGGATAAAGAATAAGGACGAAGCTGCAGTTAAAGCGCTCATGGATGAGGGCTATGACAAATTTGACGACTGGGCCCCCTATCAAAGGCAGGAGGGCGCGCAAGCCTTGGAGAACGAGTTCTCGGCATTCAAGGTTCTCTCCAACTACACTTATGAACTGAAAGATTTTAAAGTCAATGTTCTCGGGGAGTTAGCCATCGCCACTTTCACCATGCATTACCAAGGGACTATGAGAAACGAACAGTTCAACGTGACTTCACGTGTTACAACTGTCCTAAGAAAGCAAGATTCAGCATGGAAAGTTGTTCACGAGCACTTTTCCAGATTTCCAGAAGAAAGACAACAACAAGGACAATTCGGACGCTCCAGAGTAAGATTCCCAGTTTAGCCCAGACCATTAGCTTTCGAGCCCAACGCGCGCGTCTTTGGTACTGTATTATGTTACGATTTATTATGATGCAATATATAGCGTCTATCTCAAAGTTTATCGGAGAAAGACAACATGTTTAAGCATTACGAACGGGTTAGGAATGATTTAGGGAAGATTGAGAAGCTGAGTGTATGGAAACCTTGACAGTAATCATTAGCAGTTCTCCCTACGGAGACGAGAGAATCTGGAATGCTTTGAGGTTAGCAGAAGCATTATCTTGTGCCAATCCAAGGGTGAAAGTCAACATTTTCCTCATTGGAGACGCTGTTAACGCAGCCAAGAAGGGACAGAAACCTGCCAAAGGCTTCTATAACATAGAAAAAATGCTTGCAGACCTTGTCAGGGTAGGCGTATGCGTCAATGTTTGTCACACAAGTATGAACCTGAGAGGATTAACAGAGCAAGACTTGGTCGCCGGAACAGAAATGGGCACGATAACAGGGCTTTCCAAGTGGATAGAAGAAAGCCAAAAGATCCTATCTTTCTGAGAGTTCTTGCTGCGTCTGGCGCGCGCTTTTTCTCCGCTCTGTCTAAGTGTGCGTTAGCTGTTAGAGAACGGCAGGAGATGATATTGAATAGTTCTTGATGTGCTGGCAGCTTGTGAGTCGTGTGTCTGACCAACTGGATCCTTTAGATGGAAAGATTTTGAATCTGGTTCAAAAACGCTAGAACAACACTTTCTCGTATGGGTGCTGAATTGCAGTGAATGAAGCCACTATCGATACTGGGTTAAACAGCTGGAGGAAAAAGGCGTAATATCAACATTCCCCGCTCTGCTGGGTCCGGCGAAGATAGGATTCTCTTAGACTGTGATGGGGTGGGTTTTGGGATGAAAAAGTGGGATTAGAATCTTCGTATTGGCTGCTACTTAGAAAAATGTGTGTTCCATCGGTCGGTTACGCCAGTTCTTGTAAGGCTTTCAGTCGTTTGACTATGTTGGGGTGCGTCGAGAAAATCTCTAAAACGCGATCGGCCGTTGTTAGCTTCTTTGCCAATATGTCTTGGACTAGTTTTTGGCTGTCTGCGGCTGACATCATTGACAATTCGGCAGAGTCAACTTTTGCGCGGTCAGGGTCGGTGATGAACAACGCCTTGAATGCACTCATGTTCTTTGTTTGCTGTCTCGTCATGCCCATCCGACCCATGTTCTTGGTTGCGTTGACTATTTTTGCCAGTCCTGTCGAGAGTTTCTGTGATCCCCCGTCGACGATTGATGCGCTGTGTCTGTCAGCGTAGTATTCGCGTACCCTGCTGAGGTTGAGTATGAACAGGTTCATTATCCATGAAAAAGCCATGAAGACTATGCCTAGTGCTGCGCCGCTGCCTTGATTCTTCTGATTTCCTCCGAACATGCCAGAAAGCATGAGGGAGAAGCCTATGTAGTAGGCCACAGCGGGCAGGAGTGAAACGAACATCATGAGCTGCACGTCTCTGTGTCTGAGGTGTCCAAGTTCGTGTCCGACGACAGCTTCAACCTCACCCTGGTCCAGCGTTTTCATGAGTCCGCTTGTGACGGCTATGCGGGTTCCCGCTATTGGTGAACCGTAAGCGAACGCGTTTGGCAATGGGATTTGTGCAAGCATTAGCCTCGGTGTGCCTATGTTGCTCTTCTTGCTGAGGTCGTTAACGACCTCGTGAAGCTTGGGTTCCTCAGTTGGAGACATGGCACGGACGTGGTAGAGAGCATCAATGATGTAGGGCGAGATGAGCCATTGGACAACGTTGAACACTCCGACCAGGATGCCCAGCGTCAAGAAATCAAAGGCTCCTGTCAGGCTCAGAATAACCGTGAAAAACAGTGTTGACAGACCTACTATTAGGGCAAGCGTTCCAGCCATGGACAAACGAAGCTTCCAAATATCCATTATTTACTGCTCCGATCACTGTGCATCGCTGAGTTCCTGCTAATAAGGATTTTTCAGAATCTGCGCAAAATACTACGTGCTCATTTCTGCTTGATGATTCGCTTGGGTGTCTTTTTGCCGGTCAGGAGTTTCATCCTGGTCTCTCGGAGGGCGATTTTGGGGAGGGCGTTCTCATTTTCTTTCAGGTACGTTTCCACTCTACATCTGTGGTGCTTGACCAAGTCTCTCAGAAGCCATGAGACTGCTTTTGTGACCAGGATTTCTCGTTCCTTCTTGAGCTTGTCGATGTTCATGAACGCCAAGTTTGCCAGCCTTGTGTCTTCGGAGTCTCTCACGGGTTTGGTGAGCAGGACGAGACTGGCGCGTCTTTTGTGGATGTTGTCGTCTGAGGCCAGTCTTGTCAGCAGTTTTTTCCATTCTTTCCAGTTGCTCAGAAGCTCTTCTGCAGTGAATTTTGATTGGCATATCGAGTCAACTTCGGCCCAGCCTCGCGCTGTGTTCAGCCATGCGTCAAGATGTTTTGGTTCGACGTTTTTCCTTAGCTTTGGGAAGGATTCGAGCAATTCGCCTGCGAGTGAGATCTCGTTGACCGAGTCTCCATGACAGAGAGAGCTGAGCAGTTCGATGTACTCAGATTGTGTGAGGCTTAGATGTTTCTTTGCCCATTCTTTGATGATCTTCCTCTGGGCGTCAGCTCCCATTACGTAAAGGGTCTTGTCGGTGCCGATGTATCTCTCGAGCTTCTCCTTCTCAGACCGCGACAGCTGCTTGGCATGCGCCTTGACTTGGTACATGAGTTCCGAATGATACTTGTTAATCATTGTTCACGGCGTTCCTCCTTGTGTCTTGCTCGTTATCGTGTGGCAGGTTCCATCTGCGTGATTTCGTTCCAGAATAAAACACTTTCCGCAATGCTGCAGTCGCTGAAGCAAGTGCGCTGTCGAGTGGCTGCTTGGATCCTGCGCAAGGCAGAAATAATGGGTTCTCAAGTTGATGTATTTGGTGTGTCGTGCTTGCCCTCAAAATCCAATCAGCAGGTTCAGGTTAGGTTTAGTGGCGTAAACCATCTGGCGATGGCAACCGGAGACATGGATAAGACGATTCGTTTCTGGAGAGACCTTCTAGGCATGAGGCTAGTTGCTGGTCTGGGACAGCCAGGTTACAGGCACTACTTTTTCGAGATCTCCAAGACTGACCTTCTCGCCTTTTTCGAGTGGCCAGGCGTCAAACCAGTGCAAGAAAAGGACCATGGCCAGCCAGTTTCAGGCCCGTTCATATTTGACCACGTCTCGTTCGGCGTGGAAACGGAGGAGGATTTGTGGACGCTGAAGGACAAGCTCTCCGCTGCAGGCTTCTGGGTTTCAGACGCGATCGACCACGGCTTCATTCATTCGATATACGCTTTTGACCCCAACGGCATACCGATCGAGTTCAGCCACAACGTGGAAGGCGTCGACGTCAGGAAGAATCCTTCCATGAAAGACACGGCCCCATCAGCCGTGACGCGGGAAGGACCAACCCCCCATCCTGAAAAGTGGCCACCAGTAACAGCGCCAACACCAAAAGAAGAGCGAGCAGTCTACCCAGGTGCAGGAAGCGAACTATTCCACGGAATAAAGAAAACATGAAACCTAGACTAAGCTTATTTAGCGCGCGCATTTGGGATAAAACTTTACCCTTTTTTTTAGAAGGTGGCGCAGTATTCTGCGAGCACGGTTCGTGGGCTGAAAAAAAGATATATGGAGCACGTTGTGCTGTAGCACTTCAGCTTTCTGTACGCAGTAGCACATAACCCTATCCCTGCCCTTCCCCTGCGAGGGGAAGGATATACGCAGTAATCATAATAGGGGTAGGGAACGCTATAGCCTACCCTTATCTAAATCGACTATACGCTTTGGGAAGGCAGTGTGGGGAAAAAGAGAATATCTAGATTGTGTTTTTGGTTTAAACTCAAGATTTAAATAACCTAGCAATCGAAAGGTACAACATGGGCACTGAACTCAGAAAGCTTCTGGATGATGCCAAAGGCACTACAGAACACGTTATCGCAATCGTTCTTGACATAAGAGGCTTCACACCCTTTTGTAAAGAAATCGGTGAGTCTCTGGACATAGCGAACTTCCTGAAGAGAGTCTACATCAGAATCATAGATGAGTACTTTCCCAAAGCTGCGTTCTACAAACCGACTGGAGACGGACTTCTCATCGTAGTACGGTATGACGAGACATCTCCCAAAGATACTGTAGCCAGCATTATGGAGAAGTGTCTGAAACTTGTAAAGGATTTCGGGACACTGACTGAAGGTGATGACAGGATATATTTCCCTACACCTGACAAGATTGGCATAGGAGTGTCAAGAGGAACCGCTTGTTGCATATCTTCTGGAGAAGAGATTGTGGATTACTCAGGAAAAGTCCTCAATCTTGCCTCTAGGCTCAACGACTTTGCAAGACCTAGTGGCATTGTGTTCGACTCAAGTCTTGGACTTTCTCTTCTACCGAAAGAAATGCAAGGATTGTTTTTGTGTGAAAACGTTTCCGTAAGAGGAATCGCTGAAGACAAACTGATGCCTGTCTGGTTCACCAAGCAATACACTATCATACCATCTTCTCGCAAACAACCATTGAAAGAACCAGAATGGTTCGTAGGAAGCATCAGCCACTCTTACAGGAAATTGAAGGAAGCTCATGCATCGGGTCTCGATTTTTTTTCACTTGAATTAATAAACAAACCTCTGGATGAAAAGCGAATAGTTCTGGATATCAGGTGCGAAGTTGATGAACGTATCGTAGGATTTACTCTAGACACGACATCTAAGGGTCTTCACTACCTTGATGAAGGTAGGAAATACTACCTAAAATTAGAATATCCAGTGCTGATGGAACAGCTGGGCAAACTAAGACTCACGGACAACACAATAGTAAAATTCGAGGTCAGGCATCCCGTTGCTCAGAAGAATGCTTAGAGAGTGCGCGCATGGAAACCGCCGATAGCTTGTGTACGCCTTTGCCACAGAAAAAGGATGCCAAAGCGCAAGATGATAAAAAGCTTGTAGCAGAAGCAAGAAATGCGCGCGCGTAAAGTTTTATCCCAAACCCAAACGCTTACACGCCTACTTACACTCATTCTAGCTCACACAGTCACTCGCTTACTCACTCTTTCACTCACTCATACACACACTCACTCAGCTCGCGCACACGCACAGTGCAAGGAATTGGTCGAGCAGAAAAACAGGGGAGGTCGAAACAGAATGGCTTCACTTATGGTTATTTCTTCGCTGGCGTAGGCGCAAGGCCGAGTTGTTGCATCATCCTAGAGTGTCAAATCTTATCCAGCCTTCCACGAACTTGCCGCCGACGATACGGTCGATCTCGATCACCCACAGTGTTATCTTCTTGTTGGTAGGGGGGATGCCCATGTATTTACCCTTGTGTGTTCCAGTGATTGTGTAGCGTACTGCCACTTTGTCTCCTTCGGCGAATATGTCGTCAATGGCGAAGTGATTGTCGGGAAACGCGTCGAAGAACTCGCCCATAGACTTCTTGAAGTCCTTGATGCCGCGGATGTCCTCGCCAGTACTGTACCATACGATGTTAGGGGAGCATGATTCGTCTATTACGGCCATGGCGGCCGACTTCCCCTTGTTCCACTCCTCAAAAAAACGACGATCGAGCGCCTTAAGATCTTCCGTTGACATGACAAATCTCCCATAATTTAAATCAACCGTTCTACTATATATGATTTCAAAGGTCTCGCTTTTCGGTGTCCCTTATTAAGGAAGTAGGATTCTAGGAGTCCATGTTTGCTTGCTATTTCTCAGATACGTGGCGAACAGTAGAGCTTCTTCATTGATCAGAATCTCCACGGTCTGTCTGTTACCATGCTTCACTCGCGGTATTTCGACTGTTGACTCAAAGAGGGAATTCAGCTTTCTCATCATGTCTTTTGCTAAAGCCTTGTTCAAGTACTCTCTTTCTGTTGGAAGAGTAGTCTTCAGGTTTCACGGCAAAGTCTTTCTTATCCAGGGTTCTGAAGCATTGGATGGCAAAGTCATCAATAAAGACTCTATACAGTTCCATCAAATACCAGACGCGCGCTAGCGTTAATAGCTAAACACTAGCGCCGAAAGACTGGACAAGACCGAACAACCCCCTCTAGAAACAAGACGGAGAAGTCCGCTCATCAACAAAACGCCATCTTCCATGGGAAATCGCGCTAATCGGGGTTAGTCCTAGCGCGAAGATGTCTATATGACCAAAGAAAAAGAACTCTGGAAGAAGAATTCCAACGCTCGGAGCGCGCGCTATCGAGAGAATGTGACACATCTAGCATATACTCTCCATTCCGAAGTATCTTCGTGGATTGTTGGGAGAAGCTTTAATTCTTCGAGCTTGTTTAGCGTTTTTTCGGTGAAGCATAGTGTCCAAGATGAGGCGAGACCGGAGAGGCATAGGTTTCGTCCTGATAATCATCATCATCATAGTCGCAATAGTAGTTGTTTTCGCTCTGGTCTCGATCAGGTCCACGCAGATCGGGTCAACCCCTTCGGTCCAAGACTCATACTGGCTCGTTGCAGGCAAAAGATCCACGGTTGCTAGCGTCGGTCAAGAGGTTGAAGCGCACGTAATAATCGAAGCCAAAGAAGAATACATAGACTCAGTAGTAGTCAAAATCAGAAAAGACATCTCCATCCTGCCAGACACCGATTACGCCACCAAGACAATTCCAGTAGACGTCAAAGGCGGACAAACCACAGACCTGGAAGTAACATTCGCACCAGATCAGACAAGCGCGGGAAGCCTCCGCGGCTACTTCATCGAAGTCGACTATTCAGCACTGCACACAAACTGGGTCATGGACAACGCATACCCTCCAAGACTCACAGTCCAAGCTCAGACCCAAGGATCATCCAACCCGCAAGCCTAATGCATTTAACCTGACGAGACTAGAGAACCCTCGACCGAAACCCGACACGCAACCCAAAACTTTTGTGCGAACTCGTACATTCAGAATCGAGGTCAAATGCGTAAGAGCATCATAGTCGGCCTTGTCGCAGTGTTCGCCGCGTTGCACACGACACTGTACTTCCTTCCATACGCCCTGTGGCGAAACTGGGCAGTACTGCTAGAACCTATAGAAGGCATAATCCTAGGACCATACGTCGGCTTTTTCGCTGCCCTAATGGGCTCGTCAATCTCAAGAATAGTCGCATTTGACCCCCTGTGGATGTTCGGCATAATCGCCGAACCCGTCAGCGTCTTGATCATAGGATTGTTATCCAGACGCTTGTGGAAACCTGCTCTGCTAGCATATGCGATGATGCTTCTGGCCTATTTTGCACACCCGTTCGGAAGAGCGCTTCCTCTCTGGACCATACTTGACGTCCTAGCAGCATTGATCCTCATCTATCCAGCTGCAAGACTCAGCAACCGCCTATTCAGTCCAAGCGTCAAAGGCAAGTCGACAGCCGTTCTGTTGCTTTCTTTCGTGGGAATAGCCACCGATTCCCTCATCAGAATATTCCTGCTCATTCCGTGCGGACTGAGCGGCTTGTTCTTCACGAGTTTCGAACAAGTTTCAGCGATTTTCACCGGCGGGGCAGTAGCCTCTTACATCGAAGACTCGCTCGTAGTCGCTGTCTCATTACTCGTTGGCGTACCCTTGATCGTGAGTCTTTCTAAGCAGGGACTACAACTCGACACCTCTCCGCGCGCGCAGCTCTGGTCTCGGCACGGTCAAAGAGGACACTATTCGCCTCAACACTGAACGCATGCCATACAGTAATTCTTAAAACGTTCAGGTATATACAATATATATTGATGCTTAAGGGGTGTAGCCTTGTCAACACAGCAATTTAAAAAGGTCGGAGTCTTTAGATGTGGCAACATCGCTTCTTCGCCTCTGTTTGAGCTCCTTCTCGACGAGCTAGCCGATCGACAAGATCTCAAAACCCGAACAGTGACAACAGGTGCAAAGATGGCTGTTGAGGACGTTGAAGAAGCACTGCCAAAAATCTTCGAATTCAACCCAGATCTCATAGTCTTCATATCACCAAATCCATCTATACCTGGACCGACAAAAGTCAGAGAGAAGCTGTCAGGATGCGGCGTGCCCAGCGTAGCCATTACAGATGCTCCTGGAAAACGAATCAAGGCTGACCTTGAAAAGCAAGGTTTAGGTTACATTATCGTCACAGGCGATCCGCTTATTGGAGCACGAAGAGAATTTCTAGATCCCATAGAGATGGCAATCTTCAATTCAAACATTATCAAAGTTCTTGCGATCACCGGCGTCTACAGGATGGTTCATCAAGAAATTGACAAACTGATATATGCGATTAAGAACGGACTAAGCCCAGTGTTGCCTAGACTAATAATTGATGTGAACAGCATACGAGACAATTCTGATTTCAAGAACCCTTATGCAAGAGCCAAAGCCATGGCAGCGTACGAACTGGCCGAAAAAATCGCTGAAGTCAATCTTCAAGCTTGCTTCATAGAAAAAGAGAGTGACAAATATCTACCACTTGTCGCATCCGCACACGAAATAGCCCAGACGGCCGCGAGATTGGCCGAAGAAGCCAGAGAAATGGAAAAGTGCGGTGATACATTAACGAGAAAACCTCACTCGAAGGACGGAAAGCTCAAAGTCAAGACCAGTTTGATGCTTCCCCCAGCCTTAGATGAGGAATTTTACCGGAAACTGCATGATGAATAATACTCGCGCGTCTCAAATGGAAAACCGATAACGTCCAAAATTCTTCCTTCTCCAGCTCCCAACAGGTTTGTATCGGGTATACGTATACTATACGCAAGTATATACCATACGTAAGCGTATATAAGGTATTTCGACTACGTATATATGCCCGGCAGCCTCACCTGTACGTCGATGACTCACACATGAAGACTCTTGAAATCGCGCCCTTAACAGATACGCAATTGACCGTTGTAATTGTTGAAAAAGAGTATAATGAACCATTTTGGATAACTGAGCCTCAAACCACTCCAAATGCACGCATCGTTCGCTCCCTTTTCAGGCCTTCCATAAGCTTTTACAAGTTTCTGGAAAACATGAGTAAGGAAGTGAATCAGGACTTTGTGACTGATGAGTTGGGCATGCACTCGCAAAAGGAGTTCCACGAAGACAACGTCGTGGCTCAGCTTTTTCAGAAGATGAACATTCCACTTTTTACCGTTGACATTGATGAAAGCGCAAGAGAGTACATCACAAGCAGCCTGGACAAGAAGAGAGAGTTGAGAGACGATATACTGAAAGCTTTGGCCAAGTCATCCAAGAGAACCAAGAAAGATGATTCCATGGAAAACGAATACTTGGTTGCTTATGGTCAATGTTTGCAACTTGAACTCGAGGAGCAAGAGCATGAGATTGCCTTCCCTGTAAGAGAACGATGGATTGTCATGGGTATACTGGAACATGCTAAGGAGTTCAATTCTAAGAAAATGCTCACGTGCGTTCATCTTTGTAGCCCTGAACATGTCGACGGAATCAAGGATCTATTAGAATCGTTGGATGTTCGCGTTGAAAACCTTAAACTTTCAAAAAAGATAGTTTCAGCCCATGTTGAGTCTTCGCACTCCGGAGAATTAGCAAACGTATTGCAGTCAATGCAGATTCAGGTTAAACCAGTTATCAGAAAACCTTCTGATGAGGCACCACACCTTCTTTTTTACTTGGACACAGATGAAAAGGCCAGTCCATTTGACATTTGCATGGCATACGATGCTGGATACGACGTTGTCATACCGTACGAAAATGTTACGCCAGAAGATGCCAAACGAATCGTTCAGGACAGTCTATTCTCCAGAGGCCCGAAAGGCGTCAAGCACACGTGTTTCTTCATTGGAGGGAAAAATGCCGAAAAAGCCGAGGAAGTTCTTGAAGCTGCGAAAGGTGCGATGTTCTCACCTTTCAAGACGAGCATAATAGTTGATCCTGGTGGTGCGTATACGACGGCGGCCGCCATGGTTGCAAAGGTTGAAAGTGCCCTTTTGTCCAACAAGCTTGGTGAATTGAAAGACAAGACCTGCGCTGTTCTAGGAACGGGACCTGTAGGACAGATAGCTGCAGTTCTTTTGGCAAGGCAAGGGTGCCATGTGATTATTGCTAGCATTAGCCCAAAGCGAAAAGATGGGAAAGAATACGCTGAAAGCATTGCGAGGAAGCTCAGCAGCAAACATGGTGTAAAAGTGCAAGGAGTGTTTATTCCCACATCATCTGAAAAACTTGAGATCTTCAAGAAAGCTGATGTGATGTTGTGCGCTGGGACCAGGGGCGTCCAAATCGTAGAAAAGGAATTGTTCAAGGAAGTTAAGCTAGTGAAAGTCATCGTTGATATAAATGCTGTCCCGCCATTCGGAGTGGAAGGGATGGAACTAAAGGATGACATGAAGGAGATAGCTCCGGGAATTTTTGGAATTGGAGCGCTAACAGTTGGAGATCTGAAGTACAAATTGGAAAAAGAGATTCTCAGAGAAGCCCGAATCGACGGCGAGCAGGTGTACGACTATAATCCAGCATTGGTGTTTGCAAGAAGATTGCTTCAGAAAGAGATGTCCCTGTCTAAACTGACATTGACTCTGAGTTATCCGCCGCCCAAGAGGGATTCTAAGTAGTCGTTTTGTAAGCACGGTCAATGGCTATCTCGGCTATGTCCGCCGCGCACTCAGCGATTCTTTTTATGTCGTCACGTATGGAGCAAATCGTACAGATTATCGCTGGATTTTTTTGTTTGCTCATGAAAGCCTTAGAAGCTATCTCTTGATCCATTCTTTCAATCTTTCCTTGTCCTTCTAGTATCTGGACGGAGACGGTCACGTCCTTCGAGAAGAAAGTCTTAACCGCCTTATCGTACAATTCAACGGCGTCGGTGCTAGCAGTGGACATTAGATCCAGTAGCTCGTTGGGTATTTGAAGTTGGCTTTCTTCCAGCATTATTATGTACTTTGCTATGTTGGCAGCGTAGTCTGCTGCATGCTCTATTCTGTACACCAGAGTTTGGTGGTCCATGCAATCTAAAGGGTCTACGGCAAGTTCAGTTGCCAAAACGGAATCCTCGGCTGCCTCGCGAAGTAGTCGGAGAATGAAAAAGGAAAAGTGGTCCACGTCATCGTCGAGAGAGAAGACAGCTTTCGCTAACATTGTGTCTCGGTTTTTTAACGAGTTAACTGCGTCAAGACACATGGAACGAGAGATCAGGTACATTCTGTTTATCGCCAGTTCAAGCGATGCCTTCGATTCATCGATTAACGTTTGAAGGTACATGCTTTTGGAGTCTGAGGCCATCACTCTCATGTAGAGCGTCCTAACAATGTTACGAATTGCTTTTCTCTGAGGAACAGTGAATATTTGACCCGACACAACATTTATGACAGAGTAACCATTCAAATAGCAGCCAATCAGTCTTCGAACAATCAAAGATTCTTTGTCATTTGGGTCGATTTTAAGGGTTATCTCTTTTGGCTCTCTCTTCTTTTCCGCACCCGGAAAAACCACTAGCGAACGATCTCTTTGCACGGCCAGAGACACGACGTCACCCTTGTTTAATTTGTTCAACTCTATCCAATGCCTTGGAAGAGAAATCACAAGCGAGGATCTGCCCAACGACATGATCTTACGTTCCATTGCCTTTTCCTCGACGCGTATTACGCTATTCTGATTTATTAATACGCGCCTTGCAAAATATTTACTTTCATGTGTACCAAGCATTGTGCGTTCGGCGGACGCTTCACAGTAGAAGTTCAATAATTATAGTGCGCATTACTGCTTGTTACCTTTTACCATTCTTTCAACATTACTGAAAAGTGCTCCAAAGATTCTGATTGTTACCGCTTAGTCATGAAAAAAGATTTCGTCGTGAAACCCTGACTGCAGTGAGATAGCCAGAAGCACTAGTATTTTACCCATCGATAGCAAATGACAAGAGTATGCCATCTGACGAGTCTGACTTAAGGAAGAGAATTCTGAAAACACCGTGCGCGCGTCCGTGAAGAATAGTATGCTGGAACAGCGGGCGCTTCCTGCTAGATATCCCGGCTAGATATCTAGCTAGCTGAGCTAACTGAAAAAAGCCCATATTGTTGCGCCTTGAGTTATCGCCGTTAGCGCTCTCGCTAGCAGCAATGTCCATATTCTCGGAAGCATTCGGGTCGTGTGCCCTTACCCAAGTCCATATTATTAGACATCTGCAACCCGCCCGAGCTGGAACTCGACTCCATATTGTTGAATCGACCTTCTTTAGCGCGTTATGCTGCGTCAGGATTAGCGATAAGACCGAAAATACAAGTGAGTAAAATCGAAGCATTGAAGGAAATGATTCGGGCTTGGGGAATGAATCCCGAACAGGTGCTTACCAGAGAAGCGTTGTCTGACGGGGCAGCCACGCACAAGAGTACAGAGGACCACGAAAGCCACCAGCTTGCGATTCTTGGCAACCAACTGAGAGAGCTGATACGAGAAGCGACAACAGTACAAAAGTATGTCTAGAGTGGCGGATCCGCTGGTATCTGCACTTAATTAGGTGCAAGTCCATAGTATCATCAGCGCGCGTTTATCGTTATTTATCCAAGCCCTTCCAGATTCACTAGCGCGCGCTTCGATTATGCGTCGTTCCGCTTTTCTACGATGCGCTACAAAAGCAGAGCTGTCGATATTCAGCTTTTTAGCGTGCGCGCCTATCAACTGTGACAGGTCCTAGAAGGTCCTAGACAAGTTTAAGTTGACATTCCATCAAAGAACAATCCGAATTCAGGCATCCACAACAACCTTGGCCAGGCGAACAGAATCTTCAACGCTCTTCATTATGGTATCCGTGACCGTAACCTTCACACCTAAACTCTCTATTCGGCTTCTATGCTGTTCATCGGCGTTGTCGATGATCAAGTGATCAAGAAAATCTTCGTAGAACTTGGCAACGCCATAAGCTGAGGGCTCAAGCCCCAAGCTTGCCATGATCTTGTCCGCCGGTCCCTTCAGCGCTTTCCCGCCCACGATCGGACTTACGCCCACGACACGTGCGTTGCTTCGCCTCAACCCGTCTGTGAAACCCGGTATCGATAGCATAGGTGACACGCTCAAGAGAGGGTTGCTCGGACAGATAACTATGCGCTCAGCTCTTTCGATCGCTTCAAGAATCCCGGGCGCCGTTTTCGCCTTTTCACATCCGTCGTAGATGACGCCGCTGACCACGTCCTCGGCGCGTCTTTTCACGAAGTACTCCTGAAAATCCAAGCGCAACTGACCGGTCAGGACCTTCGTCCTCACTGGATCATCACTCATCGGAACCAGTCTGACCTTCACATGCAACATTCTACAGAGCTCCGCCGTAGTCTGAGAAAGCGTCATGCCCGTTCCGAGCAACTCGGTTCTGACAACGTGCACGGCCAGATCCCGGTCACCTAGGCCAAACCACGTCTCAAACCCTAGCCTCTTCAACATGTCCAAACAGTGGAACGTGTCACCAGCGACTCCGTAACCCTTTGCTTCGTCCACGATCCCTGCCAGAGTGTACATGACAATGTCCAAGTCAGGGCTGATGTGAAGACCGTAGAGCTCGAAATCATCACCCGTGTTGCCGACGATCAATAGGTCGTCAAACGGGACAACCTGTACGAGTCCTCTCAGCAGTTTGGCGGCACCGACTCCACCGGCGAGAGCCACGACCAGTCCCATAGGCAATCACTTGTAAGCTTGTTTTTAACCTCATAAGTATAGCGTTGACCTCGATTCTTAAAAGCGCCGCCCGCGTAAAGCTCATTGTGAGGGCGTTGATTTGGAACTGACTCAGGTCATAACGTCTCGAAGGAGCATCAGGAAATTCAAACCCCAAAGAGTACCACGCGACGTCATCCGTTCAATTCTGGATCTGGCTCGGTGGGCCCCGTCAGCTCACAACGCGCAGCCATGGCGTCTGATCGTGATCGATGACGACGAAGTGAAGGGAAAATTGGCAGTGGAGGTGGGCAAAGTCTGGCTCTCAGACATGCTCAAGGACGGAGTCAACCGAGATGAAGCTGAAACCCTCGTGAAACTCAGAACTTGGAACAGGATCACAAACAGTCCAGTCGTCATAATCGCATGTCTGGACACGAACCACGTGCGCAAGTTTTCAGACGCTCGAAGACAGAGAGCGGAATACTTGATGGCTGTACAGAGCGTTGCCGCGTACATACAAACCCTGCTTCTTACAGCTTATGATCATGAGCTTGGAGC
This sequence comes from Candidatus Bathyarchaeota archaeon, assembly GCA_963769845.1. Taxonomy (GTDB): domain Archaea; phylum Thermoproteota; class Bathyarchaeia; order Bathyarchaeales; family Bathycorpusculaceae; genus JBGQMW01. The sequence goes on along the minus strand of CAVYNL010000019.1, from coordinate 1,948 downwards.
GTGCTGGCTGTGCACTCCGCTCTTCTGCCAGAGCGCCGTGAGAAGCGCGCTGAGTCTACCCGAAGCGTTTGAACCGCAAGCCATGATCATAATCGGACTATCAGACGAAAAACCCACACCGCCGGAAAGAAAAGCCTTGGATGAATTCTTCACGCTCAACCCTTAGCGCGCGCGTGGACTACGGGCCCATTCGCGCAAGGGATATTCCCGAGTTTCTGAAGACTGAAAAGCGCGCGCGCTAATAGCGTTACTAGTTGAAGGGCACCCGTATGGTTCTCAGGAAACGGAATGACTCCGGCGTAGACTACTGTCAGATTCGCAGCTGTCGTAATAGAGACTGAAGCTCACACGGTCAATCGAGAAGTCACATTTTGTTTTTTCTTCTCCGAAAGTCTACGAAGCAAATTCAACGCGTTTACCTCTTCATTGACATCTCTGGTTTTGATGACCCCTGCTTTTTCGGCGTTAGAGAATAGATCTTCGCCTTTTTGGGTGCGAATAATCGTAAAGGTCCACTTGTTCAGTCCCAGCCCTCCCACTGAAATGTCCGCCATCTCAGAGCTGAAATCACCGCAAAATCTGCATTTGCTACGGGCGTACTGCTTCACTTCTGCTAGAGGAATGGCTTGAGTCTCGGTCTTCGTCGTGACAAACATCTTTCCTTTAATGTTCATCCTACTGATGTCTTTCAGGTTAAGGCCCAACGTTCCACACATGTGTTTTTCCAAGAGCCCTTCATAGGAAAAGCATTCTGAACACATAAGCCCAATCAAGAGCCTCACGGAATCGGTATACTTCTTCAAGCCCGCCATCTGCATTTTCCTCACGGCCCTGATTTGACATGGCGTCCCCACAAACGCCATGCTCTTCTTCTTTTGCCTTACTCCCTCAGCTAAGGCAAGAACATTTGGGGAGTAGAAGTACCTTGTTCCTGAGTTTTCTAGAATCTCTTTAGCGGTCATAGCTAATTCTGGAACTGGCAAAATATGCTTTTCCTTGCTCACTCCAGAAACAATCGCGCCATCTATAAGCCCGCTTTCCAAGGCGAAGAGCAAGAGTGCAGTTACGACACCGCCATCTTGAGCGACGCGAAGAACTTCGCTGTCCTTTGCTTGAGCTACAGCAAGCCTACGATAGATACCAAAATCCTCTCCATTTTGCCTTTGCCTACCAAAAATGGTCTTCTCCACTTCAGACAAAGACCAATTGTATTGGGGACACACCTTCGGACAGATGCTACAGACTTTGCACTCTTTTGCTAGCACAGGTTCTTCATTTGAATGGACGAGGCATCCAAAAGGGCAGACAACGACGCACGCGCCGCAGCCGAGGCACTTTCCAGGTCGGATGACACTTGCGGACAAAGACTCTTCAAAACCAACCTTGACAGAGCTTATGCCGGATTCCATGACGAGAACAAAAGTATGCAAACCCTATTAAACTTGACTTCATCAAAGCAGAAATCGTACGCGCACGTTGCGCAATAGGGAAACTGAAGACCAAAATTGAAACGGCACTCATCAAGAGAGCTACCGAAGAAACTAGGGAAGCATTCGACTACAAGATGCCCATCAAATAGCTAAGAAGGCGATAGTTGAAAAGTTGGAAGAGAAGAAATATGTTGAAAGCAAGACTGAGAAGCACTGGCTGGCCTAACTCATGCTCTTTCTAATGTCTAAAGCAATTTTGTCCAGTTCTTTTTTGTCAGGTCTCAAGCCGTAATGTGGGCCGAAGCGCATTCCGAAGCCGTCGCCTCTGAATCTTGGAACGACATGCAAGTGAACGTGAAAAACCTCTTGGGACGCGGCTTCACCGTCCGCCAAGAGCAAGTTTACTCCTTCACACCTTACGCTTGACCGTGCCAAGCCCTTGGAAACTCGCATTGCAACGCGGAAAATCTGAGCACCCGTCTCCTCATCAAGCTTAGACAATCTCGCAGCATGAGCCT
>CAVYNL010000018.1:0-110251 GCA_963769845.1 Candidatus Bathyarchaeota archaeon | reverse complement strand
GCGCGCTGAAATGGATTGGACTTGTTAAAGATGGAAAGGCGCAGACTTGCAGTATTCGATGTTGAAGGTGTGCTGATTCCTAAAAGGCGCTATCTGCTCTTTGAGGTAGGTAGGAAACTTGGCTTTTCCCAGTTTGCGCGAATAGTTTTGTTCGGAGTGTTCTACGAGCTGGGTCTGATCTCACTGAAATCCGCGATGAAGCATGTGTTCAGGGTTTTCAAAGGTTTCCCAGTCGATGAGTTTCTTGAGATTTTCAGACAGGTTCCGTTGTTGCCTGGTGTGAGAGAGGTTTTTGAAAAGCTGAGCAGCACAGGCTGGAAGACCGCGTTGATAAGCTCTGGGTTGCCAACTCTTGTCGTTCGGGATTTGGCGTCAACGCTTGGCGCTGATTATGCTTTCGGTTTTGAGTTGGAGATAAAAGACGCCGTTGTGACGGGAGAGATATGGGGAGACACTATTGAACATGATGGAAAGCTTGCGATTCTGAGAAGGATCTTGGAAACCGAGGGATTGACGCCAAAAGACTGCATTGTGGTTGCAGACGACCGTAATAACGCTCCAATAATGCTTCCAAAAATGCTCAAGATAGGCTATAACCCTGATTTCATAATCCGTATGAAAGCGGACTATGTAGTGACTGGATATCCACTCGAAATCCTTTCCATAATTCAGGGCCAGCCGAAAACCCGAAGACCGCCATCTAAGAATGATGTTCTACGAGAGATCATACACGCGTCCGGCATCGCCATACCTGTTCTTTCGAGCCTGATAGGCATCTACACCACTGCTTACTTCATTCTGTTTGTAACCGCCTTCTACGTTATCTCCGAGTTGACAATCATGGAGAAAAGCAGCTTGCCAGTGATCTCGTCAATAACTCGCCACGCCACAACACCAGAAGAACTCTATGAATTCCGCGCCGCGCCCCTCTTCTTTGCTTTCGGAATACTGCTTACTCTACTCCTCTTTCCACGTCCCGCAAGCAACGCTGCCATCGTCATATTCGCACTTGGAGACAGCACGGCTTCACTCTTCGGAAAAATGTTTGGAAAGAGAACACTCCCGTTTAACAAAGGAAAAACACTGGAGGGTTCACTCATCGGTTTCGTTTTCGCCTCCTCGGCCGCCGCATTCTTCGTGAACCCGTTCATGGCAGCATCAGGCGCAGCCGTAGCCATGTTAATCGAAAGTCTGCCATTGCCGATAAACGATAACCTTGTACTCCCAATAGTCACAGGAGCCTTGCTGACTTTCATGCGTTAGTTGGCGCGCGCCACTTCAAACAGCCGTGAAGTCATCACACAATTGTGTCCAGCGCACGCTAACTATATAACGGGTTCTGCTGACTAGTCACTAGTATTGGACCATGATGTGAATTGTCTGCGAGCATCTCTTACCTTCTTGCTAGGTTCGCCTTGTTCTTCGAGCCGATTTCACCTCGTTTCATCTCTTTCCTGCTTCGAAGAAGACTCGGTGAGTGGGAAAGAGAAGGGTTGATTGCAGGGTCCAAGACAAAAATACGAAGAATCGGCAAGTTCCATTACAGAGTTGAAGTTGATTTGGATTTGACGCAGAAACAGGCCAACCGAATGTTGAGGGTGACGTTGGCTCGAATACTCAATAAAGCTGAGGAGGTGATGTGATGGTTGATGAGAAGAAGGGGCACGTGAAGATCACCTTGGAAATCGAGTTAAATGAGGCTCTGATGGAAATCATGAAAGAGGGCATTAAGGAAATGCCTCAAATGGGTAGAGGAATGATGCGAAGGATGATGCAAAGAAGAGAGAGGGAGAGCGAATAGCACGAGCAGTCCGGCATAATTTCGCGCGCACTCGCACCTTGAAATGTCCATACATCCCTTCTTTCCTTTGCGTGTAGAGCTCCTTCTTGCAGACAGGGCACTTTACCATTAGAATCCCATCGATCGATCTCGATCCAAACCCAATGAAATTAACAAAGCGCGCGCGTAGGGTGTTTTTGACCAGTTTCTAACCCAAAAATGGTTTATGTTGGCCATTATTAGTATCTTGGAAGAATCACATTCGTGACTGAAAAAGAGATTAGCTTGGGAATCTTACATGAGCACCATTATCAGTAAGTATTTGACGCTGCTGGTCATTGTCCTGAGCATAGTCTTGGGTTTTGTGCTCCCCCAGGTCGGACTGTTGTGGAAACCTTACCTGACGGTCTTACTAGTGATTTTGATGTTTTCCCTGACATTGAGCATCGAGCCAAGACAGATTTCACGTTCAATCAGCGATTATCGCGTAATAGGGATCGGGTTGTTCACGATTTTTGTCTTGATGCCTTCACTGTCGCTTATCAGCAGGATCTTCTTTTTACCGATAGTCTATGCTGGAACCGTGCTTGCTTTCTGCTGTCCATCCGCGATTGCAACAACTTTTTGGGCGAAGGTGTTCAAAGGCGATGTAGCCACGGCCATCGTGATAAGCGTATTCACGAACCTGATTTCGATAGTCACCATACCGGTGACAATGTTGATCGCAGTTGGAACCACCGTCAACGTTGACATTGCAGGCCTGATGTTGAATCTGGCTGAAATAGTTCTTATTCCCATGGCAGCATCATTCTTGCTGAGAAGAGCCATTCATGTTGATTGGACCGGGCTGAACAAGTATAGTTCAAGATTAGAGCTTGGTATTCTGGCTCTCTTGGTCTGGGGATCAACCGCGCCTGGCGCCAACTATGCATTGAACAACCTTCCTGACTTCGTCTGGCTGAACGTTTTCATCTTTGCACTGCTTGCCTCAGCCTTTGTGATGACCCACTTTCTGATGAGACGGTTTGGACATCAGAAAACCATATCGATCGAGATTGCAACGATTGTGAAGAATGCGGCCCTTTCTCTGGTTCTGGGCCTAACAGCCTTTGGTCCAGATGTTTTACCTCCGCTAATAGCAAATCTTGTGGCGCAGAATCTGCTGCTCGTGCTTGTAAAAGCACTGAACAAAGAGTGAAAAACAGTATGACATAGGCATGATATAGAACACGTCGCTCGTCGTAGCAGGTCGAGCGCGCGCTGCCCAAGCTTGAGAGAATTTCGTGTCAACTTCCAGAATCCAGTAATAAGCCAACGAGCCTGTGTTGAATTGACGCTCAAAAAAGAAAGGGTTAAGGTCTGAAATTATGGGCGACTATGCCGAGGTCTCGCATGTCTATTTTTGCGTCCGTATTGAGGTCCAGAATCGGAGTTGCAGGCGGAACCGATTCTAGGAAGTTACGGGCAATGAGCCCGACGTCTCGCATGTCGACTATGCCGTCTGGAACGCCATTTATGCCTGTCACGTCACCGGTCGGCGGGTCGTTTGAGAATGAGCTGTTCCGCAGTGTGGCTGGAATGATGTCGAGGTTTCCGGTTAGGAGAAACGTGCTGGCGCCGTACGGTTGTGAAAAGCTTATAGAGCTTTCGCCGATGGCCATGACTTTGAACGTTATTTCGCACAATGCTCCGTCTCCAAACGCACTGTCACTTCCAATGAGCGATGCGCCATACACGACGGTCCCTGCGACGTTGTCTATGATGGGCGCCACTGGAACTTGAGGCTTACCGCTGAAGATGTCTCCCGTGCTCGGGTAGACGGCTTCGACACAATTCAGTACGGACGCGTTGAACTGAATGAGAATCTGCCACGTAAACAGACCCGTAACGTTGTTTGCATTCACCGTAACCTTGAACGTTGATCCAACGGCGACGTTCGAAACATTAGCGGGGTCAATATACAAGATCGTGTACGCGACTGGCGTAGGCGGAGGATTGGGCGGTGGCGATGGTGGGGGACTTGGTGGCGGCGAAGGCGGGGGTGATGGCGGAGGATTAGGAGGTGGCAGATGTTCGCCCGCGCCAAAGACTTGCACGTCGTCGAAGTAGACTTTGACGTGGTTGTAGCACTGGCTCATGGAGAATGCTTCAATCTCGTATGCTGGGTTAGCTGTTGAGGGGGGAGCAGAAGTGGTCACTTTGATGTCTTCTCCGCACAGATTGTCATTAACCCAGACATTGTATGTCCCAGTCGGTCTATCCAAGATCAGTGTGATCTTGTACCACGCGTTCGTCGTGTACGTTCCCAGGTCCCTGCCGTCCGAAGTGATTCTTCCGTCACCAAGTAGAGTAACTGGCGCTATCTCCGTTGATGTGGATGGTGAGGTCCATTTTGTGAAACTGATTCGGGCGCTGTCACAGGAGCCTCCCACAAGCTCCGGCACCAGCACATACGCTTCAAAACCAATTTTCGAAAGGTCCGTAGAAAACCGTTTGGCTGCAAAACCCGCCCAGTAATCATATCCCCAGAGCTGGAGACACTTTGAGGGATGAAAATGAAACGTTATCCACGATTGCCTGATATCCGTCACCGGCACCATTGAACCACATTTCCCACCCTCCGATCGACGGAAAGGAACCGACAGTGTAGTTTTCGAAACTGTCCTCGAAGATTGTACTGTTCGAATTGCTAGTCTGAACCTGCGGCTTAGAATACGGACTCAATCCGCCTGCGCTCTTGAAGCTGAAGCCCATCATGAGTGTACCAATGAGCGCGATAGTCAACAACCGTGAAGAGAACTGTCTTCTTCAAGAGTTTTTCCCTCCAATGTCATACTATGTGCTAAGCTTCAGATAACACTTTCGGATGAAGTGGCGGAGCTTGAAGGACTCCTAGAGTAGCGCGCTAAGTGAGAAACAGTGGAATAGACCATTGTTTTGTAGCAAAATACCGTATCAAACGTGTAACAATCCAGTTTTTCTAATTTTTTAGCGCGCGCTAGTGTAACAAATCGAAATGCGCGCTATTCTTTTTGTGAACCCCATTCGGAGGGCGTGTGGAATCTAGGTTCGTTCTTGTAGTAAGCTCTGATTTCAGAGAATTCTTCGTTGATTTCGACAGTCATCGCGGCTATTCTGTCGTACAGCATGAGAGTTTCATTGTCGGGGAGTGGGTCAGAGAGTTTTTGGTCTAGAAAGCCCCAACCTCCGTCCCAAGGCAAGATCTCGACTTTGTTTAGAGCCAAGAAATCCCTTACAACGTCACCCCAGACAAACCTGAGCCCGTGCATGTCAAAAATGCCAAACTTGTCAGGATCCGCTTTTCCCGAGCGGCACATCTTCCAAGCCTTACCTGCGGTGAGGAACTCATCAGGTGGAACATCTAATGGGTTGAATTTGATGTTCAGGGCTCCTGTTTGGAAGGAGTCGAGCTGCGAGTCTACCATCACCCAACGCCTCTTCAAAGCATTCCAGTACTCGCAAACCCAATGATCTTCATAATGACCGGGCTCGAAATACGCGCCGAAGCCACAGCGAGCCCTCGCTGGGATGCCTTTATGGCGTAAAATAGAAACTAGAAGGAGGGTGAAGTCACGGCAGTTCCCAACTTGGCGCCGATCAATGGGTCTGGGTATGTTAAGAGGTTGATCATTTGTTTCGGCTATATGAGCGAGTTTTTCGGAAACTGACCGCATCTGTAGAGTGCTCTGCTGGACCTCCGTCAGGTTTACTCCCATTCGCTTGGCCCAGAAGACATGGATCAGATTGTTTTGAACAACCGAACAAAGCGAGACCAGGTCATCGGGAAGACCTGCCAATAGATATGCGTGTTTGCCCGGATCTGTCATCATGCCAGGTTTGGAGTAGAATGCAAGAGGGTCCATAGAAACGAATTGGATTCTATTCATTTAAACCTAGTGCGCGCGCGCCTGACTTAAAACTTGACCGTTAAGGCTATGAAACTTAATCTGGCGACCGAGCGCTCATGGACAGGCTGGAAGAGATCAGCACTTAGCGCGCGTCTACGCGCGGTCAGTTTCATGACAAGCTTCAGTCATTTTCGCCACAAGTGGCCTTGGCAGCAATTTGTGCGTGTTCGTTTTCTGGACAATCGTCGCGAAGTTCTGCCAAGCAAGGCGTCGAATATCCTTTCTGCTGAGACCAAACTGCTGAGCAACCAAGTGTTCCACCCATTCGATTCGACACGGAATTGCGGCTGGTGGATCGGTGTAGCCATGATCGCTTTCTATGAGAATGCGTTCAGGAGGAACCGCGGTGCGAAACTTTGAGTGTCTGGCGACAGCTGAATGCACAGAGAAGTAACATCCTAACGCCACAGCTTCCTTAGTTTCCTCTACAGTTCCTGTCCACCAATGAAGAATCGGCACAGCAATGGGCTTCCGCCGTAGTTCCGTAACTACTAGTCCAGTTGCTCGGTAGCTGTGGATGCTGACGATTCGAGGCAGGTAAGAGACGACTTCCAATTCTTCTCTGAACGTTCGGAGTTGGGTCTCAAGTTGCGCGTGCGAATAATGTGAACCAACATCTAATCCGATTTCGCCGACTACGGCAGTTCGCTCTGCCAAGCGCGCGCTTGTGTTGGAAGGGGGCAACGCCGAAGCAAAAGGAGAAAGGAGAGGAGTCCTCTGTAAGCTTCTGCCTGCCCACCCTTCCTTAAGCTCAGGTTGGGCAGTATCGCATATAAATGCTGTCTTACTGAACTTGGAAGGGACTGGTACAAGGTTTGGTTACAGACCTAGAGCTAACGGTAGGTTTCATGCGCGCTCTGAACATCTCCAAGTCTGATCTTCAGCCACGTCGCACGCGCGCTAGGTGGACTCATATTCTCGACCGTACATAGTAGCGCGCGCTAAGTGATTTTTTCAAAAGTGAATTTCAAATTCATAAAGAATATCTTGTTTATACGACAACAAAATCCACGACTCACTATGCCAAAAGAATCCCAACAGAACAAGAAAAAGAGAATATGCCAAGGCGTGAGAGTTGAAGATAAAGCCATCAGAACACTTAGAACTCTAAACAACGAAGAAGCATTCTATTTCTACGAAAACATTAACAAGCCAACCGGACAAAGTGCCAGAAGCCTCAATGAATTCCTAGAAAAAGTCAAATCTGTTAAGCTTGAAAGCTTGGTTTTCCATCTCGAAAGGAACGACTTCAAGAACTGGATTAAAAACACCCTCGAAGATCTCAAGTTAGCCCAAAAAATCGAGATGCTACCCATAGAACACAAAGACCAGCTCAGAACAAACATATGCATAACTATCCAAGCTCATCTAAAAGAACTGGAAGGAAATTCAGTAAGAATCGATGAGCTGTACCTGTCTCACTCTAGCCTTGCGCATTAGAATATCTGAGAACTGATTCAGAAAGAAGAGCAAGACGTCAGATTCACCAACAGAAAATAACAGGCCGACTTATACCACTGCGTGCTATGTCGCACTTAGCGCATGGTTCCGCAGATGGTGACGGTTAGTAGTAATGGTCTCCGTAGTGTTTGGCGATCGCGTCTATGTCTTTCATGTCGACCTTGCCGTCTTTGTTGATGTCTGCAATCGGGTTCCAGTTGGGAGAGTCTGGTCTGGCACCGTACGCTTTAGCTGCGATGCCGACGTCTCTTATGTCAACGCGCGCGCGTTATGATCGACGCAAGCGCACGCTAGTTATCGGAAACGAAAAATGGAAGGTTCAGCGAGCGCTGCTATTAGTTTGCGATTTGACTATCGTAGTCTTTGATAGCCTCTTCCGCGCTTCTGCGCTCGATCAGCCTGCCGGCCATTTCTTTCAGTATCGCTTTGCCTCTTTCCTTTGGTCTTCCTATGTCTTCGCCTGTGAGTCCTGTCGCGCGCGTCGATGCTTGTCGCGTAAGGTTCAGAAGTGAGCACACGATATTTCTCTGGGTTCAATTTGAGTGTGACACGAGGCGCGCGCTGGCCAAGTTTAATATTGAACGACTCACTCAACCTGAGTGAAGAAACAAGAACATGAAGAGGTGTTGAAGGAATTGTTTCCCTTACTGTGGTGGCTGACGTGGATAATAGTGTTCGTGTTTCCCACGACCGATCGTTGGATAAGGAACAAATGGCGATACCTCGTCTTCGGCTTGTTCGGCGCGCTGTTCGGGTTCATCGCCATCGCAGTCGCCACGCTCGACGTGTACATGGTTTTGTGGCTGATATTCTTCAAACTGTCCCTTACAGCCGTTGAGTGGCTGCTTGCGTACGTTAACGACTTTAGGTTTTCCGGCAACGAGGAACGGCTCAAGTACGGCAGGATGGTGTACAGGCCAGTCCTTGGGGGAGCAAGGGGAAAGGAGGTGTACAAGTGGCTGGCCGCCCTTGCGTTAGCCGTGATAATCGTGTTTTCAACCTTGATGCTGTGGCAAACCCAAGCCGTGTCGAGAGTCAACAACGCAAGTGCCTTCAACCAGATGCTAACATTCGAACCCGCGGGAACACCATTGTTCCAGCATGAAATCCCCGACAACATGCTAAGACTAACAACCCAAGAACTCGCCGAAAGCATCGCGTTAAGAAGCGCCGCACACTTTGGAAGCGTAAAAGTCGGCTCCGCCCACATAACCATATACAACGGCCGCCTCGTCTGGGTAGTCACCATGGTCCCGCCGAACCTGTACGGCGACAACACCGTTAAAGGCCTAGTCATCGTCGACGCAAACAACCCCGAACTCAACGTTGAAATCATCGACAAACCCTTCAAAGTCGCCGAAGGACTCCTGTACTTTCCACCGTTCTTGACCGGAAACATACAGGGAAACGCCTACTGGACTCAATCCACCGCCGACGCCTACGGCAGAGCCACCCTGACAACCGATGACAACGGCAACTGGAAATACGTGCTAACCACAACCCAGGTTCAACCATGGTCCTTCATCGCCCAGCCCAAAGGAGTATACATCTACAACGACGTCGGCCAAGTCGAAAACTTTTACACCATCAACCAGACGCCAGGGTGGGTCACCCAGCGCTACGACGAAGGCTGGCTCAAAACCATGATCAACGTGTGGGGCGGCACCAGAAGAGGAAACGGCTTCGACATTTTCGCAGGCGGCTTCGGCTGGATAGCCGCATCCACCAACAGAGTCGAAATCTCAGACGACGTCCGATGGATTGTCGACCCCGACACAAACAAGATAACCGCGCTAGTCCCCGTTGACTTCGTCGGCGAAGCACAAACTATGGCGGGAATGTTCAAAACGACCGACACGGGAATAGAGTACTACGACACGACAGGGCTGGACATCAAGAGCGGCCTGCAGGCACAGAACGTCATTGAGAGCCACATTCTAATGCCCACCACCGGAGCCTACGAAGCAGAAATGCCCCTAATCTACCCGATAAACGGTGAGAACGCCTGGCTCGTGCCACTATACTGGCGGACCGCACAGGGCGAATCCACCTCAGCACAAGAAACCATCAAACTGGCCGGACTCGGAATCGTCAACGCCGTAAACCTGGACCACTACACAATCGTCATGACCGGCGAAGGCTACCAAGGCGCAAACCTTGTTCAAGAAGCAAAACGCAGATTCCAAGCCGGAACAGTTCAACCCTCGAACGAGACGACGATAACCGGAACACTAACCAACAGATTCTCCTACGTCAACAACGGCAACACCATCTACGTCCTAACCATCAACCAAACCGACTACGCAGTGTACACACAGAACCTAGACTTCACAACAGTCAGCAGAATCGAAAAACTGCAGATCGGCACCACAGTAACCATAATAGTCAACTCAAACAACAACGAATTCCTACGATTCCCAAGCTAGCGCGCACGTTTAGCGCGCGCTAACCCCTGCTAAGCTTCTCTGAAGACTGTAACCCCTTTCCGTTTGACAACAAAAGAACCCGCGCGCCGATCCAGTGCCCTATTTTCGACAACCCATTTCACCTGGCGCACGCGCATAATAAGTGACAGTCTAGAACAGGTGTGTGACCTTGTTCACTGCAAACACTTCGCAGTACTTTCCCTTTCCAGTCATCGCTCCCCTGTACCTCGCTAGGCCTTCGGTTGCTTCGTCGTAGTGGATGGTTTTGATCTGCGATTGATGCTTTCTCAGAGCGGCAGTTTTGATGCTCACAAATTCGGAGATATCTTCGACATAATTGAACTCGGATAGCGGTGTCCAAACCTCGTATGCCAAGACAGTTTCCACTGACCACGGTTCCCCCTTATACTCTTGGAATATTGGTGCACCGGCTCTTCCGATTGCTTCATTCACAAGCCGAGAAGTCACCTTATGGTCTTCGTGGGCGTCCAAATGATGATGAACATAAACAACATGCGGCTGCTTTTTTCTGATCAGTTCCACAAGTTGCGTCAGGCTTGGTTCGTTATATTCCAGATATCCATCACGGTTTCTGAGGAAGATTATGTCTGTGAAACCAATGATCTCTGCGGCTTTCTTTGCTTCGTCTTCTCTTATTCGTGCCAATTCTTCTTTTGAGTTCTCGAGGCTGCCTGCTTCTCCAGAAGTGACGTAACATACAGAGACGTGATTTCCCAGTTTCAAGTGTTTTGCCAGGCTGCCGCCACATCCGATCAGGTCGTCGTCAGGGTGTGCTGCAAAAGCGAGAACACGTTTCGGCATATGTTTGCGTAGGGCGTTTTTCTATTAAATACTTGTCCTTACGCGCGCGTATTTGTGCACAGATGAATCTTTCTTGAAGATTCGTTGGACTTTTATGGTCTTTTGGTGGTATGGTCTTGAAATTGTGTTGGACTTGTATGGTCTCGCTTTAGCGCGTGCGCTGGTCACTGCACCATCCAAATCATGAACAACGCTTTGATACCTGATTCTGTGCTTTCTGCCACATATCTTGCACGTGGCAAATCGACTCGCATGAACCACTGGTCCATATACAGCGTCGTCTATCCATGATATTCTGTTGCCACAACTGCATTTCAGCATCGCACGCCGCCATACCATCAAATCACTTCGGACTTCCGCCTATGCTTACAGCTTTGAAAGTATGCGAAAGTTAAATCGGATATTTCTCGTTACGAAATATGTCAACGGCACTCGCTCCAGATCGCGCGATTCTTTTAGTAGAACGGAATAATCTCTTCACCGCGGCGCTCACCCAGGATTTCGGCAGGCACACAAAGAAAGCAGTCTTAACGCCCGCGTCCCAGTAGATTGTTAAGGTTTCTGGAGTGTTCTTTTAACGATTTCATCGGCCCTTGAAATGTTCTGGCCGCTGCTGACTATTGAGACTTCCTTGGTATTTTCTGCGTCTCGGTACCGTATGTAGAGGCCCTTGTTCAGGAAGAAGCCGAATCGTTCCGTTGAGACTATGCTGTTGTACGGCACTTCAAAACCAGCTTTGTCCTTGAAGAACGGGAGAGTCCCCGTCGTCTTGGGTTCTCCGATTATCCGCTTGTCTGTGAGGACGATTCTTGTGATGTTCCTGGCCACGGGTGTGAAGAATCCTGGACGACTGAAGCAGATCCTAACTCCCATAGGACCGAAGGAGTAGAGCTCCTTTTCCTGGGGCTCGCCGCCCATTTTTACTACTCACCATTCACCTGTGCTTGAAACATGGAGCATCGGCCGTCTTTGTGAAGCGTCAGATTTAAGGCTTTTGTGGGTTCTAGCGAGCGCGCGCTGCTTCAAGCTTCGGAGCCGTTTCCGGTCCGCCGATAAGTTTGACATGCGTTTTCAGGTGTGACTTCAACAACGACCGAAAAATCGACATGAAGGACATCGGCATGGTTGCCGAGAACTTCGGCAAGATAAGTTGCTACCTGGACTCCCTCATCCTAACTCGCAGGCTGCCCACGTTGGACACAGGAGGAGAAAATAAACCTAAACAGCGCACTCTACGGGCAATTGCGCGGGCGTGCTAACGCAATAGAATATACGTCGTTGGGTTTGGGTTCTGGGACAAAACGGTAAAATTCGGCCTTGCTATTTCTTGCTGGATTTCTCTAGGAGTTCTCTCATCTTGCGCAGTTCGGACAGCATTTCAGTACTTGTGTCACTGGCGGTGGTGGCGAACAATGGTTTGCCTCTCACTATGTGCAGTATGTTCTCCCTTGTTTCTGCGAAGTCTGAAACATGCATGATTGAGGCTTCGGCTCTTCTGCTGCCCGGGCCTCCGGTGCCTCCTGCTACGCCAGTGTAGCCTGCTGTGTAGATGTCTACAGTGGCTATGCCGAGGCTTCTGGAAAGTGGGCCTTGTATGATGTCTACTGACATTACTCTGGCATAGGGTACAGTGTGCTTCATTTTCCACCAAACGCCGTGTTCAACGACTACTTCGTCGCGGGTGAGCTGATAGTTGATTGATTGATAATACCTTCGGATCCAGTAAAACACGAAGCTAGTTATCAGCGCGATAAGAATCAAGAAGGATATGGCTGGAATGTAGGCATATGGTGGGTCGAACATGTACACTAGCAAGGTCACGATCAGTCCGACTACGATTTCGGGCATGATTGCCATCAATAGGTAGTAGTCAAAGAGCTTGACCATGTTTGGATGAGGCTTGAATGATTTCTCCACTTCCGCCAACCCAGTTCCCCCTTGTTCTTAGGATAATATGCTCTTAGCTGATTTGGACCTCTTAAGGATTCCGCGCGCGCCTTTTTCAGCCGTGACGAAGCTGATAGGGGAGGGGTTCGTGGGCAGGGTGGTGAAGGAGAAAGGAAAAATGATCTGGAAGAATGGAGAAGTGCCTTCCTTCCATGCCCTTGAACCCTTGCTTGCCCACACGTATAAGTTGTGGTTTAACGGGATAGGTCTTCTTTCTGTTGAATGAGGTGGTTCAACGTTGAAACAGGCGCCCATGCTTGTTGAACAGAGAGAAACCCTGCATGTTCTTTCAACAGCGCGCGCATGATAGAGAATACTTACACTCTGTTCATAAGCGTTTTATCAGACGTCGGACTTCAACGCTAACACTCTTCGAGGAATGAGTAAACAGAGAAGATGATCAGATGACAGAGCGCGCCAGAGGGTCTTCAGCAGAAGTGGAAGACGACGTGAAAAAGAGAAAGCCAATAATAGTTTTACATGTCGATGACGAACGTGGCTGTTCATTGGAGAAAGAAGTCGTGAAAGAATCTGAGGGAAAGTACGGAAAGTTGTTCGAGGAGGCAATGGACGCTATTTTTGTCGCTGATGCTGAGACTGGTATTCTTATAGACTGTAACCGTGCGGCAACGGAGTTGGTCGGCAGAACCAAAACGGAACTGATCGGCAAACACCAGCGGGTCCTCCATCCCCCTCAAGAAATCATGGAAGAGGGAACGAGCAGGACTTTCAGGCAGCACGTCAAAGAAAAAGAAGGACAGGTTTTGGAGACACAGGTCATCACGAAGAAAGGCGAAATCAAAGAAGTAGCCATTAAAGCCAATCTCGTAGAGCTCAGGGACAGAAAAGTGCTTCAGGGAATATTCAGAGACGTCACCGAATACAAGAAAATGGAAAGAGCCCTGCGAGAAAGTGAAGGAAACTATCGGAACATATCCAAGAAAATGTCAGGTTTGATGAAAAGCTCTGCCGCACTGCTCAGCTCAACGGATCCCCACGAGCGACTGCAAACCATCCTGGAGGTCATATGCGAGCAGGGATGGAGAAGGGCCGTCATAACTCTGAAGGATGAGAATCTAGAAACAACAGACGTTGTAGCAGCGGGATTGACCGAGGAAGAAAAGGAGCATCTAAGGAGTCATCAGCCCTCAGGCAAGGTATTGCGTGAACGCCTGAGCTCCATGTTTGAGCAGTATTGCTTGGGCGAGTTCTACTATCTGCCTTGGCGCGACCCGCTTGTTCAAGAACAGTTCAAGCACGCAGTCCCAAGCAAGATGAAAATGGAGGAGACGGTCGACTGGAACCCCGACGATCTGCTTTACATACCGTTGCGATTGCCAGGCGGCAAAGTCGTGGCCATAATGAGCATAGATGACCCTGAAGATGGTCGACGGCCGACCAAGGAATCGCTAGCTCCTCTTGAACTGTTCGCCCATCAAGCGGCCACGGCCATCGAAAACGCAAAACTGATACAACAAGTCAGGGAATACGCCCAATACTTGGAGGAAAAAGTGGAAGCACGAACCAAGCAGCTGAAGGAAATGCAGCAACAACTCGTCAGGTCAGAAAGACTTGCTGCCATAGGAGAGTTAGCGGCCATGATTGGTCACGACCTGCGCAACCCCTTAACGGGCATTGCAGGCGCCACCTACTACTTGAAGACAAGATGGGGCTCCAAAATTGACAAGAAGTCAAAAGAGATGCTTGGCTTCATCGAGAAAGACATTGAAAACTCGAACAAGATCATAAACGACCTGCTGGAATACTCAAGAGAAGTGAAGCTTGACTTGGACGAGAGCAACCCCCGATTGATCCTGAAGGAAGCCCTATCCGCTGTCAAGATCCCGAAAAACGTTCGAGTGGCAGACCTGACTAGGGACCAACCGAAGATGAGTGTTGACACAGGCAAGATGAAAAGAGTCTTCATGAACATAATCAAGAACGCAGTTGACGCGATGCCCAAGGGGGGCAAACTGACGATAGAAAGCAGAGAATCAAACGGTGACCTGGAAATTGTTTTCTCGGACACAGGGGTTGGTATGTCAGAGGAAACCCTGAAAAACCTCTTCAGGCCGCTTTTCACCACAAAAGCAAAGGGAATGGGTCTCGGCCTGCCCATCTGCAAACGGCTAGTTGAGGCCCACGGCGGCAAAATCCAAGCAAGCAGCACAGTCGGCAAAGGAAGCACGCTCATCGTAATGCTTCCCGTTTGCATGCGCTGAGATGCGACAACCATATTCGTAGCGCGCGCTTGGCTTTGACGCATTTCTGCGCACACTAGGAGACGGATTCAGGTTGCAGCTGAGAACCACTAGTTCTTTTCAAGGTATCGGAATGAGAAGTCCTTTATGAAACGTTCCTTCTTGGCCAGGCTTATTATGAAAGACTCGACTTGTCTAAGGTTCGGTTGCCAGTCTTGTCTAAGCTTGGTAATCAGGTTCGAAAAGTCACCATAGCTCTTATGCGCCGAAACCATGATGCTGTTCATTCCGAGGCCTTGACCGTCAGCCGCAAAGAGAACTGAAGATTGATTCTTCGTCCACTCTCTTGCTTTATCGAAGAGTTCAGGTTTGTCTTCGGCGAACGATAGAAACGTTACGGCTATGAAGTCATATCCAAGCTTGACCAAGTCTGGGACTACCGTGTACTCCTTGATGTAGCCTTCTTTCTCGATGATTGTCCTCTTACGAGTAACCGTCGGCTGCGAAACACGTAGACTTCTGGCAAGTTCTCGATCGCTTCTTCGTGAGTTTCTTATCATCTCAAAAATAAGCATCAAGATGTCCTTCTCTTTCCTATCCATCTCGTCACCTTGATTGAAAATAGAGTATACAATGCTAATAAGACTTGAGTCAATTCCGCGCGCGCTAGGCTACTTCCATTATTTACTGGAGCGCGTGCCAGAGAGATTTTTCTGATCGCACGCGTAAAACTACTGGACTTTCTTGTGTCTGCACAAAAAAGGAGGGAGGGTGTCTTGGTTGTTTAGTAGCGTCGGACTGTTACTCTTACGCTCGCGGTGTGGCTTAGGGTGCCGCTTGTGCCTGTTACCGTGATGGTGAATGTTCCTGTTCTGGTGTTGCTTGGTACTGTTATTGTCAGTGTGGATTTTCCCGAGGTTGAAATCGAGAGTGGGTTAAGACTGGCGGCTAACCCCGTTGGAGCACTTGCTGATAACGTTACTGTGCCCGTGAAGCCGTTGAGAGCTGTTATTGTTATAGTTGAGGTTCCGTGGGACCCGCTTCTGATCGTCAACGATGCCTGTGACGCTGAGATCGAGAAGTCTGGGGAGGTGACTTGCACTGTTAGGCTTATGGTATGGCTTAACGATCCGCTTGTGCCTGTCACTGTGACCGAGTATACACCGCTGCTGGCGCTGCTCGGCACAGTTATGTTCAGTGTTGATTGGCCCGACGTTGAAATTAACGTTTGACTGAGATCGGCTGTCCAACCAGTCGGAGCAGTCGTTGAAAGCGTGACTGTGCCCGAGAATCCGTTGAGGAACTGTTATTGTTATCGTCGAGGTTCCCGAGGATCCGCTTCTGATTGTCAACGATGCCGGTGAGGCTGACAGTGAGAAGTCTGGGGTGACCGAGGCTGTGAAGCTGGTGGTGACTGGGCTGCCTAAGCCTGTCACCAAGTCATAGGCTGGGCCTGCTGAGTTTCCGTTTGACCCGCTTGTGATGTCTCTGAAGTATGACGCATAAGCTGAGGATGCCGCGTCCTGATAGAAGTTGTTGTTATTCGCTGAAAGCCCAAGAGCTTGGATTGCTGCCCACTGTGGGGCTCCTGCGCTCGTGCCGCCTACCACCCACCAGCCTGACGAACCTTGGTAAGGTGTGCTGTCATACACTAGAACGCCCGTGTTTGGATCTGCGTCGTAGGAGACGTCTGGCACGGCACGTCTGGCGGTTGTGACGCCGTAGTTTGTTTGATACGTTGGCTTGGCCTCGTATGCGCTCACGCCGCCTCCGCTTCCGCTCCACGCCAGTCTCCGAAGTCACCGCTCCGCTTGAGTCAAGGTTGAGGGTTGTTCCGCCGACGCCAACCACGTTCGGCGAGCTCGAAGGCCATATCACGCCGGCTCCGTTGTCCCCGCTGGACGCGAAGAAGACGATGCCCGGCGTGGCGAAGTACGAGTCATAGGAGGTTTCTGTGGAGAATTCGCTTCCTCCCCAGCTCATCGAGACTGCCTTGACGCCCGTGTAGCTTGTGGCGTAGCTTACTGCGGCAAGAAGATCGGTAAGGCTGTTTGACCTGGCCTCTACCAGCAGTATCGTTGCTTGCGGGGCTATGGCGTGAGCCCATTCAACGTCCAGCGATATCTCAAGTGCCCAGCCGCTGTTCACACTGATGATGGTTGACATCTTATGCTTCACAAAAGCCGCTGCTGGCAGACCGAAGTAGCTGCTGAACGTAGCTAAGTCGTTTGCGATGGTTGGGTCATCGTAGGCGTCGACGATGGCTATCGTCGTTCCAGCGCCGCCCGTTGCTGAATTAAGATTGTAGGCCCCTATGATTTGACTTGGAGAAAGAGGGTCTGGTCCTCTAAGCGATGCCGGACGGGCATGGAAGAGTAGCTGTGCTTTCCAGCCATCTTCTGGTCCAGCTGCTTTTACTGTTGACGCGAATCCTGGGAAGCTGATGACAAGGATGAGCGCCGCTATAGCGATTATGGCAACATTTCTGTTTTTCTTCGATCCATCCAAAAATCTTACACTCCTGAGTAAATTTCAACTTTAACCCAACTAATAAATCTATTCTTGTGTCCCACTTTCCCATTTAACGTCACACTCTCAGGTCACGTTTGAAAAAAGAAACATGCGCACGCGCTATTAGAAGTGTTTTCTACTAGAATGTTATAGACGTGTCTTCTAGAAGAATATTACAGATTCTGGAACATGCCTTTTAACTTTTTTCCGACAGATTATCAATGGGTGTGCTGATGTTTTCAAGACAGAAACCTTCCAAGAAGTGGCATAGAAAAGCATTGATGATTGACCCGAAGAAGACAATCCTGGTTCTTGACAGGGGCAACGTCAGGTCAGAGCATGTACCGCCATGGATACAAAAGAGGGAACTCAACCGAGAAGTCAGGGAATTCTTCCACCTAGACACACACGATAATCCGCGTTTGTAGCATATTACCCGCGCGCGCTCGATAAAACACTTGACCAACAAACGCGCGCTAAGAACTATGGCTCGAGAGAAGAATCGTGTGCCCTATGATCCTCCGAAGGATGCACGCAATTTGGAGGATTGCAGCTGAACGTTCAACTTTGTGGGCAGAAACTTGCGAAGCAAGTCACTTAGAGATCTCACGGCCTCGTCTGGAAAGTCTACCCCCCAAGTGTTGAACCCAACCTTCTCCCATCCGAGCTTCTGCATCCTGCAAAACACGAATTCCATTTCGAGAAACCGCTTTTCCTTCACCGTTACGTTGAGTACGTGTTCATAGAACACGCCGACGTTATCTTTCCCGTCGGCCATCTGCTGTGGGCTCATCTGGGCGTACTTTGCCTGATTTTCCTCGATCTCGCGTTTCTTTCCAGCTCTGATTATGTCGTCAACTATCAAGCCACCCGCGGGGCTGTAATACCCGCTGACCCTGGCGAAGATTAGGCGGCGATCCGTGAAAAAGATACCATAGTTGGGAGGCGCCCACATCTTGCGCAGATTCATAACCACCGAACCAAAGACGCGTTCACCGCTCTGCGGATCCCAGCCTACCACCGGGTTGTTCAAACAATCATCTCTCTAAAACGTGCTTCATGATAGCAGTCAGTTAGTCTGTGCTTTAAGTTTTTCCAGATCACGTGGGCTTAGTCCCCCCGCCTTCTTGATGGTTCGATTGAGAAGGCGGCCACCACCGCCAGCGCGCGTGCGTGCACATTTCTCGGTTTGTCTTGTCTTGTCTGCCCTGTGAGCGCGCGCTTTCTTCACATTCTTACTTGATGCCATGGTCATAGCGTGCTTGCTTGAATTCCTTTTTCGTCCGATCCCAGTCTTACAGAGCTGCTTCTTTGGGGGGTCAGCAGTCCTCTGTTTCTTTCGGCCCCGAGCCTGCCCCTTTCCGGTTGGCCTCGCGTTCTTGATTCTTGAGTTGTCGTCCGCTTGGATAGCGCCTATCAACACATTTGCAAGCTTGACCAATGAGGTTTTATGCGTCTCTTCTGAATCATCGCCCTGTCTTTTCTCAAGGTCTTCTGCAAAGTCTTCAAGAGCTCTAACCGCCGCTTCTCCATGTAAAACCGTAGTCCGAGGCGGAGTTTTAGGAAGACACTCAGTCTGGGGTTGAATAAAATTCTTAGGTGAAGCCTGAGGAAGTTGAGGTGCATTCTGAGAATTCCGCGTTGGCGACGGGGCAGGATTCTGAGGTGGAGCATGCGGAGCCCGCGGTGGAGCCTGGACAGGGTGCTGGCATAACTCGAAGGATTTTGCCTCCGGACCCGGCTGACGTCGAGGCTTAATCACGGTAAGATAGTAGAAAGCAAAAATGGCTACTGTCAGGAGAGAAAGCGAAGCGTCAAGCGCCTGTAAGTCCACCATGAGTTTTACTTGGAATGTTATGTATGAATGTGTTATGAAATGGCACTCGATATTCAGAATCTACCTCCGTGCCTGCAATCTGAAACAGGTCCAGAGCGTTCGCGCGCGTTCTAAGCCTGTTCTGCGCTACCAATGCAAGAGTAAGCGTAGCCCGAGCGACAGCGCACGTTACATTTCCCTCCACGATGAACCGTGCGTCAACTCATGGAAAACGATAATAGGCTGAACGGCAAGAGAGGCACTTATGGCCTCTCAAGATAGTCGCGCCTATGTTCTCGTGCAGATTCAGCCTGGGAAAGAGAAAGAGTTCGCCGCTGAAGTGTTGTCCAAGCGGTTGGTCGTAGACTCTAAGGAGGAGAGGATGGACATTGTTCACGGGTCTTTCGATTATGTCATAATATTTCGGAGATCAATGAAGGACATTGATGCCAGGGTCATGGAGCTGAGGAAGTCTCAGTTCATTCGCAGGACGGAAACACTCATCTGCTTCGAATTGTTCAGTTGGGAAGACATATCGGGCCGATTGAACGAATAGCTCGCGCGCGCTCCAAGCGCGCTACAGGGGTTTTCGTTTTCGTCCTCTGACCGACAAGAAGGCTGTTGTGAAGGCAAAGACGGCTGCTATTGCTGTCGTCACCCAGAACAAGCTTGTAACGTTGCTGCTCTGCACTCGTACGTCGTCTACCTGAGACTGCAAACCGTTGGCTTGCGACGTAAGGCTATCTATTTGATTTCTGAGGTCAGAGCCGTTCGCCTGCAATGAAGCCTTGTCAGACTCCAGCTTGGCTATTTGCGAAAGCAGATTGTTCACTTGAGACTGCAAGAAAGCAATTTGGGATTGCAGCTCCGATTCGGTCTGGTTTTGAACGAGCGAAACTGCAAAGCTGGAGAAGTGCTTCCCGCTAACGTCCAGTTTCGCGTAGACGTATCTGTTTTCGACCGCGTCGGCGGGGATGCAGACCTGGAATACTTTGGTGAAACTGTATCCAGCGCCACTTGGACCCAGAGACATCGCATCATCTTCACAGACAACCCTGGAAGCCTGCGAACTCGAGTCAAGCCAGAACGTGACGTGAACATACCCTGTCGTTGTCACTGCCAACTTGCCGGAAACAACGTATGACTCGACAGTTCCAGGCCTTGTCAAGTCGGGACCCGAAACAGTCAGATAGGCCCAAACATCATCAGTGTAGCTTAAGCTGAGCGCCCTCGTCGTCGGAAGCGCAGCCGACAGGCTCTGCACCGCCAACACTACAGTCGCAAGAAGAAACACTGCTTTGCCTTTCAACTCCAAACCTCTGCCCCGCCATCTCGGGTCAAGCGCGCACCGAGCAAAGCATCCCAAGCTCAGAATATCTCGTTTATGAAGGCTTCATTCATATTCAGGATCCACAGTGGGCTCGCTGTTCGGCGCATGCATTGGAGCGCGCGCTATGATCGAGTCATGTCTGGTTAACCAGAATAGTTGACATGGCAGAAGCGGCTAGTGCGAGCAGTTCGAAGGTTTTGTAGGCTTCGATTATGTCTTTTGCCGTGTATTCGATTTCTAGACCGTTAAGGCGCTTTGCTCTTGGTAGGAGTTCTGCGACGTCAGCGAAGTGGCTTGCTTGGAACGTTACTCCGAATTTTACGGGTTTCTCGGTTTTGAGGGGTTTGCATTTGTGTTTCTTGAAGTTGGCAGTGGCCTTATTGACGGCTGTTCTCAGTTCTTTTTCTATTTTTATCATGCTGGGGCTTCTGGCTGACACTCGGCTCAGCGAGTGTTTCAGGATTACTGCTTCGCACCATGGTGCATACTTTTTCACGTCGTCTTTCAGAAGCTGAGCCTCGCCCGCAACCAATATTACTGGCACATTTGACTCGCCTCCGACATACGCATTCAGGAGGAATTCGCTCGCGGCGATTCCGTTCACTGTGACTTTGTTGATGCTTGCGCCGCTGTAGGTGTGGTCAAAGGTAGATTTGGCCGTGCCAAACTTCGCATGGTACCCTAGGAATATGGCGGCGTCGCATTCTTCTATTCCTGAAACCATGCTGAGTGGTCTTGGAAAGCCTCTGATGATTTCAACGTATTCTGGCAAATCATCAATATACAGATTAGTCATGGGTCCATGGCTGTCAGCAACTATAACTTCATCAAAACTGTTCTTGTGCAGTTCCTCGGCGACGATCAATGTCACTTTCGTGGCGATTCTTCTGCCTTCATCATACAGAGGTGCTTTGAGGTTCAGGTGACCTCGAGAAACAATGTAAGGCATGCCTTCCATGTCAACAGAAATCAGCGCCTTCATGAAATCACAAACACAGATTCGTTCAGGACTACTTTAAAGCATTTCGTTAAGCAAGAGCGCGCGGCAGACTCTAATTCTCCCTTGTGAGTGTCAGTGCGAAGTAAACCGCTGAATAAATGAATACTCTGGGAGATGGAACCTTCTTCTAGATGTTGGTTAGGCAAACTTTAACCCAGTCACAGGAAACATCTAGCTATGGGGAAGAAAGTGAGCAGCCGAAGAAGCACTCGCAAAATGCCACATCAGACGAAATTGGTTTTGCCACTCATGGTATTGCTCTTGTTACTAGTAACCGAATGTAGCTCTCCCGCGTCCCTGCCTGTGAAGGCAGAGCAGACTGGACTTGTCAATTTCATCCGCACTGTCCAGGTAACGCCTGATGACCAATTCCTGACTGGCAGCTTCGCCCGCATCAACTATGTTCCTCCGACTGATCATTTTGTTGTCACATTTGGAACAAAAGCAAGCACACAGCCAGGGGAAAATCTGGGAGCAGGATATGCCTTTAAAGAATATACGGTAGAAATGCAGGAGACCGGCAAGACTGGGCTCCTCGAATGGTACCCCAATGCGAGTGAGGCAGGCGATTCAGGCTCATTCATGTTCAACAACACCTACTATTGTGCTTTCGTGTCCCAGAACCCGTCAGACCCCTACGGCTGGCGACTGATCAAGTACGACGCTGCCGACTGGACGAGATTAAACGAGACATTCGTTCCACTTCCCAACCCGAATGAAGCAAACACCGATCCGATGGTTGCATATGTTAACGGGCAGCTTGACGTGAGTGACCAGTATAACCCTTCAGGAATATGGCAGGAGGGTAATTCAAGTATCCATCACTTTTTCACGGCTGATCTCCAGCCGATTGGAATGATTAACCTTGCAGACACTCCGCATATTTCCGGGTCCTCCATAGTTTTTGTGGATGGCGTTTACTATTTTGTCTCGGCTAACTCCTACTCTGGTGGTTTGGTAGTGATGAAGTATGATGCTGACTGGAATTATCTCGGAATGAAGACCCTGATGCCACAGGCTCATTGGTCACAAGGCATGGTCTTCGACGGCGAATATTTCTATGTCGCTTACCTTGACACCAGCCAAAGAACCCCGGAAACCTTCTTTCCTGTCTACCCGAACGTGCACCTCGCCGTATTTGACGGCAATTGGGACGTCGTGGAAGATGTGGCTGTCACGAATTTCACTCTATCGGGCGACAAGAAGGGAGGAAGACCATGGGTAGTGCTCCATGGGAACCGGCTCTACGTATCCTACGATGTGGATACAGTCAATGCCACAACGCAAGAGGAAGAAAAAAAGTGGCAGGCTTATGTGAGCATTTACGAGCTTGCTGCACACAAGCGCACACGCGTCGTTCCAGACCAGTATCCAACGATTCAAAGCGCGATTAACAACGCAAACGATGGAGACACTGTTTTTGTAAGATCAGGCACTTACTATGAGCATGTCGTCGTCAACAAGACTATCGCACTCGTAGGAGAAAACATTGGCACTACGATCATAGACGGAAACTATGTGGGAGTAGTTGTCAACGCAACGCATGATGCTATCGGCATTTCAGGTTTCACTATTCGAAAGTCGGGGACCGTGTGGAATATTGGCGGACCGCCCTATAGTGCTGGCATCTACATGAGGAACGTGACCGATTGCAGCGTAGTTGGGAACAAGTTCACTGATGACGCGGCGGCCATACAGCTGGAATTTGGTGCCGACGGCAATGTCATAGCCAACAACACCATGACGAGTGTTGGTCTTGGCTGGGGCACTTTTGACGCGAGCATGAACAGTTTCATCGGGAACAACGTTACGAGCAGCGGTCGCGGCTTGGGCTTGAACGTGAATTCTGATAACAACACCATTAGCGGCAACAGGATAACAGCTCCGGAATGGGTCGTCGCGCTTCATGCATGTCACTACAACAATGTAACTGAGAACTACATTGCAAACGGTCAGATAGGTATCTACCTTCCGGACTCGTCCTACAACCGAATATACCACAACCAGATTGTCAACAACGTTCAACAGGCAAGCTTGCAGGGCTTTCCTTCACACACAAACTACTGGAATGATGACTATCCCTCTGGTGGCAACTACTGGAGCGACTACGTTGGTGTCGATGTGCACAGCGGTCCAAATCAGAATATGACGGGCAGTGATGGGATAGGCGACACGCCTCTTGTTCTAGATCAGAATAATACAGACCGTTATCCTTTGATGAATTCGCAGTCTAGTTTGATTGGTGACGTCAACGGAGACGGTAAGGTCGACATGAGAGACGTGGGCTACGTGGCAAGACGTTTTATGTGCGTTCCAGGAGACCTACTGTGGGATTCAACTGCCGACCTGAACGGTGACGGCAAAATAAACATGGTAGACATAGGCACCGTCGCCAGACACTTCGGAGAACACTACCCCTAACCTGTTTTCTGAATAATCAAAGGAAGGTTGCAGGTGAAGATTCTACAAAGGAAGAAAAAGTGAGTTTATGGGTGGAGGCGTGCCATGGCACAGTACACTTCGGCCTTCGCCTGGATTCTTATTCTCTCGTTGTTTCTTTGCATGTCTTTTCACCTCAATCATGTGCTAATGACTTCCAAGTCTTAAAAGCCGACGCACCTAGTGTCAGCACAAGAAACCCTTACAATATGTTACTACACCTTCAACGTTTAGCCTGTCTTTTCCCGTTCATGCTTGCCCTACAACCGTCTGAACTTAGGTCCAGAAGCGCGCGCTATATCTTTGGTTTCCTTGGTCCTCTCCAGAATCCTGACTTTGCGAGCTGAGCGCGTTGATGCTGAGGGCTCCCTCCCTCTTTTTCTTAAATCAGTGTAAGTGGTGTCGAATATGGCTCGATTCAGCCGAATATGTTTACGATTTCGGAATATCTCCTTTAAACTATGAAAAGACCGTCTTAGCAGGTGTCAGCGCGCATTGGGGATGAAGATGGTGAGAAGGATTTATTGTGATAAGTGTGGACGCGAATTAGCAGCTTCGGAGCTGATTCAGCTTCTAGACTATGAGCTATGTTCTGACTGCTGCAGACAGATTGTACGTTCCAAGTAGTTGATAGTCGGCGCGCGTTACCAGCCGTGCTTGATCATCGAGGGCGCAAGCCCCGGTTTCTTCTTTTTCTCAGGCTTCTTTCCTTCGAACCTGTGGATTCTGACGGCATCACCCTCCACCGCAACCCAGTACCTGTTGTTTAGGTGTTGACGGTAGATGAATTTGTTGACCAGTCTGTGCAGCTCTTGTGGGGACGAGTTCTTGCCATCTACGAGCAGGCTGTGGTCATCGGAAGTAACCTCCGCGTTGACCCTTGTGCGCAGAAACTTGGAAAGAGGTTCTTTCTCATTCGTCAGCTCGCCCAAATCCACTCTGAACTTCTTCCGAAATGAGAACAAACGGCTCAACCTCTACCACGACATATAGTTTTTGCCTTCCCTAAAAGGCGCGCGCTTAGACAGCATCCGCCAGAATAATAGTAGTCTTTAATACTAATCAAGACAAACCTAATGTCCCGTGGAATCAAGAATGGTTGATGTAAAAAGCCTCGTGGAATACAATGAAATCGTAAGGCATAGATACTTTGAGAGCCTTGCAAAACTTTCTTGGGAAGAATTCACCAAGAATCGGGAAGCAAGCTTCAATTCGTTCAGGAACATATTCATCCACACTCTGGGGGCAATAGACTACTGGTTGGATTTCCTGAAGAAAGAGAACCTCCACTCCAAAAGGAAATTCGATGAATACAAGACTTTTGAAGAAGTCGCATCCTACATGGAACACGTAGAGAAACGAATGCGAGGATATCTCAACTCGTTGTCAAATTCAGGGCTCAGGAAAACGTACACAGTCACCGGCGAAAAACACAAGTCCACCAGAATCACAGCCGAGGACATACTCATTCACTTATTCGAGGAAGAAGTCCATCACAGAGGAGAATTGAACGCGCTTCTTTGGCAAATGGGCGTTGACCCTCCGCCGATGGGATGGAAAGGACTCTAAAGACACAGGCACGCGCCTATTCCGCTCCTCGGGACAGACCACGAAGATAAACATGAAGACTACAGCAAGAACAAGATCGAACAGAGAGAATACTTGAATGAGTCAATGGCAACTGATCTATCGCGCGCGCTAGTTCTCAGAACGGGAGTTTGTCGACTTTTTGTGGTGTCTTTGCAAGTGAAGCTCCTGGTCCCACTCTCATCTCGTGGGTGTATTGTATGTCGCCACTAACGCGGCAGTGTGATTCGATTGTGATTTCTTCGCCATACACGCTGCTGGCCGACGCACCGGATCTGAGGAAGATTCTTTTTCCATAGACATTCTCGACGCGTGCGTCTCTTTCTATCTCGATTTCCTCTGCCCTCAAATCGCCTCTTACTTCAGCATGTCGTCCAATCTCTATGGACTGTGCCCTCAATCCTTCAGCAGTATCGACTGATCCTCCGATTTCAACGTGCTCTTCCGCTGTTGCTTTCTTTGCTTCTAATGAGCCGCCGACTTCTATGCTCTTGGCCGTTATTTCGCCGTTTGAAGAGATTTTTCCTCCGACCTCTAATGTTCGGGAAAGCTTCAATGAACCGACTTCTGCCCTTCCACCTACCTCCAATTCATTGCCTGTGGCGGTTCCAGTTATCTCGACTCTTCCTCCTACTTCGATCTCGGTGAATTCAAGGTCTCCTTCGGTTCTGAATGAGCCGCCGACTTCTATCTCTTCACCCTTGCTGTTGCCCCGAATATTGACGGTTCCGCCGACTTCTATGCTTTCAAATTCCAAGGATCCTGCAGATTCGAAGCTGCCGCCGACATCGATTTCTCGTATTCTGCCACCCGCAACTCTGACCGTTCCTCCGACGTCGAGCGTTTCTACGTCGACTTCAGCGTCTGCCAAGACGGTTCCGCCTACGTCGATGCTCTTGGCCTTCAACCTGCCTTTCGTCTCGAACGTGCCGCCCACGTCGATTTTTTCAGCCTCCACTCTGCCGTCGACATTGAGGCTTCCGCCTACGTCGATGTCTTCAGCATGCAGGTCCATGCTAACGTAGAGTTTGTCGTCCACATCGATGTCTTGGGCATTCATCTTGCCATAGACTTCCAGACTGCCGTCTTCAACCTCGACGTTCTCTTTCACGTCCAAATCGCCATGAACTGTGACGTTGCCTTCTGCCTCGAGGCTTTCAGCTGTCACGTTGCATTCGAATTTGTTATGCCCTGCGCAGCAGATTGTGCCGTCAACTTTAATTGCTGGCGGGGTTCCAGTGCCCTTCACCACTGCGTGTTCGCCAACTTCCAGGTCTCCATCAACATTGCCCAACGTTATCGTGCTTCTTGCCGGAACAGACATTCTTTCACCCGTTTCTTCTACATTCCTTACCCAATGCCATTCATTCTTAAAAGAGGGACTCACAATTCGTGACTAGCCTAGGCCCTGCTCATCGAAGGATCTGCATCGTCTTGAGCGTCGAACCTTCGAGATATGCGTTCTTCTGGTAAGCTTCGACCTCAAAGGCTTTTGTTCTTGCTCCTGAGTCTGCTGAGAAGGAGGTCATCATCCTAAGAAGTCTCTCCCTCAATCCATTGCTTGCCAATCCCACGGGGCTCAGTTTTGCTTCCTTCTTTCGAGGGTTCAATCCAACTCTGATTTGACGTGCCATATCTATCACCTCACTGTTTTCTGAATACGACTAAGCCGTTGGTTTCCTTAAAAGGCGACGCACCTATGGAAAACACTCGTTGTAGTCACAAGATGTATCTACACCTCTTATCTCCACTGTCTCCCACATCTTCCCCTTTTCTATGACATGTCTGGCTTGCGGAACGAGTAAAGCAACTCGATTGTGATGAACAGAGAAATGGATAAATCTCCATTGCACTGATGTTTCAAATGACCGCGATGCCATCATCATATACTAGTTTTGCAAGCTGCAAACCAGAGTTATTCGAAAAACACAACAAGAACAGATGGTTCGTTGAAGCTCTGGGATACATTCAGCTTCGTTATCATCCAATCCAATCTAGAATAATCAATACTTTACGATATGTCGAACTCAACTCAGAAAACAAAGCAACCTTCTCTTACGAGTTCTGCAGCATAATCAGGGACATTGGCAGCACCTTTGGCTCCGCCTTAGACAAACTGGTGAGAAACACCACCGAGAAAGCAGAGGGTAACTATGACATAAGAGATTACCGCAGATTTCTGCTAAATGAGGTCCATAGCATTGAACTGATAGGTGTTGAGCTGAATACCCCCTTTACTGACAACATGATACTGCCATTTGACGGCATCAAACATACCAGAACCCGCATAGGTTGGTGGGATGCTTACAACAATCTGAAACATGCCGAAATAGAGAACCTCAAGGACGGCTGCTTGTCGAATGTTCTCCATGGTATGGCTTCCCTAGCGGTGTTGTATACCCTGATAAGCCCGTATCGAAACGCGGAAGGCGAATTGTTCCGTCAGATAGGCTATTTTGCACCTATTGATATGGTAAGAAAGGCTCTATTTTCAGAAGCTACACAGGTGTCCTAGCACCAGAAGCCCAAGCAAACCTACGGTTTAGAAAGTGCCGCAGATAGTTTTGTGGCGCCGCCGATAGGACTTGAACCTATGACAAGTGGCGATGTCTCCACCGTCTCCCGCAACATTCCCTCTTTTTTTCTTCTCATGAAAATACACCGACCCCTTATTTCGTGGGACCCTTCTTCTGGGATACGATTCCACAAGTCACTTATCCCTGCCTGAGTAGTATTTCAGGCGACTTCTTTAAGGGAGAAAGCAGTGATGAAAAGATTCTTCAACGTAAGATTGGTCATCGCGGTTTTGGCTATAGCGTGTTTGAATCCTCGGTGATTGTGTTTGGCGTTGGACTGCTATTTTTCTGGGAAGGAGATTCTAGTCGACGCCGTAGGATGGGGAGACCTATTATTAGGTGTGGTAGTGGGAGCGCTTAAACCTCCAAACCCGATGCTCATGGAACGCCGAATCCCAATCTCGTCCTTTCAGCCGCCAGAATTCCAGAACAAGAAATACTTGGATGACGCTGTGAAAATTGCCGACGAGATAATCAAGGTAATGCAGCCCGAAGTCGGAACTTGTTTCAAAGTCTGTTCAGAATATGTTCTGTCCAGCGTTCGGAAACACCTGCAAAACAGAGGGTTCAACGTTCAAACGGTAGAAAACACAGGCGAGCTTAAGGAAATGGTTGAGAGAAGTTACGTAAGATGGTGCGTTGAAGAAGGAGTCTCGGAAGAAATACTTAGAGATAAGAGACGCTTCTGGACGTTACTGGAGTGGGTTGCTGAAAGACCCAACATAAGAGAAAGCCTTGTGAAGACGGGGTGGACAAGCTGGGAACGAAAATGGCGAGAGGAGATATTCAAAAAGCCTCCAAGATTACGAGGTTAAGTCCTGGCGCTCGCTGAGTGCAAGTAAGTGTAAGTGTACGAGTTAGAGAGTGGATGGTTGATAATGTAGTTGGGTTTTGGTTTGGTCGTGGTTGGGCAACTCTACTAATGCACTAGTCATATACTATAACTTGATTTCTTTTGAACTAACAGTTTTTACAAGGCTATGTCTTGATTGCGCGTTTGCTTGCAGAGACTTACCCACTCCGACTTTTATTTTTTCTAGACATAGTCTGTCAACAGTATCAAAGCTGTTTATCTTTAGGAATTTCGCTTCTTTCAATGCTTGGTAATACAGTTTCGCATCGAAGTCAACTTTTTTCGGGTCCAAAACATTGTACTCTGCGTCTTTTTTCACAAATAACCCCATTCCAATATGGGGAATATACTCAATGTCTTTTCTCAGGTAAGGCGACAGGATACCCATGTATAGTTCATTGTGCAAGGCGATGGCATTTTCATTTCCCTTTTTCAGTAGAAGAAGCAACCAGTGGTCCCATGATTTCGTGAAGCCTCTCATTTGAATGGGGAAAGGTTTCCAATTTCTCAACACCTTTTCAATATGCTCTGTCAGTTTTGTTTCTACAACCTTATTGCAAGGTACTGGGAACATGAATGGTATGTGCGGTTTCAAAGAACCCACAAAGGGGTCATATTTCTTACGAAACGCCTCGATATTCTCTTCAACTTTACTGCCAAACCTTGGATAATAAAGCAACACATAATACATAATGAAAGAAGATGATAACCTTCTTTTTAAAGCCCAATCCAAACAGTTACTTACTGTTCAGCCATAACTTTTCCGCAAAATCCCTCTTTTTCTGTCTTCACGCGTGCGGAGTTGCTCTTCTATTCAGATTGTTTGATTGCATGAGATGCTTGCTTCAGAATTCCTTCTCCCATGAGTTTTAGTTGTTCAGAAGAAAAGTGGTAGCTGTTGTCGTCGTATGACGTTATGGAGTTGACCAGTTTGTCAAGTGTTACAACTTCGACCTCTGGGTTGACTATCTCCAATTCTACATCAGGGTTTGAAAAAACAACAATGGGCTGAACCCAGACGTTCAGAGCTTCGAAAACTCCAGAGGCTTTGATTGCTTTACTGAGCCAGACTGCATTGCCCTTTGCTTGAGTGCTAGGACTGCGTCCAAAAGGGAAAGGAATTTGCCAGAAACTACCTTTGCAGGTCACCTTACCGCGAAAGTGCTTGGTTTCTACCGCAAACACTCCCTTTGGTCCCAAAACAACATGGTCTATGTTCTCTTTGTTGCCTCTATCATTAATGTAGAGAACATCGTTCACTAAATAATAGTCGTCGTCAAGTTTAGACTTAAGAACTTCAGTTACGCTACTCTCTCCTTCAATTCCCATTTTCCAGGTATGATACCTTCTCCAATAGTACCAGATGCCTATGATTGGAAAAACCATCGCAAGTGCGAATGACATCTGATAGTCGCCTAGGTCTATTCGAGTTGGGAGTTTTGGGGCAGATACTAGAACTAAAACTGAAAGAATAGCAATGCAGAGAATAGCCAGAACTAGGTTTTTTTGGGCTTGCCTCTCTAGATGTTTCCCTGAGGGTTTCAAAATCCTCAAAGCCAATGTGACCTGCCTTGTCGTTCATTAACAGCTACACAGTTAGAATATAAGACCGCTGCGAAAAAACGTGCTTTCAGAGTTAAAAGCGCGGCAGTGGAGATTTCGCCAGCACAATTCCCTTTTTTTGTACTCCACCTTCAGAAGTCAAGTCTTGAATCAGGCTTTTGATTGCTGAAGCTTCTGTTCTCTCTTCTTCATTTCATTGTAGAGATATTCAGCATTGACAAGAATAGGATAGTTCGATTCTTTCCTAATCCCTTCTATGACAGGTTTGATTTTCTCCCACAATAGAGGAATATCTCCAGTCCAGAATTCATAGATTAGGTCCACATCCACAAGTTTTCTTCGTGCCAGAATGCCTAGTGCATCAAGATAATTGACAACTGCCAGAAACGCTGTTTGCTCTGGTTTTTCGGAGTGTATCTTACCATATCTTTTGAGAAAGTCATCATAGTCCGTGAACTCAAGGTTCAAAGTTCTTACTACTGCCGCCTGTAGTTCGTTGCCACTCATATTGAGCCATGGCGATATTCTGACGAGAAGGTCTGTTTGTCTAATCTGGTTCTGGTGTTGAACCTGAAGATTCTGATGCCGTATCTGAAGACTGTAATAGATGACTCCAGCCACAACACTAGCAGAAGCAATAGCAATAGAAACTGTCTGAATGTCAACCATTCTTGACACCAATCAATGTAATCTAATTTGGTTCAGCTATAACTTTTCCGCAAAACCAAAACTGGCTTATCGAACAAGGAAATGAGTCTATGCTGAGAATGTACTAAAGAGAGTATATGAGTCTAAAGTGGAAGTTTACCCTTCTGTCTATTTTCCTTCGAGACATCCTAAAGCAGTAATTCTAAAGTTCTGTCCATTCGAGTTTGTAGTGTCTAAAGGGCATTCGAAAACGTAGAACAGAAAAACTAATAATTGAATCGATGCACAAAAGCTTGCCTTTCTCTTTCTCCATAGGTGAAACACTCTTCACCAAACGGATAAGTGACTGGCATGAGTCTTAATTAGTGTGACTGTGAGTGCAAGGAAACAACAATTGGGATTATGATATTCACAGAGCAATGTTGCATCCTATGAATAGGAAAATCATAGAATGTTTACATGATGAGAACTTGTCGTTTATGGACTTGTTGAATAGTGTTGGTGCTGATGGTAACCATGGCAAATTTGGTTATCATCTCAGAACCCTGAGCAAATTCGTTGAACTTGAGCCTACAACAAAGAAATATCGCCTAACGGACAGAGGAAAATTGTTAGCTCAACTGATTCGTGATTTTCGCTTTATGACTTCAAGAGAAAAGGAAGCATCCAGATATGCCGAACACCTGACAATTGGAGACCATGCTGTCGCCTTCTATGATAATGACGATTTCAAACGCCAAATATCGTTTCCGTTCCTAAAAGCTGGACTATCAAGGGGTGAGGCGGCTGCATATTTTGTCTCCGAGGACAAACTGGATTCTGAAATTCGAGAAATCCAAAAGTATGGCATAGACGTTGACAGCCTACCCAACGGAGCATTTACAATCACATCTGGTATTGAATGGTATCTAGGAAAAGGAGGAGCCAAAACCAAAAGAACAATTTTACCGAATTGGCAGATGCTTATTCAAGAGAAGAAAAAGGCTGGATTTACGGGAGTGCATGTTGCTGGCGAAGTAACTGACTTCATCAATACTGGATTAAGTGAAGTGTTATTGAAATTCGATGAATTGTTAGGCAGACAACTTGTTTTTGACGTTTGTGGGCTGTGCCTCTACGACAAGAACATACTTGAAGAGAAATACCTCACCAGAGTCTTAAATTGTCACGGTCACATAATTTCTAAAGACTTGCTCGGAAAAACAATAACGTGAACGGAAGGTAGCCCAAACGCACCAAGATTGCTTCATTTCACCTATAACTTTTCCGCAAAACCAAAAACTGGCTTTCTTCAAGTGGTTCTTGTTAGGGTCTTTGGTTCTTTCCATTCTTCTCTGACCATGCTGTATAGGCAGTCTTCTGTCCATTTTCCTCTCCAGAAGAATGCATTCCTCATTATGCCTTCTCTTTTGAATCCAGCTTTCTCCAAAACCCTCTGAGAAGCAAGATTTCTAATGTCTGTGCAAGCCTGAATACGCATAGACTCTCTAGAAAGAAACAAGTAATCCACCATAATCTCCACAGCTTCTGTGCAGTAGCCCTTGCCTCTTTCACTTGGAACCAAAGAATAACCAATCTCCAGCAGTTTGCTTCCAGTTCCCAAATGCAGGACGTGAAAATGAGCTATGAAACCGATTTTGCTTCCGTCCTTCTTCTCTACGAAGAAAAACTGAAGGTCAGACGGATTATCAAGCATTTTCTCTACTTCCGTTTTGGACATCTGATGCAGAGGATTGTATTCACCAAAAACCTCAGGCTTGTTGACCCATTCTGTAAATAATGGCACATCCTCTTTCTCCATGATTCGCAGATTCACATTTTTGCCTTCAAGCAATCCGAACACCAATCCAAATAGTCAAGTCGATTCGGCTATAACTTTTCCGCAAAACCTCAAAGGAAGCTAGTCTTAAATCTTGCAAACAACAAAAGACAAACTGGGGGTTCAAAAATGAATGAAACAAAATCAAGCGATACGAAACCAAAGAAAATGGTCAGTCGAAATGTTGCTATTGCACTTGGAATAATCTGTATCATTCTAGTAGTCGGTCTATTGGGAGCTATATTACAGATTTCTTCATTAAATTCAAGAGTGAACGACCTCACCGATATTGCCAACTTGGACAAATCCGAAGTTTGGGTTAATGATACGACTGTGACTCAAACTGCAAGCAATTATACCTCTTGGTTTTTCACACCGAGGTATGCAGGATATGTTTCAGTTAATGTTCTATCATCAACAACCTCTAATACCTATGTTCGGGTCATCTACATTTTCGATGGTATCTACTACGATAATCAAATAGGTGTTGGCATAAGTGGAACAGCAGTTTTTCCAGTGTCATATAGTTACATCCCTCCCGCCCAAATCACGCCCTTTTCACCAGTTATCCCCCCGATTGAAATCAGGGTCGGAAACACAAACTTGGTCGGTAACGCAACTGAAACCATAACGATAACATACTACTACTAGCCACTCTTTCCTTTTCCATGCTATTCAAAAGGCTCTAGTCAAGCTGAAAGAGGAATAATAGAAATCAAATCTGTACAGCAAAAGAAGACAAACTAGGTAAGGCTGTACTACTTTCTGGGACATGATGTACCAAGGCTTAGACGTATATCTTTCAGTTGCCCTTGCTAAATTAGGGGTTCAAGGTTGAGTGAAAAAAAGGTTGTTAGAAGAAGTGTTGCTGTTGGACTAGGCATAGTCTGCATCCTCTTGATAGCTGGCTTAGGTGGAGTAATGGCATACTACATATCAACGCATCATCATACCGATTCCGATTACGATTCTTTAGATTCACAGAATACAAACCTCAATAACATCGTCAACCTTGCCAACTCTACAGTTTGGGTTAATGACACGACCGTAACTCAAACTGCAGGTGATTTTACCTCTTGGCTTTTCTCAGCAAGTTATGCAGGATACGTTTCGGTCAACGTTCAAACGTCAACAACCGACACGACATACGTTGAATTATTCTATTATGCATACATGGGCATTCATTATGACAACACGATAACTGTGGGCACAAATGGAACAGCAGTCTTTCCCATCTTGCCACCCATTTCAAGTGGAGCCTCATCAATTTCAATCAATGTACCAAGAGGCATAGAAATCAGAGTCGGCAACACAAACACAGTCGATAACGCAACTGAAAACGTAACAATAACATACTACTACTAAACCCACTCTCTTTTTTTAGTCTAAGCCATGCCATACAGAAGGCTCTAGTCAAGCCGAAAGAGGAATATAGAAATCTTAAATCAGCACAGCAACAGAAGGCAAACTAGGGGAATTAAAAATGGGTGAAACTAGACCGATGAAAATGGTTAGTAGAAATGTTGCTATTGTGCTTGGACTAATCTGCATTATCCTGATAGCGAGTATAGCATATTTCACAGTAACGAGCATTTCAGCAAAGAACAGCTATGACAATCTTCAAAACCAAAACAGGCAACTGCAAACTTGGCTTGATGGAAACGAAACATTGCTTAACCAGACACAGGATAACAATACAAATCTGCAAAATATCGTCAACCTTAATGAATCCGAAGTTGTGTGGACTGAAAGCGAGCTTGAAAATTACCTGCGCATAACGGGCGACCTCGTATTGGGTCCTTTCGAATATGCTGGATACATCTCGGTCAAAATATCTGCAACTGCTGACCTAAGTGTCGAATTGAATTACACGTTTCAGAGCTTGAATTACAGCAGCCGAGTGGATTGCGGCACGAATGGAACCGCGATTTTTCCTGTGATGCCTTCGTCGTTCTTGTTCATAAGACCCGATGCCACGGTACCCCCCGCTGGATGGACGGGAAACTGGACTTGGACATACTACTACTAAACCCACTTTCCTTTTTCTAGTCTAAGGCATTCAGTACAGAAGGCAATGGTCAAGCTGAAAGACGAACATAAGCAGAAAAACGCGAAGATACGTTCAGAGCCTCACTATTCCTGCATCTTTTGAAGTCAGATGAACTGGCAGAAACCGTAACGAGATTTAGAGGAGACGTGAAGACGTGGGAGAGAGAAAGCTGGGACTTGGGAAAACGGCTACATGTGTAAAGTATGGCATGGGAATTTAATCCGTGACACCGACATATCCGCGCAATTTGAGTTAATAAAGCCGAGAACTGTCTGAAGAAGTTAAGGCGTGTGTGTCGGCACACACTTTCGGAGAAGAACAGGCACGATTTGTCCCACCTCCTTCCTGCTTCTCACTAGAGTGCGTCTTACGGTCCCGAAAAATAATCCTACATGTGTAGAAGTCGAATAGGGAGCCTGCAACGTAGCTTTTGATGTTGGATGTGTCAAGAACGCGCCCGACGAGCGTGACCTATGGGTTCATGATGGTTCTTTAAGAGGCGCGCGCGCTAAGGGGAAGAAAGTTTTCACTTGCGCTATGAACTCAATGTACGCTTCGTATCGACGGCAAAGAAAGAGCATCGCGTTCAAATTGAAGAATGACCGACTGACAAAGATAACGTTCCATGACTTCCGCAAGTTCTTCGCAACGAAACACCACGCGAAATATCTGAACGTTCCGAAGACGCAACAGGCTCTAGGTCACAAGAACATCAACAACACCATGCGATACATAGCCCTTCAAGAGTTCCAATGTGACGACTATGATGTGCAAGTAGCTGAAACCGTTGAAGAAGCCAAGAAGCTCGGGGAAGCTGGGTTTGAACACTACGACACCGTTGACGGCAGACATCTCTACCGAAAGAGGAAGCTCTGACATGCAAACTAACAACTTGTGAAAACTACAGATAGCTTGTAGTCACATTTTGTGACTATTCCCGTTGCTCCAGAGCCGAGAAGAACTTCTGCATACGCTTGAACGTCTCCAGGAATTCCAAACCCCATTTCGTAGCACGGTACTTCTTCGAATCGTCAACTACAATTTCATTTATGAAACCATGGGAAACCAGAAAAGTGACTTCTTTCTTGGCTCGGTCAACCGGCATGTTGGCGCCATAGGAAATTCTTGTCAATGAACAAATGCCTTTCCTAACAACAATCTCTATGATATCCGCGTAAATGTCATATTTAGTTCTGCGGCGTTCCTCAGACAAGACTTGCCTCTCCGAAACGATAGTATGCGGAATTCATTCTTATTCTTAGCGCGCACAAAACCGAAACTCGGATGTTCTTTTTCTCCACCGCAAAGCGAGCGTTGTTAGGGTTCGGATAATCTGTGCCAAAGGTACAGCAGCAAGTAAGCTGGCATATCTAAGACCAGTAGGAAAACAAAGAACATGAGCACTGAAAGCTGCCATGGAATACCGGGCGTGACAAGAGCGGGTTGCGAGCTCCCAAGAAATGGATTTATCACGTATCCAGGGGCAAACAGGCTTGTCACGAGTGCCAAGGCGAGTACTATTGCGACCGCGGTCCATACAAGTGCGACTAGCTGCATGACTCTAATGGAATAGGCCAAACTCCAATCCTCCAAATCTACGTCGTCGGACTTGGGAAATAACAGTTACGGAGGAATCCTATACTCCTTCATTGAAGGAGCAAGACGCGGGCGGAGCTCCCAATGAAAGCGGTGAGCGCGCACTGAAGAACGAATGATGCACATTGGGTTAAGACCAGTCTGCACAACATTCCTCTATGGGAGCGAGCAGGGGGGACGATCGTAGCTTCAGCCACCCTGACAATCGTGTCGATAGCCCCCTTCGGCATTCTGAAACTAGCGCGCGCGGGTTTCTCAAACACAGCAATTCTTATAACTACATGTGAAGCTCATGAGGATGGGTGATGCGATGCCGATCTCAGACACGCGCAAATGGAAAGTCAAAAAGCCTGCTGACGAAATTGTGAAAATAGTGACTGGTAAGCTGGCTGAGAAAAAAGCAACGATACTGGAAGCTGATTCAAGAAGGATAGACGCTACGATTGGTTCCGGAGCAAAAACACGCTTCCTCGGAGGGATATTTGTGTCTAAGGAAACGCTTCCCGTGAAGATAACCCTGCAGATAAACGAAGCCGGCGGAGAATCAGAAATAGACGCGACGATCCAAGACAACTTGGGGTTCGGCCTCAAGACTGGAATGGTGGGCAAGTACAAGGAGTACATACAGAGTCTGTTCAATGAGCTGGCCGCGGTCCTACAAGTCGAGAAGTAACAGAGATCGCGGACCGTTTCGCGCGTGCGTCTGTGTGCGTGAGTCTTAAATATTCAGCTTGTTAATAGGGGCTTGGGGGCCTTTTTTTTGAAGGATGTCGACCTGAAGCTCGTTTCTGAGCTTCTGAAGAACAGTCGCAGGAGTGACAGGGACCTAGCGAAGACTCTGAGGGTTAGCCAGCCCACTGTCACGAGAGTCAGGACGAGGCTCGAACGGGAGGGTATCATCAGGGAATATACTGTGATCCCAGACTATGCCAAGCTTGGTTTCGAGATTGCGTCCATAACTTTTGCCAGGTTGAATGAGCCGATGTCGCAGGAAAGCTCTTGAAGAGATCAGATAGGACTGGCAGGGAGATGGAGAAGAAGAACCCTGCCGCAACGATACTTGCGATGAATGGGATCGGCTGTGATGCTGAGCGAGTCGTCATCGCCCTTCACAAGAACTATTCAGAATTCACCGAGTTCCTAAGATTCGTGAAACAGTATCCGCGGGTGAAAGTTGATGAACTCAAATCCTTCATCATAGACCTGAACGACAAAGGTCACTTCCGCGGCTTGACTTTCTCTGTACTCGCAGACCGCGTGCCGACGATGAAAGAAAACGCGCCGAAAAAGGGCGAAACAGCACAGCCCAGACGCAAACACAGATAATGGAAAGAGTGATATGACACCTGCGCGGCTGCTGAGCGTTTTTGAGAACGTTATCCCTGCGTGCGCCAAGATATGAGATAGTACACGAATTTTATAGGAAACAGAACGGACAACTGGGATAGGCGCAATCTGAGGCATGAGCAGAATGACCGAAAGGATGGGCAAACGGCGCGTGGAAGAGAGTAAAGCAAATATCGGCTGGCATCTATAAACGAGGACGTGGGAAAATGCCCGATACGGTGAATTTGCGATGTCAATGTGGCTTCGCATACGAAGGACCAGTTGAGCTTGCTCCAGTCCATTGTCCTCAGTGCGGAAAAGCGCTTCAAAGCATCGACGTGCACTCGCAAGTTGCCGTTAGTTGCGATAAATGTGGTTGGAAAGGTCGGATTTTTGGGCTAGACCCAGAGGATGGGAACCTCTTCTGTCCGCGATGTGGCAACGGGGCAGACAAGTCAGGTTCGCGAGAGCGAATTGCCCAAGCACAGCCAAGTCAAGAGGGGCAGCAGTCAGTCTGTCCCACTTGTGGAGGACCATTGACTTACATTCCCCAGTACCAGAGATGGTACTGCTACAATTGCAAGAAATATGCGCAGCAGAGTCAACAGGCACAACAGCCGGTCTGTCAAACCTGCGGGAAGCCTCTGACGTATATCCAGCAATACCAAAGATGGTACTGTTATGACTGCAAGAAATACGCATAGACTGCATATTTCCGTAGCAGATTCTTGTCGAAGGCTTTGAGCAAAGGATTTCCAAGATTGGCGTGCGAAAAAATCTCTACTACTTTGACGACTCTGGCAGGCTCGTCAGTAGGCAGCTGTTGTCACGCTTTGAGAGACTTACGCGGTTAGTTTCAAGGCCTGCGCACGTTGTCGCTCATAGGGGCCCTAAACCATTCCCTGAGCTTTTTGCATCTGTTAGGTTCTCCGTAGCGCCAGCAGTCCTCCCTCTTCTCGCACGATTCACAAGGCCTAGCTGGGCTCATAGCATCGCCTACCATATCCTAAAGGGTTGAGGCATAGAATAAACTTTCTTTGCGTGTGCTGGCAAGAACGCGAAAATCATGGTTCAGGTAGCCGCACTATTTGACTATGAGGACCGGATGGCGCGTGTAGTGTAGAACGTGGTTGCTTGCGCTGCCGAGGAGGAATCGTTTGATGCCTCCGTGGCCTTTGCCGCCCATAACTATTATGTCATAGTCTTCCTTCTCGGTGACCTCGCCGATCTTCTTGCCGACATCGCCTGACTCAAGCTTCTCGTCCGTCTCCACGCCCTTGGCGTTTTTGGTGGCCATTGCCAGAACGTGCTTTCCAATCTGTTTTGCCATTTCAGGCTTGGAGCTGAAGAGTCCGGACTCTTGAACGTGCAGGAAAGTGATCTTTGCTCCGAACTTCTTTGCCAGGATCATAGCCTGCTTGAGCGCCTTGTCAGAGCCCTTCGACCCGTCAACGGGCACCAAGATCTTGGCGATTTTCTTCCTCTCGCCAGCGACCAAGACGGGTATCTTCGCGTGGCGGACCACCTTCTCCGTGGTGCCAGTTAGCTGTGCTTCATTGTCCTTCTCGCCGCTGCGGCCTATAACGATCAGACTGTACTTGCCGCTTCTTGCTTCGCGAAGGATAGAGTCGGCCCTGTCCGAGTGCTCGACCACCTTGCGTCTTGGTAGGATACCTTCATCTTTGAACAGTCTCACGGCCTCATCTGCAACGTCATTTCCCCTTTGATGATAGTAGTCGTTTATTTCCGCTATCAGCTTCTGGGGCAAGCCTCCTCCAGAGCCCTGAGGGGCGATTCTCCTCGGCATGGAGTACTCGCCTCTGGCGATCTGGCTGGGCGCAAACTCTTGCTGTCCGATCTCGCCGACCATACTCTGGAACGAAGGACTCATGAGCTTGTGAGAGACCACGCTCAGGACCATCACGTTAGACTTGAAAGTCTTCGCGATAGAGGCCGCCAGCTCCTGAGCTGCCAGGCTTGCAACAGAATCGTCAACAGGCACGAGAATCTTTTTGAACACACCCTCGCCTGCCATCAACATTCACCTGTGCCATTCCCCTATGGCACTTGATTTATTAAGTCTTTTCGCTTCCCGTGCTGCGCGCGGTTCTTTGCTTCAATCTCTAGCTTTCAGCAGAAATGCGGCGCGAAGCCCGAAGGGGAAAGGAGAGAAGCAAGCAATTCAGACGAGATGAGTTTTCAGATGCGACCTCAACGACGGCCGCAAAATCAACATGCAAGACGTAGACTCGGTGACCAGACACTTTGGCGAAGCATCCGCTCCGTGGAGTGCATCCTCACAGTGTGCGCACTGAGTGCCAGCTTTGGTTGCGCCGCAGTTGGAAAAGAGGGTCAAATGTTCTAGAAGATTCTTCTATAGGCCTTGTCTGTATTCCTGCTCCAGAATGCCTATCTGACATGATAAGTCCTGGTTTAATCGGCGCGTGCAGGCTCTTCATCTCAGTGGCGACGTTCTCACTCACCTCGAAAGAGGGGGAGATGGGAAAACCCTCATTGTCGCCACCCTTACAGCCTGCACGCACCAGCGTAGTCTCATCAGAGACGGTATGTGTCAGAGTTCTACACTTTGTTAGTAATGTTTATTAAGTCTCAAGATGCAAGCGTGTTGTCAATGGTGAATTCGGAATGAAACAAAATCGGTCTTCCAAGTATAGAGCGAGTACAAAAATGGGAACCAAGCAGAACCCAGAGGTCAATGTGGAAGTTGTCAGCATGCTACGAACCGTGAGGGACGAGGAAGCATTCTATTTCTACGAAGCAATCGGAAAACCTACGGGTGAAGTTGCCAGAAACCTCAGCGACTTCCTGGACAAGGTCAAGTCAGTCAAGACAGAAAGCCTTGCCTTCCATCTTCAGAGAAGCGACTTCAGGAACTGGGCCCAGAAAATTCTTGGCGACGCCAAGCTTGCGCAAAAACTAGAAGGAATTTCAGTCTCAAACGGTGACGAGATAAGGACGAACATCTGCAACGCTGTAGAGAACCGCATCAAAGAGCTGTCAACATCGTTCGCAATCGTTCATGTCGGGAATAACTCTATTCTGCTTCCTGCAAGAGTCTAACCCCGCGGCGGAGGTGTTCGGGCAGCTTTGAAACCTTGAATCGCCTCTTTTTTGCCTCTGATTTCTCCTTCAGCTTTTAAGCCGCACAGGCTCCAGTATGTTGGGGTGAGGAGCATTCGACATTTCTATGTTGGTTGTTTCCTGATTGAATTGAATCCAGTACTTGTCACTTAGCGCGCATTAAAGAGATTAGCGGAAATCCACGGTCTTTTGTAACAAAATAGTGTAAC
Organism: Candidatus Bathyarchaeota archaeon; assembly: GCA_963769845.1. Taxonomy (GTDB): domain Archaea; phylum Thermoproteota; class Bathyarchaeia; order Bathyarchaeales; family Bathycorpusculaceae; genus JBGQMW01. The sequence goes on along the minus strand of CAVYNL010000018.1, from coordinate 69,260 downwards.
AATCTTGTCACAATCCCTTTTTTTCACTGATTCTCAAAAGACAATATACGCAATAGCGCGCGCCGGTGGTAGATTGAATTGTTTGTAGTTTTGGGGTTTGGGATTAAAAATTAGTCCAACCAACCCAAACTTGTCAGTAACTTCTTTTTCATATTTTCCCGCAAGTCATAAATATCGATTATTAGAGAAATAGCAATTGTTTATTCTAGGAGAAGTGATTGGTTGGAATCTGGTGGGCTCGAGAGTATCATACACAATATTCTTGAAGCGTTCAACAAGAAGGACTTAACGAGGATGATTTCTTTCTTTGCGGATGACGCGATCTTTATCCGACCTGAGGGAACATTTAGAGGAAAGGAAGAGATCAAGCGGTACTACACTTGGTCCTTTTCGAATTATTCAGAGCTAACACTTACAGAGAAAGGCTTTGTTGTCGAAGGAAATAAGGCTGTCCTTGAGTTTGTTTCAGAAGGGACTTCTAGCAGGGGTGGCGGCAAAAAGCAGCAGTTGCCAGGGATGGCTGTATTCGAGTTTAGAAACGGAAAAGTTCAGCAAGTCCATGATTATTATGATAGGCTCCTGATCGCTCAACAGTTGGCAAACGGATGGCTTGAGAAGAAGATAGTAAACGCTGTCGTGAATCGGATGGGAAAAGGTCTTGGTTAACGTTTCAAAATTCGAACAAAAAAGGTATATGTCTTCATCGTGTGTGGGACCAAGATTTAATCCAGCCAACTCCTAACGTGGCTGAAGGCGCATCGCGATCCTTGCCGCGCGCGCTTCTTGATGCAGACAAAAGTCTACTTGCAGTGGCAGAGTACACGCGTCCCAATCAATTGTCCTAGCTGATTATTTCTGGGCTATTCGAGTCAGAGGGTGAGTTGCTGAGTCTGACGTTGTGACTGTGCTTCTTGATTGCTCCGTGGGGGAGAGCGCGTTTGGAACTTCCATGTTTGTTTCCGGTTCTTTCTCATGCTGTCATGGTTTCTCGATTTGGTATTTTGCCTTTCCAGTGCTGCTTATTCGGGGTATTGACATGGTGAATTGGGCTCCTTTGCCTTGCTTGCCCGTTTCTCGAATGGTCCAGCCGTACACTTCACATATTCGTTTTGCCATAAATAGTCCGTAGCCTGAGCCTTTGCCCGTGGTGTAGCCTTCACCGAAGATTTTTCCCTTGACATCTTCCGACATGCCCACGCCATCGTCTTCGTAGACTAGTTCAAGCTGGTCGGCGCTCGGCGTCTTGTAGTATATTTTGATTTGTCGGGTTTTTTCGCCGTGCTTCAACGAGTTTTCGATTAGATTGTAGAAGAGTTGTGTCAACAATGAGTCAGCCAAAACGGTTAACCCGCCGCACTTGTTCACTATTCTCACATTCTCCAAGTCTAAGACGAGAGACTTGGCCTCGTCAACAGCTCTACTAACATCGATGCTGGCTAGCTGTTCGACACCCAGCTTCTCGTAGGTTCCTGCAAACTCAAAAATCCTTTCCACCAGCCGAACCGCTGCTTCTATGTCGGCCAACTGTCCCAATGCTTCAGGATTGTCAGCCAGCTTTCGCCTCAGCAGATAGGCGTTTCCAGTCACTGCGGAAAGCTTATTTCGCACGTCATGCCTCGTCAGGCCGCCTACGACATGTAGCTTCTCATTCATCACCTCGAGTGTCTTGTTCACTTTTTTCAAATGCTCTTCAGTGTCTTTCAGTTTTGTGATGTCTTTGGCAATATGTACGACGCCAAGGAATTCACCTTTATCATCAAAAATCGGCGAGACAGTAACCAAAAGTGGAAAGCCAAAATTGGGATCGTTTACTTCTTCTGTTGTTGCCTTTTTTGTGACGAATGTCTCTTTGTAGGGACAATTGGGCCAGGGTTTGTCTGTGCCATGCAAAACTTCAAAACAACGTTTGCCTATCAGCTCACTTGGTTCTTTCTTCAGAGCATCGCATATTGCCTTGTTGACTTTAACAAACCTGAAATCAGTGTCTAAAATAAACATAAAATCAGAAATGGCGTCAAAAGTCTTTTTCCATTCCTCGGAAGCTCTCTCAGCCTTTTCTGTGGCTTGTTTGCGGTCGGTGATTTCTATGAAGGTTGCTTGTACGGCTGGTTGGCCATCGTATTCGATTCGACTTGCAGATATGGCTATCCAGGTCGTTTTGCCATCTTTCCGGATCGCTCGATATTCATTTGGCGACGACGTCGGTTTCCCTTCGAAGCGTTCCTTCAGGCGACTGAAGAAAGCGGCTCTATCGTCAGGGTGTATCAGACGTTCCATTGGAACAGAGGCAAGTTCTTCTGAAGTGTACCCTGAAATTCTGACCATGGCAGGGTTAGCAAAAACCAAACGCGGAGGAACGCCCTGCGCGATCACTATTCCCTGCAATGATTGCTCGACTAGAATTCGGTATTTTGCTTCTGACTCTTTCAGAATGTCCTGCGCCTTTCTGCGTTCAGTGATGTCTATTACATAAACGTTCACGTATCCCCTGTCAATGATCGGCGTCGCGTGGAACCCGTAATTGCGTCCTTCGATCTCGGACTCCTCGCTTCTCCGAGATTTGCTCTTCAAGGTTTCCACAGTTAAGTTCTTCAGGAAAGTCGGAACCGAACCGCCTACTTCGCAGTTCAGCTTCTTCAGAAGTGCTTTTCCAGCGTCGTTTGCGAAGAGCATGCGGGAGTCTTGACTTATTCTGAGCACAGGGTTCGGATTCTCAGAAGGAAACCTCGCCAGACTCTTGATCTCCTCTTCCATCTTTTTGCGTTCAGTGATGTCTGTAGAATTGCTTATTAAGCCAACCACTTTGCCTGATTGGAGTATTGGTGCTACCCTTACGTCAAAGTAGCGGATTTCTCCCTCTTTTGTACGGTATTCAGTAACGTATGAACTTGGTTTACCCGTTTCTGAAACGTTTTCAATGCAATCAGCCGCAACCTTACGAAACTCGGATGGAACAAAGTCATACTTTGATTTTCCAAGCACCTTTTCAGTAGTTAAATCTGGAACAGTGTGGTTGATATACAGGATTTTAGCATCTCTATCCAACAGTATAATATGGTCAGGAGAATTCTCCGCAATCGACCGCCACTTCGCCTCAGAAGCAAGCAACTCTTCTTCTGCTTTCTTGCGTTCAGTGATGTCCCAGAAAATGCCTAGTATGCCAACAACATTGCCCTTTTCATCTTTGACGGGTGTCTTGACCGTGTGCACAAATGCTTTTTGTCCATCGTGGGCATACTCCTCTTCTATATCTTTTGTGTTCCCTGATTTCATAATCCTTTTGTCATCTGCTTGGTATTTTTCAGCTAATTCTTTAGGATAGAAATCATGATCTGTCCTGCCTGCAATCTCATCGGACTTGATTTTTAGATCCCGAGCGTAGTTCTCGTTGCAAGATATGTAAACCGAATTCTTATCCTTGAAGAAGATTTTTTGGGGAAGGTTTTCAAGCAATGTTCTGGACTTGCTCTCGCTTTCATGCAGTGCTTCACTGGCTCTTTTCCTTTCTACGGCTTGGCTTATGCCATGTGCCAATTCACCATAGACTGTTTCTGGTTGACCTTGTTTGTTGAAGTATCCGTCGAAGCACCCAGGTTCAGTGCTTTCACGGCTATTTCTTCTCTGCCTTTTCCAGTGAAAACAATGAATGGAACGGTGTTTCCGTTTTCTCGTAGTTCTTTCAAAAATTCAAGACCATCTTTGCCTGGCATTTGATAATCAGAAACAACAACGTCATAATCTGTTTCCTTCACTTTTTCTAAGGCTTCATTGACTGAAGATGCAGTGTCTACTTCAAATTCGCCTTGTGTATCTAGGCATTGTTTCGCAACCTTCAGAAATACCTGGTCATCATCAACGTGCAAAACTCTAATTGCTTCTGCCTTGGCTACACTTAGAACTGTTTTTGTAGAAGACTCAACGATAGATTCTGTCATTCAAACCACCGATTCCTCACCCAACCTGAAACATGATATACAGACTATCGAATAATGTCTTCTTAGTCTGCGTTTGATAGATTAAATGATTACGAATTAATTGCTTAGATTAATAAGCTTTGAAATTCGGAATCGAAAGCACACACTCGCTTACGTATAGGCATACAAAACCAAAGACAATCGGAAAATTAGCGCGCGCACAAAACTGCAACAATACTGACTTTAGATCGTGACACGGGAAACAACAGACTGTAACAAACCTTAATGCGCGCGCTTATGCTTGATAAATACCCGTGTCCGCTACTGGCTTTTCTGTTGCTTTTGTGTTTTCTTTCTTGTCGCTCTTTCCGCCACAGTGTAGACTAGCCAGGCGATTATGCCGTAGACGATGCCGTTGAACACTGCGACTATGAGAGTGGTTGCGGCTATGCCGAGGACAAGGTAGTCTGTTGCTGGGACGTTCAGGGTGTTGTAGATCTGTCTTCCTGGCGGCAAGTCCGAGTAGGCTAGGGTTGCCAGCAGGAACACGAAGAAAACTGCGAGGAACACAAGTGCACCCTTCATTCTGCTTCACCTTTTCACTCATCATGCGAGGATGGTTCACTATACATAGTGGCTCAACGCCTAAAAATCTTGCGTTGTACTTCGCGGGGGATGGAACGGACAGTTCGCATATTCAGTCTGCGAGTTGTGTCGGGACAAGCGCGCGCATGTGCATTTTTTGGGTGAGCGTTTTTTGTGTTAGTTAACGATAAATATGTAGGCAGACCAAGATTGGTATGGTGTCTTTGTTGAAGGCCAGAATTTCAGTTTTGGTGTTTTTGATGATGTTGGCGTTGGGTTTAAGTCCAGCTGCAAGAGCGTCACAGTTCGGCACTGTTTCGTTCACTTTCGGTGTCCTGTTCGGGTCGATCGAGTTTCCGTTGGAGGCTCATCCACTGGACCCTATCAAGTGTAATTTAACGATCGGCGCATACATTGACGTGAGCATTTTCAACTTCACGCTTGGGATTTCAGGGTTTACGGGGCAGGAGTGGGTCGCGTTTGGCCAGGAACAGATAACCTCTTACAGTCTGGCGCAAGACAAGAACATTACTAGGCAGATCAGTTTTGTCCTGCCGCAGACCACAACTGGACAAGTTCACTATGTCATTGAAGCCTCAACCGATAAGGGCTTTGGCAAGACGGATTTTTACGGAACACGCGTCCTCGCAGTCACATATGAGGAACTCTCGAATCGTTACGATGAGCTTTTGGCAAACTATACTGCATTGCAGACGTTATATGGTCAACTTCTGGCAAACTATACCACGATGAACAATACGTTCAACTCGCTTGTAACTGATTATGACACAACAAGAACTGCATTTGACCTGCTCAACTCCACTTATGCCTCCTTGGAGGCGAACTATAGCTCGTTGAAATCCAGCTTTGATTCTTTGCAGGAGCACTTTGCCTATGTAGAAGAGAAGTTTAATGCATCAACGGGAGAGTTGAGCGTTACTAGATATCTGATGTATGCTCTCGGAGTGACGACAGTGATTCTTGCGGCAGCAACGGTCTATTTCAGGAAGAAGGCTCCGTACGTCGTTATTCGTAAAGAGACCGCTGCAAAACCTGCTGATCAGCAGCCAGCCTTGCTCAGCCGATAATAGATGATGAGAATGTCGCAGACGCACGAACTTTACGCCGTTACAGATATGAATAAGACAAGAGAAATGAGTGATGAGCGGTGAACTGGAATTGAAGGCTTCGAGTTGTCCCTTGTGTAACTTGGACTTGGAAAGGGAGAAGAAGTACTATGAAGACAAGTCTTTCATCGTACTGAGGACAAAAACAGTGAAGGGACACAAAGAAAGGATAATGATAGTCTATCGGCCGCACGAGCACACGATACCTCAGAAGGCTTATGAGCACGCGTTGGACAAACTCTCAGAGATTGGAAGGCAGATTTTCGCTTATACTCCCAAGTTTGTGATTATGGACACGACATTCGCCACCATAAACGACCATTGGCATCTGGTGGCCACTGACCTTGACCCCGCGAGCGAGGATTTCAACCAGATTCTTACCACCCGATGGATCAAAGTCGTGGATAACACGGTATACGATGAAAGAGAATTCTGAGCAGGCTCGCAGGTCCTGCTTCGCGCGTCAGACGTGCACCAAGCCCTGCGCGCGCTATGATCTTTTCGCATCTGCAATTGCTCATGAAAATTCCAAGTGGGCTTGTTCTTACAGCAAGAGGCAAAGTCGGTCTTGGCATGATCGTAGTTCAGTCTGTGTGTTACGGGAGGTCGGCGTTGTTGTCGTATCCGTAGCCTTCCCAGTAACCTCGATAGTTGGTGTCGTTGGACACTTCGATTCCTGTTATCCATTTTATCCATTTGTACCCGTACTTGCTTTCGGCTACTAGTTGGAAGGGGAAGCCTCTCTCTGGTGGGAGGGTGACGCCGTTCATTTTGTAGGCTATCATTATGTTGTTGTTGATTATGTATGAGAGGGGTAGGCTGGTTGTGTATCCGTCTTGGGCGTAGAATATGAGGACTTGGGCGGTCTGGTTGTATCCGGCTTCTTCGAGGAGGTCTTTTACGCGTACGCCTTCCCATAGGATGGTTACTTCCCAGCCTTCTACGCAATGAAGTGTTACTACTTTCTGGTAGTGTGTGTGGTTGTTTATGACCTCGTCGTACGTGTAGGCGGTCTCGTTCTTGACGAGTCCTGTTATGGTGAGTCTGTAGGTGCTTATGTTTATGGTCTGAGGGCCCTTTATCGAATTTTCATGAAAATCGTTTATCGAGCTGAGCTTCTGCCCGTTGTATTCGGTGATTTCCGGATAATTGGACAGCGTTGCCTTGCTGTTCAGGCTTGTCCAGATTCGGGTTCCCACGAAAGCAGCGGCGATGACCAGTATCGCCAGCATGATGGCGAGGAGGGCTCTTTTTGTTTGCATGTTTTCTTTCCCTTTGTATAGAAATATGCCATACGTCATACTTATAATGATTCTGCACGCAAGGATTGTATTTTCTACATGGTTCTGATGAGATGTTCAAGCCCGAATGTTTTTCGGAAAGGTTGAGATAGGTGAACACGCCGATGCGCAGGCATGAGGGGTCATTGCCGAGAAAAGGTAATAAGCTCTGACAGAAGAAGAGGTTCGAAGGATGGGGATCGAGAATGGATGTTTTTGAAGTCATAAAAGTTCGGAGAAGCGTTCGAGAATTCAAGTCTGACCCTATTCCTGATGAGAAGTTGGGGATGATTCTTGAGGCTGCTCGTCTGGCGCCTTCTGCTGGCAATCGTCAGCCGTGGCGCTTCGTGCTGGTTCAGGATGCGGACAAAAAGAAAGCTGTAGCACGTGCGGCTGACGATCAGTCGTTCCTTGGTGACGCTGCTGTTATTGTCGTAGCGGTAGGCGTGCCGGAGGTTTCTGCGAGATGGTATGAGAAGGACACGATGATAGCGTTGGAGCACATGGTCTTGGCGGCCACGGCTCTGGGCTATGGCACGTGTTGGATAGGTGCCTTCGATGAGGATGCGATTAAGCGTCTGCTCAAGATTCCTGCAAAGATGAAAATCGTTGCGCTGTTGCCCATCGGCGTGCCTGATGAGAAGCCTGCTGCGAGACCGAGGAAAGAGCCTTCAGAGATTTTCTTCAGAGAACAGTGGCAATCAAACTAGAGTCCGCCAAGCCAGATTTTAGACGACACAAGCCAGTAGTGCTCGTTCAATGAGGAAATACGTAGTAGGAGGGGAGGTAGTTATGGGCTTTTTCAATTCTTATGAGGATGCAAAGCGTGCTGAGGCCTATGCCAAGCTGGAGTTTCCTGGCACGTACTATTTGGCTTACAGGGATTTGCCTGAGGTCGTATTTGGGCACGTTAGGGGAAGAATAGCGATAGATTTTGGGTGTGGTGCGGGCCGTTCTACAAGGTTTTTGCGAAGGCTTGGGTTTCATTCTGTTGGTGTAGATATTTCGGAGGACATGCTGAAGAAGGCAAGGCAAATGGATCCTGAAGGGGATTATCGTCTTATCGAGGAAGGTGACTTGAGCCAGTTTGAGGCTGATGCCTGCGACCTTGCGCTTTCTGTGTTTACGTTTGATAACATACCGACGATGGAGAAGAAGGTTCGGAATTTCAGAGAGCTTGGGCGCCTCCTGAAGAATGAAGGAAGGATAGTTAACGTAGTCTCATCTCCTGAAATATACACGCATGAGTGGGCGTCGTTTTCTACCAAGGATTTTCCGGAGAACAAACACGCAAAAAGCGGGGACAAAGTGAGGATAATTCAAACAGACATAGAGGACAAAAGGCCGGTGGAGGATGTCGTCTGGACGGACGAGTACTATCGAGAGACCTTCAAGAAGGCTAGACTAGAACTACTCGAGACCTACAGACCCTTGGGAAGAGACAGCGAGCCGTACAAGTGGGTCAATGAAACAAGGATTGCGCCTTGGGTCATCTATGCGTTGAAAAAGGAAAAATGAGACCTCCTGCAGATTCAGAATCAAGCTGTCCAGAAAGCAATTGACTACCGCGATTTCTGAGTGTGCTGAATTAGGAACTCAGAATCGTTCCAAAGATGCAGCATCATAGACTCTTCAGGAAAGTGAGGTCTGAGCAAATCCGAATGAAGATTCAGTCGGCTCCTTTCGGATGCTTGTTCATCCAGTCCATTGCAAATGCTTCTGCTTTTGATTCGGTTGGAAATTCAGGGGATACTCTCCTTCCTTCATTATCATCATTCTTCATCTCCGGAAACAGTCGCACTGAGAAGTGTTCCCCGTACTGCTTCTTCTTGACAACTAGGTTCTGGCCTGTTGTGACGTTTATGTATCCTCGCTGGTTGTCTATTCTTCTCCATCCTTCCACTATTCTCATTAATCATTCCTCACAGGCTAATCCCAAACTGACGTGCACATCTGGTGCTACATAATGCGCTTTCTTTCCGAGTCTAACGTCCCAACATTAAGGACGGTGCAGCGACGTCGTGGTCAAGAAGTAGAGCCATCTTGTTGTAAAGGTCCAGAAACTGTAGACCAATCTCTGTTCTCTGGTACGTTATTCTCCCCGCTATCGCGTCCATCCGGATGAGGTCGCTTGTCCTCATGAGCTTCAAGTATCCGTCTGATTGGGCGGTGTTCATGTTGCAGCGGGACATGATGTTCGTCTTGCCCGTCGGTATGCGTATCTGTCTCAGAATCTCTGCGATGATTTCAAGCTTGTTACGATTTGTATCGTAAACCTTTCTTATTCTTAATATCCTATACTACCTCTTAGAAAAAGCAGGCCGTTTCTAAGGCTAACAGTCTTCAGAAAGTCGATGGGCACGCCTTTCCTCATATATATATGTTTAGCATGGCTTATAAAGATACACGCAGCGCCAGTCTTATCAAATGTTGAATCTGATTCGTTTTGTTCCTATTTTAGACGGCTTGCTGCGGCGGAGAACTTTTCTTTGACTTTTTCCAGGGAGCTTCCGACGATTTCGATATTATCGATGTTACCTTCTCCGAGACGTCTCTTGACTGCTTCTTTCAGTATGGGCATTTTGTCCGGGGTCAAGCCTGCGAGTGTTGCTCCGACTGTCTCCACGGCGATTGCGTCTCTGCCGACTATTAGGGTGTTCATTTTCACTCTGTACTTGGAGGCGTCCTTTGTTGCGTGCGGGTTGGCTCCTGCGCCCCTGTAAAGGTAAGTACCGTCTATGACGGCCAGGTCTATTCCGTCTATTGCTTCGTAGATGTCTGGCAGGAGAGTGTCGAGTTTCCTGTGGAGCGGTGCTTTGCTGATTCGTGGCACGAGGCCGAAGAGATTCTTGAGGATGGTTCCCCTCTCGAAAGTCCGGAGGATGTGTGTGCTGACGAAGACGTTGGGTTTGAACAGAATGTGAGAAAGCTGCATCTCTTCGTCTGCGACTTTGACTTTCTTGGTGTCGGGGTCTTCTGAGAGGTTGAAGGGTACGACTCGGTCAGTGAAAAGCTCCTTCCAGACCTGCAATCGTTCTGTGCCATTTCCACGATAGTTGTCTGACTCGGCCAAGTAGATTCTTGGGGCTTTGTTGAAACTTTTGATTATGGCGTCAACCACGCTGACGCTCGAGTGGTTCTCTGCTGTGTGGTCGAAAACGCCCACTTTGATGACGACAGAGCGTTTAGAAGTGTTCAGATCGCTGACTTTTCCTATGAGTTCGAGCGCGTTTTCGAAGGATTTGCAGACATCGCTCTTGAATTCGGCTATGGCAACTTTTGAGCCCATGTTAGGTCACGTCTTGTGGTCTCTTGAGGGTCGAGGGTTATTATGAATTTCCGTTTGATGATGCTGTGAAGATGACACCTAGACCCGGAAAAAACTGCTGGAGGGTTCTGGCAAAAAACATGGATCGGGAAGGCTTGTGCTGGGCGAGTTTCTTGGCAGAACGGCTTTGGTAGCTTCGGTGGGGTTCGAAGAAGCCAATCGGTCTCGCTTTACGCGCTGGGCCTGGTGCTCTTTTATCTTCTTTTCTGTTTCTTTCCGCCACGGGCTCTTCTCGTCTGATGCCCTTTTTGTCTGTCAATCATTTTTCCGGCGGGTTTACTTCTCTTGCTCATGCTCTGTCACCTCTACCTCAGCAATCAATACCAAACAAATTCGAGTGACGCTACACCTTCTATTGTGATCGAATAGACATATAAATCCGCAGCTCTGTGCGCACTGAGGCAATCTTTAATCTTGGGTTATAATATTGATGAGACCGAGGCGTGGCTGAGAGATGGCGAAGTCCAGGAAAGACCCGTTAAGGTCCTGCATGAAAGCATTAGGAATAACTATGAAATCCTCAGAGGATTCAATGGTTGATCCAAAAAGGCGAAAGACTAACTTGCAAAGACCCCTTTTTTGGAGATTTCAGTGGGACCTGTCCAGCTAGTGATGTCTGAGGATTGGTGTTATTAGAGGCACCTCTGCTAGACAGCGACTGCAATATCTCAAACTGGGATGAGTCGGCAGAATCATGGTTACTTCTTTTGTCTGGTCTTTCTGTAGAGTTTTTTTATGTGTCGTAGCAGGTGTGCGAGGAATAAGTGTTCTGTGTCGTATGCGCGTTTGAGGATGTTTTCTCTGTTGATGAGGGCTCGTTTGAGTTCGCCTACTTCTTTTTTGGGTGTGTACTTAATGTAGATGGGTACGCCCACTGCTAGGAGTAATATGCCTAGGCCGATTTGTGTTAGGCTGCATTGGGAGATGAGGTAGATGCTGAAGGCCGCTCCGAGAGCCGGGATGACTAGTCCGCCCTTGAGGTGGAATTGGGCTTGGTGATTTTGGCGGAGGGTGTAGGTGCTGGCGCTCGTGGCGACGTAAGCGATGGCCATGAAGAACACGCTTGTGGCTATGAGCGTGCTGAGGCCGTCGGCGTAGAAGGTTGCTGTGATTGCTGCTGCGAGTGCGGTGGCTGCTTGGATGATGATGCCCAGGTACGGGGTTTTGAAGCGGGGATGGATTCTTGCGAAGGCTCTGGGGAAGAGGCCATCGGCCGCTAGTGCATAGCCGAGCCGTGAGGTGCCGATCATTCCTGACTCGTCTGAACCGGCGACACTGATGAGGGCGCCTATGCCGACGATGAGTCCGCCGACGAGTGCCAAGAGTGGTGTTTGGGCGAGGATGTTATTGGTTGCCATTGCCAACGGTGCCTTGTCGAACTGGAGCTGGGTGTAAGGTCTTACGGCGAAGAGGACGATGTTCGTGACGAGGTAAAATATGGTTACGATCGATATTCCGATGACGATGGCTTTGGGGATGGTCTTGGAGGGTTCGCGTATTTCCTCCGCGGGGATCGTGCTGATCTCGAAGCCGGCGTAAGCCCAGAAGATAAGCACGAGCGCGGAGCCGAAGCTGCCCAGGCCGAGGGGCAGGAAGGGTGAGAAATTGCCCGCTGCCGTGGGCGCGTTCAGGGCGATGTAGACTATGCCTGCTAGCGCGAAGAAGATGAGTGGAGCAAGCTTGACTAGGGTGAGCACATCGTTCGTTCTTCCAGCTGCTTTGACTCCGACTATGTTTGTGAGTATCAGGAACAGGACGAACAACGTTTTCACGGCGATCTGCACTGGCAGGGTGAGGTTTGGAAAGAAGAACATGAGGTACTGCGTGAACGCGACGGGAAAAACGGCCAGCGACATCCACTCTGCGAGCCATAGCGACCAGCCGACGACGAAACCCGCGAACGGCCCCCAAGCCTCATGCGCATAAGCATAAGGCCCGCCGACTTTAGGCAACAAAGCCGCACACTGGGCGAAGCAAAGGGCGATTACGATGGCGATGACGCCGCCTACAACCCAAACAACGAGCGAGAAAGGCCCGAGAAGACCAGCGCCGAACGCAGAAGCCACATAGATGTCCGCCCCTATAATAGAACCGACGACAAGGTTCGTCACGTCAAAGAGCGTGAGCTCAGATTTGAGTTGAGCGTTGGCCATTAATTTCCTGTAATTACCCTTACTGCATATAAAACAATAGCGAACTCGATTTCTACATGATCATAACGAAGGATCTTTGCCTACCTATTTGAGAAGATTTTTTGAAGGTCATCGAAGATGCCTTCATACTGTTTCACTTTCTGACTTTCCCACGCCTTCATAAAATCCTCTCTCATAATATAGATGCCGTCAAGTTCATACTCAGCAATGATCCTGTTCCTGCTCTTGCCTTTGACCCTTCCTTTGTTGTTCTCTTGAAGAGCAAAGTCGTTGTCGTTGTCTGTTGTGGCTAGGAAGACTTTCACATTTTTTGTAGTGTCGCATGAGACCAATTTCAGTTTCCAATAGCATGCTTGTGCTATGCGTTCTCGCAGGCTAGTCTTGCACGAGACGATGGCAAGAACTTCAGATTTCCACGGATCTTCAAGCGTATAATTGACAATAACCATGTCAGTATCAGGAAGAAGCAAACATTCTCCGTATTTTATCGCAAGCTTGCGCTCAACAACGTCATTCTTACTCAGTTCGCTCTCTTTGAGAATTTGGAGATTCTGAAAGACCTTGTCATGCTTCTTTAGGTTGGCAAAGTAACCTTTGAGAATTGCGTAGACCAAGTTTTGGAATTGGTTTCCGATGAAAACGTGCCATGACTGCTCTGCGTCCTTATTGGGATGCACTTTTCTGCAGGTCTCGATGTACTTGCTTTTTCGTTCTTGAATAATGTTCCATGCTTTGCCTGGCTGCATGCTGCCTTCGCTGATCTTGCGGATAATGTCATATATGATCTCTTTGTGTTCGCTCAATTTCTACCCTCGCTTGTTTTTCGTCTTTCGTAGTAGTTCCACCGTATCTTCCTTTCCTTGTTCTTGGGAGAAGCTTCGTCTGGTTTGCGCATAATGAACAAGTACTTAAAGCCTCGAAGATAGAAGTTGAGTCGTCTCGCGCGATTGTACCATAGACTTGTGTTTGATGACTGTCCTCGTCGTGTTACACATATGATCTCAACTGTCTCGAAGTACTTGTCCAATCGCTCATAAAGTCTAAAGCCGACAGGAGTGAACCTGTTCTTTACCCATTGATCGCCAATTAGCCATCCCAAGACTTTCCCCTTTTTCAGTGTGCGATAGCATTCCCCTATGACCTTTTCTAGCTCGTCATAGAACTGTTCTGTTTCGCTGGAGATTTTGCCAATACAGTCTGGATGATCGTTGTATCTGATGTTGTCTCCATAGGGAGAGTCTACAAAGATAAGGTCTACGTTGCTGTCTGGTTGAGGTATTTTGCGGGCATCGTTTTGGATTATGTCGGGTCTGGTAGGCTTGATGTCATAGCCAATTACTCTTCGTCCTTCTTCTTTGCACACGTCGATTGTGGTCCCGCTTCCGCACATTGGATCAACAACAAGGTCTCCAGGGTCGGTGTATCTCCAGACGAGATTCCATATTATCTGAGCAGGAGTCACGCCAGGATACTTGTTGTCTCCCTTGGGCGTTTTGCCGTAACTTTGTCTGGAAAAGTCCCAGAGCGTCGTGGCCTCTAGCTGAGGTATTTCTTCCTTTGAATCTTCAATTTTGCCAACTTCGCCTAACAGCGACCAGTTTCTGCACTCTTTCGGGTTTGTGTTGGCCCCAGTCTTGCTTTCAGCATTGAGTAGGAAATCAAACCATTCAGTCATGGTTGAACTCTCAGGTCGGTACAGCTCCAGAAGCTTAAGCATGGCTTTTTTTCCGATCGGAGCTGCACGTTGTATCCCAAGTCTTTTCAAAAGCTTGTGAGCATCGTTCAAACAGACGATGTCATGAACTGGCTCGATTCTTACCTGATACGGGTATCTTCCACCCCAAGCTTCAGGGTCTAGATTCAATCCTGCATTGGATATAGCCCTGAAGACTCCATATGTCTTATCTGAATCCAAGTTTATCAAGAACAGGTAAAAGCCTCTTTTGACTTTCATAATGCCTGGCGCATACACTTTGTTCGTTCCAAAAACAAGGCGCTTCAGACAATCTTCTTGCGTGTTGTTGGTACAACCAAGTATCTCTCCTTGCAGAGAAGACGCCATCCGGTCCGATTCGCTGGCAAACAGCCCCTTTGTCCTTGCCTTTCCCTTGCTCTCTCCGGTCTGCATCAACCACTCACAGCTTCTATAGTGACGATTGTGCACATATATCTGCATTCGCTCTACGCAATGTGCACTAGTGGCAAATCATTATTTCTTCAAAACGCCTTCTGCCTTCTAAGATGCGTGCGTTTCGTTCTGTATTCGTTCAGTTGCAACTCACACTGAAAGCGGGTTTTATATAGGAAAGGTTTTTAGTTTAGTTGTCGTATGTGACATGCAAAAGGTTAGAAGACACTGTGAGGATGAAATGAATGTCTGTGTTTGCAGCACCAGGCGCTTACGATCGTGCCATTACGGTTTTCTCACCTGACGGTCGGCTTTTTCAAGTAGAATACGCAATGGAACTGGTCAATCGTGGAGCCACGATACTTGCGATACACTGCTCCGAGGGAGTTATCATGGGAGCAGAAGAGACGATTGACCCGCTTGAAGAATCCGAATACTCATGGAAAATCTTCAAAATAGACGACCACGTTGGCGCAGCCATCGTGGGCCTAAGCTCAGACGCTCGTATTCTGATAGACCAAGCACGCATCTACGCTCAGAGCAACAAGCTAACGTACGACGAACCCATAGACGTCGAAGTCGTAACCAAACGCATATGCGACATCAAACAGATGTACACTCAACACGCAGGAGTCCGGCCGTTCGGCGTAAGCATGATTTTCGCCGGAGTCGACAAGACCGGCAGCCGCGTGTTCGGAACCCACCCAAGCGGAACCTACAGAGGCTACAAAGCCCGCACGGAAGGCGCAGGAAGAGAAACAGTCTTCAACATACTAAAAGACGAATACAAAGAAGAAATGAACCTCAAAGACGCCACCAAACTCGTCGTCAAATGCCTCGCCAAAGCCCTCGAAGCCCGCCAGTTGCCGTCGCGCATCAAAGTCTGCGTCATACCCGCTGACACGAAGAAAATGGAGTTCCTAACCGACGAAAAAACCGATGCCATACTGAAGGAGCTCGGCGTGGGCAAGTGAAAATCTGATGAGCGATAAGTACACCGTCGCGCGCATGACAGTAAATAACGAACACTTCGAAATTCTCTGCAAACCCGAAAAGGCTTTGCAGTACCGAATGGGCAAAACCACCAGCGTACGCGAAGTACTAGGTGGAGAGATCATATTCTCAGACGCCAACAAAGGCACCAAACCACCCCAAGAAAGCCTCCAAAAAGCCTTCGGCACACTAGACGCCTTGAAAATAGCTGAAACAATACTCAGCAAAGGCACACTACAGCTCACAACCGAGCAGCGCAGAAAAATGGTCGAAGACAAACGTAAACAGATTATTGACTTCATATCACGCCAGAGCGTCGACCCAAGAACCAACCTGCCGCATCCGCCGACACGCGTAGAAAACGCCATGGAACAAATCCGCTACCCGATCGACCCGTTCAAACCCGTGGAAGAACAAGCCAAAGACATCGTCAAACTGCTCAGAACAATCTTGCCTCTGAAGATGGAACAGATCACCGTAGGCGTAACGATCCCGGCAACGTATTCGGTCCGTGCGTACGGCGCGATCAAAGGGTTCGGCACGATCAAGCGTGAAGAATGGCGCAACGACGGTTCATGGTACGGTGTACTCGAAATGCCCGCAGGCAGCTACGCCCCGTTCCTCGACAAACTCGGCGAAGTAACTAAAGGACAGGGCGAAACCAAACTCAACCCCTAAGTTTTCTAACCAGTAAAGATGAGGTGAAAAATGTGCCAATACTTCTAGAAAAAAGACAGCTTGTAGTACCCGGCGACCTTATCGCCGAAGGCGACTACATCGCTGGAGACAACACGTACAAAGAAAAAGACAAGATCTTCGCTTCAAGAGTCGGAATCGTAGAGTACGAAACCAAAAAAGTAGACGTAGTAGCTCTCAAAAGCTTCTACATTCCCCGAATGGGAGACATAGTCATCGGAACAATAACAGAAGTCGGGTTCAACGGCTGGATGGTCGACATAAACTCGCCCTACCCGGCCCTGCTCAGAGCCTCAGACGTACTCAGCAGACCGTTCAAACCCCAGAAAGATGACCTGCCCCAAGTCCTCGACGCCGGAGACCTGGTGGTAGCAAAAATAGTCTCCTACGACCGCACACACGACCCGCAACTAACCGTGGCCGAACCAGGACTCGGAAAAATCACGCGCGGCCAGATCCTAAAGGTCACGCCGACGAAGGTGCCCAGGATCATCGGCAGAAAAGGCTCAATGATAAGCACGATAAAACAGGAAACAGGCTGCAACATAATCCTCGGCGTAAACGGCGTCGTACTCATAACGGGAAAAACCCTTGAAGACGAACAACTTGCGATGATGGCCCTCCAGAAAATCGAGGCAGAATCCCACACAACCGGCCTAACAGATCGCATAACCCAGATGTTAAAAGAAGAAAAAAGCAAAAGAGGAGGAACAACAGAGTGAACGAAAAACCAGAAAAACTAATCGACAAAAAAGGCTTAAGACTCGACGGCAGAAAACCCGATGAGCTTAGACCCGTAAAAATGGAAGTAGGCGTAATCTCAAACGCCAACGGTTCAGCGTACATAGAATGGGGAAAGAACAAGATCGTAGCCGCAGTGTACGGCCCACGAGAAGTCCACCCCAAACACCTGGCACTCCAAGACCGCACGGTACTCAAGTGCCGCTACCACATGGCAAGCTTCAGCGTCCAAGAACGCAAAAGCCCCGCACCCTCACGCAGAGAAATCGAGCTATCGAAAGTGATCAGAGAATCACTCGAACCCGCCGTATTCGTGGAATACTACCCGCGTACGATGATAGATATCATCATCGAAGTCCTGCAGGCTGACGGCGGAACAAGATGCGCAAGCATCACAGCGGCCGCACTGGCCCTCGCAGACTCGGGCATACCCATGCGCGACTTGGTCGTCGCGTGCGCAGCGGGCAAAATCGAAAACACCGTCGTCCTCGACCTGTTCGACACAGAAGACAAACTAGGCTCAGCCGACGTACCCGTCGCCCTGATGCCCAACCTTAACGCTATAACGCTGCTGCAGATGGACGGCATACTGACACACGAAGAATTCGAGAAAGCCGTGAACATGGCCCTGGAAGGATGCAAAACCGTCTACGTACTGCAGAAGGAAGCCTTGAAAACCAAGTACCTAACCGTCAAAGGAGAAGTAGAAACAGAAACCAAGGAAGAAGAGGAGGCTGAAGAATAATGTCAGTAATCACCAAAGTAAAACAGAAGCAGATTGAACAGCTGATCGAGAAGGGAAACCGTCTCGACGGCAGAGGCCCACTCGAATACCGCGAACTCAAAATCGAGCAAGGCTTGATCGAACGCGCTGAAGGCTCGGCCCGCGTGCTGCTCGGCAAAACCGAAATCGTAGTCGGCATAAAAGTCGAAATGGGCGAACCCTTCCCAGACACACCCAACGAAGGCGTCATGACCGTAAACGCCGAACTCGTGCCCTTCGCATCACCAAACTACGAACCCGGCCCACCAGACGAGAACAGCATCGAACTCGCACGCATAGTAGACCGAGGAATCAGAGAATCAAAAATGATCGATACGGAAAAGCTCGTCATCGAACCAGGCAAAAAAGTCTTCGTCGTGTTCATCGACATTTACGTCCTCAACTACGACGGCAACCTAATCGACGCCGCAGCACTCGCAGCAGTGTCCGCGCTCGTCAACACCAAGATGAACAAGTACGAAATCGAAGAGGGCGAAGTCAAAATCAAGAGCGGCTACGAACCACTCCCACTGAGAAAACACCCGATCACCGTGACATGCGCGAAAATAGGCAACAAGCTCGTCGTCGACCCGTGGGTCGAAGAAGAACAAGTAATGGATGCAAGAATCAGCTTCGCCATAGACGAAGACGACAACATATGCGCCATCCAGAAAGGCGGAAGCGGATACTTCGAACCAGCACAAGTGTTCGAAGCGGCAAACATAGCGAGAGAAAAGGCTAAAGAACTACGCAAGAAACTCAACTGGTAGGACCCCTAATGCCCAAGATGAAGAAAGTCGGACCCTCACGCGGCTTCGGACCCCGCTACGGCGTAACAGTACGAAAACGCTACGTCAAAGTAATGGAAGGCATGAAAATACGCCACAAATGCCCCAGCTGCGGCTTCACAAGGGTCAAGAGAAAAAGCGTCGGCGTCTGGCTCTGCAAAAAATGCGGCTTCACCTTCACAGGCGGCGCATACACACCAACAACCAAACTCGGCGCAGTCGCAAAACGCTCAGCCCACGCAATACCCGTAGAAGAAGCAGCAAAAACCACCGAAGCACCAACCCCGCAAGAACAAGAGCAGACCGAAGTAGAAACAGAACAAGTCGAAGAAGAGCCAGAAGAAGAGGAAGCGGAAGAGGAAGAAGAACAGGCTGAAGAAGCCGATGACGAAGCAGAAGACTGACCGTTCCGACTTTTCACAGGCTCAAACTTTTTGAGCCACAAACCCCCGTGTCCCTTTTTGAGAGTCAATCGATGAAGGCCAAAGCCACAATTCGCCTCAAATTCTCCACAGAAAAACAAGCAGAGATAATATTCAAATCACTGAAACCCGAAACAGAAAACCCAACCACGGCACGCGCACACACAACCCTGCAAGAAGAAGGAAAACAGCTCACCCTGAGAGTTGAAGCCAAAGACACAGTTGCCCTGCGAGCCACGTTGAACGCGTACTTGAGATGGATAAACTCGATCTTGAACGTTTTCGAGGTTCTAGAAACACAATAGCGCGCGCATTAGTAGAGATGGCGGTTCTTTGATGGCCTTGTGTTACAAGATTGGGTTACATTCGTGCTGAAGTCACTTTTTTGGCGCGTTGCATGTGTGCACGCGATGTCCATACGAGTGCGAGCTTTGATGGCATGCAAATCATTTAAGTGAAAAGGCGCATTGGTCTTTATCGTGGCATGATCTTATGGTCTCAAATAAACAGACTCAAGCAATTGTTGGCCATGTTGGAATCGAAGTTTCCATTTTGAAAAACTCGAAGAAGTTCTACAAGACTTTGTTAGGAGGGCTTGGCTTTAAGATAATCATGGACACTGAAGACGGAGTAGGATTCTCCAATCAGAATTTTCAGGTCTGGGTGGGCGAACTGCAAGAACCAAGGGTCAAGCGAAAGACCCCGACTGGAGAAGAGTTCGTCGTGGCGGACCATCTAGCCATCTTTGTTCAAGACAAACAAGCCGTTGACGCTATCGAGAGAGAAATGACGAAGAACGGGTTTAGAGCGCTGTTCCCATGTGAAGAGCATCCCCAATTCGAGCCAGGATACTACGCTGTATCATTCTGCGACCCGGACAACTACGTGATCGAAATCTACACCAGACCAAAATCGGACCGATTCTAGCTAAGCGCCTTCAAAACCTTTCTCGTAAACTCCCTCAACGCGCGCGCCCATCTTCTCCAAATAGGCTTTCTTTTCCAGTTCGGCACCACTATGAATGTATCTTTTTGCGCGCGCTCCAAACAAATCGTTAAGCACACTTGAGAAAATGTAGATGTCTTCTGCAAAACCCTCTTTCTACGGCACCCGATTGCTTCCCAAAGCAGAGGTAGCAATCGTTGGAAATCTGATGAATGTTAGTTTGTTGTGGTTATGGTTATGTCGAAGCTGAAATGGGTTATCCCTGTTATACTTGGTGAGACAGCTAGGATTAGTTCCAGAGGAATCACTTGACCGACGCTAAGGATTTGACCAGAGTAGTTCCAGTTTAGAGTCATGTAGCTCAAGGCT
Source organism: Candidatus Bathyarchaeota archaeon (assembly GCA_963769845.1). Lineage (GTDB taxonomy): Archaea > Thermoproteota > Bathyarchaeia > Bathyarchaeales > Bathycorpusculaceae > JBGQMW01. The sequence continues at coordinate 49,028 of CAVYNL010000018.1, read as the reverse complement.
GCGGATGGAGCCCAGTTTGACGTTGCCATAGACAAACAAGCAGATGAATCGCCTTCATTCCCAATGTAGACAGCAAAGGTCTTGTTTGAACCTGGCTCAATAGACCCCCAATCGAACGAAAGAGTTCTATTTGTACAGCCTTGATCCCAGTAAATCTCAGCTCCAAAGCCCACCACGTTAGCGTGAACAGTTTTACTCGCATTAAATAACCCCGCAATGGTGCCGAGAATGACGACCATTACTATGCACATGGTGGCGAATATTGCTCTCTTGTGAACATGATTGCCGATTCGGATGGAGAAAGACAACAACGAACCTCCATATGATTTCTTACTATATAATATGGGCTATGGAGTGAATAAACCTGTGTGTCTGGGGTGCCACAGCAACAGCGCGCTATAATTGCTTTCTCAATTTCTTAGGACGCGCCTGCACATCTTGGATAAAGTTTGCTTGATGCCAAGTCAATCTTTAGCCTTTTGCCATTCCGATTCAAAACTTGTTTTCAGTATGCCAATAAGGTTGCCGTTGTTTGTCCACAAAGTGGGGACTTCTCCTAAACCGCTTTCTTTGGAAGCGGTAATCATCGCTTCTTTTTCATCAGACATTATGAAGTGATTCAAGGGTTTACGATAAAACTTGACGTGAAAAGAATCCCCATCAATGAGTTTTTGCACTTTTTCTTTAAGTAAATTATCTGGGCTATCCCCTTCAAAAATCACTCGAATCTGTGCACCTTTCTTTATTGCCGTCTTGAAATCCTCTGAAAACTGCGATAAAATGGGTAAAATTCTCACTTTGTCTGCAATCAAACAAGTTTCTTTTTTCGAGTTTTTGATTAGTTCTGAAGTCTTAGCCAGAATCGCTTTTCTTTCTGGTATCAGGACGTAGATGCTTTCTTTTTCAGGCAGGGGTTGCTTCCAATCTTTTGAGGCTAACCTCTGGACTTTAATCCTCATGCCTGACAGTCTCTCATCAGATTTCGTTTTTTCTTCCGTCACTAAGAAAGTTAAAGCATCGGAAATGGGTGTTGCTCGAATCTCGGCTGGTTTGCCCATTATTCTTTCTACTAATCCCATTGTTTCAAGTATCGGTAAAATCCTGTACACATCTTCCCTGCGCACTTTTGAAAACTTTCCTATTTGCGCAACTGTAGTTCTCTCCAGTTTAAGTATTGCTAAGTAAACCTTTGCTTGATTAAGGCTTAAGCCCAAACCGAGTAGGAGGTCAGTGCTTTCATCGTTTGACATTCTCTACTCATCCAGCATATCAGTAGCTAGCAAACACGTGTCCGCTAATTTCCCAGTCTAAGCAATATAAAGAACTTGTGAATTTGAAATACAGGTGAAGCGGCTAAGGATTTCTAGCGCGCATGTCTGTCCCTAAATCGGTGTAAAATGGTTTTTGTTTCTCCTTTTGTGTGTGTGTTTGGGCGCGCGCGCTCGGCAGTTCGTCGCGCAAAATGTTAATTAACAGCGTGTCTTATTGCTGTGAAGTTGGAAGGATAGAAAGTGAGTGACGAAGTTTCATCCCTGCCGCCTCAAGTTCAAGAGCGTCTGGTCAAAATGCAAAGGCTCCAACAGACGCTTCAATCAATCCTGGCGCAGAAGCAACAAGTAGAAGTAGAATCATCAGAGACTGAACAAGCCTTGGGCGAACTGCAAAAAATGACGGACGATGCAGTCATCTACAAGGCGATGGGCACGATCCTAGTTAAGACAGAAAGAACAAAGATGGTAACTGAGCTGACGGAACGGAAAGACCTGCTCAGCACGCGCGTTACTGTCTTGGGAAAACAAGAAGAACGCTTACGGAACCAGCTGAAAGACATAGAAACACAGCTTCGACACGACCTTAACCCAGTTTCTCCACAGCCCTAGCAACCTGTTCTCCTTTCTGGGTGACTACCCGTGGAAGAGCTAGGCCTGGAGAAACTGACTGACGAACAAATCGAAGAACTCTGCCTCAAAGCAGAAGAAGCAGCACGGAAACACATTTTATCAAAAGTCTCCTCAAAAAACATAGAAACACTCAATATAACCGCTGAGGCCGAAGGCGCCAAGCCAGTAAACCTGAAAGTCGAGGTCGACCTAGAACTTACACCATCAACCAAGAACGTCAAAGTTAAACAAATCACCGACGAGGCCGTCAACGCCGCTTTCACTTCAGCCAAGCAATACTTGAGGGAGCTAACATGTCATACAAAGAAATAACCTCGCTCCTTCAAACGGCCAACGTCAAGCATGTTACCCTGCTCTGCCATCATAACGCTGACCCAGACGCCATCTGCTCCGCTTACGCATTCTCAAGCCTGCTAAAACAATCGTTGCCCGACTTGGAAATCGAGATAGGCGCCGCGAACGGCATAAGCCGACTCTCAAAACACATCATAAAAAACCTGCCCATAGAAGTGAAAACACAACCCAACATCGACAAAGCCCAAGCCATAATCCTACTCGACACCAACACGATACAGCAGCTCGACAACCTCGCAACAAGCGTCAAAAACACAAAAGCCCCCGTAATTGTCATCGACCACCACGCAAGCCACCCAGAAACCGAACAGCTAGCCAAAATCTGCATAACCAGCGAATCCGCATCTTCAACCTGCGAAATCGTCCTCGACTTCTACAAACAAGCAAACCTCAAACCAGGCCCCAACGAAGCCAAAGCGCTGTTCTTAGGCATAGCCTTCGACACGCGCCACTTCGTCCTCGCAAGCTCAACGACGCTCAAGAACATCGCCGACCTCATCGACGCCGGAGTCAACGCACAAGAAAACCTTGCACAGCTCTCCCTGCCAATGGACTTCTCCGAACGCGTGGCCAGACTCAAGGCCTGCAGAAGAACGCGCCTCTTCAGACTTGACAAATGGATCATCGCGCTATCACACGTGAGTGCTTACCAAGCCTCAGCCGCACGCGCACTCGTCGAGCTCGGTGCGCACGTCGGCGTAGTCGCTGGAGAGAAGAATAAAACCATCGAAATCAGCCTCCGCAGCAATCTTGAATTCTACAACCAGACGCAGGTCCATCTGGGCAGAGACATCGCCAAACCATTGGGCGAGTACCTGCACGGCATGGGCGGCGGGCACTCAACGGCCGCCGGCGTCAACGGCGAGGGCGACGTTGAAATCGGCTTGAAACGGTGCCTTTGGCTTCTCAAGGAAAAGCTAGCCATAAACAAGTAGCTACTCTTAAATGAGCCGAACGCCCGCATGAAATAGGGCAGGCACCGCAAACATGCCAATAATAGAAACAAACAACCTCACGTACACTTATCCAGGCGCCACCAAACCGTCCATCAGCGGTGTCTCCATCAGAATAGAAGAAGGCGAATTCACACTCATAACAGGCCCCAGCGGATGCGGCAAAACCACCCTGTGCCGATGCTTCAACGGCCTCATTCCCCACTTCTATCAGGGCGAAATGACTGGGGACATTGTCGTTGCAGACAAAAAAATCGCTGAACACCCCATATACGAGATGGCAAAGCACGTAGGTCTCGTCTTCCAAAATCCAGAAAACCAGCTTTTTGCGCTCTCAGTCGAGAAGGACGTGGCCTTCGGACTCGAAAACCTCGGCGTTGCACGGAAAGAAATGCGCGAAAAAGTCGACTGGGCACTTAAACTCACAGGAATGTATGACTTGCGCGAAAGACCACCGCACGAGCTCTCAGGCGGACAACAACAACGCGTAGCCATCGCCTCTGTCCTCGCCATGCAACCAAGAATAATCGTTCTCGACGAACCAACCTCCTTCCTAGACCCGCTGAGCGCCAAAAAGATCTTCGAAGTCATCCGCGAGCTCAACCGGAACCTCGGCATAACCGTCGTCCTCGTCGAACACCGGCTCGACCTCACAGCCAAGTACACAGACCACATCATAATCATGCAAGACGGCAAAGTCATGCTCGACGGCGACCCACACCAGATTCTCCAATCGGAAGAAGCCCGACTCGTCGGCGTAGGCATACCCAAAGCAACCCGCCTCTACGAGCTACTCAGAAGCGACGGCGTACAACTCGGCAACACTGTCCCGCTTTCCTCCGAGGACATGGCAAAACTTCTGAAGGAGGCCCTCGGATGATCGAAGTCAAAGACATTTACTTCAGCTACCAGAGCGGCGTCCAAGCCCTCAAAGGCGTGTCCCTCACCATCAAAGATGGCGAATTCGTAGCCATCATGGGCCAAAACGGCGCCGGCAAGACCACACTCGTCAAGCACTTCAACGGCCTCCTCAAACCCACAAAGGGCCAGGTCCTCGTCGACGGCGTCGACACAACCAAAGTCAGCATCGCGAAACTCTCGAGAGACGTGGGCTTCGTCTTCCAAAACCCCGACAGCCAACTCTTCAGCGAAACAGTCGAAGACGAAATCGCTTTTGCCCTGAAAAACTTCGGGTACGAACCAGAAGTCATCGAAAAACGCATAACATGGGCACTCAACCTCCTCAACCTCACACAGTACCGGAAAACCTCACCGTTCATGCTCAGCGGCGGAGAAAGAAAACGCGTCGCGTTGGCCTCAATACTCGCATGGGACCCCAAAACGCTCATTCTTGACGAGCCGACCATCGGACAAGACTACGAACAGAAAGAAAAACTCCGACAATTCGTCATGCAAATGCGCACCCAACAGAAAACCATCATCGCCGTCACGCACGACGTCGAATTCGTAGCCGAATGCAACCCTCGCGTGATGCTCATGCGCGAGGGCAAAATCATCGCCGATGGCGAAGCAACAAAAATCCTAACCGACCCTGAAACGCTCACCCAAGCCTCCATCGTGCCGCCGCAGATAGCCCAAATCTTCCTTGAACTGCCAGGCCTAAACCTCCCCAAAGACATCATCGACGTTTACGAGGCAGAAAGAATCCTGAAAAAAGCGCTGGAGAAACAGGACCGATGAGCGTCTTCAGCGGCCTCAAGTTTCGCAAGGTCTACTCGCCCATCCACAACCTAGACCCCCGCATCAAATTCATCTACGTCTGCGCAATCTTCGTCATCGCCATCCTCTATAGCGAACTCATACCCCTCATAGTCCTGTTCCTCATCCAAGTCCCCTTCGTCCTCCTCGCCCGCGTCCAACGCGAATGGATACGCTCGATGCGCGGAGCCGCCTACCTAGCGGCGCTTATCTTCTTCACCAACTTCCTCTTCAAATTCCTCGCCGCAGGCTACAAGGTCCTACCCTACGACGTAGAAACCACGGTGGGCCTGACCCTGCGCTTCGTCGTGCTCGTAGAATCCTTCTCCGTCTTCTTCCTAACGACCTCACCCGACCATCTAGGCTTGGCACTGGAACAGACTCGCGTGCCCTACGAGTTCGTCTTCGCCTTCACAACAGCCATCCGCTTCGTCCCCGTCCTAGCGGAGGAAGCACAGACGATAATGGACGCTCAAAAAGCGCGAGGCTTGGAGCTTGAAAAAGGCAATTTTCTCAAACGGATAAGAAACTACATTCCCATCCTTATTCCGCTCATCGTCAGCGCCATCCGCCGAAGCCTCGAACTGGCCGAAGCAATGGAATCCCGCGCCTGGGGAGCAACCAAAAAACGCACCAACCTGTACGTGCTCAGGATGCACAGAGGCGACTTTGCACTGATCGCCATAACAATCGCCATTCTCGCAGCCGCGATCTACGTCCGACTGTACGTGCACATCCCCATGCTCTACGATATTCTAACGTCCTAGCTTCATACCGCAAGACTTTTAACAACAACAATTCTGTAAAGGGTCACTCGGGGAGACAGAAGCGGTTGAAATGGCTGACGGCGGCAGCAGAAGAAATCGTCGCGTGCATAAAAATGTCGATTGAAGAACTCGACATGAAATCCGTCGAAAGACTCGTCAAAACTCTGATCGGCTCCAAAGACAAGAAGATCTTCACCGTCGGCATGGGAAGAAGCGGGTTCGTCGCCAGAGCCTTCGCACTCAGACTCATGAACCTAGGCTTCAACGTCTACTTTCTGGGCGAAACCATAACGCCCGCCGCGGAAAAAGGAGACCTCCTCATAGCCATCAGCGGCACAGGAACCACAAAAATGGTCCTGACCGCAAGCGCCGCAGCCAAAGACATCGGAGCCAAGGTCATCGCAATCACAAGCTTCCCAGAATCCCCACTCGGCAAGCTCGCCGACCTAATCGTAGAAGTAAAGGGTCGAACCAAGGCAGGAACGCCCAAAGAAAAAGACTACCTCACAAGACAAATTATGGGTGTAGGCGAACCCCTAACCCCGCTCGGAAGCATATTCGAAATCAACAGCATGGTATTCTTCGACAGCCTCGTTGTCGAACTCATGCACCGCCTCGGAAGCACAGAAGCAGACATGAAACGCAGACACGCCACGCTAGAATAAACATGCTCCCTAGCCAGCTGGATTCCCCTTCCCAATACCAGACGTCGTCATATGCGACCCGGCGAGCAGGAACACAATCCTGCTGAGAATGAAGGCGCCACGTATCGCAAGTCGCCCGCGCGAGAGAGAATGGACAAGGCATAATAACAGCAATGAGCTAATCGACTGATTGATTTTCACAAGCGGTGGTTTATATTACTGACTCCAGAGTTGAAAAACTCGCAAAACTCTGCGTCCACTACAGCGTGGACGTAGAACCAAAAGAGCAAGTCGTGATACGAGGAAGCACGGCAGCCATGCCGCTGGTCAGCGAGCTATACAAAGAAAGCCTGCTCTGCGGCGCTCATCCGCTCTTCATGCCAGCTTCCGAAGATTTTGATTATGCCTTCTACAAGTACGCTAAGGAACAACAGCTGACACACGTTTCCCCCTTCTCAAAATTCCTTATCGAGAACATGGACGTGTCCATACGCATACAGTGCGACCCCAACCCCAAGAAACTGACAAACACAGACTCAGCGAAGATAAGGAAGCACAGAGCCTCCCAGAAAGAGATCAACGAAATCATCAACAAGCGCTGCGGTGAAGGAAAACTCAGATGGACCGTACTGCCCTACCCGATCAGTGCCCAAGCACAGGAAGCCGCAATGCCGATTGAAGAATATGAAGACTTCGTCTACGGCAGCTGCCTGCTCGACAAGAAAGACCCAATCGCAGAATGGAAAAAAATCCACAAACAACAAGAAAAAACCTGCACATTCCTGAACAAAACCAGCAAAATCCGAATAGTAGGCGAAGACACAGACCTAACTTTCAGCGTCAAAGGAAGAAAGTGGGGAAACTGCAGCGGGAAACTCAATATGCCCGACGGCGAAGTCTTCACCGGTCCAATGGAAAACACGGCAAACGGCAGAATAAGATTCACCTACCCAGGAATATACTCAGGCAAAGAAGTTGAAGACATCAACCTTACCTTCAAAAAAGGCAAAGTGGTGAAAGCCTCAGCCGCCAAAGGAGAAGACCTACTGAAAGAAATCCTGAAGATAGAGGGAGCAGACCGCATCGGCGAAGCCGCCATCGGAACGAACTACGGAGTAACAAGGTTCACCAAAGAAATGCTCTTCGACGAAAAAATGGGCGGCACGATACACATGGCACTGGGAAACTCCTACCCAGAAACAGGAGGGCTCAACAAATCAGCCATCCACTGGGACATACTGAAAAACATGAGAAAAGGCGGCGAAATCTACGCAGACGGCAAACTATTCTACAAGAACGGCAAATTCTTAACCGGATAGTGCCCACGGCGTCCACATTTGCGCGCGCACTTCATGTCTTGACAGTTTTCCCTTTATAATCCCGCGAGAGCTTTTCTGCAAGCTTCCCATCTCTCAGCACAAAGGCTCCACGATACCCACAGTTTCTGCACTCCCAGACAGACCACAGTTGCGGCAGGCCTGAAGCCCAAAAAATGTTGGTTGAGCCGCACTTCGGACAGAAACTAACTCCCGGCTTCTTGCTTCCTAGCTTTTTGGCTCTTCCCCTACCATCGGCTGGGATGTCCTGTCCTTTCTCAGACCTTCTATCAGGTTCAAGCCTGTCATCCCCGCCAACGAGCATCAGAATGCCTCAAATCGTAGTTGCCGTGAACAAAAAGCCTATCATTTGACAAACAGATTTTAATTTTGCGCTCCCGTTCAACTTGCGTGCGTTTTCAGTCCTTGACTATTTCTCCGTATCAGTCGCCGTATGCTTCTTCTCCATGCTGGCTTTCGTCCAGGCCTCTTTCCTCTTCCCCTGCGCTGACCCGCAGCGGCGCAAAGACATTGATCAGTCTGAGAAGCAGAAACGAGCCCACGAACGCAAAAGACGCGACGACGGTCACCGCCAGCACCTGAACTAGTACCTGCTGTGGGTTCCCGAAGAATAGGCCATCTCTGCCACCCTGGGTTTATGATTTTCTAAGCGGGATGGAATGTGGAGGTTTTGGGCGTGCTCTTTGAATTTGCTAATGTGCTAAGGATTGAACATGCATACGCCTTATTAAGACTCGTGACATCATATATTCTTGCGAACCACGACACAGACTAAACCGCGAGGGACAGTGCCAACGATGAAGGAAACAGCCACCAGAACAGCCCAAACCGAAGAAAAACCAGCGGCAACCATCACAATCAAACCAGAGACTAGGAAACCAGTCTCATTCAAAGAAGCCTACCCAATACAGGAACCATACGTCTACGCAGCCATAATCAAAGACCCAGACACCCAAAAAACCCGCTACGAAATAATCGAACCAACCCTCCAAGAAGACGAAGAAAAACAGCTCAAAGAAATCAAGACACTTCTCATGGACGAAATCAACGTAGACCTCAAAGAAATAGAAACGAAAGAGAAAGCCGAAACCTACCTCCGAGAACAGACAAAGAAAATCATCAAGAAATACCACATTAAAGTCCCCTCAGAAGCTATCGACAAACTCACGTACTACGTGATCCGCGACTTCCTCGGCTACGGCAAAATCGACCCGCTCATGAAAGACCACCTCATCGAAGACATCAGCGCAGACGGCACAAACATCCCATTGTACGTTTGGCACAGAGTCTACGAATCACTCCCCACAAACATAATATTCAAAGACGAACAAGAACTCGACTCCTTCATCATCCGTATGGCATACCTGTCAGGAAAAAACATCTCAGTCGCCTCACCAATCCTCGACGCTTCACTCCCCGACGGCAGCCGCATCCAACTAACCTACGGCAGCGAGATCACACGCAGAGGCTCCACTTTCACGATCAGACGCTTCAGAGCAGACCCCCTCACCATCTCAGACCTCATCGCCCTCAAAACCCTCAGCTCAGAAATGGCCGCCTATCTCTGGTACATCATCGAAAACCGCTCATCAGTGCTCGTAGCCGGCGGCGTCGCCTCAGGAAAAACAACCATGCTCAACTGCCTCAGCATGTTCATCAAACCCGAAATGAAAATAGTAAGCGTCGAAGACACGCAGGAACTAAACCTCCCCCACGAAAACTGGATCCCCTCAGTCATAAGACTCGGCTTCGGACACGAAGACAAACGAACTGGAACAATAACCCTCTTTGATCTATTAAAAGCCGCAGTCAGACAAAGACCAGACTACATCATCGTAGGCGAAGTGAGAGGAGAAGAAGCCTACACGCTTTTCCAGGCAATGGCCACAGGCCACCTAGGAATGTGCACACTCCACGCAGAATCAGTCGAAGCCGTCATAAACAGGCTCACATCCGAACCCATGAACATACCCAAACCACTCATCGCCATGACCAACGTCATTATGGTCATGTCCAGAACCGAAATCGACGGCAAACCCGCAAGAAGAACAGGCACAACTGCCGAAATCGCAGGGTTCACACCAGAAACAGGCATAACAACAGAAGAAGTGTTCCACTGGAACCAACGTTTCGACGCCTTCTCCTACGACGGGCACAGTAGCATACTCGAACGCCAAATGAAAAAGATGGGCATAAGCGAAGAAGACGTCAGACGTGAACTCAACAGAAGACAAACCGTACTGGACTGGATGACGAGCAGGGGGATACGACGCTACACAGAAGTCGCAGGCATAATCCGAGAATACTACGCCAACCCTGACCGCATCTTCCAAAAAGCTAGAGTGGGGCTTAAATGACAAAACAAAAACCCACAGAACAAATCAAAAACATTCTGTCACGAATAAGAAGAAAACTCAACTTGCCCTCTTCCAGACACAAACAAGCCATAACCAAAGACGCGAAACAGGAGCACATGACATTCGAGAACCCCGAATCTGTGGCATACCAACTCGTTGGCAACAAAACAGGACAACTTCTGCCACTCTTCAAAGGCCTAGACCTGAGCCTGCAAAGGTCCGGCTTGAAAATCAACTTTAAGGCCTACGTCAGCCTCGCAGTCTTCACCAGCGCCTTGGCATCAATCGCCACCCTCGCGTGCGCTCCGTTGCTGGCACTCTTCATCTTCAACATTCCTGTGTTGCCCGCAGTCCTATTCGGCGTGGGCGGAAGCCTATTCGCCCTGGCGTTCACCACAATCGGATTCGTGGTCTACCCCGCCTATCGAGCAGACACCGTAAAAAGAAACTTGGAAGACGAACTTCCCTTCACAACAGGCTACATGGCAATCCTCACAAGCGCTGGAGTCTCTCCTGAAAAAGTATTCTACTCACTCTCAAACATGACCGTACCTCTAGCAGTCTCTGCCGAATCAAAAGACATAGTCAGAGACGTGAACCTCTTCGGGTCCGACATAATCTCCGCTCTTGAAGAAATATCCAAGCGTACCCCTTCAGAGAAATTCCGTGAAATGATAGAAGGCTTCATCTCCACGATCCATTCAGGCGGCAACATGCCGGCATACCTACGCGAAAAAAGCCGACAATACATGAGGCTCAAGAAACTGAGCCTTAAGAAATACTCCGACACTCTTTCAATGCTGTCGGAAGCATACGTCGCCCTGCTCCTGACCGGACCGCTGTTCCTAGTGATCATGCTCGCAGTCATGGCAATGCTAGGCGGCGGAGGCCTCGGTCTTCTCAGTCCAGACCTACTGCTCAACCTTCTTACCTACCTGGCAATCCCCTTGGGAGCCATAGTATTCCTGATAATCCTAGACGCAGCATCACCAAAATGGTAGAGAAAAATGCCGAAAGTAGACCCGAAAGCAAAGAAAATCGTGTGGGGGGCATCCGCAACGGCAGCGGTCGCCATAATCTTCTTTGCAGTGCTAGCCTCTTCAGGCTCTCTGCTTTCTGACGACATAATCTTCTTCGCCGTGATCGCGGGCGTCACTCCTCCGGCAATCATCAGCTACATCGACTACAAGTGGAGAAGAGCAATAGACGAGCACCTGCCAGACCTCTTCAGAAGCATAGTCCAAGCACAAGAAACAGGAATGACACTGGTTCAGGCTCTTCAAGAGGCGGCAAAAAGAGACTATGGCCCACTGACAGCGGAACTGAAAAAAATGAACGCCCAAATCTCCTGGGGAATGCCCTTCGAACAAGCACTGCTCAACATGGGAAAAAGAGTCAACACCGTCCTCGTCCAAAGAACAGTGCCCATGATCATTGAAGCAAGCCGTTCAGGAGGACGAGTTGAAAAAGTCTTCGACCCAATGGGCAAGTTCATACAGACCACCCTAATGCTTGACAAGGAAAGACGCACCCAAACTAGACCTTACATCGCCATAATCTACGTAGCCTTCTTCGTCTTCCTCTTCACCATCACACTACTCTTCAGGTCATTCTTCGCAAACATGAACGGCCTATCCCTACTCACAACCACAGCTATCCCAGCAAACGAGATGCAACGCATATTCTTCAGAATGACCTCCATCCAAGCCTTCTTCGGCGGACTCGTCGCCGGAAAAATGGGAGACGGAACAATAAGCGCCGGACTTAAACACAGCCTAATCCTCATGCTCGCCGGCTACATCACACTCAAGCTTTTCCTCTGAGGTGGCAACATGCTGAGAAGACTTTTGCACGACAAGCGTGGCGTCACACCCGTCCTAAGCAATCTTCTGCTTACCGTCGTTGCGGTTGCAGCCATGACCATCGCCACCACCGCCACGTACGTCATAACAAACAATCTTCGTGACACCATGAGCGAACGCGCCGTCATCGAAGACATCTGGTTCAACAACCAAACCGGCACAATAGACGTCTACGTCCGTAACATCGGCAAAACCGCCATCCAGGTCACAGCCCTGTACGTTAATCACACTTCTCAAAACTTCACCGAGCCTTTCACGCTGGAAATAGGCCAGCACACGTGGCTCAACATTTACGAAACCTGGACTTCAGGCGACCTATATCATATAGACATAGTCACGACCAGGGGAACACACCTTGAAGAATATAGCACAGCGCCTTAAACGCGACAGGCGAGGCATAAGCAACGTCGTAGTCGTCATGCTCAGCCTAGTCCTCGTAGTTATCATCGTCGCCAACGTCGTGCTCTGGAACTACCAGATGAACCAGCTTGACTGGGAAAGGATGCAGGAAAAAGTAGAAATCACCGACGCAGCCTCGGCCGACACCGTCTCATGGTTCACAGCCCAAACCGAGTACGCAATAAACAAAGGTAGCCACATCAGCGGAACCTACGCAGACACGCAGACGATCAACAGCCAGTACGAAACGTTCACAGAAGGATTCACACAGCAAACGTGGCTCGGTACGTGGCAAAAACGCATCAAAATCACCATCAACCACGCCGCGATCGACAGCACACTGACTAACTTCCCACTGCTAATATACGTCAGCAGCTCCTCTGGCCCGAGCTACAACAACCTAACCTGCGTTTTCACAGAACTGCAAACCAAAGACATGCGGAAAAAAATCGCGATCACCACAGCAGACGGCCTGACACAGTGCTACGCGGAAATCGAAAAATGGGACGATACGAATCGCAAGGCTTGGGTATGGGTCAAAGCACCCAGTGTAAGCAGCATACACGACACTTCCTTCTATCTCTACTACGACCAGACCCAGCCAGACAACACCGCATACGTGGGAGACCCCGGCTCAACGGCCGCAGAGAACGTTTGGGACAGCAACTACAAACTCGTCATGCACCTCCAAGAGACCGCAGGAACACAGTACGATTCCACAACAAATCACAACAACGGTACGCCTCAGAACGGAGTGGGGCAGAATGCAGCAGGAATAGTGGACGGCGCTGACCACCTTGATGGGACAGACGACCAAGTTCAGGTCAGTGAAAGCCCGAGCCTCAGCTTCACGAACAACGAGCTTACCTTGGAAGGATGGGTCAAATTCGATTCCTTGCCAGCGGGCGAAACAGTCATCGCCAGAAAAGACGACCAATGGCAACTGGGCCTCGAAACATCCAGTTCCATCAGAAACCTCGTCAGCACAAACGGCGCCACCGGATGGACAGTCGCCAACGACGAAAACTACCCGCTGCAAACAGACACATGGTACTACTGCACGTTCGTGTACGACGGCTCAAAAATCACGCACAAAATCAACGGCGAACAAGTCGGGTCAACACACACAGTCACGGGCGACATCAACGCCAACTCAAACTCCCTCTACCTAGGCTACTGCGTCTACTCAGGCCTCCACCTAAGAGGATACGTCGACGAAATCCGCATCTCAAACATCGCAAGAAGCGCCGCCTGGGTCAAAGCCACGTACCAGACCGAAAAAGACACGCTCGCATCATACGGAAACGAAGAAAGCGTTTCGGACCCACGTACGCCTATGGACATCGTTGGAAACTTTCAACATAGAACCCAGTCACCTACCCTCTCTCAGCCATCCAAACGGTAGAAATTCAGTTCATCTACCGCGCGAGCGACACGGGCGAGACATGGTACCTCAAAGCCTACAACTGGACGGCTGGAAACTACAGCGACAGTGGCTTCAATTCCACAGTTGGCAATACGCCAGCCTCAGGCTGGAACAGCTACTCCCTGAACCTCACAGACTCTTGGCAAAGCTACATCAGCACGGGCGGAACAATGTACCTCAAACTCACGGACGGCCAACCCGACCCCAACCAGACAACCATCGACATCGACTACATGGCAATCAGAGCCCTAGTCAAAGGCACAGCAATCACAATCCAAAACACGGGAAGCCTAACAGCACACCTGGTCTCGCTCTGGATTACCAACTCAACAAGCCACCAAAGATACGACTTGGACACATATATCAACCAAGGGAACACTGTGCAAATCCTCCGCACCGACATAACTGTGCCAAGCGCACCCTACATAATCAAAATAGCCACAGAAAAAGGAAACACCGCTGTGTACTCAGGTCACTAACGATCATTTCGTCTTCGTCATTCTTTCCTTTAGCGATTTTGTTGCTTCTTTCTGGCTCTTAGCCTCGATAATCTGAATATTGTATAGCTCAGCCATCTTCTTCCCGTTATCGCTCATCTTAGGAATCGCAATCAGGTAAGCACTGTCTGGCGAGACATCAAAGATCTTCGCGAACAACGCTATAACCGGCTGCTCAACCACGACGCCCTCAGTCGACGTGGCCACGTCGATCACCGTCGCTTTTTTCGCCTCGCCCTTGTTACGGGCAACAATGTCGAACATATGGTTAGCGCCAGACTTCCCCTTCAAGAACGCTGGGCCTTCAACATCAAACCCCCACTCCGCCAGAAATTCCTTGATCGGCGCAACGAGTATCCAGCCCAGCTGCGCCTCCTCCCTAACCTCCTCTCTCATCCCATAAGAATACGCGTTCTTGATGATGACTTCCTCGAAAGTAGAATCGCCCCGACAGTCACGACAGAAAAGCGTCGCGTCTGGAACATCAAAACTCTTCCCACAGCCCTTGCAGCTGCACCAGACGCCCGCACGCCGGTAATCAACATCCAGCTTCTTCAATTCCTCATGGCACTTCTGACAAACCAGCTTCCCGTCCTTCAGGAAATTCTCCTCAACATCCATGTACCCGCACTTAACATGCTCAATCAACGAGCTCTTCTGAACGTCAAACGACTTACAGTACGGGCAACAGTAATGCACCGCAACATTCACGGAACTGCACTTCGGGCAGATAAGCATCTTATCATACAACTGCCTCTCCAGAATTCCCACATCAGAAAGCTTGTCCAAGAAAGCTTCAGCCTTAGCCGCATTCCCAACAATCGCCTCGACAACCGGGTATCGATAGCCCACCTTCGGGTCAAAAACGGGCTCAAGCCTACTGATCTCACCGCCCAAAAACTTGCCCAACAACGCCTGCGTATTCCTATCGTTGTAAAGCTCCATCCGCTCCGACTTGCCCGTCAGCATCCCACACCCAAACGAACCATACAACCATACCAATAGCTGAACACTATCAACCGCGTAACGCTTAAACATTACCAGAAAGGTTTTTAAAATTTTGCCAGCCCGCAATACCTAGACACCATACATGAGCAGCCTAAACAAACACATCGTACAATGCCCAAAATGCGGCTTCAAATTCGACATAATCTATGGAAGAGCCTTCGCATGCGCTGGCTGCCCGAACAACATACAATGCAAAGCTGCAAAATGCCCAAAATGCAGAAACGAATTCCCTCTCACACAGCAACATGCCCTATGACCACGAGGGCTATTTCCCTTGCACGTTCAAAGCATCTGCCATCGACAAAAAAAGCACCACTGCAATGTCCAAACAGTTAAGAAAACCTGTAAACTATCTAAATGCAATTGCCAGGTGGTCAACCGCGGCAAAATCCAGGGCAAGAAGACTCTTCAAGACAATTCACGACGGTCTGAAAGGACTACGCGACGCCCTGTACGGTTTTGTTCTGTACTCCTTCAAAAACATTAACAGAAAAATCAAATCCAAGTTCCCAGTATGGCGCATGAAAGAAGAAACCTCAGAACACGTCGGCCAGTCGGTCAAAGTGTTCATCTGGCTTATCCTCCCCCTGAGTCTTCTCTACGTGTTCGGACAACGCCTCGTCTTCGCAGACAACGCCCTCGGCCCAATGCTCTGGAGCATCGCCATCTACTTCTACAGCAACTTCCTACCAGACCTACCCTCCATCCACAGAAAGAAAAAATCCGAAGCAGACACGACGGACCTGCCTTGGTACAAAAAATACGCCCTTCTCTTGTTTGCTCCTTTGCTGGTTTGGCTTCTGTTCTCTGAAATTAGACTGAATTGGAGAACGGAGGAAACGTACCACAACTTCACGTCACTGGCCGTGTACGGAACATTTCTCTTCATAGTAGGCTTTCTTGCATTTGCAGCATTCCCAGTCCAGATCAAAGATGTGACCAGGATGCTTTTTTTCCCGCTCTGCGGCATAACAGGCTTTCTCGCCCATCTGAAGGTCGACGAGATCTGGTAACGACCTACATAGCTCCGGAAACTGTGCCGTCGCGTCCGCCCCGTGATGTATCCCATTAAAAAAAGTCTTAAATCATGTACGGCACACAACTAGAAACAGTGCTCTAGTTTGTACGACCCAGTAACATTCGCCCTAATCCTTGCAGGCGGAATAATCGTCATAGGCTTCTTGGGCAACTACCTGTTCAAACGAACAGGCATCCCCGACATGCTGTTCCTCATAATCCTAGGCCTGCTCATCGGACCAGTAACGGGACTCGTCGATGGCAATTCCTTGACGAGTTTTGCCCCCTACCTGGCCGCTCTGGCTCTGGTCTTCATACTGTTCGACGGCGGAATGGCCATGAACATCTACAGGGTCTTCTCAGAAAGCCCCCGAGCCGTAATCCTCGCGGTAACAGGTTTCATCGCGAGCGCCACAGTAACCAGCCTGCTAATGGCTTTCATCGTAATCCCCGGCGTCTCACCCCTCTACTCAATCCTCTTCGGCACAATACTCGGAGGCAGCAGCAGCACAATCGTAATCTCCCTGGCATCAAAGACGAAGATCAATGAAAAGGGTTCAACGCTTCTCAGCTTGGAATCCGTCATCAACGACATCCTTTGCATCGTCATCACCCTGGCAATCATCGAGATAATCTTGCTCAAAGGAGCCGTTGACATTCCAACCGTCGCCAAATCCGTAGCAGGCAGGTTTTCGATCGGCGCCGTTCTAGGAGCCCTCATCGGCATCGGATGGCTAAGCATACTGAAACGCGTCGCAAACACAGCCTACTCATACATGCTCACCTTGGGAGTCGTACTCCTAGCCTACGCCCTCTCAGAATTCCTAGGAGGAAGCGGCGCATTGTGCTCACTACTTTTCGGCATCATCCTAGGCAACGAAAAAGAAATCTACAGCATACTCCGAACAAAAAAACCCGCAAGCCAAGTAGTCGACGCCGGACTCAAAAGGTTCGAATCTGAAATGGCCTTCCTCCTGAGAACATTCTTCTTCGTCTACCTAGGCCTAATCGTAACAACCACAAACATCACAATAATCATCGCGGGCACACTACTCTCATTCACACTGCTCATCATAAGATTCGGCGCCGTCCGCCTAGCGACAGTACGGAGCAAACTGGCCGAAGAACGAACAACAATGAGCATCCTCCTGACAAGAGGCCTAGCCGCCGCCGTCCTCGCAACCCTGCCACTGCAATACACGGACCTGACAAAATACCCCGATGTCGCAAAAACCTTCCAACAACTAACGCCAGCATACATCGTCATGGCAGTCGTCGTGATCCTAACAACCTCAATCATCGCCACCACAGGCATAATCATACTCAAACGAAAAAACAACAAATGACAACACTCCACCATGCCTTCCCAATGAAATCCCAAAAAAACAACCAGAACAGCCCCGAGATGCGTAGTGAAAACCCAGAATCAAAAAAGCACCCAACAAATCACCCAGAAACACAGACAGATTGAAGCAACAAAAGCCAAAAATTGACTGGTGAAAAGAAAACATTTTTTGAGGCGTCGTTTGAGAGCACAGGCGACAGAAAACCCTAACATACCCCGAATAACCGACTGGTACGACCACGGGCGTCCAACAGTACATTTTTTAACAAGAACAAGCATAATTCAACAAACATCAAACTTGCCAACAAAACAAAACCATCTGGTGAAAACACTATGGCAACCCAACCCACACAAAAAAGAACGCCATTCCGCTGGGCAACAAGCAAAGGCCTCCTAGCCATAACCCTCTTCACCCTCCTAGCCATCCTCATCGAATACCTCATCATCCTCTACGCCATAAGCCTCGGGACAACCGACCCAGCACTCATCACACTCACATGGCCAACAACCATAACCATCAGTCCACTCTTCCACATCATACCCATAATCGTAATCATAACCCTCGTCGCCAGCTGGACCTACCTCACCAAAAGACTCGCAATAAGACCCTTGGGACAAAGAGCAGCACCCAAACTCCAAAAACACCCCAAAGCCCCAACGGCAAAAACAGAACAAAAACCCAAACAAACCGTATGGCAAAGAATCCGCCAAGCCAAAAACCCCATCAAAACCGCAATCATCATCACACTCTTATTCCTCCTCTTCACGCTCACAGCCACGGTCCTCGCGTACCCACAACTCATCTACAGCACAATCGCAAGCGGTTACCAAAACAACCTCAGCCTGACAAACTTTGTATCATCAGTCAACAACGCAATCCAAGGCTTCAACCAAGCAACAGGTCCACTCGGCGGAATAGCTGCGGCAATAAACAACGGAATCCGCATCCTATCCCCCGGCATCAGAGGAGCGGGCACCGCACTCGGAAACGGCCTCACACCCATCGCAACAATCGACCCAGCTGGCAAATACCTCGCAATCCAAAACATCGCGGCATGGATAACCGTCCTCGCCGTAATCTTCTACGCCAGATACACCCGCAAACCCCTCCGGTACAGACGCAAATAGCCAGATGACCCCCGATGGCAGACCGCCCAAGGTTCGGTCCGGCCGGGGTTCCACCAACATTCCACCTTCTAAAAGCCACACTAGCCGAAGTCCCCCAACTTCTACACGAAATAGGACTCGACGCACTTGAGTATGAAGCCGTACGCTGGGGCAAAACCCCCCAAATGAAACAACAAGACGCTCAAACCCTGAATCAAGAAGCCAAGCAACACGACGTGTGGCTCAGCCTCCACGCCTCCTACTATATCAACCTCGCAGGAAACAAAACGATCAGAGAAGCCAGCAAACAACGCCTCATCGCCTGCGTCACCGCAGCCGAATGGATGCAGGCCCACACGGTCGTCTTCCACCCTGGATTCTACGCAAACAGAACCCACAAAGAAGCCTACAACACCTGCCTGCAAACACTAAAAGAAGTACAAGAAACCCTCAACAACCAAGGCATCAAAAACGTCAAACTCGGCCCCGAAACAATGGGAAGAACCCAACAACTCGGAACCCTGAACGAAGTTCTCGACATCTGCGAAACCCTCCCTCAAACCCAGCCCGTCATCGACTGGTCCCACATCCACGCACGAGAAAACGGCAAGCTAAAAACAACAGACGACTACCTCACCATTATCACCCAAATCGAAAACCGTCTCGGAACAGAAGCCGCCAAAAACCTCCACTGCCACTTCACAAAGATCGAATACACAACAAAAGGTGAAAAACGCCACCACACACTCGACGAAAAAACCTACGGCCCAGACTTCCGACCCCTCGCAAAAATCATCATCGAACAGAACCTCAAACCCGTCATCATAAGCGAAAGCCCCCTCATCGAAATAGACGCCATAAAAATGCGCAACACCCTCAGAGAAGAAATAAAACAAAAGCCCGAACCCCGATAGCTTTTTCTGTCCCCGCCGCCAACCCATTCTAGTTGGGAACTAATTTTGGTAAGACTGAAGGGCTTCCAAAAACTCACTCCGATTGAAGAGGCGCTGCAAGCCTTCCTCAACAACCTCAACATCCAACCCACACCTAAGACCACCGTCCGTACAGCAGACGCACTCAACCGCGTCCTAGCCGAAGACATCATGGCAAGAACAGACCTCCCACGCTTCGACCGAGCCGCAATGGACGGGTACGCCGTCAGAGCAGAAGACACCTTCGACGCTACGCAATACAAACCGCACTTGTTCCAGTTCACAAAAGAAGACAGGCTCACACAGAACCAGGCTAAACAAGTTTGGACTGGAAACCCATTGCCTGAAAACGCTGACGCCGTCGTCATGCTCGAAGACACAGAAACAACCAAGGCCGAACTCGAAGTCTGGACTTCGCTCACACCTGGACAAAACGTCTCCAAACGAGGAGAAGACATCCAGAAAGGTCAAACGGCCATCCAAGCAGGAACCCGGCTCAAGCCGCATCACCTCGGACTCATAGCCGCCCTAGGCGAAACCCACCTAAAAGTACACGAAAAACCCCGGGTCGCTATCATTGCCACAGGAAACGAACTAGCAGTACTAGGCACTAGACTTCAGGAAAACCAAATCTATGAAACCAACAAACTCGTCCTCTCAGCACTGTGCCAAGAAAACGGAGCAGAACCATTAGACCTCGGCATAGCCGAAGACGACATCAACGACATAACAGGCCGCCTCAGAATCGCGCTTGAAAAGGCTGACCTCACACTGACCTCGGGAGGCACAAGCGTGGGCGGCGCAGACCTTGTCCCCGAAGCAGTCAACAACCTAGGTAAGCCAGGCATAATCATACACGGCATCGCTATGCGCCCGGGCATGCCCACAGCACTGGCTGCCATAAACCAAAAGCCCCTGATAATACTCCCAGGAAACCCCGTGGCCGCAATCATAGGCTTCGAAGTCTTCGCCAGACCGCTCCTCGCAAAACTGCAAGGCTTGAAACATGCAGAACCCCGACCAACGGTCCAAGCTGAGATGACTCGACGAACGGCCACGACGCTCGGAAGAAAGAACTACGTTCGCGTCCACGTACAGATGAAAAATGGCAAGCTCTACGCTGAACCCATAAGCGCTAAAGGTTCCAGCATGCTCTCAACACTGACCAGAAGCAACGGCTACGTAATCGTTCCAGAAAACCGCGAAGGCATAGAAAAAGGCGAAATTGTCCAAGTCCAAGTCTTCGACACTATAAGCGAGTGACAGTATGTTCAGAAAACTCCTCACCATTGAAGAAGCCAAGACAACCATCCAGCAACACTTCAAACCCAAACCCGTAGGCACCGAGCAAGTGTCGTTGTTACAAGCGACAGGACGCATCCTCGCGGAAAACATAGTTTCTCATTTAAACATTCCACCGTTCGACCGGTCAACAGTCGACGGCTATGCCGTCAGAGCAGAAGACACCTTCGGAGCAGAAGAAAACCGACCAATCCAGCTAAAACTGGTAGGGACAATAAACATCGGCGAACTCCCACACGTGAAAGTCACCAAAGGAAAAGCGGCAGAAATCGCCACAGGCGCCCCAACACCACCCGGCGCAGACGCAGTCGTCATGACGGAACACACAGAACGCACTGACGACGCAATACGCATATTCGCTCCAGTAGGGAAAGATGAGAATATCATGAAAGCCTCCTCCGACATCAAGAAAGGGCAACAGATCCTCAAGACCTGTCAACCGCTCGGTTCTAGAGAAATCGGCATGATAGCCGCCATCGGCAAACCTACAATCAAAGTCTACAAACTCCCCAGAGTAGCTGTCCTCTCGACAGGTCCCGAAATATCCGAGCTGGGTAAAAAACTGACGCCCGGGAAAATCTACGACATAAACGCCTACGCTCTAAGCTCAGCCGTCACGGAAGCCGGAGGAAGCCCACTCTACCTGGGCGTCGTTCAAGACAACCTACAACAGCTCCAAAAGGCGCTGACGCACGCACTAACCCAAGCAGACATGGTCATAACATCAGGCGGGGTCTCAGTAGGCCCGAGAGACGTCATGCCCAGCGCGGTCAGCACGCTCGGAAAACCCGGAGTAATAGTCAGCGGAATCTCAATCAGGCCGGGCAAGCCAACCACGATCGCCTCTATCTTCGGGAAGCCCATCTTTTCCCTTCCAGGCCACCCAGCCAGCGCGCTCCTTGTTCTGCATCTTCTGGCACGCCCCCTGATCCAGCAGCTAGCCGGCAAAGAACCTCAACAACCAAAGCAAACAAAGGCGTACACAACAACGAGGTTATTCCCAGCAAAGGGCAGAAGAACCTACATAATGGTCACGCTCAAACGTAACGAAACAGGCCAACAAACAGCAGAACCCCTACCTACCTCACAATCAGGAGCAATAACAACCCTAGCAAAAGCCGACGGCTACATCGAAATCCCCGAAAACACCCAATTCATAGAAAAAGACGAACAATGCATCGTGCACAAATTCAGATAGAAAACCTAATTCTGCAAACTGCCCCTCTCATTCGCTACGTAAGCGGTAAACACCCACGTCAAAACAAGATAAGCTATCATCACCAACCCCAGCAGGAGATTGCTTGTGACAAACCCGTAGATGACGAAGGCCGCGAACGTCGTCGCTGTGAAGAAACTTACCAGGACAAACCAGACCGCCCAGCCTCTCTTCCTTAACAAGGCATAAGCCGTAACCAGACTGAACACAGCGATGATTCCAAGATGAACCGGAAAACTTGCCAAAAACATCCACGCCAGAAAAGCTGCCCCAACAACAGCATAGAAGACAGACGCTGCAAGCATGCCTTTTCCTTCCAGCCCAAGCTTCGAACCAACCGACATTTTCCTCACCCTTTACCCTCTATGCATTGACAGTAACGTTAATAAATCTAATGGGAACGCGCGCTGTAAAGATGAAAGGCCACTCGCTACCGATTTTGAAACAAAAAGTCTATTAGAACCTCAGATATAATTCGTCTGTGTGGATACAATGATGACAATAGTTGCTCTCTCGCTCATTTTTCTTGTTATCGGAATCATTTTAGTCTTCATCATTGTCTCGCTGGTCGTTAAAGCACTTCGATCTAGGAGAAACATACTCCAGAGTCAACAGCCTCTCGATACGCAACAACAATTAACGAGGGAGGAAATAGTGAAAAAAGAAGTCATAGTCAAAGTCAGATGCAGCTACTGCGGCAATCAGTTTGACGAGATTCTTGACAAATGTCCTTACTGCGGGGCCAAGCACTAGTCTGCGCGTGAGGGAACACCAACCAGCTTAACGTCACACTTCTTGTTGGATAGAGCACGTGCTGAAGTAACCTTTTGTTCAAAAAGAAGATTGCGTACAAACGAAGAAGCGCCAGCAAGACATTAGAAAGCTCGGACAAGTATCAAAGGAGGGAACGTCAAGCTAGCGCAATGTATCGAAGGACAAAACTTCCAGAAATGCTGTAGGATTTGTTCTAGTTGTTGAATTCATGGGTTAATATTTATGCGGTATATGCATGCAATCCATATGCCCTTTTGGCTTGGTATTGAGGGGGAAATCATTATGCTACAAGCATTAGCTACTAGGTGCCTTGATGTTGTTACTTGGTATTCTCCATCCATTCCTACCGCTACGGTGGTTTCATTAAGAACGATATGAAAGTTATGCCATTGGAAAGGCGTCAGTTGTGTTTTGAGCGAGGATTCATAATATCGGTACTGTCCGTCCATCTTTTGCGACAGTTCCAGAATTCCGTCCTTGTGGAAGACGACGTAATAATAATTGTCTTCGTTTATGTAATCGAAGACTATCCAAGGCACGTCCCAATTATTCGCTCCCGCTATAATGGTTCTGATGCCTACGTCAAAGCTGTAATCTCTTGAGCTAACTGCCACTCTTGTGCCAATTCTTGCTGTTTGGAATACAACTAAGATCAAGAGCGACATAATTATGATGGCCGTCACTTCTTTTTTTCTGATTATATGAAACGCATCTACATGCTTTTCATTTAGTGCTTTCATCAAAGGCTTCGTTAGGAAGAGATCCATAGTTAACGCAGGTACTATATAGAAAGGAATGAACGTTTCATTGATCTGAATTGGGAACTCAAACATGTTATTCAAGACGAATGAGGCTATGAATGACGCAATGAAAATTAAGGAAATGATCGTAGTCAATGATCTCTTGATTCCCAGTAATGAAGCGGCGCTTTTGCTGAAATCTCTGCGCTTTCCCAATCCAGCAAGAAGTTCTCCTACTACAGAGAAGAGAGCTATGGCCAATAGGGCCAACAGCGCGGTTCCATTGTAAAATGCTAGTGAACCATATCCTAGGATGAAAATGAAGATATATCTCAGTGCATGATGCATGACGTCAAAGGGAGCCCTTCCGTCACAGAGGGGATAGAGGGAGTAAAGTATCAAAATCAAGACCCCGGTAATTACTACAGAAGATGAAAGTCCTATCAGAAGAGGAATCGACGAGGCTAAAGCTATCGTTGAGTAGATTCTCGTTTTCTTTGAAGCATTTCTACCTTCTGCGAACAGTACCGCGAAAAGTTTCGAGGCCCCAGCAAACACAAATACCAGAGGGTTTATCGTCGGTCTTGCCGAAACTAAGAATCCGAAGAACACTGTCAATAGAACATGCATGATGGATGACATGTAATAGAGGAGTCTTGTCCAAGGATTAGACGAATGTGCAATCTCTATACGAAGTCGCCCCTCATTTTTCATTGCCCTAGAACCTCGCTGAGTCGCGTTTCGGGAGTTCTTTGTTTTCCCGTAGTGAGGGCTACACCCATCAAATCAGTCATCCTCGTCAAGCGCGCATGCAGCTGGAAGATGTTAGATTTCTACCCTGGAGACTATCAGGTAAATGGCGATGAAGCCGATAACGATTCCGATCCGCATGTTCAAGGGGTATCCTGCGTTGAGGAAAATCGTGTCCAGTACGGCTGTGAAGACGAGGCTTAGGATTGTCATGACGCGCGCCTGACAGTAACGTTAATAAATTCAATGTTTTATGTTTAACGCGCCTGCAAGGGAGAGGAGCCAACCGATGAGCCAGCACGAGTTTTTCGTCTCACAGTCAAACGTCTTCAGCGGCTACCAAAAGACATATGAAAACGCCGACTACGTCATCGTTGGCGTCCCTTTTGACGTAACCAGCACTTACCGCACCGGCGCTCGTTTCGGCCCTAACGCCATAAGACAAGCTTCACTAAACATCGAAACCTACAGCTTCCGCACAGGAATTGACATCGAAGATCTCCGCCTACACGACCTGGGCGACCTGCACGTCGCAACCGATACCAAGAGAACTCTCCAGACACTCGAACTCGTGACAAAAGACATCTTGGAAAACGGCAAGACCCCCGTAACAATAGGAGGCGAACACACGATAACCCTCGGAACAACGAGAGCCCTCGAAAACAAAGCTCAGGAGACGGCAATAGTAAGCTTCGACGCCCACCTGGACCTGCGCAACGAATTCCAAAGCCTCAAACTTTCACATACAACCTTCATGCGCAGGATAAACGAAGAAGTCAAACCAGCAAGAATAATCGAAGTCGGCACTCGAGCGGTCTGCAAAGAAGAACTAACCTACGCTGAAAAAGCAAACATCCAATACATAACAACACAGGAAATCAGAAAACAAGGTACGCAGGCGGCAGCAAAAACGCTGAAAATGGAACTCTCAAAACACAAACACATCTACCTCTCAATCGACATGGACATCCTCGACCCAGCATACGTTCCCGCAGCACAGAACCCCGAGCCAGATGGGCTTGAAACACACACGCTTCTAGACATTTTAGGCGCGATCTGCGACAAACGAGTGATAGCCTTCGACGTCGTAGAAGTCGCTCCGAACTACGACCAAGGAATCTCAGCAATCCAAGCCGCAAAAGTCATCTTCGAAATCATGTGCAACATAGAAAAATCACGACGAACTTAAACCGCGAAACGCTGACAGACTACGTTCGCCGGTTCCCCAGAACAGTTTATCAGATCCAAATCCCTGTTGTATGTGATGAAGGAAACGCCCAAGCTAAATGAAAAGAGAGGCGTCAAACATGGCGTCAGAAGCATATTATGAGGAAAAATCAGCAGGCTATGATGCGGTGTTCAACTCACTCTATTACAAGGTCTACGACACGATTACATGGAAATACGTCGAACCATACCTCCCAACAAGGCGCGACGCTGTCGTTCTGGACGCTGCGGGTGGCACTGGACGATGGGCACTGCGCATGGCCAGCAAAGGATGCAAAGTTGTTCTCATCGACAACTCGGCTGGAATGCTGAAAGCAGCAGCTGAAAGGGCAGAGGCCAAAGGACTGCAGCAAAGAATCACTCTCAAAAAAGGAGACATCACCAAAACAGACTATCCTGACGAGACCTTCGACATGATACTCTGCGAACATGCACTTTTCCTCTTCGAGCATCCCGAAACGCTCCTGAAAGAGCTGAGGCGCCTCGCAAAGAAACACGCTCCACTGATAATCTCAGCGCAGAACCGATACGCTATGGCTTTGTCCACGATACCTGGAAAGCCGACACCTGTAAACATGGAAACGGCCCTGAAAATGCTGCAAAGCAAAGAACACTACTGCCTCAGCGAAGATGGACAAGTGAAAGTCTACACATGGACTCCAGAAGAGTTCAGGAAAATGCTCGAAGAGAATGATCTTCACGTGGAAAAAATCATAGGAAAAGTCATCACAATGCCCATCAGAATAAGAAAAGAAACGTACATGCAAAGCACGTACACTCAAGACTTGTACGATACGATACTCCAACTTGAACTCGACCTGTGCGAAAAACCAGACGCTCTAGGCCTAGCAGGACACCTTCAGGCAATCACGCGCAAGGCCTAGCCCCCTCAACCGTCGCTGGCTCAATTCATTCTGGCTCTGACTAGCTTTGCAATGAAAAATCCGTTACAACCGTCAATGTGCGGGTAAAGTCTCCGACATTCCCCCAATCCCCTCAGCCCAGGTAAACCCATCGCCGGCTCTATCTCAACAAGCGAAAAATCACTATGCCACTTCAGCAACTTCTCAGTAAGCATCTCATTCTCTTCAACCGTTATGCTGCACGTCGAGTACACCAACGTCCCTCCAGGCTTCACATACTCAACACAATTGTTCAGCAGCTGCCACTGAATCTCAGCCATCCTCTCAATCGAACGTTCATTGAGTCTCCACTTCGCCGACGACAACTTCCCAAAAACACCTGTGCTCGTGCATGGCGGATCCAAGATCACAACATCCGCCTCAATCGTCATAGGCAACGGATTACGCGCATCAGCCACAACAGGCTCAGCGATCTTCACGCCCATACGCTCTATCTCATTCCTCCATACACTCATCCTACGTCGTGAAAAGTCCACAGACACAATCCTGCCCTTGTTCTCCATCAACTGAGCCAGGTACGTCGTCTTGGCCCCAGGAGCGGCACAAACATCCAGAACAACCATCCCTTCGCTCGGACGAGCTGCTTCTCCGGCAAAACAGCTCGCCAAATCTTGAATGAAAAATAGCCCCTCACGATAACTCTTGAGGCTCACCAAAGGCTTCTTCGTCGAACAAACTCTGTAGGCATGCTTCAGGTGCTCAGCTTTCTCAACCTTGACACTCTCCTCAGCTAGGCTATCCAAAATCGTGTCCTCAGCGGCCTTCAGAGTGTTCAACCTCACATAGAGTGGCGGTGGACGCAGGTTTGCTTCTAAGACATCCAGAGCGAAACTTCTGCCAAACCGCTTGAAGCAATAGTCAACGTACCATCGTGGATGGAACGTTCTAAGACCCACACGTTCCTCATCACCTGTCCCCTCAAAAACGACAGCGTCAGACTGAGTGAGCAACAACCCAGAGAAAGTCTCCACTCTGCGAATAGTCTCCCAACCCAAAATCGAGCGCCCTAACCTCACAATAGCTTCAGCCTCCTCTGCGTCGCCAGTAGACCAGCCCTTCGCTGCCCTAGTCTGATAGACATAGAGCCGCAGAAACTGTTGAACCCCCATCGAGCATCCATCTAGAATGTCCTGCCCGACGATAGCGCCGATGAACTTGTCTATGCGATTCTGACGCCGCACCGTTTCATACACAAGATGATGGGCCAGCCTGAGCGCATTAGAATCCGTCACGCCGAGCTGCTTAGCCGTCCTGGACAAGGCCAGCGGCTCACTTAGTCTCCTAATCTCCATCCAGCTTAACGCTTCAATCGCAAGCATCCAACTTTCTTTGAGCACTACGTTCACTCAAACCGGTCAGTCAATGAAGAATACGGATCCACATTTAAAGGCACTCCGCTCCCACATGACGTGCAGGAACAAACAATAAATATGATGCCACTCATCATAGATGTGGTGTTCCAAAATGGGGTATTTAGAAACACAACCCTAAACGTCTTCTCAAACAAAGAGGACACCCTAAAAAACCCGTGAACATGAGTTTTGAAAAAAACAGCCAAAGAGAGCTTTCAACAGCAGACCACAGACTGCTTGGCCAACAGCTAGACCTGTACTCAATCAGCGAGGAAGTGGGTAGCGGTCTAGTCCTGTGGCATCCGAAAGGGACGACGGTCCGCAATATAATCCGGGACTTCTGGGAAAAAGAGCACATCAAAAATGGGTATGAACTCGTCTGCACACCGCACATCGCCCGCGAAGAACTCTGGCAAGTCTCAGGGCACTTGGACTATTACAGAGAAAACATGTACCTGCTTGAGAAGGACAGGGAAAAATACGTCGTCAAACCCATGAACTGCCCGCTCCACATCCAGATCTACAAGAGTAGACCCAGAAGCTACAGAGAACTGCCAATACGCTATGCAGAATGGGGGACGGTCTACAGGTACGAACGGTCCGGAACTCTACAAGGACTCTTGCGTGCTAGGGGGTTCACACAAGATGACGCGCACATCTTTTGCTCCCCTAGACAAGCCAAGAAAGAGATTCTGAACACTCTGAACCTCACCGAAAGCATATTGCAAAGATTTGGATTCCATGAGCTGCGCGCCAAACTCTCAACAAGAGACCCGCATCATCCAGAAGAATATATGGGAACAGACCTCGAATGGCAACACGCACAGAACGCCCTAGCCCAAGCATTGGAACAGAAGAAACTCCCATACCAAGAAATCCCCGGAGAAGCCGTGTTTTACGGACCAAAGATCGACATCAGCACGCTGGACGCCCAGAGCAAAGAGTGGCAATGCACGACCATTCAATTCGACTTCAATCTTCCCAAACGCTTCAACATCACCTACACAGGACCCGACGGAAATGAGCATCAAACCATAATGATCCACAGAGCCCTACTAGGCGCAATCGAGCGATTCTTCGCTATACTGCTGGAACAATGCGAAGGAAACCTGCCAACCTGGCTCGCACCGACACAAGCAATCGTGCTTCCGATAACTGCCAACTGCGTCTCATACGCTCGGAAAGTCCACAGAAAGCTGCTAGCGCACGGAATAAGGTCAGAGATCGACACTGGCACGTCAACAACAAGCTACAAAATAAGGCAAGCCGAACTACACAAAATCCCATACATGGCCATATGCGGAGAACAAGAAACAAAATCCAAAACAGTATCAGTGCGAAAACATAGGATAGGGGACATAGGCACCATGTCGATTCCCCATCTCATAAACGAAGTCAAAAGAGATGGCCACTGAACTAAGCTGCTTACACTAGGGTTTCCATCTTCGCAGCAACATCGAGTTTCCAACAACTGTAATGTCACTGATCACCATTGCTGCGGCCGCAAACTCGGGGGGAATAAGTACATGCAAGGAAGGATAAAGCACCCCCGCAGCCAGAGGGATCATTAGAGCATTGTAGAAGAAGGCCCAGAAAAGGTTCTGCTTTATCTTTCCAAACGTTTTTTTACTCAGCTTGATACCCACAGCCACATCGCGAGGATCATCTTTGAGGAGGACTATGTCGCCTGATTCGATGGCTATGTCGGTGCCGCTGCCTAGGGCTATTCCCACGTTCGCTTGAGTAATTGCTGGTGCATCGTTTATACCGTCGCCGACCATGGCAACGAAGCGTTTCTGGCGTTGCAGCTTTTTTATTTCCTCAACCTTCTGCGCTGGAATAACTTCAGCAAGGACTTCGTTGAGGCCTAACTGTTTTGATATTGCTTCTGCGGTCCGTTTTGTGTCACCGCTCAGCATGACCACCTTCAAGCCCATCTTCTGCAGAGTTTCAACCGCTTCTCTTGAATGCTCTTTCAGCGTGTCTGAAACAGCTAGTAAACCTGTGGCTTTGCCGTCCACTGCTGTCACCAGCACAGTCTTGCCTTCGCCTTCAAGTCTTTCAACGTCGTTTTCCAATTCCCGGAGCGAGATGTTGTTTTCTGCCATTAGCGGGCGGTTTCCGATGAGGACTTTTTGGCGTTTGATTCTTGCTGAGACGCCGAAGCCTGGCAGAGCCTCAAATGATACCGGTTCTCCAACGGTGATTCCCTCTGCTTCGGCTTTCTTGATTACGGCTTCACCAATGGGATGTTCAGACCTTTTCTCTGCAACAGCGGCAATTTCCAATAATGCTTTTCTATCTTTGGCGATTATGTCAGTTACTTCCAGCTTGCCTTTGGTGAGCGTGCCTGTCTTGTCGAAAACGACGGTGTCAAGGTTTTTGGTGATTTCGAGCACGGTGGTGTTCTTGATGAGTACACCGTTTTCTGCTCCTTTCCCGACGCCGAGCATTATTGCGGCTGGTGTTGCTATGCCCAAGGCGCATGGACAAGATATTGCCAATACAGAGACGGTTGTTGTCACTGCCATCATATCATCGTAGAAGATGAAGTGCCAAATGAGAAAAGCAGATACGGCTATGGTGACGACCAGCGGGACGAAGACGTTGACGACTTTGTCGGCTATGCGTTGTATTGGGGCTTTGCTGGCTTGAACTTCGCGGGCCAACCTGACTATCTGTGATAAAGTAGTTTCTAAGCCAATCTTCTGAGCCTCGAACTTCAACGTTCCAGTTTTGTTTATGGTTCCACTGTATACTGGTGTACCAATCTGCTTTTCAACAGGGACTGACTCGCCTGTGATCATCGATTCGTCAATAAATGTGCGCCCTTCGGTGACCATGCCGTCGACAGGTATGCGTTCGCCCGGCTTGACGATAACTATGTCGCCAAGCTGGACATCGTCTACTGGAACTTCCTTTTCTTGGCCGTCACGAACCACTGTGGCGGTTTTTGGCTGCAGTGCCATCAATTTTTTGATGGCATCACCAGTGCGTTCCACTGCCAGGTCTTCAAGCAGCATGCCAAGAGTGATTGTTGTGACCACGACAGCTGCAGCTTCAAAGAAGGCCATGCCTTCGGTGGTGAAGAAGGTCGCGTAGACGCTGTAGAAGTATGCAGTTGAGGCGCTCAAAGCTACGAGCACGTTCATGTCGGCAAACCTGTTTCTGATCGAGTTGTAGGCACCGGTGTAAAAGTGCCAGCCGACTATGAACTGGACTGGCGTTGTAAGTGCAAGAAGCACGTAGTTCTTTTCATTGAAGAACAGGAGATAACTGATGAAGACTATTGGGATCGTGAGGGCTAGACCGAAGAAGAAGAGCATCATTCTGTCTCTTACTTCTTTCTTTCGTCTTTCTGCAGTGTCTTCAACCTGCTCGACCGCTTCGTAGCCGCCTCTCTTTACGATCGCCTTGATCTTGTCGAGATCGATCTTCGCTCCGTCGTATCTTACGAGTGCTTCTTTGGAGGCAAAGTTGACTTTGGCCTCAATTATGCCCTCTGTCCTTCCCAACCCTGCTTCTATTCCCTGTGCGCATGCAGGGCAGTGCATTCCCAGAATCTGAAGGACGACTTCCTTTTCCTTCATCCTAAACCGACCTTAACAAACGCATGCTGTCTCATCGTAAAGCAAGCAATATCTGCTCCAAGAATAGGTTCTCAGGAACCGCCCCCACAAACTCGACCTTATCGTTCACGACAATTTTCGGAACGCCCATTACCCCGTATTTCATAGCCAAATGTGGAAACTCGTTTGCTTCAATGATTTCAGCTTTTATCAGTCTGCTTTCGACGGCAAACTGGTAAGCGGTCGTTGCGGCTGATGAGCAATGAGGGCACGTAAGGGTCACGAAGACCTGGATGTTGACTGGCACGTTGATCTCTCTGATCTTATGCTTAGTCTCCTCGGCGAGGTCTGTTCTCCCACTTGAAGCAAGTAGCATTGCATCAATAAGCGTTCTGAACTCGTATCCATAGGGAAAACCGTAGAACCTCATTCCATAATCCTTGTCGCCAATAATGACAAGCGCAGGGATTTTCTCGACTCCGAACATTCTTGCCTTTTCAGCGTCTGCTACGAAATCGTAGACCTCCACTTTGACCCTGTCGCTCAGAGACGCCAACTCGCCAATCAACTGTCTCGTCTCGGAGCAAAACTGACATTCGACCTCTTGTGTGAACATTATCAGTCTGATAGGGTTCGTTAGTTTCTCCCTGAATTCGTCAATCAAGTGCTGCTTTTGCTCCTCGGGGACTAAACCTGTTTTTTCCATTTTCCGACCCTCAACTCATTCCTTCAGTCTTTCCAGAATCAACGCTGGACAGATTCTCTTGACTCCTTCAACTGTACCAATACTATCAGTTATTAGTTTTGTCAACTCTCTCCCGTTTCTCATCCAAATCTCGAGCATCACCATGTGATCTCCCGTCGAAGTCGCAACGCATCTTACATCTTCGAAATCGCACAGCTTCTGAGCTACCTGCAACAGTCGTGTAGGATCTACGTCGACTCCCACTATAGCCACAGTGTTGTAGCCCAACTTTGCAGGATCAACTTTGACCGTGAACTTCCTTATCACACCATCGCGCTGCAAAGCCCTTACCCTTTTCCTAACAGAAGATTCACTCACGTGCAGTTTCTCAGCTATTTCTGTGAAAGACCTTCTACCATCACTCTCCAACATTTCGAGTATCTTCAGGTCAATCTCATCCAACGCGGGACACCACGTTCGACATATGTTTCATGTTTCGCATGTTTCCATGCGTTTTCAATCCATTCTGCGACGAAAAACATAAAAGAAAGGCTGAAATAAAAGTCTTCTGTCACGAAAATCGGATTCAAAGACATCGAACAGAGAATCAGGAAGAGTGACAGTTTGACAAAACTTCATGCGACGGCAAAGCTCGTGAGAGGCTTCAGAATAGACGTCGACGACGGCAGAAAACATGCAATCTGCCTAGATCTTCCTCCCGACGATGGAACTGACATGGGTCCCTCAGCACTCGAACTTACATTGATGAGCTACGTGGGTTGTTATGCTACAATCTTCGCGTTGACAGCTAAGAAGATGAGGATCACGCTGGAGGACTTGGAAGTGAAGTCAGAGGCCATAAAATCAGAAGAGGTTGGAACCATAACTCAAGTTCGGATTGACATCATGGTTGCAACCACTGCTCTAGAAGATCGAATCAAAAGAGCTCACGAACTGACCTTGAAAACCTGCCCCGTGGGAATACTCTTCGAAAAGGCCAGTGTCAAGATGGAATACCGCCTAAGAGTGGAAAAATAGAAGCACCAATTTTTCTTGGCGAAAGTTCTGCAGGCTTGCGCAACATGCCGACTTTGACGGCTTCGCAGCCTCAGCTTGGGAATGGGCAGTTCTTCGTGGGGCAGCCTCCTGAATACTCAGGTTCCAAAGTAACGAACTTGCCTGTGTCTGTTTTGATCTCGCCGATGTACAGGACTTGTTCAGGTTTGCTGCCGTATCTGAAGACAGTTACGCCTTTGCACTTTAGCTTCCAAGCAAGCTCGTAGATTCCTCGAACATCTTCGAGCGTGGCTTCTGTTGGGAGGTTGACAGTCTTTGAAACAGCGTTGTCAGTGTGTTTTTGGAAAACTGCCTGCATCCTAACGTGCCACTCGGGTTTGATGTCTAATGCCGTGACAAACAGTCTCTTCATGTCTTCGGGAACGCCTTCAATCCTCTGCACAGAGCCCGTTCTGGCTATTTCTTCGAGCAGTTTTGCACTGTAGAAGCCTCTCTCTTTTGCCATCATCTCAAACAGCGGGTTAATCTCGAAGAGTCTTGTACCGTTCAGGACGTTCCTGATGAAGGAGATTGCGAATATCGGCTCGATTCCAGACGAACAGCCTGCGATGATGCTTATGGTTCCGGTAGGGGCAACCGTGGTTACTGTCGAATTGCGCATAGTAGAATATTTGCTCTTGTAGATGCTTTGTTCGAAGTTCGGAAAAGAGCCTCTTTCTTCTCCGAGTTCCACCGACCTCTTGTGCCCTTCTTTTTCAATGAACTCCATGACTTGCTCTCCAAGCCTCAGAGCTTCTTCAGAGTCATAGGGGACTCCGAGTTCTATGAGCATGTCAGCAAACCCCATAACTCCTAAACCTATTTTCCTGTTGGCCCACGTTATCCGTTCAATCTCCTTCAAAGGATACCTGTTTGCGTCTATGACATTGTCGAGAAAATGGACCGCATTTCTGACAGTTGCCTTCAGTTTCTCCCAGTCTATCTTTCCTTCATGAATCATTCTGGACAAGTTGATGGAGCCTAGATTGCACGATTCATAGGGAAGCAGTGGCTGTTCACCGCAGGGATTCGTCGACTCAATTTTTCCAACAAGAGGAGTAGGATTATGCCGATTAATCTCATCTATGAAAATGACTCCGGGGTCTCCGCTCATCCAAGCAGATTTCGCCATGAGATTCCACAAGTCCCTGGCGACTAGCTTCTTAGTCTTTTCGTTGTTTCGAGGATTCACGAGCCAATATTCTCCGCCTTCGTCAACCGCTTTCATGAACTCGTCGGTGACCGCAACTGAAATGTTGAAGTTCGAGAGAAATCCTGGCTGCTGTTTAGAAGTTATGAATTCGACCACGTCGGGATGGTCTACTCGAAGTACGGCCATCATCGCGCCTCTGCGCTTTCCTCCGGCCTTTATAATCTCCGTGCCTGTATCAAAGATGCGCATGAAACTCACAGGACCTGAAGCAACACCTTTCGTTGACCTTACTATGTCCCCCTTCGGACGCAGTCTTGAGAAGTCGAAACCGACTCCGCCACCGCTCTGTTCTATCAACGCCATGTTCTTGGCTGCAGTGAAGATCCCCTCCAACGAATCTTCCACGGGCAAGACGAAACATGCAGAGAGTTGGCCAAGCTGCGTTCCTGCGTTGAAAAGAGTCGGCGTATTAGGGACAAATTCGAGTTGTGACATCATTCTGAAGAAGACTTCTTCAGTCTCTGACACGCTTTCGCCATGTCTCTTGTCGGATGCTGCCACTGCTTTCGCAACACGCCTGAAGAGCTGGTCGGGCGATTCTACGATTCTCTCGTTCTCGTCCCTGAGAAGGTATCTTTGCTTCAGAACTTCAAGGGCGTTTACTGTCAGTTTTGGAGCTTCTATGCTCAGCTTCTTTCTAAGTTCACGAATCTCACGTTTCTTTTTCCTATACGTCTCGTAGGCTTCTGCGACTCTTCCGTATCCTTTCTTTCTCAGGACCTCTATGACAAGGTCTTGGGCGTCCTCAACAGATGGAGTTCTCCCCTCGAACTTCTCCTCAAGAAGTCTCACAACTTCATCGGTTACGCTTGCAGCTTTTTCCCCATCGTGAAGCTCGACTGCTATGAAGGCCTTGTAGACTGCATCTCTAATTCTTGCAGCATCAAAATCAACGGTTCTGCCGTCTCTTTTCACTATCTTTGCAATAGGCATGACTGGTCACCCGAAAATTGGGCCAACTCAAAATATAAACCCTTTCAAAAAGCAGACAGCCTAGACAGATACTAACCTGCTCATCAAAACTGGGCAGTAGTTCCGATAAAAACTCATAATAAATCTAGTATCATCCTGCGTTTCGCAATGAATTCCTGCCTATTCTTTCTTGACGAACTGGTCTTTCAGCGCTCCGCATACTGGGCAGACCCAGTCCTCGGGCAAGTTTTCGAATACTGTTCCAGGTTTTATGCCATGTTCTGGGTCGCCAACTTCTGGGTCGTAGATGTAACCGCAGATTGTGCACTCATACTTGTCCAACATTTCCACCTGCATTTCCAGTGTCTAAAATCTTGCTCTTGATATTATTTAAGTTATTTTGTCAGCTGACGCTGTTTTCTGCATTCGATGTCGCTGAAATAGAAAGAAGGAGAATGTGCTCAGACTGCTTTTTTGAGTTTCTCGATGAGTTCTTTTTTCATTTCTGCGCTTTCGGCTATTTCCTTTCTTGCTTTTTTCCAGTCTGCTGAGCAATGACCGTAGCTGGATTGTTCACCGATGTAATGATGGATAATATCGTCGATTTTGTTCTTGTTTTTGTCGGTCACTTTTATTCCTGCTTCTTTCAGAACGCCGTCAAACCATTTCCAA
Organism: Candidatus Bathyarchaeota archaeon; assembly: GCA_963769845.1. Taxonomy (GTDB): domain Archaea; phylum Thermoproteota; class Bathyarchaeia; order Bathyarchaeales; family Bathycorpusculaceae; genus JBGQMW01. The sequence continues at coordinate 13,012 of CAVYNL010000018.1, read as the reverse complement.
CAACCCATTTGAGTCTCTCCTGACATTTCCTCTTCTTCATTTTTGACATAAAAGGTTTATTCAGAACTGACGTGTACAGCTTCTGCTGCAGTGTTTTGACAGCAGCCTATGGTGGAGTTGGCGAGATAAAGTTGGATGGTTGTATGCTTTGAGAACTTCAAGAGGCAGTTCTATTTCTTCTTTTTTTGTTGAAATCGCTGGGCGCATTTCTGGCAGCAGAATGTGTATTCTTTTCCGTTGATTGTCGTGTGATATGCTGCTAGTTTGCATGTCTCCGTGGGGATATCTGTCCTGCAGTATTCACATTTTATAAATTCTTTTTTCATTTCTTGTTCCCTTCTTGGCATTTCTGTTTCTTATAGTAATCCTCAATTGCGGCGTGCAGAGCGTCTGCAGCGAGGTTTGAACAGTGCATCTTGACGGGAGGAAGTCCTCCAAGCGAGTCTGCGACGTTTGCACGAGTGATTGTCATGGCTTCTTCCAGCGTTTTTCCCTTGGCCAATTCGGTTATCATGCTGCTGGTCGCGATGGCAGAGCCGCAGCCGAAAGTCTTGAATTTTATGTCGGTCAGGCGGTTGTCTTTCACTTTGATGTAGATAGTCATCAAGTCTCCGCAGACTGGATTTCCCACTGTGCCTACCCCATCTGCGTCCGGAATCTCGCCGACATTGCGGGGATTCTTGAAGTGCTCCATGACTTTCTCGGTGTACATTACACTTTCAACTCCTTAGGAGTTAAGGGAGACATCGTTCTTAACCTTTTAACTATCCCTGGCATTAGGCTTGCCACGTACTCTACGTCTTCTTCAGTGTTTTGTGTGCCCAGTGTGAACATCAACGAGCCGTGCGCTTCTTCGTGCTTCAGCCCGATGGCTAGGAGAACGTGGGATGGTTCAAGCGTCTTCGCTGTACAGGCAGAACCTGAGGAGGCATACACTCCTTCCAAGTCGAGGCTCAGGAGCATGGATTCACCTTCGATGAAACTGTACCTGACAGACACGTTGTCAGGTAATCTTTCGGTTGGGTGTCCGTTAAGAAACGAGTATGGAACCGGCTCAAGCAAGGCGTCGACAAATCTATCCCTCAGCTTTGCGAGTCGTTTGTTTTCTGTCTGCATCTCTTTCTTGGCTATTTCCGCAGCTTTCCCAAAACCTGCTATGCCAGCCACGTTTTCGGTTCCAGACCTCAAGCCTCGCTCTTGACCTCCGCCATGAAACACCGGTTCCACTCGTATGCCTTCTTTCATGTAAAGCGCGCCAACGCCTCTAGGGCCGTAGATGTCGTTGCTTGAAATCGTGAGGAGGTCTATGCCGTCGTTTTTTACGTCTATCGGGACTTGTCCGCATGCTGCGGTCGCGTCAACGTGCAGAATGGCATTCTTGCTGTGCACTATTCTGCTTATTTCCCTGATGTGCTGGACAGTTCCGATTTCGCTGTTCGCATAAATGATTGTGACAAGGGTTGTTGTGTCTGTCAATTCTTTCTCGAGGCTTTCCAGCTTAAGGAAGCCATACTTATCCACGGGCAAGAAGAGACTCTCGAATCCTTGCGTGGTCAAGTACTTGACGGGGTTCACAACTGACATGTGTTCAATGCTCGACGTCAGAATGCGCTTTCCTCGGTCTTTGTATCTGGCTGCCACACCTTTGATTGCGAGGTTGTTGCTTTCAGTAGCGCCTGAAGTGAAAATGATCGACTCTTCCTTCTCTGCATTGATCAGTTCAGCAACCCTTGTCCTTGCTGTTCCAAGCGCGTGTTTTGCCTCTTGTCCAAAGGCGTGTAGCGATGAAGGGTTGCCGTAAGCGTCTTTCATGTAGGGCAATATGGCTTCTATGACTCTTGGGTCTACGGGCTTGCCCGCAGCATGGTCCATGTAAACTCTGCGCTTTTCAAAGGCCAAACTTACACGCTCAGAAGCAGAGAACAGCATCTGCGCTCAATGCTAGATCATTGAGTGTCGCAGCTCCAACGATCCTTGCATCCTTTGTGAACTCCCCGCGGGGAATCCCGAGAAGCCCACAGCTCTGCTCACACACGGCCAGCTTCACTCCAGCCTTCACTGCCTGGTCCATTACTTCCCTGAGCGACGGAAAACTGCCCATCTTGATTTTCTCTGCTTCTCCTTTCTTGACAAGAGTGATGCCTTTGATGACGAAGTAGACCGTAGCATCGACGTTCATCATGGCCGCCGTAGTTGCCAAAATAAACGGTGCGTACGAACGTTCCGGGTTATCGACACCGCTTGTCTGAACATACAGAATTTTCTTCTTGCTACTACTCATTCAAATCACCCTGTTCGTTACTTCACTCTCTTTATTAATAAATGAACTGTATTTCCGTCCCTTCTGACTTCTAACAGCTCCTGACCAAGATTCTTCACGAGACTCCGAATGTCTTCCTCAGCCGCAGGGTCATCTGCCACGACTTCCAAGACTTCGCCGACGTTCAGTTCATCCAGTTCCATTCTGGTCTTGAAAACAGGTTCAGGACAATACAAACCCAAACAGTCCAAAGTCCTGTTCGCTTTGATTTTCACGAGCCAACCTCAGCATCAGAGCCGAGGCAGGAAAATATAACTCTTCTCTCTCAGTTACCGTAGCAGAATGCCAAACATCGTCTCCAGTCGGGTCTCTGTCAAGGGAAAGTTGTATTTCGAGGTCGTAAAGCTTTAATCAAGGTCCAAGGTTGAACCCTCTTTCAGGAAGGTTGCCCGCTTTGGTTACGTTGAACCTTGACAAGATCTTCAACCCCAAGAGCATCGCCGTGGTGGGTGCTTCTGACGAAGAAGGCACAGTTGGATATGCTTTGATGAAGAATCTCATTGAGTTGAGGTTTGAAGGGAAGATATACCCAGTCAACATTCGAAAGACTGAAGTTTTGGGTCACAAGGCCTATCCGAGCGTGGAACAGATAGGTGAGCCTGTTGACCTTGCCGTGATCGCCACGCCTGCCAGAACAGTTCCCGACGTCATTGAACAATGCGGCAAGGCAGGCATAATGGGAATAGTCATAATCAGCGCGGGCTTCAAAGAGATCGGCCCTGAAGGCAGAGCACTGGAAGAGAGAATACTTGAAATCAAGAACAAGTACGGGCTCAGAATCATCGGGCCAAATTGCTTAGGTATCATTCGCCCGAGCAACAGTCTTAATGCGACTTTCCTGTACAAAATGCCCAAGCCTGGCAAGATTGCATTCATCAGTCAAAGCGGGGCGCTGGGTTCTGCGATCCTTGACTGGGCCATCCATCAGAACATTGGTTTCAGCAACTTTGTCTCTATAGGCTCGATGATTGATGTTGATTTCGGCGACTTGATAGACTACTTCGGAACCGACCCGAAGACCAAGAGCATACTAATGTACATTGAAGGTTTGAGTGATGCCAGAAAGTTCATGAGTGCTGCCAGACATTTCGCCCGGACCAAACCTATCATTGTCGTCAAGGCTGGCAAGTTCAGCGAGAGTGCGAAGGCGGCAGCTTCGCACACAGGTTCGTTAACGGGAGAAGATATGATCTACGACAAGGCTTTCAAACGGGCCGGCATGGTGCGAGTTGACGAAATAGCGGACCTCTTCAACTGCGCAGAGGTCTTGGGAACGCAGCCCCTTCCGCGGGGTCCGAATCTTGCCATAATCACGAACGCAGGCGGCCCGGGCGTCATGGCGACCGACGCCGTGATTTCACGAGGTGGCAAAATTGCTCATTTGAGTCCGCAGACCATGGAAACACTAAACAGTGCTTTGCCTCATTTCTGGAGCCACGGAAACCCCATTGACATTCTTGGAGACGCAAAAGCTGACCGTTACAGGGCGGTTGTTGAAACCTGCCTGAAGGACGAGAATGTTGACGGTCTGCTCATTATCTACACGGCGCAGGCAGTAGGCCAACCCGTCGAGGTCGCCCAAAGCATCGTGGAACTTGTCAAGAGCCAAGCGTATCAAAACAAGACGATTTTGACGAGCTTCATGGGTTATGGGGCCGTGGAGGAAGCAAACCGCGTTTTTTCCGAAAACAACATTCCGACGTATTCAACTCCTGAACAGGCGGTCAAGACATACATGTACATGTACCAGTACAAGAGCAACTTGGAACTGTTGTATGAGACGCCTGAAGAATTGCCTGTGGACGTTGCTCCTCCAAAACGTCCGCTCATGGTGATACTCAAGAACGTGGCAAGGGAGAACAGGGAAATTCTCAACGAAGCTGAGGCAAAGACATTCCTCGAATACTATAATCTTCCAGTCGTAAAAACCGAGGTTGCCAGAACCGCGGATGAAGCCGCAAACATCGCTCAGCGGATGGGCTACCCGGTTGTGCTAAAGGTTCTTTCCCCACAGATCGTTCACAAAACCGAAGCCGGCGGCGTCGTTCTTGACATAAACACTGAGGTCGAACTTCGTGAGGCATTCGAGCGCATACTTCAACGCGCGAAAGATTACGATCCCAGCGCTGAGATACTCGGTGTCACAGTACAACGCATGGTCAAGAAACAAGGCTACGAGGTAATTCTCGGGTCAAAAACCGACCCTCTGTTCGGCCCAGTGATTCTCTTTGGAATGGGCGGAGTAGGAGTGGAGCTTTTCAAAGACTTCTCAGTCGGCCTTCCGCCGCTAAACCAGACGTTGGTACGGAGGATCATGGAGGAGACTAAGGTCTATCAGCTTCTGAAGGGTTACAGGAATGTTCCTCCAGTCAACCTGAAGCTGCTGGATGAGATTATGGTTGTCTTCAGTCAGATGCTCGTTGACTTTCCGCAGCTTAAAGAAGTTGACATAAATCCTCTCTTCGTGAACGAGACTGAGGCCTTTGCCTTTGATGCACGTATCGTGATCGACAAGAAGAAAGTGTTCGAGAAAACCGAGCCTCATAAGCATTTGGTGATCACGCCGTACCCCCGGAAATATGAGACCACGTGGAGGCTGCGTGACGGCAGAACCGTGTTGTTGCGGCCGATCAAGCCTGAAGATGAACTTATGTGGTTGGAAATGTTCCAAAACTTCTCAGAAGAATCGATACGCTATCGTTTCTTTCAAGTCATAAAGGACACTCCTCATGAAACAAGGATCCGTTACACTAACATCGACTACGACAGGGAAATAGCGATTGTTCCTGAGTTGACTGAAGATGGCAAGAGGAAGATCTTGGGCGTTGTGAGGGTTGGCCTTGAACCTGGAGGCAAATCTGGCGAGATAGCTTTCATCGTGGCAGACAAATATCAATACTTGGGCTTAGGCACAAAAATGGTCGACTACGCGATCGAGATTTGCAAGGATATGAAAGTCGAGCGGCTTTATGCCATCATGCTGCCTGACAATTATCGAGCCATCAAACTGATGAAGAAAATGGGTTTCTCCGTGGAATATCTCGACGATGGCACGGCAAAAGCCACTCTTGACTTAGGAGAAGAAGAAAAACTAGAATGCCCTGAGACCCCACTCCAAAACGTGCCATCCGTCGAAGGTCACCCCCAAATGGGAGAACAGAAGGCTCAACCAGAAACTCAAACGAAGAAACCCAAAGAACTAGTTTCGGTCTGACGCTCATTGCAAAAAGTACGCTGAAAAGGAAGTGCGTTCTCTCTAAGGTTCCAGCAAGACGGGCAAACGCGCCGCACGCATGTAGCTACTCATCGAGGAAGAAGGCCACGTTCATGATCAATCGGTACGTGATTCTCGGGAAGCAAGCCGATCCTTATTGACTAAGCTTGCTTGCTTTCTTTTGGCAAACCATACACAAACTGGTTATCCCGCTCGCCAACAACTATCACTTTTCCAAACTGGCCCATAGCAATTAGATGCTTCAGAAGTTGCGACTTTTCAATCCCTACAGCCTTGGCAAGCTCCTCAACCGTCAATGGTCCTTGGCTTCTCATTTCTCGCACTATGAGGTTTCTCTCTTTGGTGCGTTCCTGCATCACCTTTGTCTTTTGTGGATCTACATTGGACTTTTCAGACAAGACCTTCAATCCTCTTGAAAGCTAACTCCATATTGAAGCTGTATATAAAAATAGTTGCCAGCAATATTCGATATCTGATATTTGACTCTGTTTGTGGAAGCGCGGTGCATATGCAAATATATCCCTAGCTAATTGATAACCCAGGGAGAAGTCCTTGAAGAATCTTTCAGAAGTCAAATTCGACGAATTGAAGGACAGGAACTTTGAGTTGATCAGTATGGTTGAAATGCTTTGTGAAGTTTGCCAGAAGCCACTGAGTAAGAAATCAAAGTTCCTCAGAAAAATCCAAATCTCAACTAAAGAAGACTATAGCAACTTTCTGAACAGAGCCTCGATTCATGATCATGTCGAAATTGATATCGAAAAATGCAAAATCTACTTTTACGATCATGACTTTCCAGGCGACATTCATCCGAAGTGCATAGAAAAAATGTAGTGTGATTAGGTTTCTAGATAAGCTGATAGAGATACTGGCTGTTCTTCTCTCCAGCTTCGTTCACTTTGCCGTCTCTTCTAAGCGCGATCAAATGTTGCACAATTCTTCTCGGCTGGAGACCAGTTAGGTGCGCAAGCTCTTCCGTCGTCAGTGGTCCCTTTCCCTTTAAAGCGCCTGTTATCATATGCCTCTCAGTTTCATCGTGCATAATCGCATCTACAGTCTGACGATACTTGCCTTCATCGATTTCGACCTTTATTTGCGACCTTCCGACAACCCATCGAAGCCGCTGAGACTTGAAAGCATCTATCATTGCGTCCGTCTTCTTCGGAATCTGCAAACGTCTGAAGGGGCTCGGTCCCATCTGTCTGATTTCTTCAACCATTTCTCTGACCAGAGCCGCCCACTTTCCTCCTTCGCTTGCCGAAACCCACTCAAGCCTTACGCGTTCAGGTTCTATTCCAACGTTCTTCACGGCTTCCTTCAAGTAGTCAAATCTCTTCTCCATAATGAAATTCCCTTTGTGATAGTGGCAATCTCCAGGATGGCACCCAGCAATCAACACGCCGTCAGCTCCCATCCGCAGAGCTTCCAGAACAAGCGTCGGATCCACTCTCCCTGTACACATTATTCGAACTATCCTTATGTTTGTGGGATATTCAAAGCGGCTTGTTCCAGCTAAATCCGCACCCGCGTATGAACACCAGTTGCAACAGTAGGCCACAATCAACGGTTCAAATCCTATGCCGAGTTTCGCCTCTTCAAGTTTTTCTTTCACCATCTAATGCACGACCTCCTTTGAGCCTTCAGGAATCAGAAGAGCCTTCACTTGCGCTAAGATCTGGTCGTCTCTGTAGTGTCGCATAGTAATTGCTCGTTTCGGGCATTCCGCAGCGCATGAACCGCAACCTCTACACAGTATTTCTCGGATCTCTGATTTTCCTTCTTCGATTCTTGGCGCGCCATAGGGGCATATTTCCTCACAAAGTCCACATCCAATGCATTGCTCCTGATCCACGACAGCTGTTATGGCTTCCGTTTTGACTTTCCCATTGCCCATAAGTATGGACGCTCTTGCAGCTGCTGCTTCACCTGAAATTATGCTTTCTGAAACGTCTTTTGGCCCTGAAATCGTGCCAGCTATGAAGACTCCGTCGACATTTGTATCTACTGGTCTCAGTTTCAAGTGAGCCTCCATCAAGAATCCGTCGGTTGCTATCGGGATTTTCAGCATTCTGGCAAGCATGATTTCGTCTTTACTCGGAATCAGTGGGGTTGAGAGCACAACCCATTCTGTCGGGAAGTTGACTTCCATTCCATACAAAGCATCATAGGCCACTACTTGGAGCTTGCCTTCTGATGTTTGAATTGTTTCTGGGCGAGCCTCTTCTATGTGCCTAATGAACCTTACCTCCAAATCTCTAGCCTTTCTGTAGAAATCCTCATACTCCTTGTAAACACGAAGGTCGCTGAAGAGCACGACAACATCCGTCTTTGGAGATCTTTCTTTTATCAGAATAGCGTTCTTGATTGCGTTCATGCAGCATATTCTTGAACAGTACGGCCATCCTTCGTCTTTACGGGCTTTGAGGATTTTTCTTAGAAGCTCGGCTGTGTCTGATTTCGGGAAGGCTTCAAGCTGGGAGGGTCGAATCTCGCCTTTTCTTGCGCCTACGCACTGTATCATCACAACTCTTTCTGGTTCTCCGATTTCCCCTTTCCTCAGCTTTTCATCGAATTCTCTCTGAGTGATTACGTGGTCATTTAAACCATATTCATAGAGTCCCTTTGGAGGTGTATAGTTTGAAGAGCCTGGAGCAACGATTATGGTTCCCACGTTCAGTTCTCTGTCGCCTTCAGGGCCTGTCAAAACAGCATTGAAGTTTCCCACATAGCCTGAAACTTCTTTTAGGGTTGTTGAGGTTGCGAGTTCAATGTTTTTGTGAGACTTCACACCTTCCACTAAGGGCTCAATAACTTCAGAGGCATCCGCCAACGTCGGATACAGCTTGTAGAGTTGCTGAGCCATGCCACCTGGTTCTTTCTCCTTCTCGATTAGATTCACTTTGAAGCCTTGGTTTGCCATAGATAATGCTGCAGTCATTCCAGCAACGCCTGCTCCAACCACGAGAGAAGAGCCTTTAACCTCAACTTCGGGTTCAGTCTGAGGTTCAAGTAGGGCAGCTTTCGCCACAGCCATTCTAACGATATCTTTGGCTTTTTGTGTCGCTTTTTTAGACTCATGAGGGTGCACCCAGCTGTCATGTTCGCGTATGTTTGCCATCTCAAACAGATACGGGTTCAAACCCGCCTCTTTGCAGGCGGCCCTGAATAGAGGTTCATGTGTTCGGGGCGTACATGACGCTACGACGACGCGATTCAGATTGTGTTTTTTTATTGATTCCTTTATCGCTGCCAATCCAGCTTCTGAACATGTGTACAGATTGTAGTCAGCGTGCACGACGTGAGGAATTGTCTTTGCATATTCAACAACTTCCTGGACATTAACCACGCCGCCAATGTTGGTTCCACAACTGCAGACGAAAACGCCAACACGTGGTTCTTGCGCCATCTATGAGGCCTCCTTAGTTGCTAGGACTTGCGCCACTCGTCCAGCTGTGGCACTCCCTTGAGTTATAGAGTCTGGAATGTCTCCAGTTTTTGGACCCAAACAGTAGCCGCAACAGAAGATTCCTGGGACAGTTGTGTCAAGAGGTTTCCTTATAGAATCTTCCAGCGTTACAAAGCCGTAATTGTCCAACTCTAAGCCCAAGGTTTTTGCCAATTCCGGCATTCCTCTGCTCGGGACCAACGCTGGACATAAGACAACTAGGTCGAAGCGAATATTCTGAACAGTCCTAGTTATAGGGTCTTCAAAGAAGATTAACAAATCGTTCGTTTTAGGGTCTTCTGAGATCTCACCAGGGCTGCTTCGAATGAACTCTATTCCAAACTCTGATTTTGCTCTGTTTACGAACTCTTGGAATCCCCTGCCAAAAGCTCGCATGTCTATGTAGAAAATTGATACAAGTGAGTTCGGTTCGTGCTCTTTTATCAGAACAGCATCTTTGACCGCGTATTTACAGCAAATGCTGGAACAGTATGGATGCCCAATCCACTCCCTTCTATCACGAGAACCTACGCACTGTATGAAAGCTATGTGTCTGGGTTTCTTACCTTCCGAAGGTCTGATCAAACGTCCCCCCGTCGGTCCTGAGGCGCACAGCAGACGTTCCAGTTCCATTGCTGATATTACGTTCATGAAGCGCCCATAACCGTATTGCGGAATAGCCGAAGGGTCGAACATGTCGAAGCCAGTGGCAACGACAATCGCTCCCACGTCTAGCTCGATTTCTTCCGGTTTTTGTTCTCTGTTCACGGCTCCAGCTGGACACACTTTCTCGCAAAGACCGCACTCAACGCAGTTTTTCTTGTCTATGATGGCTACTCTAGGAACAGCTTGAGGGAATGGCAGGTAAATCGCTTTTCTTGCTCCAATATTCTCATCAAACTCGTTCGGTGCTTCAGCAGGACAGTTTTCCGAGCAAATTCCGCATCCAGTACATTTTTTTTCATCCACATAACGTGGCTTTCTGAGAACCCTAACTTTGAAGCTGCCAACTGATCCCTTAACGTCTTTTATTTCCGAATAACTTAATAGTTGAACATTTGGGTGATGTGAGCATTCTATCATCTTTGGGGCTAGGATACACATTGAACAATCCATGGTCGGAAACGTCTTGTCCAGTTGAGCCATTCTTCCACCAATGCTGGGATTTTTTTCAACAAGATGAACTCTAAAGCCTCTGTTCGCCAAGTCCAGGGAAGCCTGTATACCAGCCACTCCTCCGCCGACGACTAGAACTGCTTTCTGCAATCTATCTTGCCTCCGCAATGTTAAGGACTTTTGTTATTGGAATTCTATGGGCTTTCAATTCCCAGTCTTCAAGATCCATGCCCATCGCCACTCTGAGCAACTCTGCAAAACTCAACACCGGCAAGTTGTATTCCTCCTTCAAATGTCGCTTGATCTCTATTTGCCCCATGTCCAATTCAAGATAACAAAATGGGCAGACAGTCACTATGGAATCAACACCAGCGGCTTTCATAGAATCCAGTTTCTGCTTTGCGACCTGCAATGCAACCTCGTCATTGATGCCTCGCAGGGGGCCTCCGCAACACGCCTCTTTCTTTTCGTAAGGAACAGATGTTGCACCAGTTGCTTCTACAAGCTGATCTAGTGCTAGCGTACCTAATCGCTGGCTGGAGTGTAATCGCTTGGGTTTTGATAGATGACAGCCAGGTTGCACTGCCACTCGAAGCCCGTTGAATGGTCTTTTGACGGCATCTTTTACCTTTTCCAAGCCTACGTCCTCATACAAGACATCGCTGAAGATCTTCACATCAATCTTTCCTTTAAACTCCGAGCCTACGTCTGCAAGGATTCTGTTCACCTTGTCCCTTGTGTCCTTATTTTCCTTCAGAATTGTGTTTGTCATTAAGAGCGATTCATAACAATCATTGCACAGGGTTACAATGTTAAGTCCCATTTCTTCAGCGATGGTGAGGTTTCTAGCTGCCAAAGCGAGCCAGCTTGTATAATCTAAAGACTGTATACTGAAGGGCGCACAGCAGTTTGCACCTTCCATTTTAACAAGTTCTATGCCGAGTTTGGGAGCAATTTTCTGAACAGAATTTTCATAGTGTGGTTCTCTCGCAGGTATTAGGCAACCTGCAAAAAAAGCGTATTTCACAGGCTTCACTTACCTTTGTTCATCAATTTGTCGAAATGTGTCTTTCTCAAGATCTTCTGGACCGCTTGGACATCTACTGATGGCTCTTTATCAAGACCATGTCTTTCCCTCTGGACCAGAGCCATTTTACTTGCCGCTACGACGCGTCCATTTTCAAACAGGCTTTTGGCTTGAACAAGTATCCCGTCTGGGATGTTTCCTTCCTTGACAGCCAGATTTCTAATTGCGAACATAACTTCGCCAACATCTCCGCCCTGAGGACATCGGTCAAGGCATGTGAAGCACGAAAGGCAGTACCATGGCAATTGTCCAGCGAAGAGATCGGAACGTAGACCGAGGATGATCATTTCCATCAGTTTTCTTGGGTTGTGCTCTTCTACTATTCTGGCAACTGGACAGCTGTTTGTACATCTTCCGCACTGTATGCACGCCAAGACTCCTTTCCCCCTTGGTGTATTTGCAACGTCATGCATAAAGTGGGCTTCCGGGCGGCTCAACAAGAATCACCGTTCAATACTTTCATTTTGCCTCGCGTATTAATAAGAATATGGTTTTGCAGCGCCGCTGTCAGGTTCCAAAAAATCGTTGAAAAAGAGGTTTTCAACGTTTCTATGCCTGCAATTGAAACCTTTTGGTATCATGAATCTTCTGCAGCAAAATGTACATTACATTAATAAGGATCTTTACATATGGAAAGTTTTTGAATCTATTCCCGGAAGGAAAACGAATGGATGAAAAAGTCGGTGCTGTTCTGGTTGTCGGAGGTGGAGTCGCCGGCATACAAGCATCCTTAGATCTGGCAGACTCTGGTTTTAAGGTCTACCTTCTGGATGAATCAACAAGCATAGGCGGAACCATGGCACAGTTGGACAAAACATTCCCCACGAATGATTGCTCCATGTGCATCCTAGCGCCCAAACTTGTTACTGCGGGTAGACATCCAAACATCCAACTCATCACTCATTCTGAGTTGAAAGAAGTCAAAGGCAAAGAGGGAAACTTTCAAGTAACGATCTTGAAACATCCTCGTTTTGTCAATTTGGAAAGGTGTACTGGATGCGGAATCTGTGCACAGAACTGCCCTGCCGAAGTGCCAAACGAATTCGATGTCAACATAGGCATGAGAAAAGCGATCTACGTTCCTTTCCCACAAGCTGTGCCGCTCAAATACACCATCGACGTAGAGAACTGCATTAAGTGCAGGCTTTGTGAAAAGGTGTGCCCAGCCAAAGCTGTGGACTTCGATCAACAACCTGAAACCGTCAAAATCAACGTCGGATCTGTGATATTGTCACCTGGATTTGAGGAATTTGACGCTCGGATCAAAACGGAATACGGGTATGGTCGTTTCTTGAACGTGGTTTCAAGCATAGAATTTGAACGTATGATGAATGCTTCGGGACCGCTGGGCGGAAAGATTGTGCGTCCGTTTGATGGTAGGATACCGCGAAAAGTTGCTTTCATTCAATGTGTTGGCTCGCGTGATGCGCAGCTTGGAAACAACTACTGTTCCGCCGCCTGTTGCATGTATGCTATCAAAGAAGCAGTCATAGCCAAGGAACACAGTTCCAAGCCGCTTGATTGCACATTGTTTTACATTGATATGCGGTGTTATGGAAAAGAGTTTGATGCCTACTATGAGCGTGCTCAAGGAGAATGGGGAGTACGATTCGTCAGATCGAGGGTGGCAAGCGTCACGGAAGACCCATCAACGGGCAATATTTTTCTTCATTATGTTGAGAATGAGGAACCCAAGACAGAAGAATTCGACATGGTCGTTCTGTCGGTTGGGATGCAGCCACCCAAGAAAGTCGAAGGACTAGCAGACAAGTTGGGGATAGCGCTTAATAAATATCGGTTCTGTCAAAC
>CAVYNL010000017.1:0-32847 GCA_963769845.1 Candidatus Bathyarchaeota archaeon | reverse complement strand
TAAACTCCGAAAATCATAGTGTAAATTCCCATTCGCACCAAGAGTCTTTAGGGTGTTTGTCTGGCGGGCAGAACGAACAGTTCACTTTGACTTCTGGGTTGAGTGTTTTTGCGAAGTTTTTCAGGTAGCCGTGTCGGACGTTTTTGCATGGAAACTCTGTTAGGCCTTTGTTCAGGCGGGTTTCTTGGGTTCTGCATTTTTTGACCCAGAGGACCGCCTTTTTGTCGCTGATTTCTATCGTTTTGAAGGGTTGGTCTAGGGCCCAGCTTGACATGCGGAGTAGGTCTATGATTTGTGGTATGTTCGGGTTTTCTGATGTTTGAATCAGTTTTCTGGAGGCTTCTCGCTTCGATAGCGGCCATCGCTTCCCAGACGCCGGCGTCGATTTCGGCTGCTGCTTGGGTCCTAACTTTTTCTCTATGCCCAGAAAATAGAGGCCGTCGACTCTCCACAGGTTTCTATAACCTGCAGAAAGAAAAAGTCCAGCAGCTTGCTGTTGGGCATCGTTTCCAGCATTAAGAAATACATCAACGCTTCCCGAAGGGTATTCGCTCACTGCGTGCACCAACGTACAAGGTTAATAAGCTGCGCTAATTAACTTTTCAAACCGCTAGCATGGTTGAGCGCGTGGCGATGATCCTTGTTTGACCAGATGATACAGACCATAATTCTCGGGTTGATCCAAGGCTTGGCAGAATGGCTGCCCATCTCGAGCACTGCGCACCTCCGAATAGTCGAGCATTTCTGGGATTTGAAGGTCAACGCACTTTTCAACGTAGCATTGCACGTTGGAACGCTCATAGTCGTTGTGTTCTTTTTCAGAAGAGAAGTCAGAAGCATACTTTCCCTCATTAGTGCGCAGGCTTCGAAATCGAATTATGGCCAACTTATACCGCCCCATAATCATCGCGACCATCCCCACAGCTATAGTCGGACTGCTCTACGTAGTTCCTCGAAGACACTCTCCAAAATACCCGCGATCGGAATTACTCTCCTCGTTGGCGCAACGATAGTCTACACCTCAATATTCGAAAAGAGAACACGGACACTATCACCTACACGATAGCGCTAATCATGGGCGCAGCTCAAGGCTTTGCCATATTCCCGGGACTTTCAAGAAGCGGAATAACGATCTCAACCGCGCTACTGCTCGGATTGAAGAGGGAAAAAGCCTTCAAATTCTCCTTCCTGCTCTCGATCCCAGCCGTAATAGGCGACCTGGTTGTAGAGGTGTACCATGATCGCGGCCGTGGCCGCTCAAGGAATCGGTTCGATGGAGCTTCTGGCCGGAGTAATCGTGGCCATGATTGTAGGTTACGTCGCCATAAAGCTTGTCTCGAAGATAGTGGCAAGCAAAGTTTCATTACTTCGCCTTTTACACGTCGACGCTTGGCCTGGCTCTGATCGCATTAGTCTTGGCTGGCCGCTAGCCACTTGGGCCTGCCGTCCAAGAACTCTGTCAGAAACACGCAAATTCTCGGTTTTCCTTGTAGACCCCTAATACTTCTTCATTGACAAGAATCCTGAAGCCTTTACTGAACACGTGCGAGATCTGTTCGGCAACGCCGGCATTTCTGCCTCCATCCTTCAACCTGTTGTTGAGCAGTTCTGCCGCATCTGAAAACTTTCTCTTGAGGATCACGACCCACCTGCCGTCTTCCACGTACGGCCCGCAGACCGTTTGGGAGTTGTTGCCGTGTTTTCTGAGGAACTTCTCGCATTCACTTTCTCTGTCTAACGGCGGTCCCAGATGCTTCTTGACAGGAGAGATTGTTTGCTGTTCGACTTCGAAGATGAACATGTTCATGTCTTTTTCATCGCTCCAAGCCGTGTCGCGGAGGAGCCTGAAATCGTTGAGCTGGACAAGCTTGCGCAATGAGCGCTGGGACTTGTGGAGCTGACCCCACAGAACGTCTGGAACGGCCTTCACCGCGTTGAAGGTTACGAAGAGGATGGCTGAACCGCGTTCTTTGATTTTCTTTTCGGCTTCTTTAGGTTCAGCGGAACGGTTGTGGTTGGGCAAAAGAACTTCGGGTCGGGTGTCTTGAGGAAGGCTTGCGCCGCCGCGACGAGTGTGTGGAGTTTCTGTGCCTGAACGGCAGATGCTACGTTTCTGCCTTTGTCCACGGGGTCGATGATGACCAATGGTTCGTTGAAGAGCAGTGCTATTTCGTTTTTCGGTTTTTGTAGTGTCCTTCTATGTCAACGACTATGCGCTGCTTGTGCCGCGCAAAAGCTTCAAGCGTCTTGACGAAAGACCCGTAATGCAGGACGAAGAGTTCGCACAGGTAGCCGCTGAACCCGCCGGTTTTTATTTCGGCGCCATAAACTCCTATGCCCTTCATGAACTTCTTC
The DNA here is from genome assembly GCA_963769845.1 of Candidatus Bathyarchaeota archaeon. GTDB lineage: Archaea > Thermoproteota > Bathyarchaeia > Bathyarchaeales > Bathycorpusculaceae > JBGQMW01. The sequence goes on along the minus strand of CAVYNL010000017.1, from coordinate 30,492 downwards.
AGCAGCCGCACTTCGCCCCGCATCTTGAGGCTCAGATGCTTCTTCATGTAGTCTGTGTGGAACGGGGTTCTGTCCGTGGCGCTCTGCCATTCGCCCGTTTTGTGTCGTAGCAGGGGACGATGTTGACTCTGGTGTCTTCCACGAACGCTTCAAGGTACGGGTGTTCCGCGAATCTCTCAACCTGTCTTGAGCCTTCAGTGGCTTTCCTGGCAACGCTGAGGCAGATGTCTCCAAGTGATTTCCGCGGTGTGGAGGTGGGTACGCGCATGAAAATGTCGATGTCGGGTTCTCCGCTCAGCCAAGTGTCTTTTGCAACAGAACCTTCTACGCGGACTTTGGCTTTGATTTTTGCCGTTTTTGCTGCTGAAGCTACTCTTTTCTCCAGTTTTCTGGCAAGGGCTTCAATCTTGCTTCTTTCCGCTTTGTGGGCGTGACTTTCTTGAGAACGTACCTGCAGACTTCCTCGATTCCTGGTGGCATGAGATAATCCTGCTTTTTAGGGACGGAACTCCTTCAACGTCGAGTAAACTGGGCCTCTGGGAGTGAGTTCGCTCTTCTTCAGCTTCAGGCAGGCAGCTCTGACAATTCCGAACTCGAAGTCCGTGTTTTCGGAACGAACTTGGCTAGAGGTGGCTTGTTTCTGGCGGACCTGACTCGTGCGATTGTCAAGTGGGGACTGAACCCTTTCGAGTCGGGGGAGAAGCCCAGTCCCTGCAGGCGCGGCTCCAGCTGGCTGAATATGTTCTGCAGCTGGTTTGCTCCATCGGTTTTTCCGGCCCACACTACTCTCGGAAAGTTGATGGTGGGAAAGACGCCGACTCCGTGGACCTTGATGTTAAACGGGACAAACTGGTTTTCTTCATTTCTTCAAAGACTTTGTCCACGGTGCTGGGGAGAATTTCGCCGAGAAAGCGTATGGTGATGTGAATGTTCTGCGGTTCAACAGGCTTCAGGTCTGCGCCTGTGTTAACCAGTGTAGATTGAACTTCAGTAATTCTTCTGAGAATAGATTGGTTTTCCATGTCGAAAGCCAAGAAACTCCTGATTCGCTCGGACATTTTTTGTTTCCTTCCTGTGAATTTGACTGCTTCGTTTCATAAATGCTTTTAACGTGTAAAAAACTATCTGTTGGCGATCGAGTATTCGGTGAAAGGGCTTAACAGATGACGGCGGAGAAAATCGTGGTCGCGTTGGCGGGGATGCCTGGTTCGGGCAAATCTCTTGTTGTGGACACGGCTATGGAAAACGGTTACGACGCTGTCTTGATGGGAGACGTAGTCAGGGAAGAAACAAAGAAGAGAGGGGTCGAGCCTGACGCTGAGAACATCGGCAACATCATGCTTGAGCTGAGGCAGATGGAAGGGAAGACCGTCATAGCACGAAGGTGTGTTCCGAAAATAGTCAGCACGACGAGGCAGAAGGTCATCGTGGACGGCATAAGAAGCCTTGACGAGGTTGAGGAATTCAAGAGGCATTTTTCGAAGCTGGTGCTGATGGCCGTTCACGCTTCTCCCGAAACGCGGTTCACGCGGCTGTTTCACAGACGCAGAAGCGATGACGCTGCCGACTGGGAAGTGTTCCATAAGCGGGACGCGCGGGAACTGAGCGTCGGGTTAGGAAACGCGATAGCGATGGCCGAGTACGTTGTGGTGAATGAAGAACCAGTAGGGGTTGTCAAGAGAAGGGTAAGAGAAACTTTGGAAAAAGTTGAGAGGAAATGGACAAGGTAAAAGTTTACGCAGAGGCTGAAATCAACCCGACAGAGTCTGAAGAAAAAGTGCGACGGGCAGTCGCGAACGTGTTCGGAGAGTTGCCCATGCACGCGAAAACTCTGCACAAGGGAAACCTGTTGGTCGCCGAGGCCACAGGGTTGGACGCGTTGAACAGTTTCCAGAGCTTGCTGCGACGAGAACACATCCGAAGTGCTGCACGCGGGGTGTTCTATGAAGGCATGGGAAAGAACAGCGTGAGCTTCTGCCTGAACAAGCAGGTCGCCTTCGCTGGACACATTTCCTTCTCGAAAGAGATCGCAGAATCCCCGCTAGGGCCCATAAGAGTCAAGGTTGAATGTGACAACCCGAGACAGCTAATCGATTGGCTTGCACCGAGGAACGTCTAGGTCGGTGACCTGTTTGTCGTTTGATGCGGGAGTGACTGAAAGAGGCGCCGTGTTGCTGGGCAAGTACGTTGCGTGCGACGCCTTTGACGAGGACAAGCCTCTGAGAGTCGTCACTCATGCTCACGCTGACCACATGTCTGGGCTTTCGCAGAGCCTCAGAACATGTGAGAAGGTTCTGATGACGCCAGCCACTCGAGACTTGATCGAGGTGATGCGCGGTCCGCTGTTCTTCGGACGTGGCAAGGTGGAAACGCTGGAGTACGGCAGGACCATTCATTATGATGGTGAACAGATAACGCTTTTCAAGGCTGACCATATCTTGGGCGCTGCTCAGGTGCTCGTGGAGGATGCTGAAGGCAGGAAGATGGTCTTCACGGGAGACTTCAGAGTCGAGGAGACACCTATCCTGTACTCGGACTGCCTAGTCATAGAGGCAACGTACGGAAACCCTTCCTGCAGGCGGTCTTTCGGAATGGACATCAAGGCTTCACTTGTCAATCTGGTGGAGAAAGGGTTGAGAACAGGTTCTGTGTACGTTTTTGGTTATCATGGCAAGCTTCAGGAAGTGATGCAGATTCTGCACGATGCTAGCGTGGAGGTGCCCTTCGTCATGCCTGAAAACGTTTACAATATCTCAAGAGTATGCGAGAAGCACGACATGAGCTTCGGAGAGCTTGTGCTGTCTAGCCAAAAGGAAGGCAAGGAACTGCTTAGCAAAGACTTGCCGTGCGTCGCTTTCTACCATATGAACCAGAAGAGCAAATTTGGCCTCGACAACTTCCGCGTCTGCGTAAGCGGCTGGGAATTCACCTCAGCCATCCGCAGAACGGGCATGAAAGAATACGTCGTAGCTCTCAGCGACCATTCAGACTTCGACGGACTACTGGAGTATGTCAAATGCTCGGAACCCGAACTCGTGATAACAGACAATTCGCGAGTGACTCACGGAGAGACCCTGGCGAGGGAGATCAATAGACGCTTCGGAATATCCGCCGTTGCTCTTCCTAGAAGCAGAATCTTCTAGATTTAATGGCTTGACTCGCGCGCGCTTCAATCCTCTCGCGCGCCGCGTCATTTCTTGAGCATGTTGTACGCCATGAGTCCAACGTATCCCAGAGCACTGAACACCGTGAACCATTCGAGCGAGGGCGCGTCAAAGAAAATGAACATGACATCTATTGCTGCGACGATGAATCCGTAGTAAGCGATTGTTCTGATGTAGCGCGGGTGGGTGAACAGGAGAGACCCAAGTCCTATGAAAACTCCCAGAATGAGTATGAAGAAAACTGTAGACCACAACCTGTGAAGCCATCCTGAGTCTTCCGAAAAAACGCCGATCATGATCAATGAAAAAGCGGCCACACAACCTTCAGCTTGCCAAACCATGAAGCCCCATCTGAACCGATTCTTGTCCTTGTACCATTCGTAAAGTCCAATGAAGAACGGGAAGAGTGCAATTCCTGTCAGAATACAGCCCAAGTTGTAGAGGATCGCGCCCCTTGGGTTGCTGGTTGAGTTGCCCAAGTCACTAAGCCAATTCGTCACAGGACTGTAAGCAGTTGGATACAGCGCCCAAGAGGCAAACGTGAAGACGCAGTAGATAACGATAACAGCAACGCCTGCCATGGAACTGATCGGCCGCTTCACAGAATTCAACTCCAAGTCGTACTCTTCCATTTTGTCTGCTTCTGCTTTTAAAAGTAGCGTAGCTATGTGCTCACTACGTCGGTGCCCTTCAGTTCCAGGGAATCTTCGGTAGAAACCATGATGGCTATCTGCTAATGAAAAACCTGGCCTCTGGCGGTTTCAGCTATGGTGTAGGTTCTACCAAAACTTAAAAGTCTGAAGAAAGACCAACTGTAGACCAACAACAGAATAGGAAGGAGCGGAGATGGGTAAATCGTCTGAGATTTCGGGCTTATATAAGCTGAGTCCTAAGGAACGCCTGCAATTCGTCAAGGATTTTGCTGGGCTTACGGATGAAGAAGCGGCTCTCTTGAGCAACACTGGTTCGTTGCCGATGGACATGGCTGACAGGATGATAGAGAATGTTGTAGGTGTCATGTCCACTCCGTTAGGTATCGGCGTCAACTTTCTGGTTAATGACCGTGACTATTTGATTCCGATGGCTATTGAGGAACCTTCGGTCGTTGCGGCTGCGAGCTACGCTGCGAAGATGGCCAGGGACGGAGGGGGCTTTCACACGAGTAGCACGCCACCAGTGATGATCGGTCAGGTTCAAATCGTAGGCATCAAGGACCCGCACGCTGCAAGGATGCGCATAATTCAACACAAAGAGGAAATACTGAGGAAGGCGAACGAGCAGGACCCAGTGCTCGTTTCCGCTGGCGGCGGAGCAAAAGACGTCGAAGGAAAGATAATCAAGACCACGCAGGGACCTATGGTCATCGCTGAATTGCTCGTAGACTGTCGAGACGCTATGGGTGCCAACGCGGTTAACACGATGGCTGAAGCGGTCGCGCCGATGCTTGAACGCATAACAGGTGGACATGTCTATCTTCGGATAATATCCAACCTAGCCGTCAAACGGCTGGTCCGAGCATGGTGCACGATCCCGAAGAAGTCAGTGGGCGGCGAGGAAGTCATTGATGGAATAGTCAACGCTTACGCTTTCGCGGCTGCTGACCCCTATCGCGCGGCGACGCATAACAAGGGAATTCTTAACGGAATAATCGCTGTGATACTCGCCACGTGTAATGACCACCGGGCGATCGAAGCTGGCGCTCATGCGTACGCTGTGAAGGACGGTCACTACACTGCACTTTCAACGTGGGAGAAGAATGAGAACGGCGACCTAGTCGGCTCGATAGAACTGCCCATGGCAGTGGGCTTGATCGGCGGAGCAGTACGCACGCATCCAATAGCGAAGATCGCGGTGAAAATCTTAGGGGTCAAGACGGCCAACGAGTTCGGTGAAGTTCTTGCTGCCGTCGGCTTAGCCCAGAACTTGGGCGCTTTGCGTGCTCTCGCGCATGAGGGTATTCAGCGCGGTCACATGTCTCTTCATGCCAGGAACATTGCTGTGACAGCCGGAGCCACAGGAAGCTTGGTCGATGTTGTGGCCGCGAAGATGGTTGAGGAACGCAAGGTCCGAGTAGATCGCGCGAAAGAGCTGATTGAGGAGCAAAGGAAGGCTGGAAAAGCCTAAGAACAAGCTGCTTGCATGTTAGACACGGCGAATGAGTAATGAAGATAATCCTCGGACCGGCCTCTGCGCAGCTGGGACAGAAGATCGCGGAGACGCTGAAGACTGAACCTGTAAAAGTGGCCTTCAAGACTTTTCCAGACGGTGAGAACTACGTGCGCTTGGAAGCACAAGTGCAGAACGAAGATGTGGCCATAGTGCAGACTACGAGCCCTCCGCAAGACAACCGTCTCATTCAGTTGGCACTGATGGCAGATGCTGCAAGAAGGAATGGCGCCAGAAAAGTCACTGCTGTGGTGCCCTACTTGGCCTATGCGCGTCAGGACAAGATGTTTCTGAGGGGAGAAGCTATAAGCGCTCAGGTCATTGCTCGCATGCTCGGTGCAGCTGGAGTGGAACGACTCTTGACGGTGAACGTGCATCAAGAAAGGGTGTTGTCACAATTTCCTTTTTCATCAAAAAGCGTATCAGCCATTCCGCTCTTGGCTGAGTATTTCATCAAAGAAGGACTGAAGAAAGCCTTCGCACTCTCTCCAGACAAGGGTGCGATATACATTGCGGAAGAAGCCAAGAAAGTGCTCGGTGGAGAATGCGGCTACCTTGAAAAGAGCAGAGACAGGTACACTGGCCAAGTCAGCATAGAAAAGAAGACCTTTGACATCAAGGGAAAACCTGTCATAATCTTCGACGATATTATAAGCAGCGGCGGAACCATCGTGTCCGCGACAAAGATTCTAAAGGAACTGAAACCGCAGAAGGTCTGCGTTGCATGCGTCCACCCGTTGTTGATAGGTGAGGCAGAAAAGAACATCCTCAACGCTGGAGCGGACGAGGTCGTCGGCACCGACAGCGTTCCGAGCAGCGTCAGCAAGGTCTCGCTGGCGCCAGTCATAAGCAGAGAGCTAGCGAGTTAAAGGCGCAGGAACGTGCCGAACCTTTTTCTGTTGCTGTCGGGCGAGCACGACGTTCTTCCAGTTTCCGAAGCGAAAGCTATACTGGAAACTGAAGGCTACACGTACGAAGCATCCGAGAGCCTCGAGCAAGTTCTAAGACTCAAAGCAGACCCAGACTGTGTGAACGTTTTGAAGCAGAGGGCAGCCTTCACCAGAATGTGCGCACTCGAACTTTTTTCCTGCTGAAGCGAAACTCGCGAGCATCGTCAAAGCATTACAATCAACAAACCTGCAGACCGTTCTGTCAGAGAACGAGAGCTTTGCTGTCCGAGTGAAGCACGTCAAGGAGTATTCTCAGAAAATTAACGGCATGATCCTTGAAGGAAAACTGGGTGCACTCATCTTGGACAAACGCCCCGAAGCAAAAGTGCGGTTGAGAGGCCCTGACAAGACCTTTGTAGGCGTGCTCACGGGCGACAGGTTTGTCTTCGGTGTAAAGCTTGCAGAGGTACCTGCGAAGCCGTTTGTCGAAAGGAGGCCAAGGAAGAAACCTTTCTTCCATCCTTCTGCCATGGCAGCGAAGCTTGCGCGGTGTATGGTGAACCTTGGAGAGCCGAAAGCTGGTGAGGTGGTTCTTGACCCCTTCTGTGGAACAGGGACTATGCTCATCGAAGCGAAGCTCATCGGCTGCAGGGTGCTGGGTATGGATATTCAGCGTCGGATGGCTCGTGGAACCAGGCGGAACATGGCTCATTTCAACGTCAAGCCTGACGGCATAATTGTTGCTGATGCAAAACATCTGCCCGTGACCAACGTTGACTGCGTCGTGACTGATCCGCCCTACGGTATCTCTTCAACGACGCTGAAGAGGACAACTGAGCAGCTGGTGGAGCAGGTTCTGAAAGCCGTGCACGGGGCACTTCCAAAAGGGAAAAGAGTCTGTTTGGCCGCACCGAAGAAGCTGGACATTAGCCGTGTGGGCAAAGCTTTAGGCTTCACGCCTCTAGAATCCTATTTCGTTTATGTTCACAGGAGCCTAACAAGAGAAATAGTCGTGTTTGAAAAGGTGTAGACCATGAGCATGCAAGTCATCTTCCTCGGCACAAGCGGCAGCGTTCCAACACCGAAAAGAAGCCTGCCCGCCATACTCGTCAAGCGCGAAAACGAGCAGTTCATGTTCGACTGCGGCGAAAACGCCCAGAGACAAATGATAATCGCCAGAACAGGCTTCCATAAAGAAATGAAAATCTTCATCACTCATATGCACGGCGACCATGTCCTAGGCTTGCCAGGCCTGCTTCAAACGATGGCGCTACTCGACAGAACAAGAGAACTCGAAATATACGGACCGCCAGGAATCAAACGCTTCCTGACAGATATCAAAAAAACTGTACAGTTCGTCCTCACGTTTCCGGTCAACATCCACGAGATTGCCGAGCCCGGAATCATTTGCGACGAAGAACAGTACACCGTAGCAGCAGTCAAGTCGAACCATGTTATTAACAGTCTAGCGTACGCTCTTGCGGAAAAGCCCAGGCCTGGAAGGTTCTATCCCAAGAAAGCTAAAGCCTTAGGTCTTAAAGAGGGCCCGTTATGGTCGGACCTTCAGAAAGGCAAGAACGTCAAGCTGCCCAACGGCAAGACCGCGAAGCCTGAGGATGTCATGGGGCCTTCCAGAAAAGGGAGAAAAATCGTGTACACGGGTGACACCAGACCATTCAAAGGCTTGGCAGAGTTCGCCGCAGATGCGGATCTGCTGATTAACGATAGCACCCTCGGCGATGACTTAGCTGAGAGAGCAGATGAAGATGGCCATTCAACGCCGAGTCAAGCAGCTGAGAACGCGAAGAAGGCGAAGGTGAAGAAGCTCGTGCTCACGCATGTCAGCGCAAGATACGACGATACAACCCCCCTACTGAAACAGGCGAAGAAGATCTTCAAGAACACAGTCGTAGCAGAAGATTTCTTCCGAATAGAGCTTCCAGTTCCAAAAGCTGAGTCAGACTAGACTAGGAGTTGCCTCAGCCTATGTACGCTTTCTTGTATGTGCTCGACTGATTCGATCATGACGATGCCCTTATAGGAAGCTTTCTTTAGCAGGTCCGTGGTTTTCTTCCAGTCGATGTTGCCGTAGCCTATGCCTAGATGCTGGTCGCTCTTTCCGAGGTTGTCATGCGCGTGTACGTGCGCGATCTTGGCCGGCAACTCTGTGAGGTAGCGTTGCAGCTCGCCAGTGAGGTTTGCGTGCCCCGTATCCAGAACTAAGCCTATGGGCTCATCGACTTCCTCGTAGAACCGCTTGAAGTCTTCGATGCTCCTTATCACAAACGTGGTCATTACATTCTCCAAAACTGCGTTTACACCGTTGTCCTTGGCGAAGTGGAATAGCATCCGGACGCTCTCCATGGTTCTTGCCCAATCCTCTCCGGGGTAGAAGGAGTCCATGCCCGTACGTATGCCAGGATGAAAAACCCATAACTGACATTCCAAAGCGGCAGCGTACAGGATGGATTCCTTGAGCCTCTTCAACGTAGCGTTTAGCAACGGCTTGGACGGTACGGCGATGTTTACGCCTGCGAAAGGCGCGTGCACCGTGTACTTCAGGCCATGGCTCTTACCGATGTTGTTTAACGTCGCAACTCGCTGCTTGTCCAGCACGTGTAAGCCGTCGTCAACGATTTCGATGTACTCCGTCTTCGGTTCAGGAATCTTCTCAGTCATCTTCTCGAAAGGTTCGCCTAGACAGTAGAGCATCGACATGCCGACTTCAGCCTTGACCATACTGCAATCACCGTGCTGCTTCGAAAACCTGTCACTCTTCCCCTTTATAACCTAATACTCCAGCAAGACAGGAATATTGAAACTCGACTAAGTCGATCTTCGCAGATTATATCATTTGTGAAATCCAGACATTTCGGCTTCAGATTCCGAGCAGACATACGTGATTAGAAGCGCTAGAAAAGCTCGATCCAAGATCCCGTCTGGGTCCTCTACGTACGCCCATCGGCCACCATCTGACTTCATTTCCAAGATTGTCCGATGTCCTGCGAGTTTGGCTTCTTTGAGAGCCTTGTCGAGGTCGTCGACTTTGAAGGCCAGATGGTCCAGTCCCTCGCCAGCAATGTACCTGGTGTTGTACGGGCTGTCTTCTTCGTAATGGTTCAGTTCCAATACGAAACCGTCTTTCTTGCTTTGCAGGCCCACTGTTTCCCCTTTTGTGAGCTCGATCTTGCTTCGGCCCGTGACCTTCATTCCGAGCACCTTCGTGTAGAAATCGATGGATCTTTCGAGATCTGTGACTCTTATCCCAACGTATGTGAACGTGGATTTCACGAGTATCATCTGATCCAGTCATAACGCTTGTCGCTTCTATATTATGATTGCTGCCATTTCTCCTGCCCTGAGGCGCGTGCTGCATTTTCCCGTAAAGGCATAAATAACAGGTAAGTCTCTGAAGTCATCCGCGAGAGTTGAGAGAAATGCCTCGAGTTGTTCATTTCGAGATAGACGCAAAGAAGCCTGAACGCGCCGTCAAGTTCTACGAGAAGGTTTTCGACTGGAAAATCAAGAAATGGGAAGGACCAGTCGAGTATTATCTGATCTCAACGGGGAAAGAAACTGAACCTGGAATAGACGGCGGGCTATCAAGGAGAACAGAGTCTGAACCCTCAACAGTCAACACGATTGATGTATCGTCAGTTGACGAGTTCATCAAGAAAGTCGAAGCCAACGGTGGAAAAATCATCAGACCGAAGAGAGCTGTAATGGGAGTTGGCTACATGGCCTATTTCGAGGACCCTGAAGGAAACGTCTTCGGCATTATGGAAACCGATGAATCAGCCAAGTGACCAAGAACAACACATTTTTCTTCTCCTTTTAAAGAATTGACTGCAGTGCTAGCCATCTGAGCTCATTGAGGCGCTGGGGATGAGCAGAGAATTCATCTACGTTCTGAAACTGGCCAAAAAAAGGTCTGAAGAATTCTCGCCTGGAGAAGAAGCGATTATGGAGAAGCATTTCGACCGTCTCAAGAAAGCGTTAGCTGAGGGCAAGCTGGTCTTTGCCGGGCCTTGCGAAGACAGAACGTTCGGAATCGTCGTGTTCAGAGCGGAGTCAAAGGAGGAGGCTGAGAAGTTCATGAAGAATGACCCTGCAGTGAAGCACGGAGTCATGACGGCAGAACTACATCCATTTCACGTTTCACTTGCGGAGAAACGACGATCTTGATGAAGGCCTGAGCGCCATATCAGTTGACAACGTACTCGCTGTTGAATCTGCCTGCTCCTGAGCTAACCTTTATCAGCCCCTTGCTATCTCTAAACGTTCTGGTTTAGGAATCTGATATGCTTTCAACCCAGCCAAATCTGTCCTGCCCGGCGGAAAAGCTATGTCGGAAACGGTAAGACTTTTTGCCACCGTTTCAAGAGCAGAGTTTGTCCTACCAAACCTGGTCTCATTAACAATGGGGCTGGCTTGGGCAGGTAATCCAACCATGAACCTGTCTGGCATGCTCATCGCGACGCTTCTGGCGTTTTGCGTGATCAACCTTAGTTCAGGTATTGGAGCACAGGTAAACACGATTTCTGACCGAGAACTAGACTCGAGAGACGACCGCAAGAAACGGCTCGTTGAATCTTTGGAACGCTTTGGAATGAGAAGACTGAAGTCCTTGCTGGTTCTCGAGTTCCTGTCTGCGATAGTTTTGGTCTCTCTACTGGCGTACGTTCAAGGCAAGCCTGTGCTGATTCTGTTGTGGATCGCTGGCATTATCTTCGGCTGCATGTATTCCGCACCGCCCTTTCGGCTGAAGGCCAGGTCATGGATGGCGCTGGGCTCGCTTATTCTTGCTCTCTCCATCATACCCGTGTCCTTCGTGTACTATGCCATCACATCCGAGTTGAATCCACTGTTTTTCATCTCGGTCGCTGGGCTTACTCTGAGCATATACGGCGTGATAATCCCCACCGAGATTCGGGATTACTTCGGAGACACCGCTATGGGAGTGAAAACAATGACGGCACACTTGGGCCTGGTCAAAGCGTCCAAACTGGAAATTGTGTTGCTGAGCGTCGGGGGCTTTCTCACTGGGACAGCTTTCGTTTTGGGCTTTTTCGATGGTCATCTAGCAATACTGAGTCCCATTGTGCTGGTCATCGGCGTCGCTGTATACTTTGTGCTGAGAAAATACAGGCAGCTCTTGATTCTTGCTAAGAAATACATGCTGACCAAGGAACAGGCTATTGCGCAAGACCTTGTAGACTTGTCCGCGAACAATCCGAAATGGATCACCCTTGTTACTCAAGTGTACAGCCTAGTCTCTATCGTGCTTCTGGTGAGCAAGTTCCTGTCGTGAGCGTCCTGCTGAAATCGGGTTCGCGAGCCGCGGAGGGCCTAACCAGGCTGCAGAGAGAATGAAAAAGAAGAACTGAAGAAGGCGTGACACCGGCTGTTGGCGCGAGCCTGTGTGGCTTGATATGGTTAGTTCGTGTCGGTTTACGGATTGTCTACAGCAGTTTGGTTCCGCTTGTTGCTCCGAAGAGGAACAGGATTCCGAAGATGACGAAGATGAGGCTTGAGCCGATCTTCACGTAGCGCATGGGCACGAAGCGGGAAATCACTGTTCCGACCGCGACGCCAATCCCAGTTAGCAGTGCAAGTGCCAACATCACTCCAACAAAAACCATGAGTGGCGCGTCATACTCCGCTGCCAACGCTATAACAGACAGCTGCGTTTTATCACCTAACTCCATTAGGGCGACAAGCGAAAAACAGTGAGCCGCATTTACAGAGCGCTTCTCAATTTTGGCTTCCTCAGACTTGGAGAGGAGTGAGTAGATGCCGAAGAGCAGAAATGCAACGCCTGCGCCGACACCAATCCACGTCGTTGGAATGAAAGCTGCGACTGTTCCGCCTATTAATGCGCTTACACCGTCTATCAGAGCGAATGCCAGCATCGCTCCAACAAAAACTGGTTTTGCCTTCTTGCACGAGCTTAGACTGACTACTGTGAGCTGCGTCTTGTCCCCCAGCTCGGCCAAGGCGATGATGCCGAATGAAGAGACGAGAGGGAGCAGATCCATGCAGAGAGAGCCCTGCACGTAGCTTATTAAGAATTGCGCGAGGCTTCGTAGCATTTGAAAACAGAGAGCAAGCTCGTGCAGTGCTAGAGTCTGAAGTAGGGGATGTTAAACCTGAGATTTGAAGTTGTTTTGACCTGCTGGTTTCTGATCCCCGCTGCAAGCTCCACGAACTCTCTCAATGTGAAGTTGCTGAACTCCAACGATGGCGACCCAAGCCTCAACCCGTTGCACATCGGGTCAGCGTAGACATATACCCTGTTCTCGCCATACGAGTACAACGCTTCATTTGAATAGCCAAAGTCTGGTTTGGACAACACTTTGAACGGCCAGAGCTGACACGCCCGCGGCTTCATGTGTTGCAGTTGGCACAGATATGCGCCGCCGTTCCATCCCAGAAAGGCACATGAGCCGTCGCTTCGTCTGTTCAGGAACAGTTTGTCCAGGCCCGAGGCCGTGTGTTCGACACCGTAATTCTTGACGATCCTCAGCCACTCATGAAAATTGATTACGACACTGTACAGTTTACAGCAATCGCCGCAGGAAAGACAACGCCAATCGGCGATGCGCCGCCACGGGACGTACTCCATTACAGCACACTGACCGAAAACAGAAAAACCCGCAACTTATAAAACCTGCTTGCTGTAAGCAGCAAGTTTGTCAACAAAAATCTTCGGAATGGTCGCAGCCCTGCCAGTTTTCTTGTCAGCCACCACCGCTACCATATGGCCAGTTGTCAGCAGTTCACCTGATTCTTTATTCAGAATCGTGAAACCATAACACACCGATTTTTCCTTCAACTCCACAACACTCAGTTCCACGACGAGCAGGATCATTGAACCTTGCGGGCTTCTTGTACTGGCAAGATGCTTCAACCCGCGGAAACCACAACCCCTGCGCCACGATATCCTTAAAACTGAAGCCCAAGAACCTGTAGAACTCTTCCTCGCACCGCTCAAAAAACAGGAAATACCTCGAAAAATGCACCACGCCGGCAGCGTCGGTGTCAGCCCACGTAACCCTGTAGTCGATCCTGAAAACCTCAGCCACGCTCAGCCCTCACTCGATCAGCCTTTCTTGTAGAGATAGAGCGTGTGGGATGGAAACCCCAACGACTGATTCTCACAGTAGTTGACGACTTTCACGGGCTTCCATCCAACCACTTCGTAATCATGCGAAACAATTCGCACGCCGCGCTTGAGCTCCGCGTCCAGCTTCGGCCTTATCTTCTCATTCGCACTCGTCGTCAGGTATAGGAACACGATGTCCGCCGAAGACAGGTCCACGCCGAGCATGTCACCGTTGACCATCGTGATCCTATCCTGCAGGTTCTGCTCGTAAACGGTGCTCAACGCCTTCTTCACAAGGTCATCCCGTAACTCAACGCCCACTGCTCTTGCGCTGAAATCCTTGACCGCCATGATCACTGTTCGCCCATCGCCCGCGCCCAAATCAAAGACAACCTCACCAGGCCGCACGTCCGCTAGTAACAACATTTGTCGTACAACCTGAGGTGGACTGGGAACAAACGGAGCGAGGAACAGCTTGTTTTCCCCCATCAACACACACTTTCTGTGTTTGTCAGTCTAACCAACGACCTGTGAGGATTAAACACTTTCTGTCTCGGGCTATGACACGTACGTGGCCTTGTTCTTCGGCGTAGGCTGCCGCGCCTCCCCACACTTCATGCAGCTCTGAGCACATAGCTCCAAATACTTTGCCTCTTCACTCGAACCCACGTGCTCAGCAGCTTTCCTGCACAATTCACTCTGCTCCTCGCATCCTTCATCCTTACAAAGTCTAGAAATGTAGGCGCAGACCTCTTGGACATCCTTCGGCTCCAACACTGCGCGATTTGTGCGCACCAGGAGACAGATCTCACGTGCCAGAACGCACGTCTTCATATACTTGATGCGTTCTAGAACTTCTTCCCTCATCCGCTTCTTGCTAAGTTCCAATAGGTCACACCACACGAACCAACGCACACATAGACAGACCTTCCCTTAAAACTTGTTGTACGTCACAAACAAGCACGAACCCCACGCAGAAAGAGCAGGAAAGCAGCCTAGTAGAACCTCTTGCTGATCGCTTTCCTTTCTTCCTCGAGAACCAACTCGTAGAACCTGTCCGTGAGCTTCTGTTCTTTCTCCAGAACCCTCATGATCTCGGCAGGCGTGACCTTCCTGGCCAGCAGGGCCACCGCCGCTGGCCTACCGTACTTTTCGATCAACCTTGCGGTGTTCACTGCGTGCTCGCGCAGTTTCTCCTCACTCTTCGTCAGGCCCGTGCCTTCTTTGTCAACGAGCGGTAAGGCCCTCTCCTCCTCGACCTTCATTAAGCCGATCGCGTACGAGCCGCATTTCGGGCACTTCGGCCGGTCAGGCAGGTCCTTGGCTCTCAACATCTCTACGTAGCCCCAGCAGTTCACGCACACAAAACTTGCCGCCTCGCTCAGCAGTCTCGCCTTTGCAGACTCGATGAGCACGGCACGCATGCGCTCAGGGGGAATCAGGTCCGTTTTCATGCTGATTCTTTCAACACCTACGCGTGCAATAGGCGTCACCGTTCCGCCATTGTCAATACGCGTAACGACGACTTCGCCGTCATGAATCAGGCCTAGAACCCTGACGAGGTTCTCAACGTCTAAATCCTTCGTGAACACTTCCTTCAGAGCTTCCTCGTAGATCGGCGTTTCCTCAAAACTCTTCACCAGCTTTTGCAGGCTCACACTGCTGAAGTCTGCCCACTTCTTCAGAGCCCCGAAACGTCTGGCAACGTGAATCATTCTTCGCTTGAACAGTCCGGTCTTCACGGTCGCCAAGACCAGACTGTCTCTCACGGTCTGGGCAGGCAACTCTGTCATCTCTCCGAACAAGCGCACGACGCCCTCAGCGTTCATAGAACCCATCGTCTGCACAAAAACCCTGTAAGGATCGTGCTGCACAACAGCTGTGAAGCCCAGCTTTTCACTGATCAGCTGGCCCAGCAACTGAGCCAAAGCCCTGTTGGTAAGCGAACCGAAGTTGACATGAATCAAGACGAACTCGCCCCAGTCCTCAACGGTAATTCGACGGTTCGAAGGAACAGGAAAACCGCCATTAACCTGCTCAACCGTCTCGGCCAAAGCTCGCGAAATGACGTCACTTTCCGCAGGGTACTCTTCGCTCAACTTCGAAGCAATCTCCCTCGGCGAAACTCCAGCCTTCATCTGTTCCTCAACAAAACCCCTCATCAATCCAACCTCCTGCGAAACCTCAAAAGGCACAGGAATCTCCTCTCCGATCCAGCTCGGAATAGCTCCGCTCGGGTCGTCAATCGGCTTGACGTGCACCTTGTCCTCGCCAACGTGCTCGATGACCCATGGCGACCCGCGGATTATGAACTTCGTACCCGGTTTCCCAAACTCAGCCATAAACGCCTCATCCAAAACGCCGACAGACGAGTCAGTCGTTTCATCGATTACCAGGAATTGTTTCTCCTCGGGGATCATCGACAGATTGTCAAAATAATACTCGAACAGGGCCTTTGTCTGTCTCGGCTTGAGTACGACGCCATCCTCGAAAGAAACCCAGGCCAGCCGTGGAAGCCGTTGATGCATGTACCTCAAGACTTTCTCTATGTCCTCAACGGTCAAATCCGCGTAAGGATAAGCCTTTCCAAACAACTCTCGAATCTCCTCGAAGGCGAGCCGCTTGTTCTTGATCAGCAAACCTGCAATCTGATGGGACAAAACATCGTAAGGCTTGGGCGGAATCTGAACGGGCTCCAGATCCTCTTTCAAAGCTTTCTTTGCAATGGCCAACGCCTCGAGCGTGTCGTCAGAGTCCAGGGCAACAATGATTCCGTCGGCAATTCGGCCTATGCTGTGTCCGCTTCGGCCCACGCGCTGGATGAGTCTCGTCGCCTGCCTCGGGCTCATGTACTGGACGACCAAGTCGATCCTGCCCACGTCAATGCCCAGCTCAAGCGAGCTCGTGCACACTAAGCCTTTCAGTTCACCGCTCTTCAGTCCCTTCTCGGCAGCCAATCGCGAGGGTTTCGCTAGGGAACCATGATGAATGGAAATGGGGAAGTTGATGTCCCAGACCTTGAACCTGCTCGCCAAAACCTCTGAAACAGCTCTTGTGTTTGTGAACAGCAAAACTGATTTGTGCTTGTTGATGTAGTCCTTGATCAGTCTTAGCCTGGCCGCGACTTCTGGATGCGTGAAAAGCTGTGTGCTAAGCCGCAGGTCCTCATCGTCGGGCGTGGGAAACAGAACCTTCAACCGTATCATGCGCGCCACGGGCACCCGTATGATTTCCACGCTGCGACCATTGCCTACGAGAAACTGGGCAACTTTATCTGGGCTGCCGATAGTCGCAGACAAGCCGACCATCTGAAAATCCCGACCTATCATGGCCCGCAGTCGCTCTAGGGCCAAGGCCAGCTGACTTCCGCGTTTGCTGTCAGCCATCTCGTGCACTTCGTCGATGACAACCCACTGAACCCTCTGCAGATGCTGCCGCATGATCCAACCTGACAGAATTGCCTGCAGAGTCTCAGGAGTCGTGATCAGAAGGTCCGGAGGGCTCCTAGACTGTCTGACCCTCTCCTTCGTCTCGGTGTCCCCGTGCCTGACAGCCAGCTTGATGTCGAGGTTGTTGCACCACCACTCAAACCGCTCAAGCATGTCTCGATTCAAAGCCCGCAAAGGCGTAATGTATAGCACCTTGATCCCAGGTTCGCCCTGCTGCTGCAACAACGCGCTCAGAATGGGCAGAAAAGCAGCCTCCGTCTTGCCGGTAGCCGTGGGTGAGATCAGAAGCACATTCTTACCTGCAAGCACAAGCGGTATGGTCTTCTGCTGAGGTTCGGTTGGCTTTGAGAATCCTCGCTGCTCAACCAGCCTTCGAACAGGCTTAACAAGCAGGTCAAAAACATTCTCCGAAGAATCCTTCACTGCAAACGAAACCTCAACACAGCCACAGATAAGCACAAAGCGAAAGGTAAAAGCATTTTGCACTCGCCTGAAAACAAAACAGTCATATCCGACTTGAACTCTCAGGGCACCGCCCAGCAGGGACAGACAATGGAAAGTTATTTATCCATCGTCATAAGAAACCATGGACATGGAGATTGATTGGAGGAAACTAAATGGCCAAATGCCCAAAATGTGGGACAGAAGTCTCACGACCCAAGAAGACGTGGACGATGGCAGGCCGACCGGACAAGGCAGGAAAACGGACACAGCTCGAAATCGGACTGTACGAGTGTCCCAAAGATCACAAGGTGTTCCGCGAAGTCCTGAGCAAGAAGAAAATTTAAACGTCAAAGACACCGCATCGCCCTCCCCCTTTTTAACCCCCTCAAAACACTAAGTTTTAAAGCACCCCATACACTATTGACCAAGCCAAAGAAGGAAACCAGTTGACATCAACAACCAAACGCCTCTGGAAAAACGAGTACTTCCAAACAGCCGTAATGATCGGGCTGATAATCATCATAGTCCTCGGGTTCTGGTACGGCTCACGAGCAATATTGAACACGGACTACCCCATGCTCGCGGTAGCTTCAGGGAGCATGTGCATGCTGCCCGGGCCCTACTGTGACGGCTGGAGCCACCCGTTCGAACGAACACTGCACGTGGGCGACCTCATCGTAGTCGAGGGCATAAACGTCTCAGACATCCACGCCGCCCCATACCCTGACGGAGACATAATCGTGTTCCATCAACTCAGCGGAGACGAGCTCATCGTCCACCGGGCCATCGAGAAAAGAGTGCAGAACGGAGAGATCTACTTCGTGACCAAGGGCGACGGCAACATGGGTCCAGACCAGCCGATCCCAGCGGACCATGTGATCGGGAAAGTCATCCTCAGAATCCCGTGGATAGGGCACCTTGCCCTTATCATGCGGAACTCCACAGGCGTGTACCTGATAATTGCACTCATCATCATACTCGTTCTCGTCGAGCTTCTTATTCCAGTGTTCAGAGGCAAAAAGCCGGAGACTAAACAACAAGAAGGTAGCCAAGAAGCTCAGGATTCCGCAAACAGCGGCACGACGCCAAGTTCAACATCGTGTGCATAAACATATATATAGTTTATAACAACATCTCTGAACTATCATTAGGGTATTTAAGCCTTATGACAGTGAGAAGCGATGCCACGTGCCCAAGAGTAAAGCCATAATAAAAATCGAGAACGTCGTTGCCTCCGCCACCCTCAACCAGAAAGTCGATTTGAACGCTGTTGTCAGGAGCTATCCAGGCGTGGAATACCGACCCGAACAATTTCCCGGCTTGGTTTTCAGGCTTAAGAGGCCTAAGACTGCTACGCTTATTTTCAACTCGGGGAAAATGGTTTGCACTGGTGCGAAGTCCGAGAAGGAATCCCGCCGAGCAGTCATGAAAGTTGTCAAAGAGCTGAAGAAGGGTGGAATAATAATCATCAGTAAGCCCGAGCTTAAAATACAGAACATAGTCGCGTCGGTGAACCTCGGCGGGATGATCGACCTTGAAAAAGCGGCTTATACTCTTGGAAAAACCATGTACGAACCTGAACAGTTCCCGGGCTTGATCTACCGCATGGACGAGCCCAAAGTCGTCATACTCTTGTTTGCGAGCGGAAAACTGGTGTGCACGGGGGCCAAGAAGGAGCAAGATGTCCCCGACGCGGTCCACAAGCTCCACGGGATACTCGAAGAACAGGACCTAATATTCTACGAGTAGCCTAGGCCCCGTTGCCCTGTTCCTATTTTCGGCTTTTCTTAACCTGTTTCAGAATGGTTCTGAACTGCTCGTCGTCTATCGCTCCGAGTTCCTGCAAAGTTTTGGCCGCTTCAGTGACGTTCAACAGCGCATGAATCCTCGTGTCGTCTTGCGCGAGCTTCTCTTTTCCGCCTTCCTGCCTGTCCAGAAGCACGACCGCATCGTTGACAACGCCGCCCTCTGCCCTGATGGCTTTAGTCGCCTTCTGCAGAGACAATCCTGTCGTAATCAGGTCGTCGATGAGCAGGACTCGGTCTCCCGGGGCGATGATTCCCTCTATCCTCCTTTCTCTTCCTTGAAGGCTCACGCCCTTGCGAATGTATAGGAAAGGCTTCTTCAGTCCGTAGGTGATCACGGAGGCAAACGGTATGCCGGCAACTGGGATTCCTGCTACTCTTTCAAACTTGTCTGCGCCTATCTGGTCTTTTATGAAGTCCACGCAGAGGCCGCAGATCTTCTGGAAGGAGTCTGGAAAGCTAGGCACAATCCGGAGGTCGATGTAGTAGGGGCTGATCTTGCCGCTTGAAAGCTTGAAGGCCCCAAACTTCAGAGCGCCTATTTTGTTCAGGATCTTGCAGACCTCAACCTTCACGTCTTCACTTCTGCCGCTCGGCACTAGGCTCAGGACCTCCTTGAAACCTGGTAGATCTTGCCCGTCTCGGGGACGAGGCACGTTGTCTTGGGCAGTTCCTTCTTCATTATCTCGGCAAACCGTTTCTGGTCCGCAACGGAGCCGGTGTGGTAGGGAACAGCCACCTTGGCCTTCGTGAACCTGGCGATGTCAACGCCGGATTCGGGCGAGGCACCGGGGGCGATTCCCACTGTGCAGAAAACAACATCGAGTTTGTCCTCGCCTACTAGAGCCATCTCGGGGTAAGGCAGACTGTCAGCCGTGTGGAAAACCCTCAGGCCGTCCTCGCTCGTGACGAGGTAGCAGACTGGCGTTGCGGCTGGAGGATGGTTGCTCTTCTCCGCTCTGACCGTGACCTTGTCCAGCTTGACCTCCGAGCCCGGAGCCGCCTCCTTCAGCTTGTCAGGCAATACAAGGTTGCGGAGTCTTTTCGCAGAAGTAGGGTCCGCCACCACAGTGCATTCGGTCAGCTTGCACATTTCCGCGACCAAAGACTGGTCCAGATGGTCATAATGCTCATGTGTGATCAAAACGGCATCGACATGCTTGAAGTCACGAGCCTTGACGTCAACAGGGTCTATCACCAACGTCTTCGAAGGCGTCTTAAGAGTCACTCCCGAGTAATGGTTAAACCAAACGAACAGAACTTCATTCTTTCCAGGATTCTTTCCGATCGACACGACAATCCCTCACGGCTAATACTTATCACGGTCACGTTTTAAAGAACTTGTGCTATTCCCCCTAATCCGAAATCTCCCCGCGCGCGCGACACTGCAAGGCACTATCCTTCAGTTGATAAGGCTTAATAGGTTCTGCAAGCGTGTTCAATATCTAAGTGGTCGGTCATGGTTGATGCTTGGCTTCCTTATGGCAAGTCAGAGGTTTGCGCAAGAATACCGACGCGTAACTTTCTGGGGTCAATCGACCCCAAGGAGAAACCAGGAGTTGCAGACGCTCACGCTGAAATCTTGAGGGCTCTAACAGGGCCATTGAATTCCAGACGTCTGGGCGAAATCGTCAAGCCTGAAAGCAAAGTGGCAATAGTTGTCGACGACGCTACGAGACCAGCGCCTGTCTCTCTTATGGTTTCAGCGATCCTTGAAGAACTAACACGAGCCGGAGTTAAAGACGAGAATATCATAGTCATCTTTGCCTGCGGGATCCACAGGCCTGTAACACGTGATGAAGCTGCGAAGCTTCTGGACGAGGACATTGTTAGCCACGTCAAAACGATAAGCCATGACCCCCGAGCCCCAGACCTTGTTCATGTGGGCACGACTAAGCGCGGGACGAAGGTCTCTCTCAATCGGGCTTTCGCAGAGGCTGACGTGCGCATCCTCACGGGCGACGTGTGTCTTCACTATTTTGCGGGCTACGGGGGCGGACGGAAGAGCATCCTGCCTGGAATCGCTAGCGAAGAAGCAGTTCGTCACAATCACGCGTTGTTGTTGGATGCGAACGCGAGGAGCGGCGTGCTGAACGGAAACCCGGTTCATGAGGACATGGTTGAAGCTGCAAGGATGGCGAAAGTGGACTTCGCTCTGAATGTTGTGATCAACAGCAAGCATGAGATTGTCAGGGCGTTCGCGGGCGAGCTGGAGGAGGTGTTCTCGGAGGGCGTCAAGCTTGTCGACCAAATGTACCGTATTCAGGTAGACCGCCGCGCGGACATCGTCGTGGTGAGTGCAGGCGGAGAGCCGTTTGACGTGAACCTGTTTCAGGCCTACAAGGCCGTGGACAATGCTTTGGAAGTTGTCAAGAGGGGCGGAGTGATAGTGCTCGTCGCGGAACTGGGTGAAGGTCACGGAAACCAGGACTTCTACGATTGGATGGTCAGGTACGGCGACCTGAAGAACGTTGAAAGAGAGATGAAACGCAACTTTGTCGTGGGCGGGTCCAAGGCCTACTATTACCTCAAAGCACTGCAGAAGGCCCAGATCATACTGATCTCTTCTATGCCCGACTATTACGCTGCGAACGTGTTCAAGCTTAAAACGGCGAGAGCCGTGAACGATGCGCTGAACTTGGCCTTTGACATTGCAGGCGGGAACGGCAGGGTCTGGACGTTGCCGCATGGAAACCTCACCCTGCCAGAAGTTAGAGCAGCGGAAGAAACTGTCGTCACGACGGGCGGCTAGTATAAGAAACACGTTTAAACCCCACCGATCATCACTCTAGAACACCTACGGAGCAGGAGAAGCTTGCAGAACACGTATAGACTCCGCAAATTCAGGGTTGAAGACTTGGAAAGCGTGACCCGCGTCAATGAAGCTTGTCTTCCTGAGAATTATACGGACATCTTCTTCCTCGACTTGTACCGCAGACACCCAGAAACGTTCATAGTCGCAGAAGAAGACGGGCACACAGTCGGCTACATCATGTGCCGCATCGAAGTGGGCCTCTCAAGCCTCGGGTTAACGGGCATATTGAAGAAGGGGCACGTGGTCTCGATAGCCGTCATGACTGAACACAGGCGCAAGGGCGTCGCAGGAGAGCTGATGGCCGCGGCGATGGAGGGCATGCGCCGGTACAACGCAAAGCAATGCTACCTGGAAGTCAGAGTAACCAACGAAGCGGCAGTAGGGCTCTACAAGAAACTAGGCTTCGAAATTGCCCGCACAGTACGCGGATACTACGCAGACGGCGAAGACGCCTACGTGATGAGCAGAAAGCTCTGAAGCGTGCTTACCCGTAGGTTTCATAGGCGTTGTGACTTTCTCAGCGTGGTATCCTCGGGAGCTAGCTGGCCGACGGATTCGTAGAAGTGCAAGAATAGAAAGGAAGCCTGTGTGGGCTTTGGTGTCTGTTGAGTTGGCTTTACTGCAGTTTTTTGCCGCATTTGGTGCAGTATGTGTTATCTGCCGTGGTTTGTTGGCCGCAGCTTTCGCAGACGATTAGTTTTCTGCTGGGAGATTCTGTCACGTTTTCTTTCACGGTCTTGAACGCTTTTTGCACTTCTTTGGCGGCTGTGGAAAATGCTTCCTCGATTTCCTGTCCCACCTTGGTAAGGGCGTCGCGCCATTCTTCCGCTGGAAACGGAACGCCTGCTTCTGCACCGTGCTTGGTTCTTACGCCGCATTTCGTGCAGAAATTCGCGTCATCGGAAAGCTTTTCTCCGCACTTAGAGCAGAAGACCATATGCATCACCCGCGGCAGGTGATTTGGAAGAACGATTTAAGCATTGCGTGGCAAACGGCGTGCGCGCACGCCGAGAAACTCCAGCACGATTGACGATTCTAGAGAGCGGGTGGTTCTGCCTTTTCGCTCATGTAGTTGACCGCCTCAATAACGGCTTTTGCGACTCCCAGCAGGCTCAACAGCACCGCAAAGGTCAGAATCAGCCTGAGGTCAACAGCGATGTTAACGCTGCCCATGCTCAGGTTGATGACTCCCGAACCCATCGAAAACATCAGATAACCAACAACAAACAACGCCTTGGCCATGTTCAGAAAATGCTGATAAACCGTACCCCGAATCAACTCTCCCGCCACGAGCAGCACAACATAAGTGATCACGAACGCCTCAAGCATCTGCTGAAAACTCGGAACCAAAACAAAAATCGGCGCCATGTACTGCGAAAGAACAAAATACACCCCGTAGAAAACACTGCCTTTGATCGTTGCCTTCGAAGCCCTAAACACGACCTTCCTTGGAACGCTCTCGGAACCCTTCTTCGTTGTCTCGTCAAGCATACGGAAACACCAACGGTCCAACACTGAACAGGGGCGTTTCAACAAACACCTCATAATGCCCAGTGGACGTCACGTTCTGCATCGCCGCGTCAACCATCAACTTCTGGCGAAAAGGCGACTTCTGCGAAACATCAAAAAACGTCTGCCCCGCCCCGATGAGCACGCTCGCGTTGTTGTAGACGCGCACCAGCAGAGTCCCGTTAAAACCGAAGAAAGCATGATCCTCAAAACTGACCGGAACAACAACCCCCACAGAGCTTCCGCCGTGACCCGACGCCTCCTCGGACAGTTGCGGCGTCCCCAGAGCAAAGTTGTACAGCGGCGCGCCCCACTGAATCGACATGTTCGAGGAAGCTTGAACTGGAATAAGCTCCGCTGCCTTCATGCTGAAAGTCTCAGCCAACCGCAGGTCAACATCATCAAACAGGAGACGCGTGCTGCCGTTCAGCAGGTCGCTTAGTCTCACTCTTATCACGTGCGTCGTGTTCACACTCTGCCCCGTTCCAATCAACGGCACAAACGTGGACCCACTCGCAAGCGTCAAACCCTGATCATCCACCATTATCGATGAAACGACAAAATCCGAAATGCTGTAGAGACCATTGTTTACGACACCCACGGGAAGCGCAAACACCACCTCATTCTGTGAGTCTAGAGTCGTTTGCATCGCTCCGAACTCAAACTGAAAATCCTTCACAGAGAAGACCGCAGAAACCGCAAAGCCGATCAGGAAAACCCACAAGACCGCCGAGGCTATGCCGATCGTTCTGATTACTACACTCATTAGTGCTCCTTTTCCCTATGTCCTCAATCGCGAAAGTTTCGTGACTATTTCGCTTTCTTCTCTTTGGCTTCTGAAATTGGTGCGGCGACCTCTTCCGGAGGCATGAAGATGATCTCGGGCTCTGCCTGTTTGTCCTCAGTCTTTTCCGGTTCTTTCTGCTGCTTTTTGTCCTCCAGTTTCGTGGTCGGTTGCGGTTGTTCCTGAGACCTCTGAAGAATGGCCGCTGGTGCTTGTGGAGCGTGTGCTATGATCGTGACGCCTCTTATCGTGACGAGTGAGCCTATCCAGCCCATGACTCCTAGGTACATCACGTGTATGCACGTTGTGATCAACGGTGCAAGGGCTCCGCCGAATGTGGAGACCATGTC
The DNA here is from genome assembly GCA_963769845.1 of Candidatus Bathyarchaeota archaeon. Classification (GTDB taxonomy): domain Archaea; phylum Thermoproteota; class Bathyarchaeia; order Bathyarchaeales; family Bathycorpusculaceae; genus JBGQMW01. Next base: position 6,011 of record CAVYNL010000017.1, on the reverse strand, counting down.
TTGAGCTGGAACAATGGACAGACTCTGCGTGAGAAAGCCGTAGGCGCTTATGAACGTGAAAATCAGAAGAGCTACTCCTACCGCCAATACCGCGATGCCTGAGAAGGCTATCTTGTCTCGGAAACGTTTGAACATGGCTTATCATTCCTGAGGATTTATCGAATAAGAAGAGCCATATTAAATCTTCCTACAGAAGAAACAATATCAAAACTCATTATCAAAAAAGTGAAAGACTGCGAATAAAGAAAAAATATGGGATGAAACTACGGCGAAATGCCTAGCTTCTGATAGATCCTCTGCTTACTCTCCTCAACACTCTTCTGGACGTCGGTGAACAGGTTGTTCCCATGCGAGTCGATAGCAACGGCCAACGGACCGAACTCCTCATACCTCGAACACCCACATGGCCTCGGGCATTCCAAGGTCAAACCACTCCACGCTCTTGACGTTCTTTATCGCCCTAGCTGCAAGAACCGCCGCGCCGCCCGTGAACGCACCGTAAACCGCGCCGTACTTCGCCATGGCATCTGTGGTGCGCTTTCCCATGCCGCCCTTCCCGATCACGACCCGGACCTTGAAGTCCTTGATGAACTCGTCCTCAAAAATGTCCATCCTCGTGCTCGTCGTCGGCCCAGCCGCAACCGCGATCCACTTGTCGCCCTGCTTAGCAACGACTGGCCCGCAGTGGAAAACCGCCAGCCCCTCAAGGCTCAGCGGAATGGGCTTTCCTTCCTTGAAAAACTCCAAAGCCCTCCTGTGTGCCTGGTCCCTCGCAGTCACAATAGTGCCTGTAATGTACAGAACATCGTTCACCTTGAGCTTCCGAACTTGCTCCTCCGTCATAGGCGTCTTAAACTTGTAAACCGTCATGTTCCTTTCACCTCACTCCTTAAGCTTATGAGTCAAATACTCAACCGTCCCATCGGCGCCAATCCGTGCCGTGGAGCGTCTGGATGCCCAACAGTTGAAGGCAACAGCAGCAGGAAACGACGCCGGATGCCTGTAAGCATAGTCGATGTGCACGCCCAACACCGTGGTCTTTCCGCCGAGCCCCATAGGCCCGATGCCAGTCATGTTAGCTGCCTCAAAAATGTCCTTTTCAAGCTTCGCGATCTCCGGGTCAGGATTATGCTCGGTCAAAGGCTTCAGCAGCGTCTTCTTCGCAAGCTTCATCGAAATGTCAGCCCCGCCTCCCATAGCGACGCCCAGGATGTTCGGTGGGCACGGCTGAGCCCCCGCCTTGATAACAGCGTCAATCACAAACTTTTTCAGCCCCTTGATTCCCTCGCCTGGAACGATCATTCCGCCCACGCAAACGTTCTCAGAGCCCCCGCCCTTCGTCATCACAGTCATCTCTATGCCGTCACCGGGCACAATCTCCCAGTTCACATAAGGCAAGTACCGTCCCGTGTTGTCTCCGCTGTTCTTGCCTGTGAACGGGTCCACCGCGTTCGGACGCAAAGGAACTTCCTTCGTAGCCCTGCGCGTCGCGCTTATCAGCGCACCCTCAACCTTATCCAGGTCCTTGGCCTTGGCTCCTGCTTTCACGTAGAATATTATCGTTCCAGTGTCCTGACAGACCGGCGCCTTGTACTTCTCCGCAAGCTCGATGTTGTCCAGTATAGCTTTCAGCTGCGTCTTTCCCGTCTCGCTCGTTTCCTCTGCATAAGCTTTCTTCAGCACTTCCTTAACATCGTCAGGCAAGTAGATCACCGCCTGCTTCAGAATGTTAAAACCAACGTTCTCCACAACCTTTGCTGTGTCCAAAGTTCTCTTCCTCTCTTGGCATGCTCTAGGCAAAAATCCCGTACTTATATCTTGTCTTAACCCCTGAGCAAAAAACAAGGAAACCTACCGAACAACACATTGCTCCTGCGCTCGTTCACTTTAACCTGTCTCTCCACAGAAGAAAGCCTATTGAGCTTCGAGTGTCTTAAATATGGCGTACTGTTCTGTTGTATGAATTGAAAGTCGGAGAGGCTGTTTGTGGCTGAGGAAGAAGAGGAGATTGGAGCACCTGCAAAGAAGAAGTACGAGTTTCTGGAAGACCTGCCGGGCGTTGGGCCAGCGACGGCGCAGAAGCTCAGGGAGATGGGCTACCACACGATCGAATCCTTGGCGATGGCAACCGCACGCGAACTGGAGCCCGCTGGCATCAGTGACAAAAAAGCTTACGCCGTTATCGAAATTGCCCGTTCATCTATAGGCGTCTCATTCATCCGTGCAGATGAGCTTCTTAGGCTACGAAAGAACGTGCTTCGTCTCACAACCGGCAGTAAAGTTGTGGACAAGCTTGTTGACGGCGGCTTGGAGACGCAGACTATCACCGAGTTTTACGGTGAGTATGGTAGCGGCAAAAGTCAGATTTGCCACCAACTGTGCGTGAACGTGCAGTTGCCGCCTGAAAGAGGCGGACTTGGCGGTTCTGTCCTGTACGTTGACACTGAGAACACTTTCAGGACCGAAAGGATCGTGTCAATGTCCAAGCATTTAGGGCTTGACCCTGAAGAGGTCGCGAAGAACATAATCTACGCAGAGGCCTACACTTCTGACCATCAGATGTTCCTGCTTGAGAACGCTGACGAAGTGATCAAGGCCAACAACGTCAAACTCATAATCGTCGACTCATTGACAGCCCATTTCAGAAGCGAGTACATAGGCCGGGAGATGCTCGCGCCCAGACAGCAGAGGCTCAACAAGCACATGCACAAGCTCATCGGGCTGGCAAGAGCCTTCAACGCCGTCGCAGTCGTCACGAACCAGGTCATGGCCAAGCCCGACGTGTTCTTCGGCGACGCAGTCCATCCCATCGGCGGCCACATCGTGGGGCACACGAGCCACACCCGCCTCTACCTGAGAAGAGCATCACACGGCCCTATTCGCATCGCAAGGCTCGTTTCAAGTCCATATCTGCCCGAGGGAGAGGAAATATTTAAAATAACGGAAAATGGAATAGAGGACGTTTCCGAAGAAGAGAAAACGAAACCTCGCGGTCGTTAACGATGCCCATTCCATCCGCACTGGTCACAAGGTTCTTCCAACTCATAGCCAACAGACAGTTCACAGAAGCAGAACGCGAACTGGAAAGACTCAAACAGAAAATGCAGAAAACAGAATGGAACAGAGGGCTACTTCCGAGCCCTGTACGGGATCTTCCTCGCCCGAAAAGGAAACGGCGACTCATACATTCTCCTGTCAAGAATGGATTTCGACGACAAACCCTCCCTACACAGTTACAGGCGCGAGTTTCTGGGCCACGTGAGAAACAGGCTTCACGGAGACTTTGACCGCGGATTCTTCTCAGCATGGGCTGACTGCATGCGCGTTTTCAGCAGAATTCAAGTCCCACACAACGTGACCGTGCCGAACGCAACAAACGGAACAGCGGAAGAGCAAACGCTCGAAACGGTAAAGACCGACAAAAGCCAGGCGACGATGGCAAACTTCATCAAAGACGAGGACTAAGCCTTTCCAGCTAATATCGTGTATAACAGAGTCCAGAACACTATCCATGAAAGAAAGTAAATGCCAATTCCGGCAGTCAACAGTTTCTGGGGCTTCTGAACCAACGGCTTGAACTTGTACTTTACGAAATAATACGTGAGCAAGTAGAATATTATCGCGAGCGACGTGCTATTTAGGAACACGTTTAACGAAAACTGGCTGCTAGAAACGGCATTGGTCCCCACAGCGTAACCCACGCAGACGAGCGCGGCTAGAATGCCGAAAACGAACCGCAACCAGTACACGGTTTCCAACGGTCTCATCATTTTAGCGCCTTTGCAACCTATACTGGGAATCCAGATTTAAAGCTGCCTATTTATACTGTTTTGGATTAGTATGTTCGTCGGCAGCGTGAATCCTATTGCGCCCCAGAGAGTTTACGAGCTTCGACGTGGCTGCGGCCGTGCGCGAGTTGAAAACAACGATCGTTGACTCCCGCGTCAACAACGTTTACCAGCCGGAAAAGAAAACGCTGCTACTGAAGCTTCACAAACCCGACATGCCCGCGTTCCAACTGTTCTTACAAGCTGGAAGACGGCTTAACCTCACCGCTTACGCGTCAGAAAAACCATCTGCTCCACCCGCGTTCTGCATGGCCCTACGGAAGTATTTGCGCAACGCTTGGCTGACGGGAATCGAACAGTTCGAGTTTGAGAGAGTAGTAGTCCTCTCCTTCAAGTCCCAAACAGGGATTCTGAGGCTCATTTGCGAGTTCTTCGGCGACGGCAACATTATCCTCGTGAGCGAGGATGGCCAGATCCTGCAGGCCTTGTACTACAAGCGCATGCGTGACAGGGACATTGTGCGCGGTGAACCTTTCAGGTTTCCGCCGCCTTTCGGCAAGAACCCGCTCAAAGTCAGCAAGGAAGATTTGTCCGCTGGGCTGCGAGCCTCTGGTGATGTCGAGGTTGTCAGGGCTTTTGCCCGCTTGCTAGGCGTCGGCGGAGTCTACGCCGAAGAAGTGCTGCTACTGACAGGCGTCGACAAGCTGAAGCATTGCGCCTCGATCAGCGAGAACGAGGTCGCACGAATCTTTGACACGTTGCAGCAATTGCTGGCCCGTGTTACCACTGGGGCCCTGGAACCTTGTGTGGTCTTGAACGAAAACGGCGGCTTCGTTGACGTTCTGCCCCTCCTTCTTAAACGCTACGAGAGTCCAGGCTTCAGGCTGCGGTCCTACAGCAGTTTTAACGAGGCACTGGACGAGTTCTACGTCAGGGTTTCAGCGGTTGAGCAGGCTGCTTCCGACGAAGTGGTCGAAGGACTCAAACGAGAAGCGGAAAGACTTGAACGCATGGTCGCCGACCAAGAAAGGGTCTTGCGCGAAGCGGAAGCGAAAGCTGAAGAGGACAAGCAGGTTGGCAACACGATCTACGCGCACATCGCGGACTTGCAGGCTTTGATGGACAAGTTCTCCACGGGCAGGAGCGAGGGAAAAGAATGGAAAGCCATAGTTGCCCAGATCATGGCTAAGAAAACCGAAAGCTCAATGTCGTCTTTCGACTCATTTGACGACAAGAACCTCACAGTCAACGTGTACGTCGACGGCCTCAGATTCGGCCTGAACATCAGGAAAACGCTGTACGAAACAGCCGCTTCCTATTACGAACGGGGCAAGCGGGCCAAACAGAAACTCGAGGGCGCTGAAACGGCCCTATCCGAATCACGGAAGAAGCTTGAAGAAACCCGGCAGAAGATCCGCGAAGCAGAAGCTCTGGAACAAGGCAAGCCAGCTGAACTGCTCCAGAAACTCGAGAAACGCAGGTTCAAACACAAAGAATGGTTCGAAAAATTCAGATGGTTCACCTCCTCAGACGGAGTCCTCGTCGTGGCCGGACGAGATGCCGTGACCAACGAAGTCCTCATCAAGAAACACACTCAGCACGAAGAGGCAGTCTTCCACGCTGACATCGTCGGCGCACCATTCGTAGTGGTGAAGACTGACGGCAAGGCTCCATCAGAAGAGTGCCTGCGCGAGGCAGGCGAGTTTGCAGCAGCTTTTTCAAGAGGATGGCGCGAAAACTTCGGCGCTGTAGACGTCTACTGGGTCAAACCCAGCCAGCTCAGCAAAACCGGCCCATCAGGCGAGTCAGTCGGCCACGGCGCATTCGCAGTCCGAGGCGAACGCAACTGGCAGCGCGGCACACCCCTCAAGCTGGCAATAGGCTTCATCACGGACTCTGACGGTTCAGTCAAATTCGTCGGCGGCCCCGTCGCCTCTGCGCAGGCTAAGACGCAAGCTTATGTCGTAATCGTTCCAGGAGACTTGGCCGGCAAAGAACTGTTCAGACGCATCCTCAACGCGCTCGCATCCACGGTAAGCAAAGAAGCCCGCGAAAAAGTGCTGAAAGCCTCTGTGGAAACGATAAGAGACTTCGTCCCCTACGGTAAGGGCAGACTGCTAGAATTGGAGAAGCGATAATCTAGTTTTAATGGGCTCTGGCGCTTTCGTGGCACTTGTCCTCTTTTCTCCTCCAGTCGAATTTTGCAAGGCATCTCTTTACTTA
>CAVYNL010000016.1:0-163328 GCA_963769845.1 Candidatus Bathyarchaeota archaeon | reverse complement strand
CATCGTGTTAACCGCGTTGGCACCCATAGCGTCTCGACAGTCTACGAGCAATTCAGCGATGACCATAGGTCCCTGCGTGGTCTTGATTATCTTTCCTTCGACGTCTTTTGCTCCGCCGCCAGCGGAAACGAGCACTGGGTCCTGCTCGTTCGCCTTCCTCAGTATTTCCTCTCAGTGTTGAATTATGCGCATCCTTGCAGCGTGCGGGTCCTTGATGCCTACGATCTGAACCTGACCGATCATCACTGGTGGCGTGCTACTCGTGTGAAAGCCCCCTGTCTCTTGCGATCTTCACAGTGTAGCTCGCAGCTGCAACGACCGAAGGTTCCTCAATAGCCATCGGAATCAAATAGTCACGGTCATTAACCAGAAAGTTGACGCCGATACCTAACGGAGTGGACATGACACCTACAACATTCTCTATCATCCTGTCAGCCATGTCCATCGGCAACGAACCAGTGTTGCTCAAGAGAGCCGCTTCTTCATCCGTAAGCCCAGCAAAATCCTTGACGAATTGCAGGCGTTCCTTAGGACTCAGCTTATATAAGCCCGAAATCTCAGACGATTTACCCATCTCCGCTCCTTCCTATTCTGTTGTTGGTCTACAGTTGGTCTTTCTTCAGACTTTTAAGTTTTGGTAGAACCTACACCATAGCTGAAACGGCGAGAGGCCAGGTTTTTCATTAGCAGATAGCCATCATGGTTTCTACCGAAGATTCCCTGGAACTGAAGGGCACCGACTTAGTGAGCACATAGCTACGCTACTTTTAAAAGCAGAAGCAGACAAAATGGAAGAGTACGACTTGGAGTTGAATTCTGTGAAGCGGCCGATCAGTTCCATGGCAGGCGTTGCTGTTATCGTTATCTACTGCGTCTTCACGTTTGCCTCTTGGGCGCTGTATCCAACTGCTTACAGTCCTGTGACGAATTGGCTTAGTGACTTGGGGCAACTCAACCAGCAACCCAAGGGGCGCGATCCTCTACAACTTGGGCTGTATTCTGACAGGAATTCTACCTTCCCGTTCTTCATTGGACTTTACGAATGGTACAAGGACAAGAATCGGTTCAGATGGGGCTTCATGGTTTGGCAAAAGCCGCAAAGGTTGTGTGGCCGCTTTTTCATCGATCATGATCGGCGTTTTTTTTCAAGACTCAGGATGGCTTCACAGGTTGTGGTCTACAGTTTTCTTCATACTCATTCTGGGAGTTTTCATAGGACTTGGGTCTCTCCTGTCACCGACCCGCGCTACATCAGAACAATCGCTTACTACGGATTCATCGTCGCAGCAATAGATGTCATGTTCATTTTCTTTGACGCGCCCTCGCTCGAATGGTTCACGGTGTTCAGTGCTCTGGGATAATTTGCGTACCCATGGCGTACAAAGCATGTCAAGAAAATGACGCGGCGCGCGAGAGGATTGAAGCGCGCGCGAGTCAAGCCATTAAATCTAGAAGATTCTGCTTCTAGGAAGAGCAACGGCTGATATTCCGAAGCGTCTATTGATCTCCCTCGCCAGGGCTCTCCGCCAGTCACTTGTGAATTGTCTGTTATCACGAGTTCGGGTTCCGAGCATTTGACATACTCCAGTAGTCCGTCGAAGTCTGAATGGTCGCTGAGAGCTACGACTTATTTTTTCATGCCCGTTCTGCGGATGGCTGAGGTGATTTCCCAGCCGCTTACGCAGACGCGGAAGTTGTCGAGGCCAAATTTGCTCTTCTGGTTCATATGGTAGAAAGCTCACGCACGGCAAACTTTTGCTAAGCAGTTCCTTGCCTTCCTTTTGGCTACGCAGCACAAGCTCTCCGAAGCTCATGTTGTGCTTCTCGCATACTCTTGAGATATTGTAAACGTTTTCAGGCATGACGAAGGGCACCTCCACGCTAGCATCGTGCAGAATCTGCATCACTTCCTGAAGCTTGCCATGATAACTAAAAACGTACACAGAACCTGTTCTCAACCCTTTCTCCACCAGATTGACAAGTGAAGCCTTGATGTCCATTCCGAAAGACCGCCTGCAGGAAGGGTTTCCGTACGTTGCCTCGATGACTAGACAGTCCGAGTACAGGATCCGCGTTTCCTCGACTCTGAAGTCTCCCGTGAATACCATCTTCTGCCTTCAACATCCTCCACGAGCACCTGAGCCGCGCCCAAGATATGGTCGGCCTTGAAAAGCGTTATCTGTTCACCATCATAATGAATGGTCCTGCCGTACTCGAGCGTTTCCACCTTGCCACGGCCGAAGAACAGCGGACCGCGCATCACCTCGATCAAGTCTCGAGTGGCTGGCGTCATCAGAACCTTCTCACATGTTCTGAGGCTCTGCGAAAGCCCAGCCATGTGGTCAGCGTGAGCATGAGTGACGACCCTCAAAGGCTTGTCCTCGTCAAAGGCGTCGCACGCAACGTATTGCCAGCAACACGGCGCCTCTTTCAGTCACTCCTGCATCAAACGACAAACAGGTCACCGACCTAGACGTTCCTCGGTGCAAGCCAATCGATTAGCTGTCTCGGGTTGTCACATTCAACCTTGACTCTTATGGGCCCTAGCGGGGATTCTGCTATCTCTTTCGAGAAGGAAATGTGTCCAGCGAAGGCGACCTGCTTGTTCAAGCAGAAGCTCACGCTGTTCTTTCCCATGCCTTCATCGAAAACCCCGCGTGCAGCACTCCGGATGTGCTCTCGTCGCAGCAAGCTCTGGAAACTGTTCAACGCGTCCAACCCTGTGGCCTCGGCGACCAACAGGTTTCCCTTGTGCAGAGTTTTCGCGTGCATTGGCAACTCTCCGAACACGTTCGAGACTGCCCGTCGCACTTTTTCTTCAGACTCTGTCGGGTTGATTTCAGCCTCTGCGTAAACTCTTACCTTGTCCATTTCCTCTCAACTTTTCCCAAAGTTTCTTTTACCCTTCTCTTGACAACCCCTACTGGTTCTTCATTCACCACAACGTACTCGGCCATTGCGATCGCGTTTCCTAACCCGACGCTTAGTTCCCGCGTGTCCCGCTTATGGAACACTTCCCAGTCGGCAGCGTCATCGCTTCTGCGTCTGTGAAACAGTCGCGTGAACCGCGTTTCGGGAGAAGCGTGAACGGCCATCAACACCAGCTTCGAAAAATGCCTCTTGAATTCCTCAACCTCGTCAAGGCTTCTTATGCCGTCCACGATGACCTTCTGCCTCGTCGTGCTGACTATTTTCGGAATACACCTTCGTGCTATGACGGTCTTCCCTTCTATCTGCCTCAGCTCAAGCATGATGTTGCCGATGTTCTCAGCGTCAGGCTCGACCCCTCTCTTCTTTGATTCTTCTCTGACCACGTCTCCCATCAAGATAGCGTCGTAACCGCTTTCCATAGCCGTGTCCACAACAAGAGATTTGCCCGAACCAGGCATCCCCGCCAACGCGACCACGATTTTCTCTGCCGTCATCTGTTAGGCCCTTTCACCGAATACTCGATCGCCAACAGATAGTTTTTTACACGTTAAAAGCATTTATGAAACGAAGCAGTCAAATTCACAGGAGGGAAACAAAGAATGTCCGAGCGAATCAGGAGTTTCTTGGCTTTCGACATGGAAAACCAATCTATTCTCAGAAGAATTACTGAAGTGCAATCTACACTGGTTAACACAGGCGCAGACCTGAAGCCTGTTGAACCGCAGAACATTCACATCACCATACGCTTTCTCGGCGAAATTCTCCCCAGTACCGTGGACAAAGTCTTTGAAGAAATGAAGAAAACGCAGTTTGTCCCGTTTAACATCAAGGTTCACGGAGTCGGCGTCTTCCCCACCATCAACTTTCCGAGAGTAGTGTGGGCCGGAATAACTGATGGAGCAAACCAGCTGCAGAACATATTCAGCCAGCTGGAGCCGCGCCTGCAGGGACTGGGCTTCTCCCCCGACTCGAAAGGGTTCAGTCCCCACTTGACAATTGCACGAGTCAGGTCCGCCAGAAACAAGCCACCTCTAGCCAAGTTCGTGTCCGAAAACACGGACTTCGAGTTCGGAATTGTCAGAGCTGCCTGCCTGAAGCTGAAGAAGAGCGAACTCACTCCCAAAGGCCCAGTTTACTCGACGTTGAAGGAGTTCTGTCCCTAGAAAGCAGGATTATCTCATGCCACCAGGAATCGAGGAAGTCTGCAGGTACGTTCTCAAGAAAGTCACGCCCACAAAGCGGGAAAGAAGCAAGATTGAAGCCCTTGCCAGAAAACTGGAGAAAAAAGTAGCTTCAGCAGCAAAAACGGCAAAAATCAAAGCCAAAGTCCGCGTAGAAGGTTCTGTTGCAAAAGACACTTGGCTGAGCGGAGAACCCGACATCGACATTTTCATGCGCGTACCCACCTCCACACCGCGGAAATCACTTGGAGACATCTGCCTCAGTGTTGCCAGGAAAGCCACCGAAGGCTCAAGACAGGTTGAGAGATTCGCGGAACACCCGTACCTTGAAGCGTTCGTGGAAGACACCAGGGTCAACATCGTCCCCTGCTACGACACGAAAACCAGCGAGTGGCAGAGCGCCACGGACAGAACCCCGTTCCACACAGACTACATGAAAAAGCATCTGTGCCTTAAGATGCGGGGCGAAGTGCGGCTGCTGAAGAAGTTCATGAAGGGCATAAGAGTCTACGGCGCCGAAATAAAAATCGGCGGCTTCAGTGGCTACCTGTGCGAACTCCTCGTCCTGCATTACAGGTCTTTCGTCAAGACGCTGGAAGTTTTCGCGCGACACAAGCAGCGTATAGTCGTTGACATAGAAGGACACTACAAAAATCGAGAAAACGAAATAGCATTGCTCTTCAATGAACCATTGGTCATCATCGACCCCGTGGACAGAGGCAGAAACGTAGCATCTGCCGTTCAGGCACAGAAACTCCACACACTCGTCGCGGCGGCACAAGCTTTCCTCAAGACACCTGACCCAAAATTCTTTTGCCCAACCACAACCGTTCCGCTGAACCTGAAAGAAGCCGAAAAGAAAATCAAAGAACGCGGTTCAGCCATCCTCTTCGTAACCTTCAACGCGGTGAAGGCCGTTCCAGACGTTCTGTGGGGCCAGCTCCACAAGTCCCAGCGCTCACTGCGCAAGCTTGTCCAGCTCAACGATTTCAGGCTCCTCCGCGACACGGCTTGGAGCGATGAAAAAGACCTGAACATGTTCATTTTCGAAGTCGAACAGCAAACAATCTCTCCTGTTAAGAAGCATCTGGGACCGCCGTTGGACAGAGAGAGTGAATGCGAGAAGTTCCTCAGAAAACACGGCAACAACTCTCAAACTGTCTGTGGGCCGTACGTGGAAGACGGCAGGTGGGCCGTGATTCTCAAGAGAAAGTTTTCAGATGCCGCAGAACTGCTCAGTAACAGGTTGAAGGATGGAGGCAGAAATGCTGGCGTTGCCGAACAGATCTCGCACGTGTTCAGCAAAGGCTTCAGGATTCTTGTCAACGAAGAAGTATTAAGGGTCTACAAGGAAAACCGAGAGTTTGCCGTGTTTCTGACAGAGTTCTTGGACGGCAGGCCCAAGTGGCTAGTGGCCAGCCAAGACTAATGCGATCAAAGCCAAGCCAAGCGCCCACGTGTAAAAGGCGAAGTAATGAAACTTCTTGCTTGCCACTATCTTCGAGACAAGCCTTATAGCGACGTAACCCACAACCATGGCCACGATTACTCCAGTCAGAAGCTCTATTGAGCCTATTCCTTGAGCGGCCAGCTGGCCGCGATCATGGTACGCCTCTACAACCAGGTCGCCCATTATGGCTGGGATCGAGAGCAGGAAGGAGAATTTGAAGGCTTTTTCCCTTTTCAAGCCGAGCAGCAGTGCGGTTGAGATCGTTATTCCACTTCTTGAAAGCCCCGGGAATATGGCAAAGCCTTGAGCTGCGCCCATGATTAGCGCTATCGTGTAGGTGACAGTGTCCGTGTTCTCTTTTCCGATTTTTGAGGTGTAGACTATCGTTGCGCCAATGAGGAAAGTTATTCCGATCGCGAGTATTGTTTGGAGAGTGTTTCGAGGAACTTCACGTAGAGCAGTCCGACTATAGCTGTGGGGATGGTCGCGATGATTATGGGCGGTATCAGTTGGCCATACTCTGATTTGAAGTCCATACGCAATAGTGAGGAAAGTATGCTTCTGACTTCTCTTCTGAAAAAGAACACAACGACTATGAGCGTTCCAACGTGTAATGCTACGTTGAAAAGTGCGTTGACCTTCAAATCCCAGAAATGCTCGACTATTTGGAGGTGCGCAGTGCTCGAGATGGGCAGCCATTCTGCCAAGCCTTGGATCAACCCGAGAATTATGGTCTGTATCATCTGGTCAAACAAGGGTCATCGCCACGCGCTTAACAATGCTAGCGGTTTGAAAAGTTAATTAGCGCAGCTTATTAATCTTGTACGTTGGTGCACACTGTGAGCGAATACCCTTCGGGAAGCGTTGAGGACCGCAAAATGCTGGAAACGATGCCCAACAGCAAGATGCTGGACTTTTTCTTTCTGCAGGTTAGAAACCTGTGGAGAGTCGACGGCCTCTATTTTCTGGGCATAGAAAAAAGGTTCGGTACCGAAGCAGCAGCCGAAATCGATGCAAGCGTTTGGGAAGCGATGGCCGCCATCGAAGCGAGAAGCCTCCGAAAACTGCTTCAAACATCAGAAAACCCGAACATACCACAAATCATAGACCTACTCCGCATGTCAAGCTGGGCGCTAGACCAACCCTTCAAGACGATAGAAATCAGCGACAAAAAGGCGGTCCTCTGGGTCAAAAAATGCAGAACCCAAGAAGCCCGCCTGGACAAAGGCCTAACCGAATTTCCATGCAAAAACGTCCGACACGGCTACCTGAAAAACTTCGCAAAAACACTCAACCCAGAAGTCAAAGTGAACTGTTTAGTCTGCCCGCCAGACAAACACCCTAAAGACTCTTGGTGCAAATGGGAATTTACATTGGGGCGCGCGCGCGCCAAAGCAGCGGAATCTAACCGGGTTAGACTATCCGCCCCTGAGATAGCCTACTATTCTGGCGCACGCGCAGGAGAAGACACCTCAACTCCGTTGTGAGAGATTGCGCCTCGACGAACGAGACTTTCACAGTTCAAACCTCATAGTCCCTTGTCATTCGCCTGTGCAAAGCCAAATCGTTTCTTCAACAGGTCCACAATGACTTGCCACTCACTATTCGTGACCAGAAAGTTAGTGGCTTGCGGTTGTCGGAAAATCTGCATGTCTTCCAATTCGGGCAAATTCTTTAGCTCTGCCTTAAAGACTGGATTGTTGATCAGCCTGAGTTTGTAATGAATTTTCAATCTGAGCCTCAATTGTCCTTTATCCTTTTCCTCCGTCCAATACTTCGCAGACTGCTCAGGATCAACCAGCATTTGCGCGTGCGCTCTCCAGCATGAAAAGACCAGTCTATCCTAGGTCAGCGATATCCTTCATCTTTGACGATTGCGTAGTTCTGGACTCTTTCGACCTCTTTGTTGTTGCTGGCCAACCTGAAATCTTTCAGTCTTCGTTCAGTGCGTAGCGGTTCCAGTTGGCTAATCAGGATAGCATAGTAGTTGGAGGGCTCTGGTTTTCTGAAACTGGGAGCGTATTTTCGTACAGAGTCAAGATTAATCTCCCTCCACTGTTTGATGTATTCTATAGTCATCCAATACTTCACTAGGCCTGTTCCTGAGATGTAGAAGTATCCCGAATTGATTCCCGGATGCTTCCAAGGGGCATCTATACCTCCAGCAGGAATAATATCCCAGAATACGACTTGATTGGTTCTCAAATGCTGTCTGTGGAGTTCAACATCGCCAAGCTCTCCGAGTTTTCGCTTGTTAGCCGGAATCATTATCGCGTCGAATGCAACCATCTAATCACTGTTCATTTCATAATCCCGCAAAAATAATAATACTTGCGGTTTTAGGGAGCGCACGCTCCTAGCATTTTAGAGAACGCAAACGCTTAAGCCAAGACGGCGGCAACATCCATCAGGTTGATGTGCGCGCGCACTCTTCGCGCGGTGCCCTAGCACGAGTGGTGGGCGAGTGCTTTTTCTGGTTAACGATATATGGTGATTGATATTAACTCTTTTTACTGGATTCGGGTGAGAAGTTATGAGAGTTGAATTTCTCGATGGACCAACATTGGCTGAAGAGTTGCCTGCATTAGTTGAAAGATCAAAAAGCATCGACATAGCCATGGCGTACGTCAAAATAAGTAGACTGCGAACTCTAATGAAAAGCATTGATTCGCTATTGAGAGGGAGTGGGACTCTCAGAATCCTCTTTGGCCTTTCAAGCCGTTATGCAATAACGGATGGACAGTCAGCTCGAGCATTATTGGATCTCTCAAAAAAGGACCGCGTCATAGCGCGCGCTTGTGAAATCTGACTTGAAGCTGATTAGACTCTATATTATTACTACAAACGTAAAAAAAGGAGGAGGGGAATTTCTGTAGTCTATGTTAGCCAATCAAGGATGACCGACTTTGACAACGGCATTGCCCAGCAGAAGAATTATGTTGGTGTTGGTGTCGCCCTTGTGCCATACGCCGTAGTAGTCGTTTGTCACCGTGTTCCATACTACTAAGGTGTGGGTCAAGACCGCGCCCGCACCCTGTGAAGAATTATATTGGTGTTGGTGTCGCCCTTGTGCCATACACCGTAGTAGTCGTTTGTCACCGTATTCCATGCTACTAAGGTGTGGGTTAAGACCGCGCCCGGCTTGCCTCGTTTGCGATAACTATGCCGGCTGTGTTTGGCGCGTCGGTTGGATCAGGCCCCGCACCATTAGAGATGAGCCTATTGAGGGATACTACTGTTCCGGTGACCAGGTCGCCAGGAGCATTACTGTGGACGATTATTCCGGGTATCCAGCCCCCGATAACCGTGTTCCCGAGCACTATGTTGTCTTTAGCAGTTGTGGATGGAGTATCGGCTGCAACGACTATTCCTCCGATGAATGGAGGATTAGTTGGTCCGAATGAATTTCCGATTACTGTGTTGCCCGTTACCAAGTTGTCTGAAACGCCCTCGCCTGGATTGAACGCAGCAATGACTATACCGCAATCACCAATGTTATTCTCAATCACGTTGCCCATGATCACGTTTCCTTGACCAGGCAGGGGAGAACCTGGATTTAATGAACCTGGACTGACAGGCCCGTCATCTGTTACGGAGATTCCGCCGACCCCATTGAACCCTACAAAGTTGTCTTTGACCAGACAGTTGGTTGTGCCTGAGAGGGTGATTGCTTTGTCCTCGGACAATCCATGTGGCGATACGCCGTTTCCTGTTATGTTGCTGTCCTTGATGACTATGCCCTATGTGTCTTGGACGAATATCCCGTGGTCGTTTGCTCCGAAGATTTTTGCATTTGTGATGATGACACCGGTGATTCCTGGACCCACGTACACGCCGACGTCAAAGCCAGTAGCATTTATTGTGCCTGTTATAACTTGGCCCTTTGCAGCTATGACCTTAACCGTAAAGCCCGTGTTGTTTGGCGGTAACGCTAACGCTATGGATGGCAAAAGAATTAACAAGACTAATCGACGACAAAATTATTGCTTTTTTCATTCGTTTCACCTTTGTGTTCGGACTGCTAAACGCTTTGGAACCTATAAATGACTAAGACGATGCTACTATAGTACTGATTTTCTAATAGCTAGTTTCTTTTATGGGCAAAGACGAGATGAAGAAAACGATTGGAGAGGCTTAGCCTCCTGCAGCTTTGGGTTTGGACAAGACTCTGCTCCTAAGACCAAACCGGCTCAGGTCCAAACGCTTTTTTCATTATATTGTGCCCATATAGGCCATCACAAATATGATTGCGATCTGGAATATCGTTTGGCTGCCAGCGAAGTAGAAGTTTCGCATGCCAAGTTTCACGATCTTCTCTGTGTCTGGGTTTGGCTTCCTGAGCTCGAGAAAGACGCGAACCTCGTTTGGCAGTATCAGAGCAAAGCCTTGGACCGATAAGATAACCACGATGATAAAGGCCGCAATTATCGGTGCGGAGAAGAAACTCCAACCCAGACTGATCGCTAGGTAAACGCCGGCAGTTATGGCTACCGAAGCCAACGCGGGCATAAAGAACAGCATGATAGGAACGAGTTTTTTTATGACCTCGACACGGCTTTGAGTGGAGAGATCACCCAGCACTCTGCTCATTACTAGCCCCATAAACAGGTCTATGCCAGTCCAAGTTGCCCCGGTGAGCACATGAACATAGGTCAGGAGAAGAATGCTTCCGCTCAACAACGCAACGATCAATGCGACCACGGGAACAGCCAAAGTCAGAATGGAGCTTGGTCCCATAATCCCACCAACTTTACTGCCTGAAGCTTTTGTGCTTTGAGACTGTGTCACAGGCTTTTCTCCCCCCTCGCTATAGTTGCGAGGCGCGCGTGAACGCGCTGGTCAAGCCCGTTTTGTTGGCGGTAAAGCTAGGTGCAACTAACGATATAGAGGGCAATAGAATGCCCAAGATTATCGGCAATAATAGTTTGGTTTTTCTCATTTTTTCACGTTCTTCTGTTTTGTGTTTAGGCTTGAAACCTGAAGGGCTTAGGAGCCTATAAATAGCTAAGACTATGTTACTATAGTACTGATTTTCGAATAGCTGGTTTGTTTGATGCATAAAGACGATTTGAAGAAGACGATTGTAGAGATGCTTGGCACCGCAGAAATGCACGGTTATGAAGTCCAGAAGCAACTGGCATCGAGAGGTTTAAGGCCGAATATTAGCTACCTCTACAGAGTGCTCGGTGAGATGGAGACAGAGGGTTATCTGGAGGGAACTCGAATGAAAAGCGCCCTCGGGCCTGGAAAGGAAGGTGTACAGGCTGGGCAAGAAAGGTTCGGAGAAACTGGATCAAGAGCTGAAGGAAGCAGTCAAAACCATTCATGTCAAGTATATTCAGTATTTGTCGAAACTTCCTCCTGAGAAGAGTGCCATTCGAAAACTGCAACGCTTGCTCGATTCGCAAGTAGGCAGGGGTGACACAATCTTAGTGGTTGCACCTAAAGTCTTCTATGATTGGATGGTATCATCATTAGGCAACGTGGTTGAGGATGGGAAAATCTACTTGGTCAAGCCCCAGTCCGTGAAGCTGGGCATCGAATGCGCAAACCTCATTGTTCTTGATACCGCCGTTGAAAACATATCCTTAAAGGATAACTTCGTTGACGCCGTAAGAGTGCACGGCGAACCCGAAAATGTCCACCGAGCCCTGAAAGAGTTACACCGCGTTTTGAAGAAGGACGGAAGTCTCGCGTTCATCGTTCCTTATTACCATCCGAACAAGGACAATTACCCTCTAACGATGGGAGAATTTGTTGAGAAAGTGGAACACGAAGTCTTGGAAGAGGATAAGACCAAACTTGACTTTACAACTACTGCATCTTTGCTATCTCGCTATTTCCGAACGGTCAAACATTATCGCATCGCGCACCTCGCAATCTTCGTCTCAAAAGGCAAGAAATAGAGAAGGCGTAAAAAATGCTTTAAGGCTAAGTTGACTCTGCTTTGGTTATTTAGAAATCGAAAAGATTGCGCGCGCTAAGAAAGCCACTTTTTTGGTTTTTCGGAAAAGTTTTAGCCGAACCGAAACGTGCAATAAACTAGAGAAGTTTCGGTAAACATGGAAGAATACTACAGAAGACGGGCAAGAGTATTCGACGAAGAGCTTTACAAAGGAAGGGACTTTGTCAGACAGAAAGAACTGCAAAGGATAGCAAATGTTTCAAAAGAAGCTTTGAAAGCTAGAAGGGTTCTTGACGTGGCTTGCGGAACTGCTTATTGGACTGAAATTGTGTCAGAAACAGCCCAAAGCATAGTTGGAACAGATTTTGCAGAAGAAATGCTGAAAATTGCCGAGGGAAGAAATTCAAATGTCCAGTTTCTTTCTGTAAAGCAGACGTGTTTCGCCTGCCGTTTAGGAAGCGCGCGCGAAAGAATTGTCGGTAATGCCCTCTATCTTTTCACGTCTTCCCAGAGTCCTATAGCATTGCCTTCGGTGTCTTTCACGACAGCGAAAAATGCGATGTCCAATATGGGACCTTTTGGCGTCACCAGTTGACCACCTTCTGCCTCTATCTTCTTCAAATACTCATCAATAGACGGAACAGTGACTTCAAGAAAAGTCTCGTTCAGACCATGTGTGCCCCTTCTAAACAGACCTCCGTTTATGGCTCCACGAATCTGCGGTTCATCGTTCTCGTCAACAGGCACTGTGTGAGCCGAATGAAAGTTTCCTCCACTGCCTGGAATCGGATGAATCTCCCAACCAAAGACTTTCTCGTAGAATTTCCTGGCCCTTTCCATATCGTCAACAGGTATGTCAAAGGCTCTCACATTATCCATTAAACTCTAGTCTCTGATTCCGTTTCTCACCTTATCGCTTCTCATGAGTTTGGGATAAAACTTTACCCTCCAACCCAAACAGAAAAAGAGGGGAACTGCAGGAGACAGTGGCGACATCGCCACTCAAAGTAGGGTTCGCGGCGACCCCTACACGCAAAATCAGGTGGGATTTGGCAACAATTCCCCGATTCAATGGCTGTTATCACTTTTTGGACAGCGGAAAAGAAAAAAAGGGAACTATTTCTTAAGTTCGACGACTAGGAGGTCTAAATCGGTTTTCCCTGTGTTCTCGGCTTCGTGAGATTGGGCTTTGAGGAAGATTGCCTGGCCAATTTTCATGTCTAACGTGTCTGTTTTTCCTGAAGATGTCATCTTTGCTTTTCCGCCTTTGAGAACATATACCACGTGGTCTGGATGATAATGCATTACCGCCTTGTCGCCTGGCTTCAACTGAACCTGAAGTACGCGCACACGGTCATTTTCCATTATGAACTTATAGGCGTTTTTGGCTACTTTCAAAGGGTCTTGCGCTTTTTCCGTTATTCCAACTCCAGTTTCCTAATTCCTTCTTAGATTCTTCGCTTGCATATTTATAAATATGTGACTGTAGCCACACAGCAAAAACGCGCTAATATTCTGTAAGCTGGAAAAGCCATGACAGATACATTTACAGTATCGACTTGACAGAACCCCTATAAGAAACAATGGACATACATAGACTCGGTAAGAAGATGCCAAAGAAAAGAGCACACGCAGGACTCAAGAAGAAGAAACGTCAAGAAACATAATCAACGCGCACGCACCAATAGAATGAGAATAATCGCCTCTATCACCCGACTTGTTACAGGGCGAACCATCACCCGAAGATAGACCAGAACCAAAAAAATCGCTTATAGCGCGCGCTGGCGTTTTCACCGAAGACTTCACAGAACCTGGTTTGGATAAGACTTTACCTCCTCCTCCCACTACAACGACGAACGACGACGCTAAACTCAAAAATAGACAGCTACTCCTAGACCAATTCCAGCAGTTCAAGTCTCATATTCTGGTTTTTGTTTGTGCGTTTTGCTTTGTCTGCTAGTGTGTGTCTAATGTCTCACGGCTATTATTGTACGTATTCTACCACAAAAGAAAACATTAAGGAACAAACAACAAGAACACCCAAGAACACGCTATAATACTGCCATAAAACACCCAGAAAAATCGTAGTGTGCCATACATACACCTGAAACGCGCGCGCACAAGCACTGGACACAACTACACACCACTACAACTACACTAACGACAACACTATTACAGACACAATACAACTACGCGCGCTAGCGCTCACTAGCTCTTTTATACAACTTGGACAGAAGGCTAGCTAGCTAGCGAGATATGAGCAGAAAAGAATTAGCAACTACTTCACAAAGGCGCGTTGTGAGATCTAACATTTAACGTCCAAAAAATATAAAGTGCACGCGTTAAGATGGTTGGAAAAGGTTGTGAAATAAGAATGGAAAGTCTGGCAAGAACAGAAGATAGGTATAAGCTCTTCCGGACAAGAGAGTTGCAGAAAGTAGCGCGTATAGAGGCTTTGCTCTTAGAAAACGCAAGGCGCTGGCTAACGAAAAACAAATACACAGAGGTCATAGTTCCACACATAGTTTCAGCCGCAGGAAGCTGCGAAGTAATTGACTCATTGTTTGAGTTGCCATATTTCAATAAGACTGCGTATTTGACTCAGACGGGGCAGCTTTATCTTGAAACCCTCGTCCCATTCCTTGGGAATGTTTGGTGTTGTGGACCGAGCTTCCGAGCGGAAGAACGTGCTGACGATAGGCACTTAACCGAGTTTACGTTGTTGGAGCTCGAGTTTGAGGGCAAGTTTGATTTTTTGCTTGAAACTCTTGAAAGCCTATTCTCTGAAATGATGCGTGGAACAGGAATCAAAGTATGCCTTCCATTCAAGAGGATGAAATATGAAGAGGCCATTGAAACTTTAGGTTTGAATTGGGGCATGGATATGATGTCATCCGATGAGCAGAAATTGATTTCGTTAAACGACAATCAGCCTATGTTTATCACGCATTTTCCGAAGGAACTGAAATACTTCAACATGAGAGTAAACGACGACGACAGAAGAATAGTGAACAGCGCAGATTTTGTTCTTCCCCGCGCAGGAGAATCTGCTGGAGCAGCCGAACGAGAATACAACCCAATAAAACTTCGCCAAAGGTTGACTGAATCTTCCATGTACGTCAATTACATAGCAAGAGGCGGGTCAAAAGCAGCTTTTGAGTGGTACTTGAGAGCCTATGAAGAGTTTGATTATCCGGCTCATTCAGGGTTTGGGATGGGAATAAACCGCGTAACGAAATTTGTTCTTGGCCTATCTGATATTCGACAGTCCACGGTGTTTCCAGTGAATAGTGAAGCATTGTACTGAAAGGAGGTTTGGCCGTGCGCGCGCGAAGAGTTGAGAACAGCAAAAACATATAATGCCGCCACTTTCTTTTCTTGTCTTTTCTGCGCGCGCGCACGCTATAAAAAAAGGAAGAGAATGGCCTCTTCGAGCCCTGTTGTCGACAAACGAGTGGTCGACATCGAAGGTACGCGCCTACAAAAAAAATATTAGTCCGGACAGAGGTTGAAACCGTGTTGGGGTGAAACGTGTGAACGAGGCTAAGATTAAGCGTGAGCGAGGTTATCCCGAGGTCATAACACGTCTTCCGGAAGCGGGCATTCAGTTCCAAGGGGTCAGAGCGTGGATCCTGCAGGGCGAGAGGCAGCAGATGGTCTTTTTCGAAATGGAATCCTCCGCGCAGGTGCCCGAGCACAGTCATACCTATCCTCAATGGGGAACATTGATAGAAGGAAAAATGGAACTCATCATCGAAGGCAAACCCAGAATCATTGAGAAAGGCGACGAATACGTCATCCCCGCCCATGCAAAACACCGCGCAAGATTCTTCACAAAATCCAGGGTCATCGACTTCTTCTCCGAAAAAAACAGATACACACCCAAAGCCGCCCCCTGACCACTCTTAGCATCAGCGCACGCGCGCGCTAGACGCGGACTATTCGGGTCAAGTGTACCTCAGGAGGGTTCTGCAAAATCAGGCTGTGTGACGATTACTTGTAAAGGAAGGTCTCAATCTCTTTGGAGGTTTTCTTTAGGACAGCGCGCGCTCAGTTTGTTTGCGGCTCGCCTGCGTTGGAGCATGAAGTGACTCCTGTGGTGCTCGAGAGGCTGTCCGAGTTTTGCGAAGACGTATTGCCTGACGTATGATATTCGTAGGTTGCTGTCTTTCGCAGGTGTGATTCTCACAGTCTTTGTTGCAGTGTCGACGTCGACATATATTTTCTGGTCATTCCAATCACATCCAACCGTGAAACCTGAGAGGCAGTCAACCTCCGAGCATCATACTTGACAGCCCTTCACAGCTGAAAAAACGAGGGGCTACCACAATTTTGCGAGCTGTCTTACCGCCCAAAATTGACGACCCCCCCGTTTTTTTCACCGCCAAAAACGTTAGAAGCAATGTTGGACGGTAACAAGGCTCGAAAAGGGTGACAATGTGTAATCGCAGGAGCCGTTCTGAGGCCCCCATGGTCGGCCTTTTTACTCTTCGCTAGGTCCTCAGCCTTCCCTTTAGGCCTTAGCTGCGTCCAAAAAAGGTTAGAGGGGACCCGTCCCTCTGTCTCTCCATCTGACGGATGCTTTCCAACCAACTCGTTGGTCCTTTCCTTTCAGCCACACAGTCTCAATGTTAACTTTAACGCTCTCCGCAGATGAAAAACCGACGGGCTGCCGCGAAAATACGCAATCCCCGACCCATATTTCTAGCGCCCCCCCGTTTGTTGATAGTGCACCGAAGCCAAAAAATACGACGGACCACCAGAACGTTGCGAGGCACACGAGCCCGCAATGTTCTACCGACCCCCTCTTTTTCAGTGCTAAGAACTTCCTGTCACATGAGCGTCATAAAAGCGCGCGCTATGTTGTAAAGCACGGAGGGCTTGTGCGTACGAAAGGCCCGTTGTTTTCACTTCCTAAGGATCCTCTGCTTCATTGAAGGCACACATGTCCTGGAATCCGACTTCAAATAGAGCGCAAGCGTCTGGAGCGCCACCCAATCAAAACCGCAAAGTTTAAACAAATTCCGCGCGTCTTGTCGTACTCGAATTGGTGTTGAAGAATGGTTGACGTGCTCTTTATTCTTAAAGTTCACCAACCCTACCGGCTTAGGGAGAGTTTCTTCTGGGAAAGAAACATGTTCAAGAGAAAAACCAAAGAGGAACTGTTTGATTTCTACTTCGACAACGCGAAGAACAAAGAGATTTTCGACCGAGCCGCCAAGAAATGCTATTTTCCGGCAAACAGCATCCTATTTGACCTGATCGACAGGTTCAAAAGAGAAAGAAAGAAGGTCAAAGTCTCATTCAGCATCTCAGGCGTCTTTCTTGAGCAATGTGAAAGCTTCAACCCTGACCTCCTGGAATCATTTAAACAGTTGAGTGCAACGGGCTGCGTCGAATTTCTGGACCAGCCCTACTATCATTCCCTAACAGGGTTGTATCCGGTGAGGGACGAGTTCATTGAACAGGTACGAATGCATCGGCAACTAATGAAAGACCTGTTCCACTCTGAACCCGTCACCCTTGAGAATACAGAGTTGATCTACAACAATGCCATCGCAAGAGTCGTGGACAAAATGGGGTACAGCGCCATATTCACGGAGGGAATTGACAGGATCCTTAAGGGAAGGTCGCCAAACTACGTTTACAGGGCCAAGGGTTGCGACAGACTCAAGGTTCTCCTCAGAAACTTCAAACTGACAGATGACATTGCATTCAGGTTTTCCGTAAGGACATGGAGCGACTGGCCCCTCACAGCTGACAAATACGCTGCCTGGTTAGCAGCAACTCAAGGCCAATGCATCACCATCTTTCCAGACTATGAAACTTTCGGAGAACACCACTGGCCCGAGACAGGCATACACGAATTTCTCAAGAACCTGCCCCTGGAAATCTTCAAGCATGAAAACCTCTCCATGTCCACACCCTCTGAAGTGTTGAGCAAACACGGTGCCGCAGGAGAAATCGATGCAGCTGAACTCGGCGGCACCGTCTCCTGGGCCGACATCAACAGAGACACAAGCGGCTGGCTGGGAAACACTATGCAATGGGCCTATTACACGACAAGCAAGGAACTGGAACCGCTCGTTAAAGAATCAGGCGACAGCGAATTCCTCAGGCTGTGGCGACACTTCCTGACGAGCGACCATCTCTACTACATGTTCTCCGCCGGAGGAGCACCGGGCGAAGTGCACACGTACTTCAGCCCCTACAAATCGGCGACAGACGCCTTCGTGACCGCACAAGGAGCCCTGCTCGACTTCGAATCAAAACTGCGAGACTACGTGTGCGCCGCGAACGAACCATTCCTGTTCTACAAAGACTCTGGAGAAGAGAGCTTCACAGGGGTCAAGGCATGGAGCCTCATCGGCTTTCTCAACGCAATCCAAGGAATCGACACGGCGTTAATCGAGTTTCACAACCGAAAAGGAGACTTCGAAAAATGGGCAGCCCTGTCACTGCGAGACGAAGAATTGGGAAGACAACTGGAGCACATTCGAACCTCAAAGGTCCAAGGCGAAAAACTTCGCAGCAACTTGATAGCCGACGGTGCAATCACGACTGACCGAGTTGAAGAAGCCTTCTCTCCGATGAAAAACGGGTCTGCGAGCTCAGGAAAAAGCCGAGCACACTTTGATAATGCCCAGTTTGGTGAGGAAGTATCGGAGTCGCCGCAGATCGTCCCTGAAGCACGTCAGGTAACCAGAGTCCGAGAGCTTCTTGAGCAGACCATGCAGCCTGGTGACGCCTATTCCAACCAGTTCTGCTAACTCTGCCGGCCGTTTGGCATTCTCCCTGCCGACGGCTCCGAGAATCTGCATCAAGAGAAGAATCCTCATCTCCTCAGGATACTCTTCGAACATGAGGAATGGAAACTTCATGCGAATCGCCTCGGGCTTGGGCGCCGCCATCAAGGCAAGACCATAGACCTTCAATGTTCTTTCAGCGATTCTGTCCCAATCATATTCCCTGAGGACTTTTCGATAGCCATTCTCCCGAATCCTATCAGCAATAGCGGGGTTCTTGAGCACTCTCAGGATTCCCCAAGCCAGCGAGTCGGAGTTGTCTACGTAGACCTTGATGCCTGTCTTTTCATGCTGCACTATTTCAGCCAGTCCTCCCGTATCGGTTACTATGACGGGTGTCTTTGCGGCCATTGCCTCCAAAGCCGTGATGCCGAAGGGTTCGTAAAGAGAGGGAAAAACAGCAGCGTCGCTTGCCCTGTAAATCGAAATCAGTGTTTCCTCATTAACAAATCCCGCGAAGAAGACGTGGTCAGCCACGCCGAATTCCCATGCTTCCTTCGCCAAGTAGTCTTTCATTCCGCCTTCTCCGACGACCACAAAGTTCACGTTGGGCATCTCGGCTAAGACTTTTGGCACCGCGCCGATGAGGACGTGCACTCCTTTCTCGTGGACAAGCCGCCCGACGAAACACACTATTCTTTCTCCATTCTTTGCATACCGGCGCTTAATGGGCAGAGTGCTGACTCTTCCATCAAACTTGGCCACGTTGACACCGTTTGGAATTACGTGAAGCCTCTCGCTGTGCACGTTGAACGCCGATGAAACTTGGTTAGCCATGTAATTGCTGCAGCAGATCACTTCATAACTCTGATTGATCAGATGCCGTTCCACCTCGTTTATGGTTCTCTGATAATCATTATGGATTCCGCCTCTTCTTCCCGTCTCGGTTGCATGAATCGTTGAGACTAACGGTTTTGAAAAGGCGTCTCTGACCTTGACGGCCGCTTCCGTGACTAGCCAGTCATGCGCGTGAATGAGGTCTATTTCTTCGTTGCTATCGTTGATCACGTCGATAGCCTTTTCAGCCATGGCCTGATTCATCGAAAAAATCCATCCCAGGAAGCTTGGAGAGGGAATCTTTGAGTTGAAACGATGCACGTTGACTCCGCCGATCTGTTCGTTTTCTGGTGCGCCTGGAAAGTCGCAAGTGACCACATGAACAGTCACGTTCTTGCGTGCCAACGCCATTGAAAGATCATGAACATGCGAGGAAATCCCGCCTATGATTCTAGGAGGGAACTCCCAGCTGAGCATGAGAACGCTGAGTCCGTCGGCGGCCATCAACAATCACATCAAGATGCACTAGCACCTCTTAAAGGTCTATTGCACAAAAGTTATTTGGTCAATCATCTTCTTGAAAGAAGCAGAGAATGATAGATTTGAACGAGTATGACCTTCCCCTTTCAGAACGGCTCCTGATCACCCTGCACAACCTTTGCGCCACCAGCGGCGAAATGGCAAGAAAGAGCGGCGAGTTAGCAGAGATTCTTCACACTAGCATAGACGAAATCAACCAGAACCTGGACAGGCATGTTTCCGACGGATACGTTGCCGCTTTCACCGATAACGAGGGAAACAGAAAATTCTACCTGACAAACACGGGAATAATAAGAGTCTGCTCACTTTTCAGCTGAGGAAGTGCCGCGTTTCTTGCGCGTGATGATCTTCACGTGGGAATTCCCTCCTAGGGTTGTCGGCCAACTCGCGTATCACGTGAACAAGCTCGCACTCCAGCTGATAAGCAGAAACGTTGACACATACGTGGTCACGTACAACAGCTCTTGGACTGGACTTCATCAAGGCACAGACGGCGTGAAGGCCTACAGAATCTCGGACAAAGTTAGACCGCAGATAAACATCTTGACGTGGATACTCAGCTTGAACCAAGAAGCTGAACGCGCCGCCGCAGACATATACTACTCGATGAAACACGAAGTAAACCTGATCGACGTGCACGATTGGCACTTCATACCAGCCGCGGTGACTCTGAAGCGGGCGCTCGGAATACCTTTTATCTTTTCGATAGACAGCATTGAGCCTCACAGGTCTCGAAACAGCGGCGCTCCGCTGAGCTTGTCCATAAGAAGCATCGAGTCTCTAGGAGTCTCCGAAGCAGGGAGGATCATAGTCAAATCTGAATGGATGAGGCAAGAATTGAAGCAGAGTTACAATGCCTCAGACGGTATGATAGAGACAGTCTCGCCTGAATCTGAGACATGGATAGACGGGATACTTGCGGGTTATGAAAAAGGTCTGAAGGTGCCTGTCAGCTGAGCAGACAACTCCGAGTCGTGATGCTTTCATGGGAGTTTCCCCCAAGGACGGTAGGCGGAATCGCCGCCCACTTGTTCAATCTATCGCGAGAACTCGTTAAGTTGGGTGTAGACACTTACATCGTTACATGCGATTTCCCAGGGGCACCAGAACGTGAGGCAGTTCAAGGCGCAAAAGTGGTCAGGGTAGATTCATACAAGACTCCTTCTCCAGACTTTGCAACTTGGGATTCCCTGATGAACGTGAACATGCAGAAAGAAACCGCAGCTCTAATCAGCGGTCTCGGCCGCCAAGTTGACATCATACACGCTCACGACTGGCTGGTCGCCAACGCGGCCTTGGGCCTCAAACACATCTTCAGAATCCCACTGGTTGCCACGATACACTCCACCGAGATCGGTAGGAGGAACGGGCTTCACACAGACTACGAAAGGATGATTCATCAGACTGAAAACTGGCTCTCGCAGGAATCCTGGCGGATCATATGCTGCAGCCAATACATGTCGGAGCAGGTGAGATGGGCCTACGGGCTTCCGCAAGACAGAGTGACGGTTATTCCAAACGGCGTCGACGCCAGCATGTACGAGAAGGAGTTTGACAGAGCCGATTTCAGAAAAAAATTCGCTCTGCCAGAAGAGAAAATCGTGCTCTTCGTCGGTCGGCTAGTCTATGAAAAAGGTGTCCAGACTCTGGTCAACGCCCTCCCGAAGATCCTGTCAAGAGTAAACGCAAAAATCGTAATCGTCGGCGACGGAGGCATGAAGGACCCCCTGATACGACAAGTTGCAAACATGCGACTCGCGCACAAGATCATGTTCACGGGTTTTCTCGACGATGAAACCCTCAGAAAGCTCTACCAGGTCGCTGACGTCTGCGTGGTGCCCTCTCTGTACGAACCGTTCGGGATCACAGCACTGGAAGCCATGGCCGCAAAGACGCCTCTTGTCGTGTCAAACACGGGAGGCCTCTCCGAAATTGTTGAACATGACAGAACAGGGACAAAGGTTTTTCCGGGCAACGCAGATTCGGTCGCCTGGGGAATAACAAGAGTGCTGCTAGACCCAGGATATGCAAACTGGATCAGGACCAACGCCTACCAGAAGGCCCTAGAAGTCTACGATTGGGCCAAGATAGCAAGACAAACAAAGGAATTCTACGAACGGGTGCTCAAAGAATACGACAGCGGCTCTTGGGGACCTACCTGATTCCACAGAGCCTTGAAGCTTCGTTGATTTTTTCCCTGGCTTTGAGAGAGCAGACGACCGATCTGTCGAGCCAGTCTTTGCTGCCCCACCAAAAATCATCGCTCGCTTCTGCCATCAGGAGCCAACGCCAAGCCTGATCCAGTGCATTCTTTGCATCTGGCGGGCAGCTAGCTCCTGCGGCCGCTATTTTTTCTTCGGCTTCATGGACCGACTCGCTGGCTTCCAGAACACGTGCCCAAGTCTTTTGCCTTTCTTCTCCTCCGGTCCACTTCAGAAACCTGCCGTCATCAAACGTGTCTGGGACGTTCCAGCTTCCATCCTCAACGGTCACCGTGTCTTTCGGCGGATGCTCAGCGAGGTACTCGCTTATAGTTGTCAACCTGATGAATTTGAAGTCAGGGTCTTTTTTCAGAAGATAGAGAAGAGGCTCGAAGAACCATCCCCAGAAACCCGCGTTCTCTCCAGAGTGGCGGAACCACCCGTTTTCACCATCAGTGGCTACTGTCAACAGGAACTCTCCGTCGTTGTTTGCCTCAATTCCTCTTTCGATTTCGTGCTTGAGCCAAACTGGGTTGTAGCCGCTCTGCTGAGCGATGCTCACCATTCTGTCTCGAGGGATCACGATAATGCGGTGTCCACCGTACTCCGCAAAATGAGGTTTGTACAAGAGCTGGTACATGTTCCCGTTCTTGTTCGCGTTGACTACGTGGGGACCGTCGACTATCGTCCATTTTATGCCATTCTTCACAAGCGCGGGAATCACTTTGGGGCTGAAGGCAAGTTCCGGTAGCCAGAACCCCTCGGGTCTTGTTCCGAAAGTCTGCTCAAAGATACTCAAATGCATTTCAATCTGTTTCAGCTGGTCAGCCTCAGGTATGAGCGGAAATATAGGATGAAAATAGCCGCAGCCAGTGAAGTCTGCTCTTCCGAGCGTCTTCGTCTCTCTGTATCTGTCCCACAATCCGTTCAACCTCGAATCGAAACCAACGCTTGCCAACTCGTTCATCTGCTCGATCAGACTGCCTGTGAAGTTCAGAGTAACCCTCGCATTCTCGTCCCTCTTGAGGGCCTCTGACGGATACGTATAGGGATGAAGGGTCTGGTTGAAAACGTCGCGAGCCACATCTGACTCGAAAGTTGGGCCATACAAGTTGTAACGCGGTTGATGCATGTGCAGAACGAGAGCAAAATACAGAGGTTGCTTTTCCATTCTATTGTCGCCTGAATTCATTTGCATGTCGAAAGATAAAGTTATTATGGTGGTGGCTTCTATCTCGACTGAGGTGTGTTCTGTGTCTAAATCCTCGCAAGACGAGATTGCCGTTCTAAAAAAGATTAACGTCTTGGGAAAGGCGACACCCGAAAGCTTGGCTCGCGAACTGGGAGAACCCTACACTGTTCAGGACCTGTCTGCTTACCTGAAATCGCTGGAAGAGAAAACACTTCTGAGCAAGACACAAGAAAATCACTCTGCTTACGAATTGACCCCACTCGGGCTCATAGCCATAGGAGCACTGCCTGAAAGCGCGAAGAAGATTTATTCCGCAGTGCCCCATGAAAAATGCTTCAACTTCTACACCGGAGTCGGACCAGACAAGTTCACGAAAATGTCGGCCTGCAGTCTTTCGGACTTCAAGGAAAAAGCAAAGAGAGTTGACCCAAAATCGCTGGAATTTCACGTTCAGAGAGGCGACATAGCAAAATGGTTCAACGATGTCCTAGGCGAAGCAGAGCTGGCCAAAGAGTTTGACCGTTTAAGAACGTCAAACCTCTACGGTGAAGTACTCAGGACCCGCATAACAAGGCTGATAGACACTCGTATCGAAAGACTCACTTACAGCAGAACCCGCGTCTGACCTAGCAAATCTGTCCATGCCAGTGGTACACTGATGCGCATTCTGCTGCTCAGCTGGGAATATCCGCCCAAACGCCTAGGAAACGTCGCTGACCACGTGAGCACTCTGGCCCACGAACTTGTCAGACGAGGACACGGGGTCGAACTGGTAGTCCTAGACGATCTGAAGCAAGGGTTCGAAGATATCTCCGGCGTCCACGTCCACAGGGTCGCTAACCCCATCAAGACTCACCCGATGGCAAGCATACTCAGTTATGCCGTCACCGCTTCAGTGCAGATGGAGATTGAATCCTCAAACATCATCTACTTCTACAAGCAACAAAAGAAGAGGATCGACCTAGTGCATGCTCACGAGTGGCTCGCGACTTATCCCGCCATCGTCCTCAAACACGCTTTTCATACACCTTTTGTGATGACCTTGCATTCGATCGAAGGACATCGGTGTCACGACCATTTCAATGCCGCCAGCTTGGCAATCAAAGAAATCGAAGACACGGGAATATGGGAATCCAAGTCGGTGATCACCAACACTGACTGGCTGAGAAAAGAGATCTTAAGATATTATGGCGAAGGGCACAACGAGAAAATGAAAGTAATCTGGCCCATTGGAACGAACTGGGTTGATGAAGTCATCTCTGTGTACGATAAGGCCTTGCGATGAGTGATGCGAATGCGAGTTCTTCACCTGTCATGGGAATTTCCTCCTAGAATAATAGGAGGCATAGCTTCACACGTTTTCGACCTTTCTAGAGCCCTCGCTCGCCGGAGCTTGGATGTGCATGTTATGACGTGCAACTTTCCAGGCGCGAAGAAGTTCGAGAACATCGACGGAGTCAACGTCAACAGGTTTGAAGCGTACGCCACTGGAGACTCTTTCTTGGGATGGGCCCTTCGGATGCAGAAGAATATGGAGATCAGCAGCAGCGACCTTATCAGCGGAACTGGAGGATTCGACGTCATTCACGCGCACGATTGGCTTTCCGGCGTCGCTGGCGTTGGGCTGAAGCACTTGTACAGAAGGCCCTTAATCACGACGATGCACAGCACAGAATATGGCAGAAGAGCAGGAATCCACAACGACTTTCAACAGTCGATTCACGAGATCGAGGGTTGGATAACTCATGAATCTTGGCGGGTGATCACCTGCTCGTATTATATGCGTAGCCACGTCGCCTGGTGCTTCCACTTGCCAGAAGACAAAATATCCGTCATACCCAACGGTGTTGACGTTACGAAGTTCAGCTTCAACTTCAATTACTGGGAAGTCAGGAACCGATTCGTGCACGAATCCGAGAGAATCCTATTGTTCGTAGGGAGGCTCGTCCCCGAAAAAGGCTTAGACACCCTCATCAACGCGCTCCCGATAATCCTTGCCAACGGAGTGAACGTCAAACTGGTCGTGGTCGGAGAGGGACCGCAGAAAGAAATGTACCAAGGAATGGTCAACGATTACGGACTGCACGAGAAAGTATTCTTCGCAGGCCACATTGACGATTGGACACTGAGAGCCCTGTATCGTGTGGCAGACGTGACCGTGGTTCCCTCGAAATTCGAGCCCTTCGGAATAGTGGCACTGGAAGCCATGGCCGCTCATTGCCCCCTTGTGACGACGACCACTGGTGGACTGAATGAAATCGTAGATGACGGAAGCACAGGCTTGAAGGTCCCAACAGATGATCCAAATGCCTTGGCAGGGGCAGTCCTCAGGATCGTGAGAGACGTTGGATTCAAAAACTACATAGTGGAGAACGCCTATCGGAAGTGCCTATGGAACTACAACTGGGACAAGATCGCAGAATGGACAAGCGGAGTCTACGACGCCGTCCTGAACGAATACGCCCAAGGCGCGTGGAAGACGCCCAGTTGAACAAACAACGCGTTCCAGCCGTTTTTCCCGTTTGCGAGGTTTGAGGGTTCTGTCAGCGGCCTTTTTCCATTTGTTGATAGGCAAACTCCACCATTTTTTCTCCCTGGTCAAACCAGAAGTCACTGTTCCAGTAGACGTAGCAGCTTGTCTCAGCCAAGAGAAGTGCCCTCAGTGCCTCTTCGCTCCTTGAGACTTCTGTTTGTCGTTCGTGGAATCTGCGGCTCAACTCCTCTATTTTCTTCTTCATTTCTATCCTTCTGTCTCCTCCGCCCCACTGTGAATGGCCCCCCAGCCACGAGCCTCCGACATTCTGCAGTTCGATCTCACTGTCCGGAGGATACTCTTTGAGATATTGAGTAATCGTCATTGAGGACACTTTTTCATCAGCCTTTTCCCTGAAGAACGGAATGAACGTGTCGGAGAAAAACTGGTTCATCATGACGTTTCCGTTTTCACCATCAGACGCTGGAACAATGAGGGCGGGACACTTTCTGCCGGCTTTTTCTGAAATTCGTGCGGCATCGATGCATTTGTTGTACACCCCGTTCGCATCGCATCCCGCCTGTTGATCGATGAAATCGTATTTCGGCCTGAAAACAACGGTCATCTCTTCCCCTTCGATTCTGAGAATGTGGGGCTGGCAGAAGATTTCCACGTGCTTCTCGTATGACAGAGTCTTCTCCGCCTTCACAGCCTCGATCGGCAGAATCAGCCACTCATATCCCTTCTTCTTCAAAAGCCTTACCAGTCCACCCAATCTGTCGGCAGCAGGAACACCCATCTCCGGTAGCCAGAATCCTTTGACCCTTTCAACCGGTTCGGGACCAAAAAGCGAACAGAACACCTTTCTCCAGAAATCAACCTGGTTTTCCCAGTCTTCTTCAGGAGTCACGGGGAAATAACAGTGCGCGTACGCTGTTCCAGAAAATTCCACGGAATCAGGAAACTCATGAAGAACCTGCCTCCAGAGCTCGATTACATCGCCTATCACGTTACCATCTACGTCTTCTTGGGAAAACAGTCCATTCATCTTCCCGAGACTTTCAAGGAGAATTCCAGAGAAATCGACTGCAACTCTAGGATGTTTTCCTTCAGCTTCGAGGTTCCTGACCCAGAAGGCAGGGTTTCTGTATGCCCTAGCCATGAGCCTTCCGTCCCACTGATCCCTTGAGTCGTCAGAACTGAGCATATTCTCCAGATTGCCTATGATCTCATCATTTCCGTTGAACACCATTGGCTGATGCATATGCAGCCAAGGCAAATACACCGCTTTCATACTCAACCTCAGCCACATCAAGTACCCAAAATATAATCCTTTGGAAACAAATGCAGCAAATACTGCATCAGAAACGGAAAACAAGGAATGTGTAGGAAACGTCGCCACCGCAGAGAGGGTTCGAATCGCCCGCGCTAAGACTCCTTGCTCTCATTCATATTCTGACACTTCTCAGAACAAATCCTAGGGAGTGCTCAACTTTGTTATTAATTGTGATGAAGATGATCGTTCCATTAGTGACTGCCAATCTGCTCAAGACCCTTCTCGCCCGCCAAAAGCTTATAGCTTCTCTCAACTTCTGCTGAACGAGAACATGACCATTCAGATTTCAGAATTCACTAACAAGCATCTGCCCTTTGTCGCAAGATTGTTGAATGAGGAATACAGAGAGACCTATGAATTCATTCCATTCAACGAGGAGAGGATCTTGTCCCAAATCCGGAGAAGAGACCTCAATATTCTTGTGGCAGAAGAAAACGGCAGAGTACTGGGCCTCATCGGAACTCATCCTGAGGAACACGGAGAAAAAAACATCCGGTGGCTCGCCGCTGACAAAGGGGACAATCGGACAACCATTGAAAACATGCTCGTGAAGGAAATTGAGAAACGCACAGAAGGCAATACTGTTACAACAATGGTTGATGAGGGAAGCCCAAGAATCAGAGAATGGATAAACCGAGGCTACGTTTTGGAACCTGGCTATCAACGAATGTCCGCGAAACTCGACAGCTTGAGACCTATTCCAGAAGTCCCTGCGGGCATCAAGCTTCGGAGCTTAATACCTGATGAGGAAGAAGAACTCGTTTCAGTCGTGAACGTGGGATTCGGATGGCAAAGGCTCGAACTTGGAGACCTTGAAACCTGGAAGTCTGAGGACCCCCCGTTCAATGAGGAATGGGTTCAGGTAGCTGAAGCAGGCGAAAGAATCGTGTCCACCGTCGTGGCAAAGCCGGACACGGACTACAACAAGTACACGCATCTCAGAATGGGCTATCTTGGTCCAGCTGCTACTCTTCCGGAATTTCGGAACCAACACCTTGGGTCAGCACTTACGGCGCGAGCGATGAATTTCCTGTTTGAAAAACGAATGACTTCGGTCAGACTAGGGACTTCAGAAAAGAACGTTTCTTCAATTGCACTGCTGCAGAGTCTAAGCTTTCAGGTGGACAACGTCAGAAAGATCATGCGCAAAAAGCTGAAGAACACCTGACCAGACGCAGGGCAGTGCAAGCTAGCCACGCTAGGACTGTTGGAAAACACTGGCGGGCTCTTGCTCCTTTCTTCCTCGGTAGGTATCTCCTCGCCGAGCCCATGCTTGTTTCTGGTCAAAGTTGAAGCTCGTACCGACATTCTCTCGCTGCTTAACCATGTGTTTCTGGAAACATGCGCTACAGTAGACCGGTTTGCCTACGGTAGGCTTGAAAGGCACGCTAGCAGTCTTGCCGCAATCACTGCATTTCGTCTCAAACATCCTCTTTTGGAACGTATAGAATCACCTCGATTGGCTGCAGACTGAAAATTGAGAATAGCAATCTCCAGTTATCATCCATACGGCATTGGTGGGGGGGGGACTTAAAGGTTTCCGTCCATACCACACAAACCAAAGGTGCCGTTTCCACAATGGAGAAGAACGAAGTCGAAGGAGAAATCATCAATGCGGTTACTCCGCATTGCTATTCTGAAAGAATAAGAGGAAAGAACCCCAAGAATCATCTATCCGCAAAGTAAGAAAGAACAGAAGAAAGGGTATGTATGACAAAGTCCGTCACCAAGCTGACTTATTCAACGATGCTGAGGCTCAAGGCAGTGCCACCGTATGACTTTGCGCTCACGGTCCACAAGCCTGCTGGATGGCCATTGTTGACACCCTACGAAATATTCCACAACGGAACACTCTGGACCGCTATGAGGACTTCTGGAGAATTGTTCGGCTTGAAGCTGAGGTCTGTTGGAACCGTCAAGAATTTAGACCTGTCCTGCAAGGCCTATACTTCTCAGAAGCTCGCCACAAGTGAAAGATCAGATCTGTCAAAAACCGTAGAGTGGATGCTGAATCTCAGAGAAGACATCAAACAATTCTACGCCCTCGCAAAAAACGACCTGCTCGTCAAAATTTTGGTAAAAGACCTGTACGGAATGAGGAACACAAAACAGCCTGACATCTTCTCACGACTCATCCTCGCAGTGACCCTGCAGATGGCCCCAATAGCCAGAAGCAACCAGATGATGAACTTGCTGATCCACGAATACGGCGAAAAAATAAGGTTCGACAGAAAAGAAATCTCGTACTGGCCTTCCCCGAAAAGCATAGCCAACGCGGGCATTGAAGAACTTCGAGCAAAGTGCAAGCTCGGCTACCGAGCAGCAACTCTCAAAGGCATAGCAGAAGCTATACTCAAGGGCTTTCCGTCTCCTCAGGAACTCGAAAAGATGCCTGCCCAAGAAGCAAAGACCAAGCTGATGGAACTCAAAGGAATAGGCGAATACTCCGCGGACATCGTCTCTTCCCATCCGGGGTTCGCGCTAGACGTCTGGAGCGCAAAAATATTCAGCATGCTCATCCTTGGGAAGAAAACAGAATCGCCACGCAACGCAATCCCAAGCCTCAAAACGATCGCAGAACAGAGATGGGGTCGATGGAGGGGATACGTCTTCTTCTACGTGCTGCACGACTTGAAGAATCTGTCAAGAAGACTGAATCTAAACCTTACAGAGATCTGAGAGGCGCGTGTTGTACAAAGGGAAAGAGTCTAAAGGTCGGCAGTTAGTTCCTCGGTCTGCCCAGCGCCCTTTTCCTAGTGTAGAGTATGACGAGCACGGCGCCGATCATGAGTAGGGGCAGTAAGGCGATTGTTGGAAACTCTGGGACTGTCACGAACGTGGCGCGCGAGCTGTTTCAGGTTAGAAATAGAATCGTCACTCCGACGACGGCTACAAGAGCCCCTACTATCCCACGCCAGTTTGTCCTCTCCCTGTAGACTATCCATACGACCGGAATGATGATCACAGGCATCAAAGACATCAACGTCTGGGCGATGCCTGTTTCAGCGTTGGCCAGAGCGACCATGGAAAGTGTCATGCCTATGAACGGCCCGACCAATGCGCCGGCAGCTGTGTACTTGATACCTTCCTTGTCACTGACGGCCTTGCGCAGCCCAGGCAGTTTGCCCGCGAACAACGCACACGCCCCCACGAACAGACCTGCCAGCAGCATCCGTATCAACGCCGATGACAGCGGGTTCAATGCCACGTTTGCGTCAACGTACATTCCCTTCCTCGAGAGAACTGCACCGAACCCCTGACCCATCGCCGAAACCAAAGCAAAGAACACGCCCCAAGTCTTCCGATTCTTCGTCTCAACTCTGTTAACCGACTTCTCTTCTTTCTCCAGCAGAACTACGACAACGCCCGTCAAAGTGACTGCCACTCCCAGTATCGACAGTGGTCCAAACGTTTCTCCCAGCATCCAGAAGGCTGCCACAGACGCAAATATCGGGGAAAAAGACTGCACAAGAACCGAACGCCTCGGACCGATCGTGACGTACGCTGCAAACAAGCCGAAATCACCGATGCCCAGCCCAACTATGCCGCTCAAACCCATCCAGAACCACTGCGCACTACTCCCAGCAGGTAGAAAAGTACCTAGCAAAACGACGTGCGCACAGCCCAGAAGCGCGATAGCGATCGCCGTGCGAAAAACATTGACGCTGAACGAACCGATCCGTCGTCCGGCCGATGTAAACAGCAAAGAGCTACCTGTCCAGAAACATGAAACGAGTATCGCAGCCGACTCTCCCAGAAGACCTGAGTCCAAACTTCCCCACTATAGGATAAACCCAGAACGACTCTGATGACCATAAATCTTTCCCACAATCACACCGGATAAACACTGATAAAAGGGCAATTCGAAATAAACCAGTGCAGAACAGACACAAATGCTGCTTGATGTGTGTGGCAGTTGGTCGCTAAGATCGCTAAGAAACTGTCGGAAGCGCTGAGCCCAGTTTCAGGAACGGAAGACGCAGATGCAGCGGTAGCCCTGATATTGAGGCCGACAAACGAAAGTTTTGACGTGCTCCTAGTAAAAAGAGTCAAAAACCCTGGCGACCCTTGGTCTGGCCAAACGGCCTTGCCAGGAGGAAAACGAGAGCCTAACGATAAAGACCTGAAGCATACTGTCACAAGAGAAACGTTGGAGGAAACAAACATTAACCTTGAGAACCGTTGCCGTTTCCTAGGAACAATGAGCATTCAGCATTCCAACCGCAGGCCTGAAATGAGAATCCTCCCATTCGTAATCCTTCTTGAGCACAAACCAACCATCAGACTCAATGAAAAAGAACTTGAAGGGTACGCATGGATTTCGTTGAAAGAACTGAATAAGCACAGGGGAACAGCCAAGTTCAGTTTTGGAGAATTCCCAGCCTATGTTATGGACGACTGCGTGATCTGGGGGTTAACATACAGAATAGTTGAGGATTTCTTCCACGCAATAGGCGGATGAACCTGCACGCTGCATCTCTGTCAAGCAAGGATGCCACAGATAGCGCGCTTCGTACTATCATACAGAGATTTCTATTCCCGGGATCTTCTTCTTCTCGTAGACAACATCCGCTATTTTTGTTACAGCCGTGATCCAGATGAAGTAAAGCACAGCTATGAAGATGTAGGTTTCGAAATATCTGTATGTTTGACCCACGATTGTCATGCCTACTGCAGTTAAGTCTCTTAAACCAATTACGAGTACGGCAGCGGTGCTCTTAGTCAACGAACAGAATTCGTTGCTCCATGCTGGAATTACTATTCTTAGCGCCTGTGGAAGAATCACGTGAAGGATTGTCTGCGGTTTTGACATGCCTACTGAAAGCCCCGCTATCATCTGATCCTGAAAAACTGCGTCCATTGCACCTTTGACATAGCCTTTTTGGTATGCTGCGCTGTTTAGAGCGAAGACCGCGAAACCTACTGTTGTAGGCTCAATTAGGATATGAAGCAGCGTGGGGATGACGTACTGGAATATGAAGAGCTGGATTATGATGGGGCTTCCTCTGAAGAATTCAACGTAGAGTCTGATCGCTGTTGAAATGAATTTTCCTCCGTACGTATCGCCGATTGCCAAGAGCGTCCCAAGCGCAAGGCCGCCGAATATGCCAAACAAGGTCACCTCAATCGTCAAGACGAAACCATCGAGGATCAGTGGGGAATATTTGGCTATGTATCCAAACATACTGAACTTCCCGTAATAGATGGCCAAGTACAAAAGCACCAAACCTACGAGAAGAGCAACAATCCATGCGCTCAACTTCCTATTCATATCCAGGCCTCCAGGCTCCTCCAGCGACATTCATGACCAGCACACATGAACGCAGATTCAAACAGGCTACTCCCTTTTTGTCTTCTTAATCAGTCTGATCATGAACTTTTGTGCTCGCTCGCTCTGGGGACTGGTAAAGAACTGCTCTGGTGGACCCGTCTCCACTATCGTGCCTCCGTCATAGAATATCATTTCATCCGCTATTTCACGCGCGAAGGGCATCTCATGGCTGACTATCAACATTGTCGTTCCTTTTTTAGCCAGATCCCGCAGAGTGTCTATCACTTCCCCAGTCAGCTCGGGGTCAAGTGCCGAAGTCGGTTCATCAAGCAAGATTATGTCAGGATTCCGAGCCAATGCTCGAGCTATGCCTACTCTTTGTTGTTGCCCCCCAGAAAGCTGGGCAGGATAATGGCGCGCCCATTCATCCACTTTGACTTCTCTAAGCGCCTGCATTGCACGTTCTCTTGCCTCAGCCTTGGGCAGTTTCAGCACGCGCCTCAAAGCCAATTCCACATTATCCAGTGCAGTCAGGTGCCGGAAAAGCCAGATATGCTGGAAAACGAAGCCTATCCTGGCTCTCGCTCTGTTAAGGTCCACGCCAGGCTTTGTCAGGCACACGTCCCTGAGAAAGACGTCTCCCTTGTCAGGAATCGTTAACATTGCCAAGCATCTAAGAAATGTGCTTTTCCCAGAGCCGCTCGGACCGAATATGAGCTTTATCTCGCCTTCGCTTATGCGAAACGAAACGTCTTTTACTGCAACAATATGCTCTTCATAGGCTTTCCACAGGTGTCTAGACTCCATCACCGTGCTTGCCATTCCCTTACAACCCCAGTTTCTTTTTCTTTCTGCTTCCCCACGTGTCCAGCCATGTCGATATTGGAAATGTTAATAATATGTAGAGAAGGGCCGATACAAGATAGGGCGTCACAGGGTCCATGGTTGCTTTTCGGATTACGTTCGTGTTGTACATTATTTCTAGGACGCCTATTACAAACGCGTATGCCGAGTCTTTCACCAAGAGTGCGTACTCGCTTCCCAAGCCAGGCGTGGCGAAAATGAACACTTGAGGCGCCATGACATGTAATACTGAACGTAGTTTTGAAAATCCGAGGGACCTTGCCGCCACCATTTGTTCCTCGCCGATGCCTCTTATAGCTCCTCTGAATATTTGTGACTGGTTTGCAGCGCTTCTGAGACCCAACACAAAAGTCGCTGTGAAAAAGGCGCTCTTGAAGGGAAACGGGAAATAGAGGCCTATTCCCCAGTAGAACAGTAGCATCAGGACTATTTCAGGAACACCTCTGAAAATCTTCTCAAAACCCTCAACAAGAAAACTGGAGCTTCTTTGGTAAGCTCTGATGAACGCCAAGGGAAGCCCAATGGCCAATCCCAACAAAAGAGAAAGGAGGGATATTGCTAGGGTTGAGGAGACGCCTCCTAACATGAGGAGGAGCTGCTGCAATACATCCAAGATTCGTCACATTTGTTCGGCTAGCATTTCCACTTCTGTTTCAGCGTGTCAAGTTGCCCTGAAGCTGTGATGGCAGCGAGTGCACCGTTTATCTTTGAAACAAGCTTGTTCGCGTTTATGTTTGCTACGAAAGCCACTGGATAGTACGGCCGGCGGAAAACGATCACGATGGGCTGCTGACCCTGCTGTTCGGCCTCTAGGATCCAGTCTGAGGTTATAGGAGTCTCCGCGTAAACGCAGTCGATCAAACCTGTCTTCATTGCGGTAAGCGCGTCCAAGTATGTCGTATAGGACGTGACTAGACCGTGTGGAATGGCCCCCAGAAGCTCTCCTTCTTCCGTTGTGCTCGTCTGTGTGCCGACCTTGAGGTTAAGCGTAGACAATTGTGAAATAGATGTCAACGCGCCTATGCTTTTCGCCGTTTTCGTGCTGTTGAGCATTATTATCTGGCCTTCCGTTACGCTGTGGGGCATCGTGAACTGCACCACTTCCAGCCTGTCTGAAGTCACTGAAAACCCGCTTACCCCCAGATCAAGTTCTCCAGACTGAATCGCCGGAATTATGGTGTCGAAACCCACGTTGTGCCAATCAACCGTGACATTGAGCTTGCT
This sequence comes from Candidatus Bathyarchaeota archaeon, assembly GCA_963769845.1. Lineage (GTDB taxonomy): Archaea > Thermoproteota > Bathyarchaeia > Bathyarchaeales > Bathycorpusculaceae > JBGQMW01. The sequence continues at coordinate 129,176 of CAVYNL010000016.1, read as the reverse complement.
CGCGATCGCTTCCGTCAGTTCAATTTCGAACCCGACGATCTGGCTTGTCGTCGTGTTCAGAAACTCGTACGGAGGCCAACCTGGTTCAGTGCCAGCCCGTATTTTGCCCGCAGCGACGACGTTGTCCCAGCTTTTGTCCACTGCCGTGACTGTGCTCTGAGGCATTATCATTGGACTTGCATAAAGCCCCACTGCGAACGCTATGACAGCAACTATTATCATTCCTACTCCTGCAACATATTTCGAAACAGCCAAATTTCATTCCTCGGGCATATGTTTGCACCTCAACATATTTAAAACTTAAACACATGCACGGAAGACCCGACCGGAACGCACGTGCTCGCTTCTTCATCAAACGAGCTTCGAAAACGACAGAAACTGATTTAAGAAAAAGACTTCACCACCATACGGTATGAACACGAAAAAAGACATATTCACCGCTGAAACGCTCAGCAAACTGGAAAACCCCGGCCTCCTGCTCGTGGGCACGAACAAGGCTGGAAAAAGCAACGTGATGACGATCGGCTGGGGCCTCATCGGCACGTTCTGGAGAACACCCGTCTTCATGATAGCCGTCCGCCCAACCCGCTACACGCACGAGTTCATAGAAGAAAGCAACGAGTTCACCGTCAACGTCCCCACAGACGACATGGACAAAATCGTCGAAACATGCGGCACGGTCTCCGGCAGAAAAACCGACAAAATCAAAGAATGCAAACTCACACTCACAAAAGCCAAGAAAATCAAAACCCCAACAATCAAACAATGCAAAATCCACTACGAATGCCAAGTCGTCCACAAACTAGAAGTCAACCCAAAACAAGTCCCACCAGACATCAAACAAGAACTCTACCCAAAACCAGATTACCACACCCTCTACTTCGGAAAAATCCTAGCCGTCTACTGACCAACAACTAAACCACAACCTCAGTTTGACCCCTCAATAAAAAAGAATTCTGAGCCGTCAATTGAGAGACCAACTCGCACTGCCAGAAGACAACATCACTTTGACAGGTGGAAAGGTTTCTTCTTTGAGGCGTCGATTGAGACCTCTGCTCTTTCTCCGAGAGCAACGTTGCAGGAATTGATTGGAGAAAGAAAAAATTTTTCTCCATAGAATAGGAAGCACAGGCATCGGAGACGAGTGATATAGAATTGACTGCTCAAAAGAGGTTTTCTTTGACGCGTCAATGGAAAGCAGAGGAAGCACAAAACATACATTAGAGTAAACCCTCTGACCATGCAGAGTGAAGACTAACAGATGAACGACAACGTCCGCGCCATAGCAAGGGAGCGCATCCACACGCTTTTCAACCTAGCAAAGCAAACCTATCACGAAGACCAGGCACTCGCGCAGCGCTATGTGGACATGGCGCGAAGAATTGCCATGGCGGCAAAGCTCAGGCTTCCGACAGAGTACAGACGCCAAGTCTGCAGACACTGCAAGAGCTTTATCCTGCCCGGAGTAAACTGTCGCATACGAACCAGGCAACATAGAGAACCCCACGTAGTAATCACGTGCCTCAACTGCGGCCACCACACACGTATCCCGCTCGTAGACAGGAAGGAGGCGAAAACCAAACAATGAGCAAAATCACACCAGGCAAAAAACGCTACGTCAAACGCCAATTGACCAATGCACAGCCCACCATACTCATAGGCAAGAACGGCACCACGCCCGAACTAATCAAAGAAATCGAGAAACAACTCCAAAAAGAAACCATGGTCAAAGTCAAACTCCTGAAACCCGCCCTAGCCGAAGGCGAAACCAAACAAATCGCCACAAAAATCGCCCAACAAACCGAAGCCACCCTCGTCGAAGTAAGAGGACACACCTTCATGATGTACAAACCACGCAAAAAGTGAAAGCCTTTATATGAGGCTTAACCGTGTCCAAACGCGAACTTTGGGACTATTCAGACACGCAGGAATAGCCATATGTGACACTTCAGTGGTTCAGACGTATCGCTTTTCATTGGAGTTTCCAAATGCATATGAACTAGAGCATTGTCGTAGCATAATCGAGGACTTTGGAATGAAGGCACGACATGCACGTGATAGACGGCGAACTCTCTATGTATCCGTTGCAGCGTTGATTGTTGTGATAGCTGTAATTGCTGGCGTCACGTATACTGTTCTGCACACAACGGATACAAAAACCCCTTTGAGTGTTGAGAATGTCGGAGGGAAATACAACGTTACGCTTGGTTACTACGAAGGAGGATACTACGAGATTGCGTACACGGATGAAACGGGCTATCATAGTGGACATTACTTCGAGCCTAACCTGAGGACTGGTCTGGACTGGATACGAAACAACACGGAAGAGAACGTCACCTTTCTCTGTTGGTGGGATTATGGTCATATGCTGAAAGGTTATGCAGAAAGAAACAGTATTGTGCGAAACCCTTCTCATGAAACTATTTACATGGTTACGAATAAGACCACCATAACCGAGTTTGACCCAAACGAGAGGATCAGCGACGTTGCCGAGGCTTTCTCGACCAACAGTTCAGCCCAGATGCTGCAAATAATGGAGAAATACAACGCCACATACGTCCTCGTCTACTATCATGACCTGTTGAAAGCCACGTGGATGTATCGCGCCGCGGGACTTGAACCCACGACATTCATCGTCGCCGCCACTTCACAAAACCCTGTCCCAGCTTTCACTGACGCAGGGAAGCAGACCATGCTCTCTAGGCTTCTGGACAATAGAGACACAGGCTTGACTTTGGCCTACTACGACCGATACGTTAGAATATACAAAACCGCAAACTCACCCTAATGCGCGCTCTTCATGCTCCATCAGAAACTTTTCGCTGCTCGGTGTATGCTTCAGCGCGCGCTACGCGAACGAACTCGAAGAATATTCGGATTCGAATAGCTGAGACATTGGAACAGAAAAAAATGCAGTTAGTGCGCTCTGGGTTTCAGCGTTTCTTGAATCGACGCCAAGACCTAACCGCCAACTAGTTAAGGTTCTCTAAGGCGAGCAGCGCGTTCTGAGATATTGCCTGAGCCGTTTCTATAGTGTGCAGATTCTCCGCCGACTGGAGTGGGAAGCGGTATCAAGGCATAGCCGACAGTGTATTTTGAGCCCGTCTTGCCAGTGTACCACATCTTGTAGTATGCCGAATCGCCATGACCACCGAACTTGTTTCCATCGTAAACTACCAAAGGTGTGTAGGTGCGTTCTGACCTCCACGATTTCCCATCGCTGACGTACATAACTGGGGCGACTTCTCGCGTCCAGCTGATGCCATCAGTAGACTCCGCGTATCCTATTCCTTCATTGGAACCCAGTTGTCCACCGCCATACCACATCTTAAACAACCCGCCAATCTTCAGAACCGTCCACGCATAAGCATACTCGCTGTCCCATGCTGAGCCTCCACTGGCCTTCAAAACTGGTTCACTTCCATATCTTGTCCAGTATTTCCCATCAGCTGAAAACGCAAGTGCTGTCCCTTCAACCGTTCCATCAGGTGCAGAGCCTTGGCTGGCAGCGTCATAGTACATAATATACTTGTTGCCCATCGGGTCAGCGTAGTTGAGAGTCGCGTAGCCACTCGGGTTGTACAAGACATCTCCTGGACCGTATGACGAATAGAACCAGTACGGAGAAACCCAGCCAGTCATAAGAAGCGACAATGGATCCTGTCCTATCTCCTGATCGTTGACCCAGTTGATGCCATCACTGGATTCCGCATATCTTATCGGGTGGTCGTATTCACTAGCAGAGTTCCATACCAAATCTTGTAGTAGATGCTCGCTCCGAAACCGCCAGCGTCATAAAGCACGACTGGATGATGCGCGTTGGTAAGCACGCTCAAGTCTCCGCCCTGCTCAACCCAGTTGATGCCATCCTCCGAATAAGCCAGTCTCACGGCACTTCCTGTGGCATACCACATCTTGTAGTAGTGCAAATCGCCGTGACCACTGAACCTGATTGGCATCGTAGAGCACGCTCGGATAGTATGCCTTTTGAGTCGGTTGAATACCGGGTTCGTAGGATATTCCACCCAGCCGCCTGTTGCGGCTATCGTTTGCACACAAAGTGTTCCTCCGAGCAGAAATACAGTCACTAATATGAAAAGTCCTTTGCGATTTATTTTTCTCCTTTCTCCTTCAATCAGTAATGGCCAGATTTGTGTATTTAATGCTTCTGGAACGCTCTTCTATTACCTGTTCTCGTTCAGCAGGTACTTCATCAATCCATTAAAGAACCGTCTGATGATGTTGAAACCATTCAGCAGACTCTCTGAAATCTCTTTGTGAGTGTCGGTGCGCGCGCTTCAAGGGTGTTATGCAAGTAAGGGTTCTTGGACAGGCCGTACCTGAAATGCGAAGGAGAAGGTTTTGGATACGGTTTCGATTCTCCCGTCGGACTTCCATGACTGTAGGCAGGCTCATGGCTTGTCTCCTTTGTCTTCCTGACTGGGAAGGCAGTCTGCCAGCGGGATTTGTGACAGTTGCAGCAGCGCAGAACAGAACCTATTTTGCCTTCAGCGTCGATTTCAAGGAAATACAGGTTTGCTCCGCATTGACAGCGTACCCGTCTAATCATCAACAAGCCTCCAAGAATCAAGTCTGTATACGAAAGCATCAACGAAACACAGAAGAAAGGGGAATATGGAATAAGTTCTCGCCCAGAATAGATTTATATGAGGCCTCATGACTTTACTGACAGAAAAAGTCAAGAGGATACACAATCTTGATCACCCCTAACGATGTACCAGCATCGAAACTCATCCAAAAACTAGCCAAATACCTAAAAGAAAACGTCGACGCAGTGGCCCCGCCAGTATGGGCAGCCTACGCAAAAACAGGTACACAAGCTCATAAATCACCCCAAGACCCAGACTGGTGGTACACCCGATGCGCTTCGGTGCTGAGAAAAATCTACGTTCACGGCCCAATCGGCATACAAAAACTAAGAGCTGACTACGGCGGCAGAAAAGACAACGGCACAAAACCCGAACATGCAACAAAAGCAGGCGGCTCAACAATACGAAAAGCACTACAACAGCTGCAAACCGCAGGCTACGTTCAAACACTAAAACCCCAAGGAAGAAAAGTAACCCGCGAAGGAAGAAAACTCCTCCAAGAAATCGCAGAAGATGTAAACAAACAACTAATCCAAGAAATCCCAGAAATGGCAAAATACCAAAAAGGTGAGTAACTTGTCAGACAGCGAGCTGGAAGAGCTCCGCAGACGGAAGCTCTCAGCCCTGCGAAAACAGGCCACTGAAGAACAAAGAGATACTCAAGCCGAACAACAGCTGGAAGAACAAAAACAAGCCCTACTCAGAAACATACTCACTACCGAAGCCAGACAAAGACTGACAAACCTCAAAATGATCAAACCAGAATTCACAGACCAACTCGAACTGCAACTCATCCAACTTGCCCAAACAGGAAAACTTCCCATACCTGTCGCCGACGAACAGCTCAAAAAAATACTCCTCCAGCTCCAATCACGGAAGCGGGAAACAACCATAAGAAGGAAGTATACATGACCCGAAACAAGCCCACAGCAAAGAAAAGAAGACTCGGAAAAGCAGGAAAACAGAAAAAACCCGTCCCAACATGGGTAGTAGCCAGAACAAGCGGAAAATTCAGACAACACCCTAAAAAAAGACAATGGCGCAGCAGAAAAATAAGAGCCTAAGGAGGAAAAAACGGTGACACAGAAAGAAAACAAGAAAGAAACAAAGAAAGCAGCAAAAGAAGAAACTGAAGACCTAGAAGAAACACTGAAAGAAGAAGAGGAAACCGAAGAACCCGCAGAAAGAGAAGAAGTAGAAGAAAAAACTCCTGAAGAAGCCGAAAAGGCCGAAATCGAGGAAGAGGAAAAACCTGCCGAGGAAAAAGAAGAAGAGGAAGCCAAACCGGCGAAAGGAAAGAAGAAAGAAGAGGAAGAAGAAATCGTTGAAGAAAGAATTTACACTGTCCCCCTCGGCAAAGCATTAATCATGCCTCCCAGAAGAAGGTCACCCCGCGCCATGAGAATGCTCAGAAGCTTCATAATCAAACACATGAAAATCGCAGCCAAAAAACCGGAAGAAGGAGAAGAGGAAGAAGAACCCCCAACACTCACGATCAGCAACGAAGTAAACGAGAAACTCTGGGCCAGAGGCATAGAGAAACCCCCGAGAAAAATCAGAATAAGAGCAGCAAAAGACAAGGACGGAAACGTGACTGTTTACCTGGCCGAAGGAGACTGATCCTTGGCCGTTTACCTGACCGGCATCATTGGAAGCCCATGCATAGGCGTATACTCCCTTGTAACCGACACAACTCTCATACTCCCAAAAGCCGTTCCCATCAAGAAGGCTGAAAGACTAAACACATGGCTCAAGACCAGCCTAATCCACACCTCAATAGGCGGCTCAGTCCTCGTTGGCGCGCTCGCATGCGCAAACTCAAACGGCATCCTGCTTCCCAGCTTCGTCCGCGAAGAGGAACTCGAAGCTATAAGAAAAGGGTTCAAAGGGACCATAACCATAATGGAAACCAAGAAAACCGCCTACGGAAACCTCGTCCTAGCAAACGACCACGGCGCAATCGTCGACCCACGCCTCAAAACCCAGGACGTACAGAAAATAGCCGAAACCCTGGGCATCGAGACCGTGCCTGGAGAAATAGCAGACTTACCATACGTCGGCTCACTCGCCATTGCCACGAACAAAGGTGCATTAGCCCACCCACTACTCAAAGACACAGAACGCAAACTCTTAGAAGACGTACTCAAGGTTCCCGTAGACGTGGGAACCATCAACTGTGGAATACCCTACGTGGGCACAGGCCTAATGGCCAACCGACACACGGCCATCGCCGGTTTGTTGACAACAGGACCCGAGATATTTATAATAGGGAATGCTCTGGATGTTGTGCAAGAGGATGAACAGGTTGAAAGTCTTCAGAGTAACGGGCGAGATCAAGAAGCCTAACTTGAAAACATCGTTCAGGAAAGAAATCATCGCAGCCAAGCCTGAACATGCAGTGGAAAAAGTCTACACAGAGCTAGGTAGCAAACACCGCGTGAAGCGTTTCCACATCAAAATCATCAGCGTTGAAGAAGTCCCAGCTGACAAAATAGAAGATCCCATTCTCAAGAAGTATGCAACCGGAGAAGAGCAAGTTGGCCAGTAGCAACGACGAAGAACTGCGAAAGCTAAGTGTCGAACTGCGCATGCTTGAACAAACAGCAGAAACACTGCAATCAAGACTCAGCATGATAAACGCCGTCGCAACAGACCTCACCTACGCGAACATGGCGCTCGAAAACCTTGACATAGAAAAAGAAAACGCCGAACTCCTGGTCCCCATAGGCGGCACATCCTACATCAGAGCAAAACTCGACAACCCGGACAAAATAATCGTCGGCCTAGGCGCAGGAGTCTCAGCTGAAAAGACCCGCCAAGAAGCAAAAGAAATAATCAAAAAACGCCTGGAAGACCTAGGAAAAAACCAACAGGCAGTGCAGCAACAGTTCGTCCAAGTAGCCGACAGAATCAACATGGACCGAGAAAGATTCGAGACAATGGCTGCCGCGATGAGAGAAGGGAAAACTTCGCAAGATGTTTGAAAAGCTGAAATCCGGCCTGAAAGGACTCGTCACAAAAGTCACCACGACCGAACTCAAAGCAGAAAATCTGCACCCAATTCTTTCCGATTTCAAAATGAACCTCGTCGAGAACGACGTGGCTTTTCCAGTTGCAGAACGAATATGCGACGAAATGGAAAAACGCCTGGACAAAGTCCAAGTCAAAAGACTCGAAGACCGAAAAAAAATCGTTGAAAATAACCTGCGGGAAGTACTCTTGGAAATCATGCTCACCAAGAACAAAATAGACTTCTGGAAAACAGCCGAAGAAAAACGCAAGAAAGGCGAACCCTTCATCATAGCCTTCGTAGGCATAAACGGAACAGGCAAAACCACAACCATAGCCAAAGTCTGCCACCTACTCAACAAGAAAGGATACTCAGTCGTAATCGCATGCAGTGACACCTACAGAGCAGGCTCAATCGAACAGATGGAAGAACACGCTCGAAGACTGGGCACAAAGATGATCAAACACAACTACGGCGCCGACCCCGCCGCAGTAGCATACGACACAATCAGCCACGCCAAAGCACACTCAATAAACGCCGTCCTCATAGACACCGCAGGCAGAATGCAGACAAACCAAAACCTCATGAACGAACTCGCAAAAGTCAAACGCGTCGTAAACCCAGACCTGACCATACTAACCGTAGACTCACTAATCGGAAACGACGCAGTCATGCAAGCAGAAGAATTCAACAAAAGCGTAGGAATAGACGCCACAATACTAACCAAGGTAGACGCAGACGTCAAAGGCGGCTCAGCCCTAAGCGTCACATACGTCACCCAGAAACCCATACTATTCATCGGAACAGGACAAACATACGACGACCTCCAAGAATTCAACCCCGAAAAATTCATCCAAATGATCCTCAAATAGAAACAACCCGCCGAACAAACAACCTTTTATCCAACCTACATTTTCACCAGCTAACAGCCGGACAAAGCATGGAAAAACCTTACTCTGCCGTCGACACCAGAAACCTAGTGAAAGTCTACAAGGGAGAAACCAGAGCACTAGACGGCATAGACCTAACCGTCGAAGCCGGTATCGCATTCGCACTGCTCGGGCCCAACGGCGCTGGAAAAACAACCCTAATCAGAATCTTGACGACGCAACTGAGACCAACATCCGGCGAGGCCTACGTTTTCGGTTTGAACGTCACACGAGAAGGCAGCAAGATAAGACGATTAATAAGCTATGTCCCGCAAGAGATGAGCGTCTGGACCGATATAAGCGGCTACGAAAACCTGCTCGTGTACGCAAAGATTTTCGGCATCCAATCTCAAGTAAGGGAAAACATCATTCATGAAGCTTTGGAAAACATGGGATTAGACGAAGTCGCCGACAACCTCGTAAACACCTACTCGGGCGGAATGGTCAGAAGACTGGAAATTGCCAGCGCCATGCTCATCAAGCCCAAGATCATGTTTCTAGACGAGCCGACTATCGGTCTTGATCCATCAGCCAAGAAAGTCGTATGGGAGAGACTTACGAGCTTCAAGAAACAGCACGGCGTAACTGTGTTCTTCAATACCCATTACATGGACGAAGCCGACCTGTACTCCGACAGGATAGCAATAATCAACAGGGGAAAAATAGTCAAACAGGGCACAGCAGAAGAACTCAAACGCTCACTTGGAGGCGAAGTCATACTGTTCAACCTGCAGAATGCCGATGTCGCAGAAGAATCCCTCCGAAAACTAAGAAGCGCAGAGACAGTTAAGGACGTCATTCTGACCGATTCAGAACTAAGCATCCTCGTCGAAGACGCCGAAACAAGCTTACCATGCATAATGGAGCTGCTCAGAAGCGAGGGCATCAAGACAGAGAAAATCTCCATCACAAAACCAACCCTCGACGACGTTTTCCTAAAATACGCAGGAACCAGACTCGAAACAAGCGGCCGCATCAGCGAGGTTACTCAAATGAGACGGATGATAAGGAAAGGATAAACAATGAGAGACGCCGTCCGAAACATGTTCGTGATGATCGAACTCGAGCTGAGAAGACTAAGACACGACAGAACAGAACTCTACTTCAGAGCCGTCCAACCGGTCCTGTGGATCGTCGTCTTCGGCCCAGTCATGGGCTCCGTCAGAGGAATACCCACTCCCGGAGGCATACCCTACACAGACTTCATAACCCCAGGCGTACTGATCCAATCGACAACCTTCCTGTGCATCTTCTACGGCCTAATGATGGTCTGGGAAAGAGACTCAGGAATCCTCAAGAAACTCCTGGTCACGCCTGCCTCCAGATACGCCACAGTCATCGGCCGCTCAATGGCCTCAGGCGTCAGAGCAATATTCCAGGGCTTGATAATAGTGCCAGTCGCCCTAATCATCGGCGTCAGATTCTACCCCAACGCAGCCTACTTCATCTCAGCCTTCATAATCATATTCTTCGCTTCAGGAGGCTTCGCAGCGATATCAATACTAGTCGCATCATTCATGAAAACCAGAGAAAGATTCATGGGCATAGGCCAAGCCATAATAATGCCACTCTTCTTCGCAAGCAACGCACTGTACCCACTCCAGATGATGCCACAAGCTCTTCAATACTTCTCAGCCGTCAACCCAATGAGCTACGTGGTCGACGCAACAAGAGGACTGATGATAACAGGAGACCTCACAAACCTTCTAGTCGACTTGGCAGCGATCGCAGTATTCGACATCGTAATGTTCATTCTTGCCTCGATAAGCTTCAAACGAATAATCGAGTAATCTAGTACTTCCCCAACAATTTCAGGAGTATTGTTTTGGCAGAGTACAACCGGTTCTCACTTTGCTCGTATATCACTGACCTCGGACTTTCGACTGCATCCGCAGTTATCTCGTATCCCCGGTGAATAGGCATGTCATGCATAACGTAAGCGTTGCTACCCTTGAGCAGTTCCTTGTTTATCTGGTAAGGCATCATCATTTTCAAACGCTTCTCCTTCTCCGCGGCAAACTTGGGGTCGGTGAAAAACTCCATGTCAACCCACGTGTCCGTATAGACAAAATCGGCGTCTTTCACAGCCTGTTTTACGTCTAACGTTGTCTCCCACAGTCCACTCCTCTTAGCCTCCTCGAGGAGCTCATCATCTCTAGTTGGCTCATTGAATATCGGAGTCACCGTGACTATCTTGACACCAGTCTTCGTGCAGCCCTCAACAAGCGAGTTGCACGTGTTGTTATGAATGCCGATGTAGACGAGCTTGGCTCCCTTCAGCCTGCCCTTCTTTTCTTTCACAGTAATCAAATCTGCTATCGCTTGACTCGGATGATACTTCTCATCACAACCATTAATCACGGGCACGCGTGAAGCCTTGGCCATCTGCTGCAGATCAGCGTTCCGCATCAGCCTAGCCATTATACAGTCAACATTCCTGGAAAGATACTGCGTCTCATCACCGATGTCAGCCAAGGCAAAGTTCGTGGTCCTCCAATCAATATAGAGCCCATGACCGCCGAGTTGAGTCATGGCAACTTCAAAGGAAACTCTAGTCCGTGTGGAAGTCTTCTGGAAAATCAAAGCCAGAGACTTGCCTGCCAAAGCCTTCGAAAACTTTTCAGGATCATGTTTGATCTCAATTCCTTTCTCAATCATCGCTGTAAGCTGCGGTCCGTTCAACTCTTTGAAATTGATCAAATGCATGTTTCCACCCCTATGCTGGGCTCTGAAGGCTTCAACCGCATCTAACAATTATAAGGTTTATGGAAACCTTTTACTGAGAATCTTACACGTTCCACTAGGAAGAAAAACGAATGATTCTGGTTGTCGCCTCAAATAAGGACCCCGCAAGCCTCAACATCAAAAGACAGATCCTGAAAAACTACAATTTCAAAGAAGCAGCAAAGATGGAACACGAATCCATCTATGAGACTGAAATCAACCACAAACAAGTCAGACTTGTCACGCTGAACAGCGAGTCTATCCATGCCCAGAATTTGACAGACCAATTCGCAGATGTGGACTTGGCGGTTTTCATCTCCAGACACAGCAGCATCAGCGGAAAGCCAACGCTGTCAGTTCATACGCCCGGCAACCTTGGTGACGCTCAGCATGGGGGAATCCCGAGGGAAGTCTCGATCTCTCCGGCAAACGCTATGAGAGAAGCTCTGAAAGAAATGATGCGGATCAAACAGGAAAGAAAGCTTGACTATGATGTCTCCTACGAAGGCACCCATCACGGACCGTCTTTGAATGTACCGACGATGTTCGCGGAGTTGGGAAGCTCTGCAGAACAATGGAAAAACGAGGATGCCGCCGATGTCGTTGCACACGCCACGATGGAAGCAATCTCAACATTCGGCAATTCTCCTGCAAGAACAGTCCTCGGCATAGGTGGGCCTCATTACAACTACAAGTTCACTCATCTTGCTCTCGAAAAGAACATGGCCTTTGGACACATGATCCCCAAATACGCTGTTTCACAGACAGATGAAGTAATGCTGAAGAAATGTATCCAAAGAACATACGAGAAAGTAGAAGCTATAATCCTAGACTGGAAGGGGATAAAGGGAGAAGACAAGCCCAGACTCATGGAAAGCATCGAGAAGACAGATCTCCAAACAGAAAAAGCCTGAACATTGGACCATAGAGTCTACGACAATGCCCTCACATCAGAAGAATGAGAGAAAAGTTAATGGGAATGGGTTTATCTATGAGGGCCTACAGTAACGTTTATATCAAATTGGAATGTTGAAAAGGCGAAGAAAAATGGGTCTCAGAGATTTCTTGGCTCAATGTGCAAGAACAATAAAGCTTGCAGTCAAACCTGGAAGAAGCGAGTTATGGCTGTCAATAAAGATATGCCTCTTGGGAATAGGAGCAATAGGACTGATTGGTTTCGTCATTAAACTATTGTCTTCCGTACTGCAGCCAGGCACTGCTACTACAACAACCTAGAGGGAAAAGATTGAATGGAGCAGCACGAAGAGTTCCCCACAAAAATTTTTGCGGTAAAAACAACAACGGGCCAGGAGAAGAACGTAGCCAGACTTGTCGCTGCCAAGGTTGAAATGAACAAGATACCCATCAAAGCCATCCTGGTACCCGAAACCCTCAAGGGATACGTCTTCATGGAAGCTGAAGGCCCACACTTCGTTGAGGATGCCATAGCAGGCATAAAACACGTGCGTTCAAGAATCCCAGGCATTGTCACTTTCTCAGAGATTGAAAGATACATCGTAAAAAAACCAATAATCGAAGAACTGAACGAGAACGACATAGTCGAAATAACTGGCGGCCCGTTCAAAAGCATGCGCGCCAAGATAACTAGAATCGACAAAACAAAAGCAGAAGTCACCCTTGAACTACTAGAAGCGACATTTACCCTACCGATAACAGTCAACTCTGACTACGTCAAACTGGTCGAAAGAGCAAAACCCGAAAGCACTGGTGAAACATAAAATGGCAGACAAAAAAACCGTGGAACTACTTGTCGCCGGAGGACAAGCAAACGCAGGCCCACCCCTTGGTCCAGCACTCGGCCCTCTAGGCGTAAACGTCATGTTAATCGTCAACAAAATAAACGAACTAACAAAAGACTACTCAGGAATGAAGGTCCCCGTAAAAGTACTCGTGGACCCAGACACCAAAGAGTTCGAAGTAACTGTCGGAACTCCAACAGCCTCCGCGCTCATCGTCAGCGAACTAAAAATCGAAAAAGGCTCAGCAACTCCAAGCACAGCAAAAGTCGGAAACTTGACTATAGACCAGGTAGTACGTATAGCCAAAATGAAACGCCCAGAACTACTGTCTAAAACCCTGAAATCTGCGGCGAAGGAGATCCTCGGAGTCTGCGTTAGCATGGGAGTAACCGCTGAGAGCAAGGACCCCCGAGAAGTGCAACGCGAGATAGACCAAGGCACATACGACGACAAATTCAGCCAAGACTGACACAAGCCTCCAACTCACACCGCACGCGCCAACATATCTAGTAAGAGTCAATAGCATGAGAATACTTTTATAACTGCATCCCATTCCCTCATTGGCACGAGGCCTATAAGATGCCCTTGGACCAAAAAACGATACTTGCCGCAGTCAAAGAAGCGAAGGAGAAATCGGAGAAAAGGAAGTTTAACCAGTCGGTAGAGCTCATCCTTAAACTGCACGACGTTGACATGAAATCGCCCGAAGGCAAGATACAGGAAGTTCTCGAATTGCCCCATCCTCTTGAGAAGCTTAACAAGATATGTGTCATTGCTTCCGGAGAGTTGGCGATGAAAGCAAGGAATGCAAAAGCTGACCGTGTGATCGAGAGAAGTGAGCTTGAGGCTTTAGGCGGCAAGAAGCAGGATATGCGGAAAATAGCCAATGGCTACGACGTTTTTATCGCTGAAGCTCCGTTGATGCCATTGGTAGGCAAGGTTCTTGGTCCAGTTTTGGGTCCAAGAGGGAAAATGCCTCTGCCTGTCCCACCAAGCGCAGACATTTCGGGTTTAATGAAGAAATACAGGAAGACTATCGTCGTCAGACTGCGCAATCAGCCGATCATCCAAAACCGAGTCGCGATGGAAAACATGAAGGACGAGGAAATCGCCGAGAACATCCAGGCGATTCTGAAGATCCTTGAAGGAAAACTTAAAAAAGGAACGAAAAACATCAGATTTGCCTACGTAAAAACAGCAATGGGCACTCCTGTGAAGATCAAGCCGTGATGAAGAGGAAAGCCAATGCCATCCGAACAAGTCCTGCAGCAGAAAGTCAAGGAAGTCGAAGAAATAGCGCAGCTTATCAACGAGCACAAAGTCCTGGCAATTGCCAGCCTGCAGAAAGTGAGAGCCGCACAGCTACAAGAGTTCAAGAAAAACCTAGCGGACAAAGTATTCATGAGAGTTATAAAGAACACCCTGATGAAAATGGCAATCGAAAAATGCAAGGACAAGCCTGAGCTGAAAAAACTTGAGGAACACCTTGAAGGATCCAACATCTACATTTTCACCGACCTGAACCCGTTCAAGCTCGCTCTTACGCTGGAAAAAGGCAAAGTCAAGACCACCGCAAAATCCGGGGACATCGCTGCCTTCGACGTCTTAATTCCCGCTGGCAACACGGGACAGCCTCCTGGCCCTGTGATTAGCCAGCTGAATGCGGCGGGTCTGCCAACGAGAATCGAGTCTGGCAGCGTCTGGATAAGCAAGGACACATTGGTCGTCAGGAAGGGCGAAGTAATCTCAGAAAGGCTTGCCAGTGTCTTGTCCAAACTGGGAGTAAAACCAGTTGAATCTGGCCTGGCAATGAGTTATGCCTTCGACGAAGGTCTAGTTATCACTCAAGAACAACTCAAGGTGAACGTTGCAGGAACCAGACAAAACGTGGAGAAAGCTTACGCTGATTCCTTTGCACTGTCTCTGAGCATCGCTTATCCAACGGAAGAAAGCACGACAGCGCTGCTACAGGTCGCTCACAGAGAAGCCTATGCACTCGCAATAGGCGCAGCAATACCGACGAAAGAAACGATAGAGGACCTGATCAGAAAGGCCAATGCAGAAATGTTAAGTTTAAGTAGTAGAGTGCCCACCTTACAGGAAAAGGCTGTGCCTACCGAAAAAAGTTGAAATATTTGATTTGAGAGGTGAAAAAGTATGGAATACATCTACGCTGCGATGCTCCTCCACAAAGCGGGCAAAGAGATCAATGAGGCAAACCTGACGCAGGTGATGACAGCAGCCGGCATAAACGTTGATGCAGTACGAGTCAAGGCTTTAGTAGTTTCTCTGGCAGAAGTCAAAATCGACGAAGCAATAAAGTCTGCTCCAACAATGATGGCCGCGCCAGCAGCACCAGCAGCAGCCGCACCGACAGCAGAAGCCAAGCCGAAAGAGGACGAAAAGAAGAAGAAAGAAGACGAAAAACAGAAAGAAGAAGCAGCACTTGAGGGACTCGGCGCACTATTCGGCTAGAACAGACCGAGTTTTTCCTATTTTGTTAATTTACTTTTTCATGAGTTTTCCTGTTTCTCAACTGCTTATAGAGTATCAAAGGTATCCAGCCGCAGATGATCATGAGTGTGCCTGGAAAAGCCCTCACGTTGAAAGTCAGTATAAAAGCTTCAAAAGCAAAGAATGAAACAGTCATTGCGATGATGCACAGAAACGCAAACGGTCTCCCGTACTTCTTGTAGCTTTGAATAGCCAACAAACCTGCGAAGAAAAAGTCGCCCAGCCCCAGACTCATCAAGATTATCCCGTTTCCCGTCACGATAGGCGGCAGAAGCGGCGCAGAAACCAGCACTGGCAAACTCAAGCCCCTAGCAGCGTTCGCGGCCTCAACCATCGTTCCCGTTATCAGAACCAGCACGATGTCCATCCCCGTTATCAACGCGCCGAAAACAGCTGTGGTCTTCCACGTAAACAAGCTTGCCAAGTACAGAGTGATCAGAATAGCGAAGACGACGCCGACAATGTTGCTTAGGTAGTAGGTCCAAACATAACTGTCTCTGAAGAAGACGTAGAGCAGAATGAAGACTGCCGGAGCTATTATGCCCACGTACCAGCGATTCTTTGAAAAGATGTAGCCAAATATGAAAAGAAGCATGGAATAGGCGAACAGAAACAGCACCATCAGAATCAAGCTCAGCTGGCGGACGACAACTATCAGCCCGATCATAATTGTCATCATACCGACGAGCAGAACCGCGTCCCGAACGCGAAACTCCCTCTCCTCCAGAACGCCCTTCAACCTGCCCTCAACTTTCCCATTCAAAAGCACAGAGGCCACGGTAACGGCAAGAAGAATCAGAGGCATTGAAAAGTCAAAGTTGACCTTGTTGTTAAAATACCCATCATAAGTCACGTAAGACAAGGGCGATCCAGCCGAGTCATACAGAATCACATCGTAGAGATGAAACATCGTTTCACCCTCGCCTCTCACGCGGAACGTGAGTTCAACCAAGGTTCCATTACCGCTCGCTGTAGGATCGGCAAAGGTCAGGTTTGCTGAAACGTAGAGGTCCCCTGGGATATTGTATGTGTAAAGCATCGTGGTGTTTCTGGCAGTTTCAAGCAGATCGCCTGCCCGAACATCAGTGCAGTTGACCAATGCCGCGTCGTAGCTCAGGTTCAGCTTGAACCCATGAAGCGAAGTCGCGTTGATCGCTGTAACGTTTAAGTTCAGCTCTTCATTCTGGACTTTCGAGTGGTTCATTACAACAAGGGGCCTCACTATCAACAGTATCTGATTGGCTTCGCTGGCCTGTTCACGCGAACTAACCGGCCTGACGGACGAGAGAACGAGAAGCACGATTACAACTAACAGTATAGCCGAAAGAAACACGCCTTTCTTGCCGAGTTCGCCTTTCCTGCTCTTAGGATTCGTGGTCCATAGGTTCATGCTATCAAACAAACCGCTTAACGTTGAGCTTATACGCGCACATAAACAGACGAGACTTTTATCTCTTTGTCCACAAATTCAGACGTTTCAATCCATCAATCACTCAAGCAACCTTGTTGTTCAGTTCATAAACGAATTTCTCATCCTTTGAAAGGTAACTACTATTCGACACTTCTTCTTGGCTCACTTCAAGCAGAGCGCGCGCTTGACATTTCAAGGGCACAGCTTATGGCTGCCAGAGAAGCAAGAAGCGCTTCCTCGGTTCTGACAGTTTCCGTCCCCTGCAGGGGTATAGTATTGACCGCAAAATCCGCAACATCGCTCAAGCTGAGTCCTTCGTGGGCTATTATTTCAGCAAGACCCTGTGATGGAGCTCCGAAGGCTACCAGAACCGCGTTCGCCCTCTTCCACTGTTCAGCCAGCTGTTCAGCTATTTCAGCAAGTGGTGAACCATACCTGGAAGTCGCAATAACTAGCCCGAAAGCTCGCCGTTTCAGGATGCTTCCAAGGGGACGGTTTTCGGTAGAAACAGAATAGCCCCAATACAGGGGAACCTCATCTTGGTCAGCCAGCTCAGCCTCTGCGTGCTTGCCTGTCCTGATGATTTTCACGGTGACTCTCGGACCGGAAGTCGCTGATACGTCTCTTGTCAGTACTGGCTCCTCGACTCCGATGTCTACAAGGAAACCGCCATTTGCTCGGGATAACACGGCGCCTTCGCGGTATTCTCCGACCTTCAAGCCGCCCATTTTCCGGTTCAAAGGATGATGCGGAGTGCGTAATGGCGGAAGAATTCCTGCATACTGCAAGCTTGGCTCGAGTTTGAACAGCCTCTTACGAAGATATTGAGGAGTTTCCATGTAAGCAAGCAGGAGAGAGATCAGGTCCATCTCTGGTTTTTGACTTACATGCTGGCTGTCTGAGTAGACTATGATTTCATCAACCCTGAAAATCGCAGCTGCTCTTCCGATCAAGCCTATCTTCGAAGTCTTCTCACGCAAATGTGGCGTGTCCGAGACAACAGAGGCGGGTATCGCTATACAGAGTTTTCTTCGTTTCAAACTTGCCGTACATCCTGCATTTCGAAGTAGTAGTATTGTGCATTTTGTTTAAAAGCTGAGAGCCTCATATGATTTTGACATTCACACGGAACAAGTGAAAGAAGATGCCAGAACAGACGACGTTGGACAGCCCGCAACAGATAAAGAAAATTGACAGAAGCAACATGCTCTCGTTCTGCGTTGAAGCCCCAAAACACTACGAAAAGGCGGCTGAACTGGCCAATGGCGCTACTGTCAGTTTCAAGAAACCACAAGCGATCATAGTAGCCGGTATGGGCGGCTCTGCCATTGGCGGGGAGCTTCTCAAAGATTGGGCGTGTAGCAGAATAGACGTCCCCATTGAAATCTGCAGAGAGTATTCTCTTCCAACGTACGCTGACAAGGACACTTTAGTTTTCATTTCGAGTTACTCTGGAGAGACTGAGGAGACCCTCAGCGCTCTTCTCGACGCCCTGAGAAGAAAATGCATGATTGCGTGCATAAGCTCCGGCGGAAAACTAGTCGAGTTCGCAGAGAAACTGAACCTGCCACACGTGAGAGTCCCTTCTGGCATGGCTCCACGGGCCACGCTTCCGTACATGTTTATGCCTATGCCGATCATCTTGGAGAAAATGGGCTTGACCTCAAGAGTTGAGAGTGAAGTCTCTGAAACCATCAAAATTCTAAGACAAATCAGTGCTGAGAACTCGCCTGAAGTAAGAACGAACAGCAACCTTTCCAAGACTTTGGCGTCGAGCGTCAATGGAACTGTGCCGGCGATCTACGGTTTTGGCATCTTTAGGGCTGTTGCTCAACGTTTCAAGACGCAGTTTAACGAGAACAGCAAGAACCCGGCAAAATGGGAATATTTCCCCGAACTCGATCACAACGAAATCGTGGGTTGGGAAGCCGCGGAAAAGTTTGCAGAATGGTTTTCGGTGATCTTCATTCGGGATGCCGGAGAGCCTGTTGAAATCCACCAAAGAATCGAAACGACAAAAGAGATAATGAGCAAGAAGAAGCTGAGACTCCTCGAAGTTCAAAGCAGGGGCAAGAGCACTCTGGCAAGGATGGCATCGGTAATATGCACCGGAGATTTCGCAAGTGTCTACTTGGCGGTACTCCGCGGAATAGACCCCACGCCAGTCGAAACGATAACTCTGTTGAAGGAGAAACTGAAGCAGACCGGAGTGAAGGAAAAAACAGTGCGGGAACTGCAAAAGTTCAAGTGACAAAGAGCAGCTTGAGGCTTAAGTCTCCTCGTTGATGAACTCGGTGAACATTTTCTCGACCGTTTCAAGAGGCATGAATTGAGGCGGGTGTTTGAAGCCGTAGGCACAAACAGGCAGCAAGGCGCCCTTTGCTTTTCTCTCCAATGCAACCTTCACGGCTCTTATCACGTCAAGCAGGACGGAGCCCGCGTTCGGCGCGTCAACGGTTGACAGTTTCAAGTCTATCTGCATGGGCACGTTGCAGAAGTGCACCCCCCTGATCCAGAAGTAGCTGTCCCGCCTGTTCTGCAAGAAGTCGACGTAGTCTGTGGAACCCGCAACGACGGCGGCTTCGTATGGCAAGGCAGCTTCGACAGATTTGGTCTTGACAGTGCGCTTAAGGTCCTTTGTCCGCTCCAGCGTATCCAAGGATTCTGTGCCTCCGCCAACGTCAAGCTGGTATGTTTCTGTGATGTGCACGCCGTTCATCGAAAGCAGCTGGAGCAACGTCTTGTGCAACGTCGTTGAGCCCACCTGGTCTATGAGGTCATCACCCACGATCGGCAGGTCAGCTATTTCGAAACGGTGAGCCCACGCGGCATCGCTGGCCATGAAGTTAGGCGTGGTGTTCACGAATGCGCACCTGGAAATCAGCGCTTGTTCAGCGTACCATTGTGAAGCCTTCGCAGCTCCGCTGGGCAGCAGGTTGAGCATGATTTCCGCGTCGCTTTCCTTCAGAATCATCGCAACGTTTGCTTCAGGATGAGCGCTTACCCGCACGACGTTCTTTGTGTACTCGCCCAGCCCATCCAGCACTGGACCCTTGTAGACAACCACGTTTGAAAGCGGCACATCAACCAGCTTTGGCGTATTGTTAGGCGGGAAGAAAATGGCTTCCGACAAATCCTTCCCGATCTTCCGTTCGTCTATGTCAAAAGCCGCGACGACTTCGATGTCGCTTGGACGGAATCCGCCGAGAACAGTATTACGTAGGCCAACGCACTCTTCGCCTTCGCACTTGGCGTAGTACTGCAGGCCCTGCACGAGTGCTGAAGCACAGTTACCGACACCGACTAGAGCAACTCTGATTTTTGGCAAAGATGACACCTTGTTCGGCAGTTCATATTCGACAAGTACCTTAAAAAATGCTCCGTTGCAACCCAAGAAAAAGGCAGATTGAGGAATTGACTGCCTGCCGAGCCTGTCGCGGGAAGTCCCAGTAAGGTTAATGTCTTTGGAATATTTAATTTAGGGAAGGCTGAGGAAAATGGCTGGCGAGAGCAAAACACCTGACAAGTTCACAATCATCAACGAGTTGGCACGTCGGCGTGGCTTCTTCTGGCAATCATACGAGATATACGGCGGAGTGAGCGGTTTTGTGACCTACGGTGTTCTGGGCGCACGGTTGAAGCAGAACATCGAGAAGAAACTACGAGAGCTTTTTGTAAACAGGCTGGGTGTCATTGAAGTGGAGTCACCCATCATTACTCCAGCGGCAGTTTTCGAGGCCTCGGGCCATGTTACTAATTTCAAAGAGCCCATGGTCGAATGCTTGAAATGCAAGAAACGGTTCCGTGCAGACCATCTTCTGCGGGAAGCTACAAAAATGAGTGATGCAGAAGCTGAAAAACTGAGTCTGAAGGAGCTTGATGAAGCTATCAAGAAGCAAAAAATACGATGTCCCGAGTGCCAAGACGAATTCGGCGAGCCGAAGCATTTTCTGACGATGTTCGAAACCACGATAGGACCGTACTCAGAAGCCGTGGGATACGGAAGACCCGAAGCAGCTCAGGGAATATTCGTGGAATTCAACCGCCTGTACGCTATGGCGCGGGAAAAGCTCCCCTTCGGCGCAATGCAGATAGGCCACGCGTTGAGAAACGAAATATCGCCGAGGCAGGGTCTTATCAGACTCAGAGAGTTCACGATAGCAGACCTGGAATTCTTCTTCGACCCTGAAGAGCCCGACTGCTGGCTTCTCAAAGAAGTCGAGGACGAAACCTTACGATTATTGCTTGCTGACACGAAACTGAAAGGTTCAGAGGAAACTGTTGAACTCACGGTCAAAGAAGCACTCAACAGGGGGATAGTCAAGTCCCAATGGCAAATAGCCTTCATGGCGCTTGCCAAGAGACTTCTAATCGAGCTGGGGATCCCTGCTGAGAAGCAACGCTTCATCGAGAAACTTCCCTGGGAACGCGCACACTACTCGCTGCAGAGCTTTGACCAGGAAGTGCACGTTGACCGTTGGGGATGGGTCGAAGTCTCAGGCCATGCGTACAGAACTGACTACGACCTGAAGAGCCACATGAAGAACAGCGGCGTCGACATGCAAGTCTTCAAAGAATATGAGCAGCCTGTGGAGAAGGAACAGCGCACAGTGAAGCCGGTGATGGCCAAGCTTGGTCCTGTTTTCAAGGGAGAAGCTGCAAAAGTGGCAGAAACGCTCTCCAAGGTTGACCCTCAAGAACTTGAAGCAGCTTTCAAGAAGAATGGATATTACATTCTCGGGAAGCACAGGATCCTTCCCGAACACGTGGACATCGCCTTGCAGAAAACGGTTGTGCGCGGAAGACACTACGTTCCTCACGTCGTTGAGCCGAGTTTCGGTTCCGACAGGCTCCTGTATGTCGCACTTGAATACGCGTATCATGTCAAAGAAGACAGGGTGCTGCTGAGCTTCCCCCGCGACATTTCGCCAATCCAGGTCGGGGTCTACCCTCTGTTGAGCAAGGATGGACTGCCAGAGAAGGCGATGGAAATCCGCAGGATGCTGGTTGAAGAAGGCTTCATAGCCGAGTATGATGAGGCGGGGTCTATCGGCAGACGCTATGCACGAGCAGACGAGGTTGGAGTCCAGCTAGGCATAACTGTGGACTACGACACGCTGAAGGACGACACCGTCACTGTTCGTGACCGCGATTCATGGAAGCAGGTCAGATGCCCCCTCAGCCAATTGAGAGAACTGCTACAAAAGTATTTTCGGGGCAAGATTGATTTTGGCGGTCTAGGCAAGGCCATTTAGGGTTCTTCGTTCGTTACCTTTTTTAACACTTCAACATATCTACTGCTGAGAAAAGGAGTCCTGTTCTGCGGGCGGGAAATGATTTGGTACTTCCAGCGGAGACCGAAGAGCGCGTGAAGCGAAGGGCACTGAACGTTTGCCAGGACCATCTACGAAAAGTCGTAGACCTGACGAGAAAAGTGCCGCAGATAATCGACTACTTCACAAAGAATGACAAAGAACGAGCGAGACAACTGTTCAACGAAATCAGAGGCGGTCAAGACGAAGTTGACACGGCCAGACGATTGGTCTCTCAGGAGCTAGCTGAAATAGGTGCCATCCTGATAAGCAGAGAAGACTTTTTGAGGTTCACGAACCTGACGAGCGAAATTGCTGACTTCTCCGAAGGAATAGCTTTTCGTCTTGTTGAAATCCTGGAGCACAACTGGAGTGTACCGAACGACATAAAGAAGGAATTGCCCAAGCTTTCAGAAGCCGTTCTGGAAGCAGTCATGAAGCTCAAAGAAACGGTGATGGTTCTCAACTACGGCCCTGCAAAAACGATGGAAAAGGCCAAGGACGTTGAAATTGCCGAGCGCAACGTTGACGCGATCTATCGAGATATGGAGATAAAGCTTCTTAGCAGCAAAATGGACTTCCCAGCATTGATCCTGCTGAGAGATGTCATACAGCTGTTGGAAGATTCAGCCGACAAGGCAGAAGACGCAGCTGATGCTGTGCGGATATTGTCCTTCATCATGTAAAAAGGGCGAAAAACAGGATGCCCAAGAAAGCCAGCGTAGAATTCATCGAGAACTTCCTCGTTGTATGGGATCCTAAAGAAGGCTCAGAGCTTTACAGAAACGGTTTCTACGGCAAACCCCTAGGCATCGCCAAACCCAAGATCCCTGAATTCAACGTACCCTTGATTCTAGACTTGATGGAAGGACTGTACCTTCTGGAAGAAGGGAAAATCACTGTTTTCGAAGGCCCCGAAAGAAAAAAGGTTGGGACAAGAAAACTGGGCCAGTTGGCGAAGAGGCTCTATGAGGAATTTGACGAAAAATACACCGTTTACCGCGACCTACGCGACAATGACCTCGTCGTGACGCCGGGGATAAAATTCGGATGCGACTTCGCAGTCTACAAATACGGACCAGGCATGGAACACGCGCCCTACATGGTTTCTGTCAAGAAGACAGAGTCAAACATGACCGCGACTGAGATTGTGAAAGCTGGAAGACTGGCCACAACCGTACGCAAGAGATTCATAATAGCAGTGCCCGACCGCACAAAGGGAAAAACGCGATATCTAATCTTCAAGTGGTTCAAAGCCTAAGCGGCTCAGACACCGGCAAACCATCAGGAATCAGTCGGCGCACGCTTGCCCGGTCTTAATGATCTCCAGCAGTTCTTCTTCCAGAGTGGGCCGCAGTTTGGGAATCTCAATGATTCTGCCTATTTCATTGCCAGCGATGTCGATTATCAGGATCGATGGGAGCTTGTCTATTTTGAACGATTCGGTTTCAGGCGGGGAGGGCGGGATTCGCCACTTGTGCAATTGGCTGAGCGGGTCTTTCTTGATTCCTCCGAAGACCCTGACTTCCAGTCCTGTTTCCTCGCTCAGCAGCGCCAAAACCGGAATGTTGACAGCGCAGTCTTTGCACCACGTTGCCGAAAACGCAACGACCACATACTTTTCTTCGAGTTTCTTCAGCTGCTTCACAGTTTCCGCGTGCAGCCGATAGGTCCGTTTTCGTTCTAGAAACCTTTCTTTGAAAGGCTCGTCTAAACCGTTGATGTACTCGGTCGCCGAGACTGTTTTCTTTCGTATCCCTGTCAGGTCGACCATTCAGTCAGCACTCAGAAGAGAAAATTGAGCAGATGTCAAGCATGAAAACATCGGTCTCTTGAGCACGCTCAAAGACCTGCTCACTGGGCCGGTCCTTCATCTAGCCGGCCATCAGCGTTTGGTTTTCGAACTCTCCTCTTACGTACTGGTGCGGGTAGACTTTGGTTGCGGTGAGTATGCATCCTTCTTCCATGATCACGTCGTCCGCTATGACTGAGATGGAGTCTATTCTTGTGGGTTTTCTGGAGCTTGAGGAAATTGTGACGTGCCTGCCTATTATGCTCTCTTTGATCTGTGCTTTGTCTCCGATTATGACTCTGTCCATTACTGCCGAGTTTTCGATTTCAACGTTCTTGCCGACTGTCGTGTAGTTGTCGATGCACGAGTCCACGATCCTGACGCCGTCTGCTATTTTGCAGTGTCTGCCTATGAGGACTGAGCCTTCAACCTCAATTTTTTTCCGTTTGATTTTGCCGATGATTTCTTTTCTTCTCTTCATGGACTCTGAGCTTTCTCCCTGCACCCAGATCCTCTTTTCTTCGTCTATTCTTCCGCCGAAATCCGTCAATGATAAGAAGCGTCCGTCGAGCAGGTCGTGCATGGCTTCGAGGTAGCGTTTAGGAGTGCCCACGTCGTACCAGCTTCCTTGGAGTTTGTACCCGTAGACAGGCCTGCCCGTGCTTATCAGGTACGGGATGAAGTCAAACCCGAAGTCCAAGCGATGTTTTTCTTTGATTATTTTTTGAACGCCCTTCTCCTTGAATATTCTCCTTATTTCCGGCGAGACCATGTACAATCCCGTGTTGGCAAGGTCTGACGGGGCTTCTTTAGGCGAGGGCTTTTCCACGAACTTGTTGATTCTCATGTCCTTGTTTATGTCGGCTATTCCGTAGCCTTCCACGTTTTTTACTTCCCTGAGCGCTATGGTCATCACGGCACCCTTCTTCTCATGGAAGTTTACGAGCTCTTTCACGTTGACGTCGAAGATGTTGTCGCCTTGCACGGCGAAGACGGGGTCCCTGACGTTGTAGTAGTCCATGTTTATCATGGCAGAGTTCGCGCTGCCTACGTCGTTGATGTTGGGCTGATATTTTATGTGAACGCGGGGGGTTATACCGTACCTCGCGGAGAAACCGTAGCCTGACTCGAAATAGTCATGCAGGTCCCGGTAGTTCGTGTAGCCTTTTACTCCGAAGATAAAGTTTTTTATGCCTTGCCTTGCAAGAGGCAGCAGAGAGAAGTCTATCAGGGGTCTGTTGAGCAGGCGAATGCAGGCCTTACTCGTTTCCGCCGTCAGCGGCAGCAGCCGAGTGGCCTTCCCGCCGACGGGGATAATCACTCTCAACCTATCTAGTGCATAATTGCTGCGCAAGCGGCAATCACCAGCGTACTCCGAAGTGAATTATTTGCGCTAAAGCGTATTAAACTTTCTAGGTTTGCACAAAAATTCTTATTATCCACTCAGATGAAAGCCTTATGAGCAGTTTCAAGGTTTGAGTGTTTATGCGTAAGCTTGGCGCCTACGTGCGTTTGATGCGTCCTATCAACTGTTTAATGATGGGCTTCGCGGTTATCGTTGGCGCCGTGCTCGTCAGAGGCTACGGCCAATCGGTTTTGGGTTGGAATTTGGTTTACGGTTTTGTGACGGGCTTCACGTTGACTGCTGCCTCAATGGCGATAAACGATTACTACGACAGGCAGATTGACGCTGTCAACGAGCGCCACCGCCCGATTCCCAGCGGATTAATTAAGCCTGAAGCCGCGCTGGTCTTCGCCTTGGGCCTTACGGTTGTAGGTTTTGCAGCAGCGTACTTTTCGAATGTCTTCTGCTTGTTCACGGCGATAGTTGCCTGGGCGGTTTTTGTCTTGTACACGACTGTTGGCAAGCGGAGCGGTCTGCCTGGCAACTTCCTCGTAAGCCTCTGCGTGACGATTCCGTTCATCTACGGAAGCGTGGCCGCTACTCAAAGGGTTGAGTTGAACGTTCTGTTGTTTGCTTCTATGGCTTTTCTTTCTAACACGGGCAGGGAGGTTACGAAGGGGATCGTGGATGTTGCAGGCGATAGTGCACATGGTGTGAAGACTCTGGCTGTACGATTCAGCGAAAGAATCGCTGCTGTCGCTGCTGTGGGCTTCTACGTTGCTGCAGTTGTTTTGAGCCCGTTACCCTGGTTTTTGAACCTAGTTTCATTATGGTTCGTTCCGCCTGTCGTCGTGACTGACGTTGGGCTCATCGTGTCTTCGGTCATGCTTCTGAGAGACTATTCTAGGGACAACGCGAGAAGAGTCAAGAAGATTGTGCTATTATGGTTCATGTTTGGACTGTTAGCGTTTGTTTTGGGCACGTTAAGGTGAGTTCATGCCAATCGCAGAACTCCTGTGGAACATCGCTCTGATGCTTCTATGCTACGTTTACGTGGTAATAGTGATTCTTGTCTCAGGCAGGTTCGAGAAGGTGGCGCATGTTTCACGCAAGACTTCTCGCAAGTTTCTGCACATCATGATCGGGAACCTGCCTTTCGTGATCCCGTTCTTCACGATTAGCTTTTTTCCTGGGCTCGTAGCCACGCCCTTCATATTCTTGACTTTTTTGGCGTCGCCTTACTCTCCATTCAAGAGCGTCATCACAAGGATGCAGGGGCTTTCGGACATAACTGAGGAAGGCCATCATCTGGGGCTTGTGTTCTACGCTGTTTCGTACACGTGTTTAGCTTTCCTGTTTCCGTCGAGGGCTTATGTGATTGCCGTGGGGATTTTGCCTATGGCTTACGGTGACGCTGCAGCTTCGATTGTAGGTGAAAAGTTCGGCAAACGGAAGTACAATCTTGTTGCTCCGAAAAGCATTGAAGGGTCAGCTGCGATGTTTCTGGTCAGCTTTGCCAGTCTTGCGGTGGGCATGGTTTTCTTCTCGTTCTTCTACTCATTTTCGCTGGTTGAGAAGATTGTTGCGTCTCTCGCGGCTGCTATCGTCGCCATGTTCGTCGAGGGCCTTTCGCCCATCGGTTTTGACAATGTAACTGTGCCTGTTTTCAGCGTTCTCGTGTTTTTACTGTACAGCGGAGGCACATGAACGGTTGGTGCTCGTGATTATAGACGGACTTGACGCATCTGGAAAAGACACTCAAGCAAAGATTCTAGTTGAGTCTTTGCAGGATGCTGGGAAAAGCGTTTTTCTCCGAGTTCACCCGGCTGGGGATAACCTTTTCGGCACTAAGGCCAAACAGTTCCTGTATCTTAGGGGTAAGAGCGCTCATTTTGCCTCGGCCTTGTTCTACATGCTTGATGTCTTGAGGTCGGTCATGCTGTTTTCCTGGCGTGACTACGACTATGTGGTGTTTGTGCGGTATCTGATGGGAACGGCTTATCTGCCTCCCCCATTGCATGCAGTTGCCTATCGTTTCTTCGCTTTGGTTGTTCCGACCTCGGATTTCATGTTTTTCTTGGATGTTTCGCCTGAAGAGGCTGAGAGGAGAATCAGGCAGGCGCGACGAAAGGTGGAGATGTTTGAGAATCTGGCAGAGTTGAAGCGCGTCAGACTGAAGGCACTGTCTCTTGCATTCGCAGGCGGATGGAGAGTGCTGGATGCGAACAAGCCTGCGAAGGACGTTGCACGCATTATCGCAGAGGCCTTGCGCTCGCCAGCCGACGGCCAGAGTCAGGTCAGTCCAACAGGAAAAGTACGTGTGTTCTAAAGGTTGGAATTATATGTGTCCATGTTCATTATTGAGTTAAGAGGCTTGCCTGTCTTTGATCGCTGAGGATGAGATGAGGCTTGAGTATGCGCTTCGGGGGAAGGACTGGAAGGTCTACTGGCTGCTGTTGAAGAATGGCCGTCCGATGAGTGTGCGTGAAGTACAGAGAGCCTTGCATTTCAGCAGTCCAAGCGTGGCTCAGCATCACCTTGAACAGCTACGAAATCTGGGGCTCGTTAAGAAGGAGGACGTTGGCGGCGACTACTCTTTGACCAGCGAAGTGAAAATTGGCGTGCTCCGCCATTTTGTGAAGCTGGGAAAGCTTCTTTTCCCAAGATATTTCTTCTACGCGGTTTTTTCCACAACGTTCTACGGAATCTACCTATTGATACTGATGCAGAGTTTTAGCCGCGAGAACCTCTTCATCCTCATGTTCGGAGCCATCGTTTCAGCCATTTTCTGGTACGAGGCAGCACGAGTATGGTCCCAGAGACCGTACTAGAGGTTGGAACAGCCTGTTCCAATGCTTAGGATAAAATGCTTCAGTGCGATAATGTGAAGGTAGTGATGCTAAATGCAGAAAGAGATTAGAAAACGTGTGCAAGTATACGCGGTCGTTGCAGTTCTGTTGGCCGTGATATTGGGTTCGGTGTGCTACAACTTGGGATTCATACCGCAAATCTCATTGCCTCCTATTCAGTCTTCATTCCTCAAGACTTTCTCGTCTGATGCTGAGTTGAAGAGTTTCTTGACGTCTAACTCGAAGAGTCAAAGCGGATCCACTCCGTACTACGGCCCGCTAGACAGCATTCGTATTTGGCTTCCGAGTATCCCAAGCGGTGCCAACGGATTCTTCTTTGGCAGCACTCAGACTCGCGGCGGCAATTCTCAGTATAACATAGCAGTGCCTGCACCCGAGTCGACCTCTGGACACTCGAGCACAAACATTCAAGTTGCAGGAGTCGACGAGGCAGACATTGTGAAGAATGATGGAGCCTACATCTACGTTGTTTCGGGAAACACTGTTTTCATCGTGAAAGCTGCGCAAGAAGATGCAGGAATAGTTTCAAGGATAGTGTGCGAAGACTTCACTCCGGCTGGAATCTTTGTTAACGGTGACAGACTCGCCATCTTGGGATCCAATTACAGCATGTCTCGCGTGATGCCGTACTTCTGGACCCAAGTTGTTGAGTCAAGAACTTACGTATCGTTGTACAACGTGTCAGACAAGGCGAAACCAAGTCTCCTGAGAAATTTCACCATGACAGGCGACTATTTCAACTCACGAATGATCGGCAAGTACGTCTACTTCGTAACAAGTCAGCCAGCGTATGTTCTGTACGACACGGTCGTCCTTCCCAAAGTCTATTCGGGCGAAGGCGTTAAGGAAATTCCAGCGCCAGAAATCCACTACTCCAACGTGTCTGACGACTACTTCTCATTCACAACATTTGTGGCCATGAACATGCAGGACGCTTCAGAAGAGCCCACACACACATCGATCATGGTCGGTGCAACGAGCAACATGTACGTTTCATCAAGCAACATCTACGTAACCTTCCGCGAAACATCTGGGGAAACATCGATCTACCGTGTCCACATGCAAGACAACAACCTAACAATCATGGCGCAAGGAAAAGTGTCCGGACAGGAGCTGAACCAGTTCTCAATGGATGAATATGGCGACTACTTCAGAATAGCGACAACCTCATGGACAGGAGGAACGCTCAACAGCACATACGAGCCATACGTTCAGCGCAGCAACCTGTACGTGCTGGACATGAACCTCAGCATCATCGGTAGACTAGAGAACATCGGAGTCGGAGAGAACTTCCACTCGGCAAGGTTCATGGGAGACAGGTGCTATCTTGTGACCTTCCAGAAGACTGACCCGTTGTTCGTCATCAACCTCACAGACCCGACGGCTCCGACAGTTCTAGGCAGACTGGAAATACCAGGATACTCGGACTATCTGCACCCGTACGACGAAAATCACCTGATCGGCGTGGGCAAAGAGACGACAGAGGCGGAAAACGGAAACTTTGCGTGGTATCAAGGCATCAAAGTCTCCATCTTCGATGTTACTAACGTCAGCAACCCGGTGCAGATGTCGAACGTCATTATCGGCGACAGGGGCACAGACTCGCCAGTTCTCACTGACCCCAAGGCATTCCTGTTCGACGAAGAAAAGGACCTACTGGTGATTCCTGTCACGGTGGCAAAGGTTGACCAGAGCCAGTACCCCTACGGAGACGTACCTTCATGGGCTTACGGGACACCTGTCTGGCAGGGAGCATACGTCTACAACATTACTCTGACCGACGGACTCATGCTGAGAGGCACAGTAAGTCACGCGGAGAGCACAGGACTGCCAACGGACAAACTGTTGATAAGCAGGGCATTGTACATCGGCGACGTGCTTTACACGATTTCACAAGGAAAGATAAAGCTGAACAGCCTAGTCGACCTGGCCTTCCTGAAAGAGGTCAGTCTAGACTAGGCCCTCTCCTCTCCCCTGTTTTTGCGTCAACGTCAAACTGGGGTTTCGTCAGTGTTTTAGGATGCTTAGCGTGGTTCCATGTGAACGGTGATTGTGGTTTCCTCGAAATGCTCTCTCAAGTGCTCCTCGATTTGCGAGGCTATTTCGTGCGATTCTTCGAGCGACAGTTGCCTGGTGCAGCTGCAGTCGATGTTTATGTAGCGTTTCTTGCCTGCAACATATGTGACTATACCTTTGATTCTGAAAGCGCCCTGGTAGGCTTCTGCCATTTTGTAGAGCAAGCTCCTGATTTCTTCTTCGTTCACCATCGTGCCTTTTCTTTTCCTCGGGCTGAAGGGTTCTACGTGGACAGCTACGTCTTCGACTTCTTTCATCTGTTCTTCTATCTTGTTTTCGATA
The DNA here is from genome assembly GCA_963769845.1 of Candidatus Bathyarchaeota archaeon. Lineage (GTDB taxonomy): Archaea > Thermoproteota > Bathyarchaeia > Bathyarchaeales > Bathycorpusculaceae > JBGQMW01. The sequence goes on along the minus strand of CAVYNL010000016.1, from coordinate 98,541 downwards.
CGCTCAGCGATTTCGTGAGCTTTTTCAACAGTTGCCTTCGCATCTACATCCGCATGCAGCGTGATGTACAGTTTGCCATCTGCGTGCACCGTGCTGATCTCGTGAACTTGTCTCACGCCTTCGACTTCGGCTGCCAGTTTTTCGACGAGCTTTTCGGTGGGCATTTCTGACTTGCAGGGCTCAGTGTGGATAGCGATTTCAGAGTTTCCTAGCACGTTTCTTATGTTGGCCTCGACCTTGGAGGCCAAGTCGTGGGCTTCCTCATGAGTAAGATAGTCTGGGACCTCTATACTTGCTCTAACGTATGCTTTTTCTCCTGCTTTCCTGATCTTGAGGGCGTCGAGTTTGCAGACGCCTTTCGTTTCGACTATCATCTTCCTTACTTGCTCTGCAACGTCCTTGGATATCGTATCGGTAAGCTCCATTGCACTACTCCAGACAAGTTTGACGCTTAGGTAGGTCAGCAGTGTTCCGAGAACCATTGAAGCTATGGAGTCTCCGTAGTAGAACCCTAGTGTTGTCAGTCCGAAACCCATGAAGGCTATGATCGTGGAGCTGAGGTCTGCGAGTGCGTGGTAGAAGCCTGCCTTCATGGTTGTGCTCTCGCTTCTTCGAGACCTCATCAGGGTTCCGACTCTGAAGAAGTCTATGCAGAACGTGAAGCCGATGGCGATGAAACCGACGTACTCGAGCCCCTCGTTGATGTTCTGTCCATGAAGTATTTTCAACACGGCTTCGTAGAGGATGATCAGTGCCACGATTATGAGGGCGAGTCCTCCGACGAGACCGCCGACAGATTCGAATTTCTCATGACCGTACATGTGCTCCTCGTCTGGAGGTTTAAGTGACTCTCGCGTCGCCACAAAAAGAATTATCATGGTCAGGGCGTCAAGCAGGGCGTGCAGGCCGTCGCTGATGATTGCGAGGCTGTTCACGGTCAGGCCCAAGGTTGTTTCAACGAGAACGACGCTTGCTATGGCTATCGCGGAGCGTTTAAGCGTTCTAAGCTTGTAGGCGCTTTCCAATTGGTATCTAGCACTGCTCGGGGTTATACTCAAATTGCGGAGATTTAAGAATTATGGGGTCAAACCTGCCCCCTTCATCCATTGCCTTATATTTCTGTGTTTCAATGGCATCTGAGCAATGAAGTCTCTCTCCAGTTTCCGCAGTCGCTACGCGTTCATCAGCGGCAATTTTCTGATATTGATCATATCATGGATTCTCATGAGCTTCACGGGCCCAATTCCAGGAACGTATTCAGGCTTGTTCTACAAGAATTTGGGAGCCAACGATTTTCTGCTGGGTGTAATAGGCTTTGCAGCGACAATCGCGTTGGCTCTTGTCCAATTCCCAGGCGGCTACCTTGCGGACAAAGATGGAAGAAGAAGCTTGGTGGTAACGATGACATACGGCGTAGCGTTGTCCTACCTTTTCCTGGTGTTCGCACCTTCATGGCAATTCGTGGTTTTCGGCTTGATGATCCAGAATTTTTTTCTTCTTTACCAGCCAGCATTGTTCGCGATCATGCTTGACTCCGTGGCTCCTGAGAAGCGAGGAGCGAGCTTCACCATCCAAGCAGTGGTAAGTAACCTTGTCTCGCTGCCCGCGCCGATCATAGCATTGTTCCTAATCAGTGCGTTCCAACTGGACAGGGGCATGAGGATAGCCTACGCGATCGCGTTGGTCACTTACCTTGCAGCTGCAACGCTGAGGCTCAAGCTTAAGGAGACGCTCGTATCCAACAAAGTTGGAGGTTTTCCAAACTTTCTTGCGGCCATTCGAGAATACCCGAGGTCTGTGAAGGAAAGCTGGCGGGTGTGGAACAGAGTTCCCAGTTCAGTCTTCTACTTGTTCGTGGCTTATTCAGGCATAACCAGCCTCGTTGCAGGATGCCAGACCTACTTCGTCGTCTATGCAACATCCTCGCTACATCTCGACACTGTACAGTACGGAATCGCGATGGCCTTCATGTACCTAAGCATTTCGATTCCAGCTATTCTGGCAGGGTTCAGAATGGACGTTTCTGGCCGCAGACGTTTCCTGATCCTAGGCTTTGTTCTCTACGTGCCTGCGATGGTCATATTCATCAACGCTAACTTTCAGATGCTGCTCCTGTCCTTTTTCCTGTTCGGAATGGGGCAGATGCTTCAGGGAAGCAGTTACAACTCGCTCATAGGAGACTTGACTCCGAAAGAACTGAGGGGAAAAGTGATCGGCTGCGGTCAATTCTTCATGTACATTAGCCAAGCAATCGCCCAGCTGGTGATAGGAGCTCTTTACCAGTACGTCTCACCGCTAACACCGTTCCTGCTGCTTGCAGTAGGCGCCATACCATTGTCAGCTGTTGTGGCGCTGAAAGTTTTTGACACTACGTCTAAGGAAGTTTAAAATTCAAGCTAGACTTTAAGATTTGAGAACAGCATCTGGACAGAAGGCTGACGTGTATGGACTTCGTTCCTATCAAGATGATTCTGGACGGACAGTTTGAAGACAAGAAGGTTGCGGTCAGAGGATGGGTTTACCGCAAGAGAGAGGGAAAGCAAATGATTTTTCTCCTCATGCGAGACTCAACGGGAGTCATTCAGTGTCCTGTTAAGAAGGAAAGCTCTGCGTGGAGTGAAGCCGAAAAGGTCACGATCGAATCTTCACTAGTTCTTGAAGGCACAGTCAAAAAGGACTCCAGAGCCCCAGGAGGGTACGAGATCGTTACCGAAGAAGTGTCTGTCATAGGTTTGGCCGAGCATTTCCCCATAACAAGTGGAGAAGAAACTGAAGATTTTCTGCGGGATATCCGGCATCTGTGGCTTCGCAGTCGCAGGATGAACGTGATAATGAAAGTGCGCAGTGAAGTTCTGAGGTTCACTCATGAATTCTTCAAAAAGCAAGAGTTCACTGAAGTCACCCCGCCCATGTTCATAACGAGCGCTTGCGAGGGAGGGTCAACACTGTTCGGGTTGAAGTATTTTGACCAGAACATGTACCTTACGCAGAGTGCTCAGCTGTATCTTGAGATTCTCATTTACTCCTTAGAGAAGGTCTACTGTATTGCTCCTTCCTTCAGGGCTGAGAAGAGCAGGACTATTCGGCACCTGACCGAGTACTGGCACATCGAGGCTGAGCAGGCTTTTGCAGACATGAATGATTCTGATCCGGCTTGAAGAGGAGTTGCTGACGTATGTTTGTCACAGGACTGCTGAGACTTGCAAACCCGAGTTCACAGAACTCGGCGCGGATATTTCAAAGCTCACCGCAGTCAAGACGCCTTTCCCAAGAATTACGTATACCGAGGCAATTGAGAAGCTGAAAGCAAAGGATTTGAAGATTGAGTGGGGCGACGACATGGGCTACGAAGAAGAAAAAGCCCTGGCCGAAGACTACGGGAAACCGTTTTTCGTTTACGATTATCCAAAGCAGATCAAAGCGTTCTACTGCAAGGTTCACAGGGACAACCCCGAGCTGGCCATGTCAACTGATATTCTTGTCCCACGGATAGGGGAGATCTCCACCGGCGGCGCAAGGGAAGACGACAAGCAGAGACTGGTTGAAAGGCTACTGGAGATGGGCCTCAAAGAGAAGGATTATGACTGGTACATTGACCTGCGACGTTACGGAACCGTGCCGCACGTTGGTTTCGGAATGGGTTTAGAGCGGGTTCTTGTGTGGATGCTTGACTTGGAGAACATCATAGACGCTATACCGTTCCCGAGGACGACTAGAAGGTTCTATCCTTAACAGAAGACAAGAAAAGCTAGGGTTGAAAAGAAGAAACAGGGTTGGCTATTTCTTTTCGAGTTGTCTTTTCAGTTCCTCGTAGGTCGCCTTGATCTCGTCCATTGAGCCTTCGTCTTCCAGCGTCGAAACGTCGCCTAACGGCACGCCTGCCAGCACTGCTTTCAAGAGTCTTCTCATGATTTTGCCGCTGCGTGTCTTTGGCAACTTGTTGACGATGACGACCGCGTCTGGCGTGGCTATTGGGCCGATCGTTGACCTGATGTGTTTTATGAGCTCTGCGCGAAGTTCCTCTGATGGGGAGAAGCCGCTTCTGAGCACGACGAAAGCAACTGGAACCTCGCCTTTGAGCGCGTCTTCCTTGCCCATGACTGCAGCTTCGGAGACGGCGGGATGAGACACCAGCGCGCTTTCAAGCTCGACGGTTCCGATTCTGTGCCCAGCGACCTTCAAAACTTCGTCAGCTCTTCCGAGCAGCCAGAAGTACCCGTCTGGGTCCCTCACAGCGTAGTCGCCCGTGTAGTAGACGTTTCCGAACCTGCCGAAGTACGTCTGCTTGTACCTTTCAGGGTCCTTCCAGATCGTTTCAAGCATTCCCGGCCACGGAGTCTTGACGACTAGAAAGCCTTTGGTGCCTACTGGTGTCGACTGCCCCTTCTCGTCGTAAACATCTGCGTAGATGCTTGGCAACGGGTTTGTGGCCGAGCCTGGCTTCAACGGAACAAGCTCGATGCCTGGCAGCGGAGCGATCATGAAGCCACCGGTTTCGGTCTGCCACCAAGTGTCTATGATCGCCAATTTTTCTTTGCCAATAACGCGGTAGTACCATCTCCAAGCTTCGGGGTTTATTGGTTCGCCTACTGTTCCTAGAAGTCTAAGCGTACTTAGGTCATGTTTTGTTATCCATTGTTCTCCGAATTTCATGAACATCCTGATTGCTGTTGGGGTTGTGTATAGTATCGTGACGCCGTGTTTTTCGATCAGTTCCCACCATCTGTCCTGCGCTGGATAATCTGGTGTTCCTTCGAAGATGAACGATGTTACGCCGGCGGATAATGGCGCGTATACGTTGTAAGTGTGCCCGGTGATCCAGCCGATGTCTGCTGTGCACCACCATATGTCCTCTTCATTCGGGTTGAAGCCCCACTTGAGCGTCCAGTATGCCCACACTAGGTAGCCGCCGATGCCGTGTTGAACTCCCTTCGGCTTTCCAGTTGTTCCAGAGGTGTAGAGAATGAACAGTGGGTCAGTTGATTCCATGGGTTCTGGGGGAACGTACGCGTTTGCGTCAACTTTGGCTGTTGCTTCGTGGTACCATACGTCGCGTCCTTCCTTCATAGGCACGGTTTGTCCTGTTCTCTTGACAACAACCATTTTTTGAACGGACGGAGTAGTCTGCAGTGCACGGTCCGCTGTGTCTTTCAGAGTGACGGTTTTGCCGCGTCTGAAAGCTCCGTCTGCTGTTACGAGGATCTTTGCCCCGCAATCGTTTATTCTGTCTGCGAGCGATTCTGCACTGAATCCTGAAAAGACGACGGTGTGAACTCCGCCCACTCGGGCAGTTGCCAGCAACGTGATGGGCAATTCTGGAATCATAGGCAGATAGACAGCGACTCTATCGCCTTTCTTGAGTCCGAGGTCTTTGAAGACTTTGGCAAGCTTGTTCACTTCTCTGTAGAGCTGGTAGAAGGAGTATGTTCGTACTTCTCCGTCTTCGCCTTCCCAAATGTATGCAAGAGCGTTTTTCCTGGATGTGTTCAGGTGTCTGTCAAGAGCGTTGTAGCAGATGTTCAGGATGCCGCCTGCGAACCATTTGTAGAACGGTGGGTTTGAGTCGTCTAGGACTTTGTTCCATGTTTTGAACCAGTCGATGGCCTTTGCTTTTTCTGCCCAGTATTCCTGGGGATTCTTGATTGACCTCTCCCATTCGCTTTTAAGGGTTTTTCCAGGGTCCACTTTCTCATTAAACGGTAAGCTGGCTTCTGACATCTTTTAACCTTCGTGAATTTTGTGGAAAGACCATCTTGCATGAATATAAACTTTCTTAGGTGGAAAAATAGAAGGAAAGATTGTTCTAGATGACTTGCCCGATAGGCAACACAGTCTTTCCATGCTGTTCGTTAAGGACTTCTGCTAGGGCCAGGTAGAACGCGCTGAATCCTACGACGATTCCTTCGATTCCTGTTATCTGAGTAAAGAGATTCCAGTTGACGTCATGCACTGTGAGGTATTGTGATGCGACAAGTCCTTCTCTGAGTGCCAGCAGGAAGAATAGTATCGCCAACGTCATGAAGACCACCTGTAGTGCACGATTGGTCTTGAGAGTTCCGAAGAACATTATCAGCGTGAAGAGGCCCCACATGAAGAAGTATGCCGCTAAGGATTCATGTGAAGGAGCTCCGCCAAATGGCAAGATGTTCAAGAGCACAAAAGACCACCAGAACAGGCCGTATGATGTGAAGGCGACCATGCCGAATGTGTTGCCTTTCTTGTATTCAAGCACTCCCGCAATTACCTGGGCAAGCCCGCCATAAGCTATGCCCATCCCTAGGATCATGGCGTCAGCAGAACCGAGTCTTGCGTTGTGCACAAAGTTCAGGAGAATCGTTGTCATTCCGAAGCCTAGCAGTCCAAGCGGTGCTGGGTTCGCTACTTTTTGAGTGATTCCCATTCAAGTCTCTCCCATGGTTTGGTTATGGAAGGCTTTTTCATGGCGTTTGGAATTTAAGTCTTTCTAATGCTGCCCTCTTCTTCTGCTTGCTACGTATTTTCCGGCTTCAAGTGCGCCGAACACTATTGCCGTGAACAGCAAAGCAATTCCCCAGTCGTCAAGTCCTGGTCCAGACACGTCGAATATGCTTTGGAGAAACGGCGTGTAGAGCACGGCGAGTTGAAGACCTAAAGATGAGAGTATAGCAAGCCAGAGGAATTTGTTCTTAAAGACGCCAACCTTGAAGACCGTGTATTTCAGCGAGCGGGCTGAGATGGCGTTTGCCAGTTCCATGATTATCATGGCGGTAAGCAGCTGTGTTCGTGCTTCAAGCAGTTCGCTCGGTCCTTTCCAAGGCTGACGCATAAAGTAGCCGAACAGCAGCAAGGCGGTCATCATGATCGGCACTGCTGTGAGGTAAATCTTCACGTCGCGCGTGAAGACGCTTTCATTCGGGCTTCGGGGCTTTCTTTCCATTATGTCAGGGTCGCCTGGGTCAACTCCAAGGGCTATCGCAGGCAAACCGTCTGTGGTCAGGTTAACCCAAAGCAACTGCACGGCAGTCAGAGCCACTGCAGCCGACAGTTCCGGAGCAGTGCCAGACTCGTATGCGCCGCCTGAAAGATAAGGAACGGCCATCATGGCGATGAACATGACGAGGATTTCCATTATGTTGCAGCGAAGCAGGTATGTCAGGTATTTTTTGATGTTGCCGTAGATTTCCCGTCCTTCCTTCACGGCCTTCACGATAGAGGCGAAGTTGTCGTCTGTGATAATCATGTCTGAAGCTTCTTTGGTGACTTCTGTGCCGGTGATGCCCATTGAGACGCCTATTTCTGCCATCTTGAGCGCGGGAGCATCGTTTACTCCATCTCCAGTCATCGCAACAACGTGTCCTCTTGCTTTCCAAGCTCTGACGATTCTCACCTTGTGTTCAGGCGAAACTCGCGCGTAGATCACGATGTTCTCAACGACCTCAGAAAGCTGCTGGTCGGTTTTCTTTTCCAGTTCCTCGCCTGTTATCACTCTATCTTCTACGTCGTCTTCGCCCAGAAGATTGAGCTCTCTGGCTACGGCGACCGCTGTCAGTTTGTGGTCGCCTGTGATCATGACGACGTCGATGCCGGCTTTCTTGCACATGTAGATTGCATGTTTGACTTCTTCCCTTGGGGGGTCAATCATTCCCATGATTCCGACGAACGTCATGTCGTTCTCGATTTTCTCGTCGATCGTCTTTACTGATTCTGGAAGTTCTCTGAAAGCAAACCCCAAGTTTCTGAGTGCCTGAATTGCCATGGCTTCATTGACTTCGAGTATCTCCTTTCTTTCCACTTCTGTTAGCTTTCTGGCCTTCCCATCAACGAAAATCTTGGTGCACTTTGCGAGGACGACTTCAGGAGCACCTTTCATCAGAACCATTCTCTTCTTGCCCGCAACGAGATGGACCGTTGTCATGCACTTTCTTTCAGAGGAGAACGGGAGCTCGTTTATTCGCGGCATGTCTTTCTCCAGTTCTTCTTTCCAGACTCCGGCTTTGCCGGCGACAGCCAGCAGCGCTCCCTCAGTTGGATCGCCTTTTACTGACCATTTTTCGGCGGCTTTCTCCAACGTCGCATCGTTGCACAGCGTGGCCGTTTTCAGAAGCATGAGCAAATCTTGATTTGGTTCAGTCTTCACGTTGTCTTGGAGGAAGTCTCCTTCTGGTTCATAGCCAACGCCTGAGACCTTGATTACGTGGTCGTTGATGAAGATTCTTTGGACTGTCATCTCGCCCTTGGTCATGGTTCCAGTTTTGTCAGAGCATATTACGCTCGTGCAGCCGAGAGTCTCCACTGCGGGCAGCCTTCTGACTATGGTGTTCACCTTTGCCATTCGGTACACGCCGATTGCCAGAGCTCCTGTAACGATGGCTGGCAACGCTTCTGGAACAGCTGCAACGGCCAGGCTAATTCCCCATAGGATCATGTCTTGAATGTTTCGCCCTTCGACAACCCCGATCACGGCCACGATCAGACAGACTGCGATCGAAAGGAGCCCAATCCATTTGCCTACAGAGGCCATTCTCTTCTCAAGAGGAGTTGCCTTTTCTTCTGTGGTTTGAACCATCTTCGCTATTTTCCCGAACTCTGTGCTCATGCCAGTCGAGGTGACGACAGCTTTGGCCCTGCCGTACACGACGACGGTACCAGTGAAAACCATGCCCAGCCTATCGTTAATCGGGGCATTACTCGGGACGGATGCGATGTCTTTTCTGACGGGAGAGGACTCTCCTGTGAGCGACGCCTCATCTATTTTAAGGTTGTAGGCCTCCATAAGCCGCGAATCTGCAGGGATCCGGTCCCCAGCGTACAGCAGAATGATGTCTCCTGGAACGATTTGGCTGGTTTGGACCTTGATTTCTTTTCCGTCTCGCAGGACTGAAGCCATTGGAGCCGTCATCTTCTTCAATGCTTCCAACGCCTTCTCTGAACGGAATTCCTCGACAAACCCCAATATTGCTGTAGCAAAGACAATGGCGATGATGACTATGGCGTCGGTCAGCTCGCCGCGGTAAAGCGAGAGTCCCGTTGCGACCAGCAAGATTATTATCAGAATGTCCTTGAACTGCTCGAAAAAAATCCTGAATGGAGAGGTTCCTTTTTCTTTTTGCAGCTCGTTGGCTCCATACTGCTGGAGGCGTTTCTGTGCTTCTTCTTCGGTCAGGCCTGTTTCCTTGGCGCTTAACTGTTCCATTACTTCTGTGGTTTCCATCGAGTGCCAAGGTTTTGACATGCAGTTTCCTTAAGCGCTAGTTTTGTTGGCAGGTCACCTATAGCTCTAGCGATTGTTTTCGCAAAAGCCCAACATTTCTGAAAGCGGCACGGACTAGAATGCACGTTTTCATTATGACGTATTACTGATGTTTTTCAAAGCTGCCTGCAGGATTCGCAAATTCTGCCCTCACAAGCTTGATTGTCTCGAAGAACGGCAGAGCCTTCTCTGCAACAACAGTTACCGTGAAGTTTTCTCGTTCCAACTTTTCCAATGTATCATTAACGTTTGAAAGAGTAGATTGCAGCAACAAGAGCCTGCCTCCTGGCTTGAGATATTTCGGTGCATCGTGAACAAAGCGATCTATGACACGTCTGCCAGATGGTCCACCAGACCAAGCGCTCTCAAGCCAAGACGTTTCTTCTGCGTCTTCTGAAGGCAGATAGGGGGCGTTGAACAGTATCAGGTCAAACCTCGCACGGTTTTTTATCGCCGTGAACAAATCCCCTTGGATGCAGAAGATCCTGTCATTCATATGATTCAGAACAGCATTTTCTCTTGCGCAACGAACTGCATGCGGATTGATGTCAATTGCGACAACCTGTGCAGCCTTCTCCGCTGCGACTGTGCCCAGTATACCACAACCAGTCCCCACATCTATGACGGCATCGCCTTCATTTACCATCAAGTTGTCAGCGAAAAGAAACGAGTCCTCAGCAGGTTCATAAACCTCGTCAAAAACATCAAACACGTACTTTGAAAAAAGAACTCTCTTAGTAAACGATCGCATTGGCAAGCGCACCGAAATTTTCAGGTGTCAACTCTCTGACTCGTTTGTCGTGGAAGGGAAGAGTCTCGGCATTTCTTGCCGCTTTTTCCTTGGGCAGCGCACAAGTACCTTTGAGGTACGGCAATACGGCATTCCTAACTTTCCTGTTCCGTTGAGTGAAGAGCGATTGCACTATACGTCTAAATGCTGCTTCATTCTCCAAGACGAAAGGCTTGTGTTTTCGAGGAATGAGGCACGTGATAATTGAATCCACTTTAGGTTGCGGATAAAAAGCGGACTTTGGCACCTTCTCCGAAAGTTCAACTTCTGCGTGGTAATGAGTAAGAACTGTCAGCCAGCCATAATCTTCAGTTCCAACTGACGCAACAAGACGGTCAGCAAACTCCCTTTGGAGGATGAGCAATGCTGAGTCAAGCTGCTTGTTGAAGAGCCAAAGCATCAGGTGCGAAGATATGTTGTACGGAGGGATTGAAACAACCTTATTGAAGGGAGGAACCTCTGTTTTGAGCACGTTACCTTCAATTACCTGGACATTGCTGACGCCTGCAAGTTGTTCACGCAACACGCTTGCAATGGCTTTGTCGGTTTCGACCGCCAGAACACTCTTGCATCTGTAGGCAAGGAACCTCGTTAGGAAGCCTAGTCCAGCGCCTATGTCTAACACTGCGTCACTCTTGCCGAGTGAAACACGATCAGCCATACTCCTGAAGAATGTGGGTTCGATCATGAAGTTTTGTCCAAGGGACTTTTTCGGATGAATTCGATGTGTTCGAAGCAGATACTTCGCTTTTTCCAGCAGGCTCATGTCAATCCGTTGGCTTGAACGATCTATTGAGCTCTCGTGAACAACCTGTATTTGCTGTCGGTCTCGAGCTCTTCCATGACTCTCTTTGTGATCAGCTTGACTGGGTTCGGCAGTTCTGTTCGTTTCTGGAGGTCTTCGAAACTTTCGAACGGCTTTCTCTCGCGTTCATTGATTACTTGCCACATGTACTTCTTGCCTATTCCAGGGACGAGTTCCAACGCGTGCATGCGCGGGGTGACAGCTCGGGCGCTGTTGAAGAAGTCGACGAACCATTTCTCTCGGTTCAACACTATTTTGCTGATCACCGTCGGTAGCTCTGTTCTCGCGGCTGCTGTCAATTCATCGAAGCCTATTCTGCCAATTATGTATGTGATTTCTTCGCGGGCCTCTTTTCCGACGAAAACGCGGTCATCTGCCCTCAGCATTACGCCTTCCTTGACCAGTGCCTCTAACAGTGTGAAGAAGCCTTCGCCGACAAGCTGAACTAGAGCTCCCGCTCTGTAGCCGGCACGCCCTGAGACGTGTATGCCAGGACGCCCGTGAGGCAGAAAGTCAAGTATGTAGGCGTGCTCTTCGTACCGCTTCTCCATCATTGCCATAGTCTTCCTTATTCTGTTGCTTACTGCTTAAAAATAGTTAGTACGGAACTGCCTATTTCAACTTTCGATGCTCATTAATAAGTGCAACTATTGCTTCTAGTTTTGATGTTTCGATGATCTTGCGACCGCCAGCCAAGAAGATTCTTAGCTCTTCAATGCTCTTAGGCACGCTGTTTACTACCTGGACTGCCTCCAGTTCGTCCAGACCGAATTCCGCCACAAGTCTCTTGACAAGTTTTTCAGCATCCTCAGCTTCGAGTTTCGAAAACTTGGAAATGTAGTCAAACGTGCGGCGCTGCAGTTGGTCCAGGTTCTCTTCGCCGATGGCTTCCATAATCTTCTTTACTTGCGGAAGACTGAGCCTTTCTTCCGTCGTATTCTTTCCTGACATTACAATCACGCAGAGGGTTCCAGATGCTCAGGTCTGACTATTATCTCCTTAACGGCATCTCCCTGTGAAACGGTAACGACGTAACTTCGCCCGCGCTTCTCAACCACAGTTCCAACATGGCCGTGAAAACGCCTGTGAGGCATCCCTTTGTGAACGGCAGAATCTATCTTAACAACTACAGAGCTTCCTGGCGGATACTCGTGCAAAAGCTTGCTGAGCCTCAGCTTACCATGTTCCCTCGGCCTCTTAGTTAACACGCGACGTGCCCCAGAACGAAAACCTTTTGACTTTCTCATCTTTTCACCCTAATCATTCTTCCATAATCACGTTCAAAACATCGAGTTTCAAAGGCTTCGCTTTGTTGTTGAGAATCTCCGAGACGCTGTTTGCTGTTCTTCCTTCATCCCCGGTCACCAACTCTTTAACGTAGAGTCCTCCCTGGCATCGTATTCGCATTTCAGCCTTATTAGGCGACAGTTTCTTAACGTTCACCTCGTATATGTACTTTTCCCGCGTCAAATCTGCACGCCGATGCAAAACACGAAGAGGCGTTTTCTGCAGGATAAGAGCGTTCGTAAGCCTCTCTTTCAATGTACGCAAGTCCCTGGGCGTTATTCTGTTCTCGAACTCCATCACCACGTGATATTCCTTCTGTTTCGTCTCGCCCCTCTTGAGCTCTCTCAAAAGTGCCCTGTCTGCGGGTTTCAAACCTGAAACTTTGACTTTGCCCTTCCCATGACGGTTCACTTCCTTCTCCAGTTTCCGCAGGTCTAAGAAGCGTCTCCTCGGTTTTGTTATTTCAAGCACGAAAGGCCTGCCATTTCCGAGCATCCTGACGTCAATGTCTTCCCTTCCTGAAGCGTGAAATGATGATTGCGTCCCGTCAGTGGCTCTCAAGAAGGGTTCATCGATTATTTCCTGCACCGACTCGGGGTACATTTTCCCGGTCCAGTTGCATTTTTCGCAGCCCTTCCCCCTGCAGTTTGAGCAGAACCACTTTGATTGCGGTATACCCCTCACGAGTTTCCTATAACGGCCAGCGACAAAAAGAGGGTTCGACAGAATCTCAACCCGTCCTGCAAAAGGGTTCACGAGCACGACGATGTCAGGTTTCCTAAACTCGACAGGTTTCTTGCTGATTTCAGCTATTTTTTTCCCTATCACCCTGCCAAACTCGTTCTTCAGGTTTTCACCATGGTCGACGTCAAATCTTGCCCTGAACTCGTCCTCCCGCTCCGCAACTGGGACCGGCAGCTCTGTTCCTACCAAGAAGTTCTCGTACTCGTAGTCGACAAGGAGTGAAAGCGCCTTCCCCGCCAGATCATCAAGAGAGTCAAATCTGTTCTCGCACAGAAAGCAGGCGTCAGGCTTGTGTTCAGGCTTATCGGGGGTTTCAGTTTTCTCAAGAACCTCACTAGCTGCTCTTGAGAAACCGTTTGTGGCCAAAACGTTCAGGACTTTAGAGCCTTTCTTGTTTCCTGAGAGTGCAAGGTCATGGGCCTTCATTACCAGCGTCTGTTTGAGGGCATGTCCTCTTTCATCGTTTTCGATGCCATGTCCAAGCAGGGCAAATTGCCGTCCCAAGCAGTGGTCGCACAAAGCGTGTGCTTCAAGCATGTTCAATGCCTTGTGCAAAATACCCATAACGCGTTCCCTCTATCCTTGGCTCAGTCTACTTCATGTCGAGCGGCATTCCTTTGCCGAAGAATGGGAATCTTCCCTTTTTTCTCCTCATTGATTTCAGCATTTTGCGCATCATCACGTACTGTTTGAGGAGCTCTTTCACTTCCTTCTCGTTCGTGCCTGACCCTCGTGCGACGCGTTTCATTCGTGACGCGTTGAAGATTTTGGGGTTTTCCTTCTCTTCAGGGGTCATTGATTGTATCATGACGCGCCATTTCTCCAGACGCCCTTCAGCTGTGTTCAGCATCTCGTCGGGTATTTTGTAGCCCATCCCAGGGATCATTCCCATAAGCTTCTTGAGAGTGCCCATGCCTTTCATTGCTTCAAACTGTTCGTACATGTCCGTTAGTGTGAATTTGCCGCGTAAGATTGCCTTGGCCTTTTTCTCGGGAACAGTCACTTCTGCCTCGCGGACTTTCTCAAGCAGCGTTTCCAGGTCTCCCATTCCTAGCAGTCGGCCCACAAATCGAGATGGAACGAAAGCCTCGATGTCTTCGACTTTTTCGCCTGTGCCGATGAATTTTATCGGTGCGCCCGTGGCTGCAACAGCGGAGAGTGCCCCTCCGCCTCTTGCGGAACCGTCGAGCTTCGTTACCAGAATCGAGCCGATGGGTGTTGCTTCGTTGAAGGCTTTAGCTTGGACCAGAGCTTGCTGTCCTATGGTTCCGTCGATCACAAGCATGACCTCGTCGGGCTTGATGCTTTTCTCAAGCACCTTCATCTCTTTTATTAGTTCATGCTCTTCTTTGTGGCGCCCCGAAGTGTCCACTATGACTATTTCCTTATCCTGGAATTGCTTCAGGCCTTCATTGACAACTTTCACAGGGTCCTTCGCCTTTGGGTCGCCGTACAGCGGCACATTAACCCTGGCCGCAAGTTGCTGGAGCTGAGCGTATGCCCCAGGCCTGAAAGTGTCGGCGCAGACGAGGGCAGGCTTCAACCCTCTCTTCTGGAAATATCTCGAGAGCTTGGCGGCAACCGTGGTCTTGCCTGAGCCTTGAATTCCGACTAGCATTACTATTTTTCTCTTGCCGGGCTCCACCTTCAAGGGAACCGGTTTCTCGCCGAGGAAGCGCGTCAGCTCTTCATAGACGACTTTTATGACGTGTTCACGCCGTGAAATGCCCGGTGGAACTTTCTCCTTCAGCGACCTGTCTTCGATATTCTTTGAAATGTCGAGCACAAGCTTCACGTTCACGTCTGCTTGAAGGAGGGCCCGTTGTATGTCACGCACGAGTTCTTTGACGGCTGCCTCGTCCACAACTGAGGCTCTGAATATCTTCTTGATCGCGTCGTAGAGTGACGAACCTAATCGGTCTAACGCCATGGTTTTCTCCAGATTTAAAGCGCTACATGCCTTTAATAGCTATTCCGCTCTTCCGGCTGGCTTCCGCAAGCTTTTTACTTCTCTCGTATATCTACAGAAGCGTTGAGGGTTAGACTTGAGCGAAGATGTCAAGATCGTTGAAGAGACAAAAGTTCCTCCTGGAGCTACGTTGATCTTCGGCTTCCCAGATGTTGGACTGGTAGGTCTCATAGCTGCCTCACACCTCGTCGATGAACTCGGCCTCACAGAAGTCGCATACGTAGACTCAACTGCTACCCCCACTTATTGTATTGCACGAGGGTTTACCGCACTCATCGATGAGAATCTTCGCTGGCCAGGACATTCTCTTAGCCGTCTCTGAAGTTCCGATACCGGCAGACATGATTTATCCGATTATGGATGCCTTGATTGAGTGGGGAAGGTCAAAGAATGTCAAGATGATGATCTCCCTGAGCGGAATCCCGATTCAGGACAGACAGGATGCAACCGAACTGAAAGCCTTTGGTGCCGCTTCGAACCTCGAAGCCCTGAAGACAGCCAAAGACAGCGGAGTAGAAGTTCTTATGGAAGGATACATGGTCGGCCCTCAAGCAGTCGTGTTACAACGGGCCTCTAAGTACGGTTCGCCTGCTCTAGCATTGCTCGCTCAATGCTTCTATAACTATCCCGACCCTGAGGCCGCAGCTGAAGTGTTGAAAAGCTTGGCCAAGGTTACCGGTGTGAAAGTGGATGTTGCTAAGCTTCTGGAAAAAGGCGAAGAGATCCGCCTGAGAGCAAGAGACGTGATGAAACGGACTCAGCAGGAGATGTCCAAGATGAAGAAAGGGCAGGAATACGACATTCCCATGTACGTGTCCTAGGGAGGAGAGAAGAAATGCCCGAAAGGAAAAAACGCAAGAGCCCCAACGTGGTCGACGAGTATTTTGGAGAGATCGAAGAATGGGCAGAACAGATGGATGAGACGCTGGCTCAGAAGCCTTCCTGGAATCTGAAAGATTGCACCATGGAGCCGCTGCGCGAGATCAACATGACGGCAACAGAGGTCATCGTGACCGTTGACCTGCCGCTCACACAAGAGAGTGCTGTTCAAGTCAGGCCAACTGACAATTCCCTCGAGATATCAGCGAAAATGAGAAGAAAACTGCATCTGCACGAGCTGGGGATTAGCTACCACAGAGGCGAAATCCAGAAATTCCATTGCCATATTCGCATCCCAGTGCCAGTAAACATGGACAAAATGAGCATAAAATACAAGAAAGGAATGCTGGAAGTCCATATGCCCCGCAAACGCTAACCCGCAATATTCGCAGTTAACATTGAAGCCTCAGCATCTAAAATATCGTCACATGTCCGACGGCTCTTCTTGCATCATCGGCCTCTAAGTCTTTCTAACAGGAGACTGCAAGATAAACGTTGACGGAAGTTTTTTAACCGCAAACGATGCTACATTGAACAGTCCAGAAGGCTGAAAACAGTGCCAGCGGAGCGTGCCATTCATTTCGCCATATTCACGCTTCTACTCATAGGCTTGTGCGCCGTCAGCGCATGGGTGTGCTACTCTTACCTGCAGACACGCTGATCCTTCAAATCGCGGGCATCGCACTGAGCTGGGGAGTGATCCTGCTGGTTCTTTACGCAGGCTTCATCAAACTTGAATGGCAATGGTGGAGCCAATAGGTTAAGAACTCGAAGAAATGACCGTCTCCAGATACGGCTAAGAGAAAATTCGGAGACTGCAAAAGACAAAGGAACTATTTTGTTCTGACTATTTTCGTTTTGCCCAGTATTTTCCAGTATTCAACTTCAACGCCGGCAATAAGCTTCGTCTTTAGTTCCGCCTCTAGTGGATATGGAAGATCAATGTACTCGTACGTCTCCATGTCCATGATTTGAACACCGGTCGGGTTCACTGCGAAGACCTGACCCATTCTCTTGTCGATTATGGGCACTTCTGCGCCCAGGTCAACAGGCTTCACAAAGCTTCTCTTGACACCGTCAAAAACGCCGATAGCAGCTATCCTTGCCTTGGCCGAACCGTGTTTTCCAGGCTTCGACTTCTGTATCTCAACTATGTGGCACGGTTCACCCTCAATTATCATGTACCCACCGACTCTCAACTCGCCAACATGAACTGGTTTACTCATACTCTGACCCGCCAGCAAACGTGTGTATACAGAGCAATTCTAAGCAGCATCCATATATAAATTTGGGCAGGCGCACGATGGCATCGTACACGCAGTGAATCTGTAATGAAAGAAAAGATTGCCAGGAGCTGCCGCCAGAAGCGTTCGTATACAAAAGCATCGACAAAATTCACTGTTAGCAGAGTCTTCACGTCTTCTTTGAGCGAGAGTGTGTGCTTTCTGCAAACGGATTGGCGGTTACGAGGGTATGACCGTTCCAGTAATTCGAGTTCTTAGTTCCGCAGCTCTGTCTTCAATCTCCTTTCTCAGGGTGGCGATGTCTGAGGATAGTGCTTTCTTCAGGTCTGATGTTAAGTCTGACTTCGCAATGTCTGTCTCCAATTTTGTTATGTCTTGCTGGGCAGAACGCTTCATTTCCTCAGTTTTCTTCAAAGCATCTAGCTTGACCTTTTCCATTTTTGCAAAATGATCTCTCACATCTTTCACTCTTTTATTCATGTCCTCTCTTATCTTGTTCAGCTTTTTCCTGTGCTCAAACTCGGAAGATTGCCCCATTTTTGTTGCACCATACTTCGGTTCGCTTTAAAGTCTAATAAGGTTTCTTGCCGTTGAAAAGAAGCACACGCGCCATAATCTGCCAAAATTTCCTCTTCGCTCTCGTAAATGAACGTACTGAACCTTGCTGTTCTATCCGAAAATAGGGTTACACTTTGTCTTTGAGGTATATTTCTGCTGGAGTTAAATAGTTTAGCCCTTCATGAGGCCTCGTGTAGTTGTAGTAGCGTATGAAGCTCCAGTGCTGATTGAAAAGGTGCGACTCAACGTCGTACGCTTTGTGGAATGCTTCTATTTTGCCTATGGTTGTAGGCCTGCGTACGCTGGCAGTGATGTGCTCAATTCCCAGTTCCTGGCAGTGCATGGCGAATTCCGATGTTCCTCCTCGGGCAGGCTTGAACTGTGTTCCCTGATCAGTAAGCACTTGTTCGGGAACACCATACCGCTTAACGGCTTTCTCAAGCAGCTGCAAGGCGTTTTCTCCGGTTGGACTCCATATCTTAACCGAGCCAGTGATGAATCGTGAATGGTCATCTTGGAAACTGATCATCCAATTGTCGTCGCTGCAGAGCTTGAAATCAGCTTGCCAGAGGCTGTTGCAGTGTTCTCTTTGGAAACGCTTCGTTCCCCAAGTCTTTCTGGGCTCGGTTATCGGATGGTTCAGGCCAGCTTTGCAGATTACGTCATAGACTTTGTGGTGGTCAACAGTGAACCCTCTATGTTCGAGGTAACCTGCTATCTTGTTTGGTCCCCAATCGTATCTCTTCCTTAATTTGATGACTTTCTTTTTCAGGGAACCGTCAATCCCAGGTCCGCATGGACGACCCCTCGGCTTTTCTTCAAGTCCCTTCCAACCTTCAGCCTGATACCGATTCCACCAATAATAGAACATTTTCCGGCTGATACGAGACTGAACACATATCGCAGTGATAGGCTGCCCTTCCAACCTCTCCCTAATAATCCATCGTTTCAGCTTGTCCGAATCTCAATCCAAACCACGACACTCTCTTCTTCCGAGATAGAGAGTGTAACCCATTTATTGAATAGAACACGTACTGAACCTTGCCCAAACTCTTTTATACTGTTTTTCTCTAGCGTTTGATTGTTCGGCTCCTTCATAGACTAAGGTGCCACTACTGGGCTAGGGCGGAAACTTTGTTCAAGAGTGTCGGCCTCGTCGCACGTTTTGATAAGAAGAGATGCGTAAAGCTAGCGCAAGAACTAGACTCGTACCTCAGCAGAAAGGGACTGAAAGTCTACATTGAAGACACGCTGGCTGAGAAAATGACCACCGACGGCAAGAGTATCCCACTCGAGAAGCTCAACTCTGACTTCATAATCACACTCGGCGGCGATGGAACGATCCTGAGAACGTGCCTTTCAATCCCCAAGCCCGAGCCTCCCATACTGGCAATAAACATGGGCGTCAGAGGCTTCCTAACAGAAGTATTGCCCAAGCAAGCCTTCACGGCAGTAGACAGAGTCCTGGGCGGAGACTTCCAAATCGAAAAACGTATGAAGCTTTCCATCACTGGAGAAAATGCCAAATTCCCTGATGCCCTGAACGAAGTCGTAGTCTCAGCAGACGAACCGGCAAAACTGCTGTACACACGCATCTTGAAGAACGAAGAACACATACTGGACTGCCAATCAGACGGCTTGATGGCTGCCACGCAAACCGGCTCCACTGGCTATTCACTATCAGCAGGAGGGCCCGTACTCGACCTGGAACTCGACTCCTTCGTGCTAACGCCAGTATGCCCGTTAGGCCTTTTCCACCCAGTAGTTTTCCCAGCAAACTCAAGAATCACCATCGAGATCGTGAAACCCAGAAGAATCTCCGTGCTTGTTGACGGACGCCACCGCCAGTTCATAAGCTCAAGACGACCAAGCCTAATCGTCACTCGCTCAAAGTATGAAACGTCATTCATAAGGTTCAAACGCAGTTTCTACAACCGTCTCAGAAGCAGACTCCTGTTCAAGGGATAGCATGAGCCCAACGCTCAAACCCGAAAAGAAAGCAGTGGTACTGGACACTTCGGCTCTCGTCGCCGGTTTCGACCCATTCTCAATAAGCGAAGAACAATACACAGTCCCATCAGTCATAGAAGAAGTTCTAGAAATTCAAGTATTTTCGCTAAGGTTCGAGACGGCCATTGAGAGTGGAAAGGTAACAGCCAAAGCGCCCAAAGCGGACTTCCTGGAAAAGGCCAAAGCTTCAGCATCAGCCGTCGGAGACTCCCCCTTCCTTTCCGAAACAGACATCCAAATCCTGGCACTCGCACTTGAACTGAAGACAAACGGTTATAGGCCCCTAATAGCCACAGACGACTACTCAATACAGAACGTGGCCAACCAGATGAAAATCGAATTCGCCTCGCTCATCACCTTCGGCATCCGCCGACGCCTTCAGTGGATAAGATACTGCCCCGCATGCCACAGGAAATACCCCGAACAGTACAAAGACACAAGATGCGAAGTATGCGGAACCCAACTCAAGAGAAAACCCGTTAAAGAAGACCGCATAAACCGTTAAGACAAAACATAA
The DNA here is from genome assembly GCA_963769845.1 of Candidatus Bathyarchaeota archaeon. GTDB lineage: Archaea > Thermoproteota > Bathyarchaeia > Bathyarchaeales > Bathycorpusculaceae > JBGQMW01. The sequence goes on along the minus strand of CAVYNL010000016.1, from coordinate 78,509 downwards.
AACGGACCATGTCCTAAGCCAAAGTGAGGAAAACAGCATGAGCACTATTGAAAAGCGCACAGTCTACTTCAAAGAAGCTGGCACGGCAAATACCGACACCCTACTAGAAACGGTCAAGAAATACGTAGAAGCAGAAAAAATCAAAGACATCGTGGTTGCATCAACAACGGGCAACACAGGCGCAAAGACAGCCAAGCTGTTTCAAGACTGCAACGTCACGGTTGTAGCGCACAGCCACGGATTCAAAGAACCTGGAAAAAGCGAGCTGGACGAAACATTCAAGAGAGAAATCTTGAAAGCTGGAGCAAAGATCTTCGTCGGAACACACGCGCTAAGCAGCGCTGAGAGAGCAGTGCGCAAAGATTTTGGAACAATCCAAACTCTAGAACTGATGGCCAACGTCCTCAGACGCATGGGCGAAGGAACAAAAGTGTGCGTGGAAATCACACTCATGGCCGCAGACGCCGGGTTGATCCCCGCCGACAAGGATATTGTGGCAATCGGAGGAACGGGGCGAGGCGCGGACACGGCTCTTCGAATTTGCCCTGCCAACACAGCAAGATTCTTTGACCTCAAAATAAGGGAAATCATCGCAAAACCGTCCAATTTCTAGGTCAGAACAAGGCATGATGGCCGAGACCAAGCATGTGTCCGGCCACCGTTTCATAGAGGGTAGGTAGCAAAATGGTCAAGGCGCATCGTCGAGAACCAGAAGAATTCGTGAAAGAATGGTATGGCAAGGGCGCCGAGACCGAATGGCGGAGACTGCAGCGGGACCCATACAATCGGATTGAACACATGGTGACCACACATTTTCTCCAGAAGTATCTCCCTAAACGTGGACTAATCCTAGACGCAGGCGGGGGACCAGGCAGGTACGCTATTGAACTGGCGCGGCAAGGCTACAGCGTTGTGCTTCTGGACATTGCACCCGAGATGCTAGAGATTGCACAGCGGAAAGTCAAACGAGCTGGTGTGAAGCGAAATATCAAAGATTTCTTGCAGGGCTCTATTGAGGACCTCTCAAGGTTTCAAGATGGAACGTTCGATGCGGTGCTGTGTTTAGGAGCCCCACTGAACCACCTGCTCAGCCAAAAGCAAAGAGAAACAGCGGCTAAAGAACTGGTACGCGTGGCCAAGAAGAAGGCTCCAATCTTTGTCTCAGTGATCAGCCGCCTCGGCCTGTTAAGAAGCATCTTGACATACTTCCCGCAAGAGATGCGCTACGCAAGACACCACTGGACAGTCGGCGACTACATCCCAGGCCTGCATGGCCAAGGCTTCACCGCCGCACACTGGTTCCTGCCCGAAGAACTGCGCAGACTCTTCGAGAAACAAAACGCCAAAACCCTAGAAATGGCTGGACTAGAAGGCCTGTCTTCCCATCACCAGAAAGAAACCAACAAGCTGTACAGGGACCGGGAGAAGTGGCAGATGTGGATGGAAATGATCCTTGAAACGTGCACTCACCCATCCGTCGTCGGAAACACCGAACACTTCCTACTAGTGGCTAGAAAGAAAAGCTAAACATCATCACTCTCGCGTTTGCTGAAATATTTGATATCCTCATGCTTAACATAGCCGCACGACATGAACAGCTTCTTCGACGCAACGTTAGAATCCTCGATCAACGCACAAAACAGCCTCAAACCATGCATCTTCAGGACTCGTTCACATTCGTGAACCAACGCCTTCGCAACGCCCCTACCCCTAAACTCGGGGTCCACAGCCAACCTGTTTATCCAACCTCTCCTCAGGTCACTGCTCAGGACAGCAACACCGACCAGACGACCACCATAAAAAGCCCCAACAAAAAAGTCAGGCTCAACCCCCATCTGCACCGCAACACTCTCCAGGCTATCCCTACCCCGAGGCTTGAAAGGCAAACCAGCCAAACACCACAACCCAACCATCTCATCATAATCACCCAAAACCAACCTACGAAACTCCAAACAGCCACACCCACCCCTAAACCAACCCCGCCAATAACATATAAAAACACCCCGCCAAAATACAGTTCAACCACAACTTCAGTTTCACCGCTCACGCGTGCTATTCTTTCTTCGGAGAATAGGGAGCACAGACAACACGCAACGCAACAAAGCGTTTGACCGGCAATGAGAGAGCTCAGGTGCAGAAATCGAGTGGTCATTTGAAAGCAGAGAATACGCACACGCTCAAAGGCAGCGAGCGCATAATGATATAAGCTCAAAAGGGCAGACAAATGCTTAGCCCTTTAAAATGGACGTGGAACAGCATGAAGAACAGAAAGGTCTGGTTTGACGAACTCACGATGGAAGAAGCAGAACAAGCTGCCAAAAACGACACTGTCATCATAATCCCCGTCGGAAGCGTCGAAGAACACGGAGCCCACCTGCCCCTCTGCACCGACAGCATACAACCCGAGTACATAGCTCAAGAAGTAGCCAAGAAGACCAAAGCACTCATCGCGCCGCCACTGAGATACGGCGTCTGCAACAGCACCCGCAACTTCCCAGGCACCATCTCAATACAGTTCGAAACCCTCCACGCCATCGCCAAAGACGTACTCGAAGAATTCATCCGCAACGGCTTCACCCGATTCCTCATCCTCAGCGGCCACGCCGGCCAATCACACATGGCAGCCCTCAGACTCGCAGCCCAACAAGTCATATGGAACCACCAAAAACAAAAGAAACAACCCAGAATCCAAGTCTGCTCAGACTACGACTTCGCATACGACCTGAAAGGAAAATACTTCGACGAAAAAGACGGCCACGCAGGCACCATCGAAACCTCAAGAGTGAAAACCATAAGACCTGACCTCGCAAAAACCAAAGCCCAAAAACACTACCCCACAATGCCCCGATTCGAAATACTCGCACACCCCGAGACCTACTTCCCAGCCGGAATAATAGGCGACCCCACCACAGCCACAACAAAGAAAGGCCAAATGATAAACAAGTACGTAACAGAACAAACAATCAAACTAATAGAAGAACTAAAGAAATAGAAAAAGAGACACGCAAGCAAAGCGTGCCCTAACGCTCTTTCTCAACTTCCCGCGTGACATCCTCAATAATGTCCAACGCAGAGTCCACAAGCTCCCGCGTTATGACCAGCGGCGGCGCAACCCTAATCGTCGAAGCCCCACAAGTAATCACGTTTATCCCCCGCTTCCAAGACCTTGCCATAATCTCACTGGCCTTCTTGGGCGCCGGCTTCTTGCCCTCCTTGTCCTCAACGATCTCCATGCCTATCATCAAGCCCTTGCCCCGCACGTCGCCCACGATATCGCATTTCTCCATAAGCTCGTTAAGCCTCTTCATAATGTGCATGCCCTGCTTAGTCGCGTTGTCAAGAAGCTTCTCCTCGTTAATCACGTCGATAACCGCGCTCGCGGCAACGCATGACAACGGGTTTCCGCCGAAAGTGCTCGCATGAGAACCCGCAACCCAATCCATCACGTTCGCCTTGGCAATCGTCGCGCCCAAAGGCAAACCAGACGCCAAAGCCTTAGAAGTAGCCACGATATCTGGCTCAACGCCCCAATGCTCAATCGCAAACCACTTCCCAGTCCGGCCCATGCCCGACTGAACCTCATCATCAATCAAGAGCAGACCGTACTTGTCGGCGATCTTCTTGATCCGCTGGAAATACTCAGGCGGCGGAACAACATACCCACCCTCACCCTGAATGGGCTCAGCCACAATGGCAGCAGTGTCCTCAGGCGGAACGTACTTCTGCAGAACATACTCATCGATAAAATCAACACACCAATAATGACAACTCGGAAACTCGAGCTTAAACGGACAACGGTAACAGTAAGCGTACGGCACGTGAGTAACGCCGGGCATCAACGGGAAGAAATATCGCTTCTGAGTCGGCTTACTCGCCGTGAGAGACAAAGCTCCAATCGTACGACCGTGAAAAGCACTTATGAAACCGATAAACAACTGCCTGCGACTGTGCCACTTCGCCAGCTTAACCGCCGCCTCAACAGCCTCAGCTCCACTGTTCCCAAAATAGACCTTCTTCTCAGACTCCCCAGGCGCAATCTTGGCCAACTTCTCAGCAAGGTCAACAACTTCCCTATAATAGAAATCCGTGTTAGAATAATGCAGAAAACGGTCACACTGACCCTTAACCGCAGCAACCACCTTAGGGTGATTGTGCCCCACATTCATACACACCAAACCAGAGTTAAAATCAATAAACTCGTTACCATCAACATCCTTCACGATACAACCTGTACCCGACTCAACAACAAGCGGATAAAACCGACCATAAGACGGCGAAATAAACTGCTCATCCTTCTTAACAACAGCACGAGCCTTAGGCCCAGGAGGAGTCACAACAATCTTCGGATAACCAACCATACCAACATCACCAACCAGAACAAAACAATCAGAAAAATGGTTTTATATAGCTATCGATACGCACCCACACAAAAAGAACATGAAAAAACACCCGCCTACGGTGAAGCCCGCTCAGCCCGAGAAAAACGCCACCCACACCACAAACAACGAACAGCCGCTTATGTTCTTCAATACGGTACTTTATTGGGCACACTCTGACGCAAGCTTGCGGTACTGGTCCCAGTCCTCATCGGCCCACTTCTCAATCTTGGCAATGTCCTGTTCAGACAAACCGCGGAACCTGCCCTGACCAGCAAAATACTCCTTCACAGGCTTACGCTTAGACTTATCAACCAGCCTGTCACTCGGAGGATTAAGCCTGAACTTCCCGCCTTCAACCTCATAAAGAACAAACAGGCCAGTCTGCACCGCGAGGCGTCCCATCTCAATCGTCTTGCTCGTGTCACAACGCCAACCCGTAGGACACGGCGCCAAAAGATGAATGTACTTCGTCCCCTGAATATCCTTGGCCTTTCTAACCTTGTTCACAAAGTCCAACGGAAAAGCCGTGCACGCCGTCGCAACGTACGGGATCTTGTGCGCAGCCATAATCATGGGCATGTCCTTCTTCCTTTCCCTCTTACCCGAGGGCGTCGTCGTCGTCCACGCGCCGTACGGAGTCAAACCGCTCCTCTGCATCCCCGTGTTGCCATAAGCCTCATTGTCATAACAGATGTAAATGAAGTTAGTCCCCCTCTCAGCGGCCCCTGACAAGGCTTGAATGCCTATGTCAGCCGTCCCTCCATCCCCAGCCCATCCCACCACTGTGATGTCATTTATTTTCCTCTGACGGAGAGCAGCTACAACACCAGAAGCAGCAGCCCCCGTAGACTCAAAAAGTATGTTCTGAAGAGGAACACCAAACGACGTGAAAGGATAAGGCCCCTGAATCACCGTCGTACAACACGCAGGAACAACAAGAAACACCTTGTTCCCCAAAGCCTTGAAAAGCATCCTCAACGAAACAGCCGGACCGCAGCCTGCACAAGCAGCATGACCCTTAAGCAGGTACTCTTCCCTTGGAAGCTCCTTCATAGTCACCATACCGTTCACTCCCTCAGATCAACCCACTCAGTCTCTTTCTCAACCTTGCCCACATTAAGCATCTTCAGAGACTTCTTCGCAACCTTCTCAATAGTCTCAGCGGTCACATCTCTTCCACCGAGACCCGCAATGAACCCAGCAAAGAGAGGCCTGTCTTTCTGGCCATAGAGAGAAGCTTTCACCTCTGAGCCCAGAAAACCCTCCATGCCGAACGAAATATGCCTGTCCATCGTGGCAATCATCCGCGAGCCGGCCGCAAGCTTAACTATTTCCTCCACCGGAAAAGGACGATAAACCCGCACACGAGCAGAACCCACCTTCAAACCCTCTTTCCGAAGCTTATCCACAGCCAACTTCGCATCGCTCCCCATAGTTCCCATCGTCAACAAAACCAAGTCCGCACCCTCACACCTGTACTTCTCAACCAGCCCCCCGTACTCACTGCCGAAACATTTCCCATACTCCCTGTCAATCTGCGGAATAAGCCTCTTGGCATTCTCCATAGCCTCCTGAATCATATAACGAAACTCCATGTACCATTCAGGCGACACCAAGTTCGCATGAGAATAGGGCTTGTTAACATCCAGAATCCAGCCAGACTTGTACGGCGGCAGAAAATCATCAACTTTGGCCTGGTCAGGCAGCTTCGCGGGCGCATACGTGTGAGAAAGAATAAACCCCTCAAGACAAACCATAGCGGGCAAGAACACGCGGTCATCCTCACACAGCTTGTAAGCTTGAAGAATAGTGTCAAAAACTTCCTGATTGTCAGCACAGTAGAATTGAATCCAACCAGTGTCTCGCTGAGAAAGCGAATCACTCATGTCAGGCCATATGCTCCAAGGAGCCCCCATGGCACGGTTGACAACCGCCATCACGATCGGCAGACGCGAGCCCGAAGCCCAATGCAAAGCCTCATGCATAAGAGCCAAACCATGAGCAGACGTAGCAGTGAAAGTTCTCACACCCGTCGCAGCAGCAGCGATACACGCTACCATGGCGCTGTGCTCTGACTCCACTCGGATGTACTCAGCATCCATCTCGCCGCCCTCAACAAAATCAGCGATCTTCTCCACAACCGTCGTCTGAGGAGTAATCGGATACGCCGCAACAACCTTGACCCTTGCGGCTTTCGCAGCGTAACCAGCAAGGTGATTAGCCGTGTCAACAATCCTCTTCGCCATCTACTCTTCCTCCCTCACCATGACTATCGCCTTGACGGGACACTCGTTCGCACATATCCCACACCCCTTGCAATAATCATAATCAATCTTCGGAGAATCATCCTCCTCGACGAGTTATGGCCGCATCAGGACAGAAAACCCAACAAATAGTACACCGCGTACACTTGGAACAGTTGACCTCTGGACGGAAAATCCTCCACGACCCCGTCTTTCCCATACTACCCTCGGTCGGACACGACAACGGCGTCAGAGGCAAATCCTTACGCTTCTTCGGAACAGAAGCCATCAGCCCTCACCATCCCACCATCTCGTCAGACGTTCATACGCCAACTCTGTCGCCCTGGCGTTCTTCTCACCCGCCCCGCCTGACCAAGTTTCCTTCACAGCCTGCAGAACACTAGCCAACTTCACCTCACCGCTAGCTTTCGCAAACGCCCCCAGAATCGACGTGTTCACAACAGGTGAGCCCGCCACAAGCAGGTTCAGCTCCAGTGCAATGCCAGTAGCGTCAACCGTCCCAATCCGCCAACCCTCCAAACCAAGCTCCGCAGGCTTCCTCTTCGTATTCATAACAATAACACCACCCTTCTTCAACCCCTCCGTCACATCGACGACCTTGTAAATGTACGGGTCGAGCACTATCACGTAGTCCGGATTGTAAACTTGACTGTGCACAAGCAAAGGCTCACTGCTTATCCGCGCAAAAGCTTTCACCGGCGCACCCCTTCGTTCTGCTCCAAAGTACGGAAAAGCCTGAACCCACTTCCCCTCGATGAAAGCAGCATGAGCCAAAACTTCCGCCGCGGTGACGCTTCCTTGACCACCACGTCCATGGATCCTAATCTCTCTAAGCACCGCTTTCCCCTTCCGCTGGAGAATAAATGAGGGAAAACTTCCAACTTATTAGTGTTAGCTCAAACAAGCAGCAAAAGCAACATCAGAAGAAGCCCGCTTACTGCAAACACAGGAACCACCGACACTTTCGCCCTATGAAGAGCCTTCTCTATTAGAACACACAAAGATTCAAGATGTTCCCCACCTATGACCCTCACGCTCGGAACAGTTATCTCGCGACATGAAAACCTCGCTCGATCCATATTCGCCTCAGCCTTGGCTGCTGCAGTCTTAATGTAGCCTAACAGCCGCTCATTGTCCATCGTCTCTCCGACCGCATGGTACCCACGACTACCCAATACCAACGCGCTGACCGCATGAGTATCCGTTGTAAAGACTTCACCAGCATCAAACCCCACAGAACGAAGCGACGAGAGGACTTTCTCACGCAGCCCTGAAACCATATTATTACCATCTATCACAACATAGACTGCTTTCTGCGCACCGCTCCCAACCACCACAGCAGTAATACCGCCATGTCCCATGCCGTCCTCAAGACTGAACTCTCCAGGCAGAACGGTTGCAGCCCCGACCGACAAGGGCAGTCGCTCCATTGAAGCTGCTCTCTCAAAACACTTGGCTCCAACATCCTTCAACGAATCCAAAGACTCAGACATTTCAGCTTTTCCATCAATACTATTATGAGCATTGACAACACCACACAAATCTAGTCCATGCCTCTTCGCCTCTTGGCGCACAAAAAAGCCCAATTCATCCGGCAAGTCCTCAATAGTCCTCGGGGCAAGAGTGAATGAAATGAAAGCCGAACTGCCAAACACCTGACAACAAGCAGTGGCCAAACCATTACTCACCGTAACAAACGGAGAAGCCTTCACCTCAAAAACCTCTGAATCCCTCAGAGCCTCTGCAACGTTGGAAACGATTTTCCCATTCTCCGCCTGAGAAGCCAAATCAAACTCGTGACCGAGCAGACCATGAGGCACGGAAACGACCGAGCCGAACTCTCTCTCAAGCTCAGACTTGAGCAAAGAAGGCAGGACACTACTGCCAATATTCTTGAAAGGCCCAGGATGAACAGACGGCACGACCAAAACAACCTTGCCCTTTGCAGTGACAAACTCCAGCAACGAAATCCTAATATCTCGTTGCTCTCCGAGCTTCTCAAGAAGTTCTTCAAAAGGTGCATTCAGACTTAGAACCCAGTTAAGCATAAAAGCCCTGAAAAGGGGCAACGTCCCTATCCCCAGAGTCTTTTCGCCCAACCTGTTCAAGAGAAAAAGAAAAGCAAAAGGAGCCAACACGCTGACGAACAGGGCACCAGCGAAAAAAACCAGCACGCCATACACGTTGGGAGTATACTGGTAAACAGCTTGATTCCAGAAAAAGATCAAGAAAGGAATTATGCAAAGAAATGGCCCAAGGAAAGAGGAGGCAAAAAGGCGCTTGTAGCTGAGTGAGGCCGTCGAACGGAAGACCAACAGCCGCAAAATCATCGCTGCCCCGAACCCCAGAAAGCACAACCTAACCCACCAGGAAAAACCGAACCCCACAGCAACAAGCGATCCTAAGAAAATGAAGAAGAACCATGTTCCCCAACAGAAAAGTGAAAGAGCCACTGTTCTCCTCAAGTCGAAAATCGTATCTTTCTTCAGAACAAAGGTGCTCGTACAATAGTCCGCGACCAGACCAAGAGCAAAAAGCGCCAAACCAAGGCACGCGCCGCTCAGCAGACCGTAGAGAGACGGGAAAAGAATGGCCACCGAAACAAGCCCACCGCCCACACACAAGAACGCGACCAGAGCCAAAACTTTTCTGTGTGAGGGAAGCCTAAACAGAGACGAGTAATGTTGGACGGCAATGTCCATAGACTGTTTAAGTGAATCTTCAGCGACCATGGCCATTCCCTAAGAGTGATTTTCCTAAAAGGTAAGGCCACACATATTAAACTGTCGTGAAATCCCTCACTAACGAAATCCAAGCATCTCCATCGTTCACCGAAAAGCACATTGCACGCGGGCGAGACACGAGGATAAAGTCGTTCTGGCCTTCTTGACAACAGTATAGCTTATACCGAGGAAAGACAGTTCTTATTACTAGAACGCCAACTACAAGGTTTTGTTCATAACATGCCTGACCAGAGTCTCCCCCCAACGATCTTTCACATGCTTGAAAAGAACTTGGGAAAGGAGATACGGGTAATACTGGACCCAGCGTATGGTTTCGAAGGGACGCTGACGGCTGTAACAACCGAGCCCGCAGGAATCTGGCTCTCAGATGCAGAAGCAGTGACACTGCGCGCAACAATCGCACAGCCCATACCGCAAGTAGCTAGCAGAGAAGAAAGGAGCGAAATCTTCGTACACCTCAACTCTGTACAGAGAATAGAAGTCCTCCACGCGCCATCCCGCTCATCGAGCCGTTCCTAAGAGAAGAACACGTGAGCCAAAACAGCAACAACGATCAGTGTAACGGCCAACACGACAAGGAGTTCAGGTCTAACCTTGACCCCCTCAGTCTCCTCTTCAAAGAACCTGAGCAAACCTGCACTCGCAGCCGGCATCGGTGACCGATCTTTGTCCTTCTTCTTCTTGCTCAACCGTCACACCTGTTACATATGAAGCAACATGTAGCACCCTCTTCATTATTAACGTTGCGCCATTTCAAAGAGTATTTATTTTCGAACACTCGATAATGTTGTGCACAAGGTGCCAACGATGTCCACACCGAGAGACGAATACAACAGAGTCTTTGACCTCCTACAACAACATCACAAGTGGTTTCAAGAAAGCATACCCCTCATAGCGAGCGAGAACATACCAAGCCCAGCCGTGCGAGAAGCGATAGTAACAGACTTCGGCAACCGCTATGCAGAAGGCTGGCCAGGAGAACGCGTCTACGCTGGCTGCAGGTACATCGACCAAGTAGAGTTCAAATGCATCGACCTCATGAAAAGACTCTACACGGCAGAATTCGTTGATGTCCGACCGATCTCAGGAGTCGTAGCCAACCTGGCCGTTTACACAGCATTCACAGAGCCAGGAGACACACTATTAGCTCTATCGATCCCAAGCGGAGGTCACATCACTTCCGGAAAGAAAGAGCTGGGCGGCACAGCCGGCGCCGTCAAAGGCCTCCTCGTCGAATACCTGCCACTCGACTACAAGGAGCTCAACATAGATGTAGACAAAGCCAAAAGCAAGATCCAAGAACTGGCTTCAAAAGGTAAACCACCAAAGTTCGTCATGTTCGGCGCAAGCGTCTTTCCCTTCCCACACCCAGTAAAAGAGCTGACAGAACAGATTCATTCCGTAGGAGCCACTGTCGGATATGACGCTGCACACGTGGCAGGACTGATCGCCGGAGGCCAATTTCAGGATCCACTCAGAGAGGGCGCCGACGTCGTCAGCCTGAGTACACACAAGACGTTTTTCGGACCACAACATGGCGGAATACTTTCATGGGAAAAGAATGCTGAAAGAATAAAGAAGGCAACGTTCCCGGGCATGGTAAGTAACCATCACCTCCACGAAGTCGCAGGCCTAACAATAGCATGTGCGGAGATGCTTGAATTCGGCAGAGAATACGCGAGCCAAGTTGTGAGAAATGCAAAAGCTTTAGCCCAAGCACTATACGAAAGAGGTTTCAACGTGCTTGCCGAACACAAAGGCTTCACCAAATCTCACGTCATTCTCATCGACATAACAAAACATGGAGACGGCGGCACGATTGAGGAAACCCTCGAGAAAGCAAACATCATCATAAACAGAAACCTGCTACCATGGGACATCAAAGAAGGAAGACACTTCATGCACCCAGGCGGCATAAGAATGGGCGTCTCCGAAGTCACAAGGCTAGGAATGAAAGAGTCGGAAATGTCAGAAATAGCAGGTCTCATCAAAAGAGTGATAATAGACGGGGAACCGCTAGAAAGAGTAAGGACAGACGTGTCAGAATTCAGGAAAGACTACCAAAAAGTCCATTACTGCTTCGAAGACCGCACAGAGGCTTACAAGTACATTGGAATTCGGTAAGGCATGTTCGAACCGAACCGCAGTGAACGAAACGCAATTCATGTTCCCGCAAACAATTCCCAATTTCATTCTGAAACTGCAAAAGAGGTACAGGCATGAACATTCGTGAATTCCAGGGCATGATGCGCCAACTGTACTTTCAAAAAGATTCCGCTCGTGGTGCAACTGGAACCTACAATTGGCTCGTAGATGAAGTCGCAGAGCTAGGAGAATCTTTGAGAACCGCCGATAAAGAGGCATTAGAGAAAGAATTCGCAGACGTGATAGCTTGGCTGGCTTCTCTTGCAAATGTCACCAGCGTAGACCTCGAAACTGCAGCCCTCAAGAAATATGACCACAAATGCCCAAAATGTAGACAAGCCCCATGTGAGTGCGCGTTCCAGCGTTAATTCACCAAACGCTTCTGCCCAAGACCGCTAATCCCCCACACGAAAGGTCTCGACCCCTGCCGACTCACAATACCTTCTGCCCACAGCAATCTAAGATGATGCATCACGACACCATAGGGCATCTCAGCTTCTGCAGCAAGAGCCTTAGCGCTGCCTGTAACTCTCTGCAAACTCTCCAGAATTGAGCTTCTGGCCTTAAGACCGCGCTTGGTATTCCTAACATTCGTCAGATACGCATTTGGATGGTAAGAGCCTCTAGGCATATCCTTCACGATTGATATTGCAGTCTGAATAGAAAAACCTTGTCAGGCAAAGTCCGCGAGGCTAATCTGCCTGCCCTTTTTGCTCTCAAACAACGCGCCGATCTCGTCCTTCAAAAGGGAAATCCTCTGAGAGTAGTACTTAGGCAACCCGTACTTCTGAACAAGATTCTGCGCTGCTTCCAAGTATTTTTCTATGCTGCCCCTGTAAACTGTCAAGGACAACTGACCCATACAAGAAGGGCATCTCCCTCTCAACGGGAGACGCCGGAATCTTCGACCGCAGGATTTGCACCTGAAACCCTGCGTTGAAAAAGCTCGAAGGTTCCCTGCAATATCACGTATGAAATGCGTGGTGAGAACTTTCAGAGCGACCCTTCTCGCATCGACAGCGTCAATCTTCTCCGCCAAATCCATCTGACTATCCAACTTCTCGATCATCGTTTTCAGGTGTTTATACGAGCTTTCAGGGTTACCCATGCTAATGTTCGAAACAGGTGTTGTGTAGTGAAACCCTTCAAACTGAGCTTCAGTACCAAGCCGGAATCCAATGAGATCTGTCAGGGAACTAGCTTGCCTAGCCTCCATTTTCTCCAGTGTCCGCCTAAAGAACTCGACTGAATAAGTACCAGCAACATCAAAATCGTGCGCTTGCCTCTGGACCTCCTTGGGATTAACGATGGGAATTAGAAGAAGCGGCGCATCCATTATCCCACCGATTTGTGCAGGCAAATATTCACGAGAGAAATTCAACAGAGTGTCCATTGCAAGCATCACGGTATCTTCATCGCCATCACAGTCCCTCCGTTTGGCTGAATGCCACACCGGGTGCGCGTAGCACAGGTCTAAGCCTGTGAAACCAACAATTCTTCCTATTATCCCTACACAAGTGTGGGGGGCCAATCCAACAACCAGATGCCCAACGAGATCCTCTTTGTTCTTTACACTGTAATAGCGAGAGAGCCCATATACCTTTGACAGAAGGTCGTCAACAAAGCAGGCAACTCTAACAAAATAGTCCACACTCTTTAAAGGAAGCACGATGTCCTGAATCTTGAGTTCACATATCTGACTCTCGTCAACCAAAGGATCGCCATTCACATCACAAACATAGCCAAGCTGTCTGAGCTTCTCAACGGAAACCCCAATTTCTGCGGGTTTGAAGTGCGTCAACGGAGCGTTGGTTGCGTCAAACCGAATCGTACCATCCTTGTAGACGGACAGGTCATACCTTGCACGCAGAACCCCCTTCGTCATTGTCTCCGGTGTCTTGGTTTCGTTGCTCAGACCTTTAACGCCTTTCAGAATCTTCGGCATTGAGACACCAAGCTGCGTGCAAGTGCTCTCCAACGTTTCCCTGAAATTGACAACCTGCTTCTGTGATTTCCTGGCATGAGTCTTGCAGACAGGGCACTCTTCATCCTTCAAGCTTCTTCCACATTTCGGGCAACTCTTCTCGAGAATCGTCTGGCACCCGCATAACGGGCAGAGAACGCCAAGAGTGAAGGCCTTACAGTTGGGGCACTTGCGCTTGACCAACTCGACAAAGACCGGCCCGTGTTTTGCCGCCTCAACAATGTCTCTCTGTGAACCCCCAGCTAATCCGACGGGAAAAAGAACGTGAACGAGCGGTTTCATCTCCCGCCTTTTCGCTTTTTCAGGCCTCCCCATCCTTGCTCCAACAAGTGTAGGAGCCTTGTCTCTCACTTCAACCCCACATATTGCACGAATTGTATCGAGCACTCGCCCGTCATAAGTATGGTCTATGTCGCAGGGCTTGTCGTAACCTAGGCAAAAAGCAAGAGCGTGCGCATCTTCACCTTCAATACTGATCCTCGAATTCGCGATTCTGTGAGGCAGACATATTGTTGCCAAAGAATTGTGAACAGTTTCGTTCATCTCGCCGACAATCTCGACTACCGAGCCATCTTGGATACGCAGTTCAGAGCCCATGAGCCATCTCCTGATGAGACCCACATCTTGAGCAGAGACCAGATTTGACCAGAAATACGTGAAGTACGGATGCAGAGGAACCCCCAGAGCTAGTGAAAGAGCAATGGCTTCCTTGATACTTGGCCGACTCGCAAAAGGGTTCCCCAGAAGAGTCTTCAACCGTTCCACAAGAATCATGGCAGCCAGTCCTGCACTCTCCAAGCTTCCCCCGAGCCTTTCCTCAATTGAGGTATGCACGTCTTGAACCCACCATTCTTCAACGTATCCTGAAGGGGCCAACGGCTTACTGTTGTACAAGAAATCTCCAAAACTGATCAGAATGTCACCCAGGAAGAGAATCCTATCAATCTTGCCCTTTACCGCGTTGAAGTTTTCCAGAGAGACCCGCACGATGGAGCCGTCATTCAGACGGACTACGGGACACTCGATCGTGTCCACTGGAACTACAACGCCACCTTTTCCTGGAAGCTCCATACGAAGCTGAGTGCCTCCTGCGAGGAATCCCCCGAGCACAAGCATCGTTGCTGGATGAATCCCTACAGCCGAAAGGCCTGTGTTGCGTGCTCTCCCGTATCTCAGTCTGAATCCCCCTCTTCGGGAGGGAAAAGAAAAGACGGGCCGCCCTGCAATAACATCGTCCATGAATCCTCCAGATTTTTCCTCGGATTTCTTCCGAAAGTCCCTGAGCCAGTCCCATCCTTGAAAACCCAGTTTCTCAATGATTGTGTAGACTTTCAAGGCTCGTCCTACTATCCCGTCGTTGACAACTCGGAGAGCGCCTCCCCTCACTCGGTTAGTCTCAACCCGTGGGAGATTTCGAAAAGAGGAGACTTCAACAGGGTCCGACTCTGTCCCTGTTACCTCCACGGGAAGCCACTCCAGAGCTTTCTTCAATTCCTCGTCCGTGATGTGATATTGAAACCCCGTCACAGACCGCTCATATACCCTCAGTTCTTCTATGAAGCGTGAGATTTCCTCATTAGTGGGCTTGTAACGGTCAAGCCCTAGAAGACGACGAACGAAATCACCCACAACCAGCGTTAGAGCTTGGTCAGTTCCACCTGCCGCCCTCATCGGGCCTGCAAAATATATGGCAAGGTAACGGCTTCGATCACTATTTGTCTTAATTTTCACTCGTGCAACTCCTTGAATCGGCGCTGCCGTCAGCCCTTCAGTGAATATGGCAAGTGCGGTACGGATTGCCTGTTCAGCTGCTGCTTCAGGCTCCATGTGGCCAAACTTGCCATACACTATCTCCTCAGTGACTTTGAAAGCCAACTCCTCCCTAGGAAGTTTGGAACTCAGATCCCTTATACTCTCAGCAACGCCATTCGGACCGACGAGACCTTCTACTAAATCAGCCAAATCCTCTGCAACCGTGCATTCAGTATGGAGAGAAGGATCGACTCCTTTCTGGTGTGCCTTTTCGCTAACCACATATAGGCTCTCAACAGAATGCCTCAAGTTGTCAACATACTGTCGATATGCTCCCCCCATCTTGGTGTCCACGATCACTCCTCTCTCGCGCTGTCTTGAGGCCAAAAGAGACTTATCTCTGTTGTCTGACAAGAATCTGGCAAAACCTTCTAAATCTGATTGCTCTGCTCCGTATGAATTCGGCACAATAAGACTCTTGCCCATTTATCTTTCTGCTGACTCGCGGGTTTGCGGTCTGCTTCCTCGGCAATCTTGTTCCGGCTATCAGCACACTTTCTACGGTTCCCATGTCTCAGACCGCTTAGCACGTCACGAAACCCACAATTGAGGGGCAAGACTTCATCTAGCCCTTGCAGAGTTGTCGGTGCATATTCGTGTTCATCATATTGCTGTTCAAAGTCAGGCCAAATACAGTAAAGGTTCTCGTCTTCCACAAGAATCTGGATCGTGCTAAAACAGTTCTCAAAAGCCGTCAAGGAGGTTTTCACGGTCTTCCGCGTCTAATGCCCTCAATTATCTCGGAAACCTTGTGCCTGACGCCGGACTCTTCAACAACATTTCCCGTGACTATTATGTCCGCACCTGCTGACGCTGCAGCCAACGCCTGCTCTCTGGATCTTATGCCGCCCCCTACGATAAGAGGAACGTCGACATAGTGTTTTACGGCACGAACCATATCTGGGGGAACCGGATTCTTTGCTCCTGAACCCGCTTCCAAGTAGATGAAACGCATCCCAAGATATTGCCCAGCCAGTGCATGTACGGCAGCAAGTTCAGGCTTGTTGTAAGGAACAGCCACCGCCTTTCCTATGACTCCTGCAGTGCCACCCTCGCCCACGATTACGTATCCAAGTGGAATGGGTTCTATGCTGTACTTCTTTACGAGTGGAGCACCAAGAACTTGGGCCCCAATTAGAAAGTAAGGATCTACGGAATTCAGCAGGGACATGAACCAAATTGCGTCTGCATAGCGACTTATTCCAGTCACGTTGTTCGGAAAGAGGATTATGGGAATCTTCACTGTACGTTTGACCGCTTTGACAACATCATCCAGATGTGCTGCAGAGACAAAGGTAGAACCCCCAATCATTATTGCAGCCGTTTCACCCAGTCTCGCCTTACTAGCTATTCTTGAGGCTTGAGGGGGTGTGACCTTCTCAGGGTCCACAAGAGTGATGTGAATGGAGCCTTCCGACTCGATCTTCTCAAGCAGATACTTTTCAACGTTTCCAATAATATGATTCAACTTTGTGCACCTTGAACTGTTGAGGATGGGGAGGGGGCCTTCTTGAACCGTCCGTAAAGCTTGTCCGTGAACATACAATATATATCAATCTCACTCTGCGCGGGCTTTATTGGAAATTCCTCCTTCATTCCGCAACTGCCACATCCCACGGTTGCACTTGCGTGGTCTCTGAAAATCTCAACGCGCACAGTCTCCTTTCCACACTTTGGACAAGGGAAAAGCTTCGGCAAATGCTTCTTTGGAATACGAACAACCTTTTTCCTTCTTCTCCCCATGCGCCAATCCACCTATAGATAGCAAGACTCCATCTCCATATTTACATTTGTCCTTAAATAGTTGCCTACCTCATTAGAGCAAAGGAAGGGAATCTTCTGAACCTAACTAGTTCAACCCTTGAAATGGACATGTCAGAAGCCGAAACAAGAATAGTTAGGTTCATCAAAGATTACGTGGAAAAAACTGGTACAAACGGCGTGGTATTAGGCCTATCAGGCGGCGTTGACAGCTGTACCGTGGCAGCTCTTTCTGCAGAAGCGTTAGGAGGAAACAAAGTTCTGGCACTGATGTTGCCTGAACGAGAAACAGCGAATCCTGTAGACACAGAACACGCCAGACTCGTTGTCCGGAGGTTTGGCCTCAAGGCACAAGAGATTGACATCACAAACACTTTGACGACGGTCTACAGGTCAATACAGGGTTTTGACCCAGCTGACAAAGTAAGCAAAGGCAACGTCAAAGCGAGGATGCGGATGATCTATGTCTACTACTATGCCAACCGACTAGGCGACCTGGTATGTGGTAGTTCAGATAAGTCTGAAACGATGATGGGGTATTTCACGAAATGGGGTGACGTTGCAGCGGACATCTCACCAATAATGGATTTGTATAAGACGCAAGTTCGGAAACTCGCAACACACCTCGGCATCCCTGCTGAAATCGTTTCAAAACCTTCCACGCCGGCATTGTGGGCTGGCCAATTGGCAGAGCATGAGCTGGGCATGAGGTATGAACAACTTGACCTTATTCTGTGTGGTCTGGAGCATTTTATGAATCCTCGTGAAATAGCAGCTCAATTGAACATAAACACGAAGACAGTCACCAAGGTGAAGCACAGATGGCTCTCTGCAGAGCATAAGAGGCGGATGTTGTTGACAGCAAAGCTTGAATACCGTACTGTTGGATCTGATTTCAGGTTGCCTAGAACCATTAGCTAGACCGCGACGAAGGAAGAAAAATGCAGGGAAAATTGCACATTGCTCTTGCTCAGATCAATTGTCATCAGGGAAATAAGGAGAAGAATCTAGAAACTATCAAGAAGAATGTGGTAAGAGCCAAGAGGGAAGGCGCACAACTGGTGATCTTCCCCGAACTCTCGCTAACAGGTTACGTTGTCAGAGACCAAATCTACGAACTCTCTGAAAGAATACCCGGCCCCTCAACAAGAATCGTTGAAAAGTTGGCAAAGGAAAACGACCTGCACATCATTTTTGGGATGCCAGAAACCTGTGAAAAAGCGCAGGCTACACTTTACAACTCTGCGGTATTAGTTGGTCCAAATGGCTTCATCGGCAAATATCACAAGATGTACCTTCCAACCCACAGTATATTCGAAGAGAAGAGATATTTTCGTCCTGGATACCAAGTTGCAGTATACAATACTAAGTTAGGCAAGATTGGGTTGGTTATATGCTACGACATCTATTTTCCAGAAGTAACACGCCTTACACGCCTAAAGGGAGCCCAGTTAATCGTGTGCATTTCTGCGTCGCCTGGAATTCGTCGCTCATTCTTTGAAACGCTGACAGCCGCTAGAGCGATTGAGAACACTGCTTTTCTGGCCTATGTAAATCGGGCGGGTATTGAAGATGGACTGCAGTTCTGGGGTGGAAGCAGGCTAATCGGACCAAGCGGTAGGATCATCGCGGAGGCTAAATACGACGAGGAGGATTTCGTTGTTGCTGGGATGGACTATGCTGACGCAAAACAGGTTGAGGCTTTCGTCCCCACCTTAAGAGATCTTCGCCCGGAACTTTTCGACAAGCTCAAAGAAAGCGCAGAAGACCTGTAACCACAACCTAAAGCAAATTTCTCACAGCTTTCTCCATTCGTTCCAGTGCTGCCTAGAGTCTTTGGTAGTAGGCAGCGTAGGAGAGCCTGATGTGATTCTCACCGCGCGCGCTCATAGACTATCTTCTCGTAGACTTCATCAGAAATCACAATCAGGTCACGCTCCACAGTAATCTTCGCCTAACCAACAATTTCGTCATACGGAAGAACGGCACCAGGGAAGTATTAGGGTAATTCAGCACAATCACGCGTGACCTCTCCGTGATGAGTGACATCACATCTCACGAGGATTGCCGGAAATTGTTTGTCTCCAGCAAGGCACGCGAATAGGCCTTCCTTCGACCAATAGTACACCGGGCTCGTAAACAACAAAGCCAGGGTTGGGAATAAGCACTTCCTCGCCGGCGCTCAACCATTCCAAAAACGTTGCCAAAATAGCCTCAGTGCCGCCTACCCTATCAGGATCTCGCTATCAGGGTCGTATCTCAACCCATAATCCTTGTATGCTTTTGACTTAGAATCTCTCTCAGCTCGGATATACCATTCGCCGGAGAATAGTGTGTCTTCCTCAGCAGCCGCCTAAAAACCCGACTTAAATGCATGTTCCGGCGGCGAAAAGTCTGGCTCTCCGACGCTCAAATTAATACAGTTGGGCACATTTCTGGCCAAAGCGAAAAAACGGCGTATCCCATAGGGCTTTATGGATTTAAGACGTCCCGCGGGCCCTGTAAGTGAAATCAAACAACACACCCCCCCAATTCATTCAACATTTTGTCCAGAACAAAATCCTTGTGCTATCTGCCCGCAATATACAAGAGCCTGTACAATGATCTTAAAAACAGAGCCCGTATACAAAACAGTATCCATTCGCGTGGAAATAGGAGAGACTAGTTTGAAACTGAGAGAAAGCGTTCACGCATGGCTTTTGGGCTCCATCAACGACCCGATCGTCAAAATAATAGCTGGAAACAGCCATTTAACCAAAACGCAGCTCGAAACGCTACTGATAGACGTTTTATCAGAAACCATAGCCAACAAACCACTAAAATACGACGAAAAAGCCAGCATGAGGCTAACTAAGGCAAAATTGAGCCGCGGGGCGTTCAACAGGACACTAAAACAAGCAAGAGAAAACGTAACCAAGTCTATCTTCACAGTACTGCTCTTAGGGTACTTGGGAATCTTCGACACCACAACTCTCGACCCTTACTTGGAAATAGCAAACAAACTCCACTCATACCGTGAAGCATGCAAAGGTACACCAGACACAAACGAGGACTTCACTGAACGACTCAAAGTGCTCCAAACCATAAAGGAGGAGCTGGAAAGCAGCCTGAGGACCCTTTCA
Organism: Candidatus Bathyarchaeota archaeon; assembly: GCA_963769845.1. Lineage (GTDB taxonomy): Archaea > Thermoproteota > Bathyarchaeia > Bathyarchaeales > Bathycorpusculaceae > JBGQMW01. Next base: position 58,298 of record CAVYNL010000016.1, on the reverse strand, counting down.
ACAACAGCCTGAGGATGTTACGTGACGTCACAGGTCACAAGCGCCAGTGCATTTTCGCATGTGTGCCTCTAGACATCAAGCAAACCTCCAAAAATGCGCCTGAACCACAAAATAAGGCTGATTCTCGTTCTTCCCAGACTCCTTGGAAGGTCTTACCACAGAAATAATCCATCTTTGTAAGGCTGTGACGTGTGACATCATGCCTTGTTTGCATGTCTCCGACCATAAATCTTAAATTAGGTATCATCAAACTGTGATGTGTGACGCAACATGTCTTGTCTGCTGCGAGTCACATTCGAATCACAGGAGAGCCTGTTTAATTGGATATTCTGACCACGATATTCTGGGTGAGTGCTTTTGTCGCGGCTACCTTCGGAGTAGGGTACTATGTTCAGCTTCGCAGGGCGAAGCGAGAGTATGAGAAAGCGAAAGGTCTCGTTGAGGACATAGTTTTCAGCTTCAATAGACAGCTGAGACAGGAAACAAGGAGGGTGGAGACCATTGCGTACAAAGTTGAGGCCATTTCTTCGAGGGTTGACGACGTCGTCAGCGGGGTGGATGAACTAAGGAATATTGTAGGTAAGGTGAAGGAGACTCTGTTTGCTGATTCTCAAGACAGGGACCCGCTATTGATTCGATTCGCCGATCTTGAGAAAAAGGCTGGAGAGATTGCTGCATCACATGAGAGCCTCTTATCAAAGGTTGTTGCGTTGGAAGCGCAGGCCAGACAGCCACGTACTGTTTTAGACACTAGCCTCGAGGCAGTGATACCGATAAAGAGGGAAAAGGCCTTGGCTCAGTTGACTGACACGGAGGTGTCTGTATTGGAGTTGCTGGTCTCAGAAGGCGCAAGAACCGCTCCGGAGATCAAAGAAAGAGTGAAGTTGAGTAGAGAGCACACAGCCAGATTGATGAAGAAACTTTACGAAGAAGGTTACCTTGAAAGAGAAACAGACAAGATCCCTTTCAGGTATACGGTGAAGAGGGAGATGGAAAAGTTTCTGAAGAAGGCAGAGAGTGAGCCCACTTAGATTTAGTGGGCAATGAACGGGTCCTGCAGAGAGTCATTCTTTTCGTCTCGTGGTCACGGGCTCCTCTGGTTGACTGTGGCCTGCGCAAAGCTCGAGGGCATTTTGTACTTGAGTTTGTTCCCGGTACCCATCTTCGTAACAGATCCTTTCGCATTCAGTCTGGCGAGGTAGGTTGCTACGGTGCTTAAGCTTATGGGCTCTCTTAGTTCCTGTTCATACATGTATTGGATTTCTCGTGAGGAAAACCACACCAGAGGGAAGTGCTTCTTCACGACCGTATAGACCTTGTCATACTTCGAAAGTTCTCGTGTGGAGACCCCCGTGGGTATTCCAGGTTTGCTTGCTCCAGCGGGCGACCCGCCCAGCAGTTCTACCAGGTCCAGGATGCGTAGAGCCTTGTCTCTAGTGACTTCCCCTTCGATACTTACAGAGTATCGATTGCCTTCGTTATCAAACAATTCTACGCGCATCTTTTTTGCGGGCATCGGAAGGTGCACCTTCTGGCGTGTTCACAAGTTTGAGCTTCAAAGGATATAGCTGTTTTGGTGAAAAACGCATAGCAGATTGGCCAGAATTTTGCCCCAAATGGCAAACATTACCACTGTTGCAGCTATTTTCGTGACACAGACTTCACAGAGTTATAGGCAGCAGAACTGGTCAACAGTTCATCCTGAAACCAATTCTCCAGTGGAACTTAAGGGGTGGCGTATTCACATGTGAAGAGTGAGAAAAGGGCCAGAAGAGCCGAGAAATGCCAGCTAGGGGATTCAACACACAACACTTCACAAATTGTTCACATGAGAGTAGGCAATGGTAACGCTGAAACTATGCACCTGCTACCCGACAGGATTCTTCAAATGGTCAAAGTTAGCGCGCGCAGGCGCAAAAGGTGTTATGTGAAGTCTCTGCCCATTATGCCAGTATGGCGGTTAAAGTAAGATCTTTGAACAGACAGACCCCTTGGTTTCCATTGGAAGATTGCCGCGGCTTCAGTAGAAACCGTGTTGGTTTTCCTTTTTGTGAAGTAAATCTAAATTCCTGTACACAATAAAATATAAACTGTTTAACAAGTGTAGTTGTCAGAGTATATTTGTTCTAAAAGAAGAAATTAGAAACTTTACACCGTTAATGTTAATCAAAACAGATTGTCCACTTGAAACTAAGGGGTGTGGCTCGCTTGATGTGTTTCTGCTGTAGGTTTGCTTACTGTTTTGGAATTGCTGTGCTTGATGTTTAGTTTTGTGTAGAGCAGGCCTTATGTTATCCAGAAGAAGTAGGGGTGTTGCATGTGGAATGAGGTTGGGGATATAATGGGAGACGATGATGTGCTCAATGATGTGTTCAGCAGGTTTGTCAATGGTGTTAGTGTCTTCAAGGATAGGGAAGTTCTTCGGCACGATTATTTGCCAGACAGGTTGCCCCACCGGGAAGAGCAGATTAGAAAGCTCGGGGAGACCGTCGCTCCGGTGTTAAAGGGTGCTAGGTGTTCTAACGTTTTTATCTATGGCAAGACCGGTACGGGTAAGACGGCGGTTACGAAGTATGTGTTGTGCCATCTTGAGTCCAAGGCAAAGGAGTTTGGTGCACCTGTCAAGTTTTGCTACGTGAACTGCCGTATGGCAGGGTCAGACTACCGTGTTCTAGCGAACCTCTCTCAGAATGTAGGGGTCTCAGTCCCGTTTACCGGGCTGTCCGTAGGAGAAGTTTTTGACAGACTCAGGGAAGGAGTGGACCTCTCAAGGGTAATCTACATTGTCGTTCTAGATGAAGCTGACGCACTGGTGAAGCTGCGAGGTGACAGTCTCCTATATGAGTTGACTAGAATTAACGAATCCTTGAGATACAGTAAGGTGACCTTGATCGGTATCTCTAATGATCTCCGGCTCAAGGAGTTTCTAGACCCGCGAGTTCTCAGCTCGCTTAGCGAGGAAGAGATTGTCTTCAGACCTTATGACGCTGCAGAATTGAAGAACATTCTCTCTGAGCGCGCCAGTGCAGGTTTCGTCGACAATAGTCTGTCGGATTCAGCACTGGGCTTGTGCGCTGCCTTGGCCGCTGCTGAACATGGAGATGCTAGGAGGGCGTTGGATTTGTTGCGTGTCGCGGGCGAGGTTGCTGAGAGAAGGGGGGTAAAGGTTGTTACAGAAGAACACGTGCGTGAAGCTGAGAAGCATATCGAACATAACCGTGTTTTTGAAGCTCTGCAAAACCTGACTCTCCACTCAAAACTCGTGGTTCTGGGTGTTTACCATATTTGCAAGACAAACACGCATGGTGCAACTACTGGCGAGATATTCGAGGTTTATGCTGAATTGTGTGTTGAGTTGGGTGTTACTCCCTTGACGCAGCGTCGTCTCAGTGCACTGGTAAACGAACTCGATGTGATGGGGATCGCGAATGCCAAGGTTGTGAGTATGGGAAGGTATGGGCGGACGAAAAAGATTAGGTTGGAGATTATGCGCAATATTGTAAAAGAAGTGTTCGGCCCGGACGCTAGGTTGGGTCGTTTGGTTGATTATGAGCCAAGATGCATCGGTCACGCGTCGAGCAAGAGCTAGATTTAATATGGGGTCCGATGTGAAAATGTCGTGTATATGCCGGTCTAGTACGGATCGGGTTAGTCAAAAGGAACTATTGATACTTCTAGCGTTTGGAGGTTGACTACGGGGACTTTCGCAGGGGTGGGAGTGAAACCGTTTCTGACCATGTAGTCTGTCTGTTCCTGCCAGCAGCCCGAGTTTACGAGTAGGACACCGCGGTAATTGCTGTATTCCAAAGAGTGCACGTGCCCAGCGTGGAAGATGTCAGGAACTCTTTCTATGACAAGGGCATCTTTGTTTTCCGGGGATAGTGGCGTTTTTCCGCCGTATAGTGGTGCTAGGTGTCGACTTTGCAGTAGCAGTCTCATTGCCTTCTCTGGATGAGATTGTGACATGCCTGGAACAGTTGATATGATGTCGTCAAGACTCCGCCCGTGGAACATCAATACTTCGACGCCGTGTATATCGATTGTACATGGGCTTCCGAAGGAGTGGATGTTCCGGGAGTCTTTAAGTGCTTCCAGGAACGTGTTCGCTATGGCTGGTTGAGGCAGTGCTTTTCTTGGGGCATCATGGTTTCCGGGGGTTATCACAATTTCTATGTAGTCTGGAATCTGCTCCAGATATCTTGCTGCTAACCTATATTGTTTGTAAGCATCCTTCACGGCGAGTTCTCTGATTTGGTTAGGATAGACGCCGACTCCGTCGACTATGTCGCCGGCTATAAGGATGTACTTTACATGGCTTGCTATCTCTTTCATTCTTGTGTTGCCATATTTGCCGTTGAGCCAGAGTATGAAACGGTTGAAAGCTTCTCTTGTGAATTTTGTGCTGCCTACGTGCATATCAGATGTGAGCACTGCGTATATGGGTACGGAGGCTCTATGTTGTGTTCTTTGGGCCACATCGGGCAGAATAATCTCTTCTGCGACAAGCAGGTTACTCCTTGTCTTTACAACGCTTAGGCAGATGACTTGGTCGGGGAGCAACATCTTCGCCTTCTTCTGAAGGTCTTGGGATGCATTTTGTGGCACAAGTACAGTGGCGGTACCTTTTAGGTCTTCTACAGCCAGTATCATCCTCTGCTTTGATTCTCTCTTTTCAGTTACTATGCAGATTACCTTGAGTCTGGTGTTGGGCTGGGCTCGTATTGCGTCCAAGACTGAGGTAGCACTCTTTACGTCCATTCTTTGTCTGAGGAGCCTTTCCAGTCTCTTGAACCTGTCTTGGAAGTACCCCAAGAAATCTTCAACTGTGCCGTTTGAGCTCTGCTTTGCGCCTGGATCATCGATTAGATTAATGGTCGCATCGACTTCTTTAGCGAATGGGTGAAACGAGGTCTTTGCTTCCGTTAGTTGCGTCTCTGGCGGTTCCTGCGTTTGGCCAGGTTGCATGGCTTGTTGTTGAATGCTAGCCTCTTTTGCAGTGCTCTCTGGTTCTAGCACTTCTTCTAGGAGCTTTCTTTCAATGAAGAATGGCTTTGGAGCGAGGCTTCCGATGTGGATTATTGCTTTGGTCACGACTTCTGCGGGGTCTTCGGTTGTTGCTAGCAAGGTTAGAAACTCGAATGCTTCTTTGTTAAGTTGGTATCCTGCTGCCATTGCGAGCTCTACGGCTTTCTGAAGCTGCATGTTTCCATTCACAGTTTGAAGACCCCTCAGAGTGTCGGCAGTCACCTTCTTTACCCTTTGCAGTGGCGCGCCTCTGCGTTTATCAGGTCTATATGTCCAATAACGTCATGTTTTACCTTTTTGGTTCTGGGCTGTGTAGAAACGTTTTAGCGCGCGCTTTGGGCTTCGGCACTCTTGGCTGTTGTGGCAGACTCCGCAACTGCTCTGGAATGATTCATCGATATGTTAATCTATGCGGTGGGTCTCTTTTCTCAGACGTTCCTTCTTTGACTTGGAATTTGTGGATAGGAGGCAACGAGGATGAGTGAGTTGCGTAGGGTTCAGCGCACCCCAGGTGGTACCTTCTTTGTTTGTCTGCCTAAGCCTTGGGCTGAGCTTCACGGTTTGCAGAAAGGATCTGTCGTGGCACTCAGCCCGACTGGTGATGGCAAACTTCTTGTTGATGCTACGTATGGTTCAGAGACTTCTCCACGAGTTGCCGTTCTGCATCCTGGACCTTTTTTGGGGCGTGAGATCATTGGGGCTTACCTGCTTGGGTTTGACATTATTCGTGTTGAAGATAAAGAGCGGATTGGTTTCGAGGTGCAGGACGTTGTGCGAAACACCGTCAGCCGACTGGTTGGGCTGGAGATCGTTGAAGAGGATTACTCAACCATTGTTTTGCAGTGTTTACTTGAGCCTTCTGGCTTTCCGCCAGAGAAGATTCTTCGTCGGGGGTATGCTATTGCCGCTGGCATGCACCGTGATGTTGCTTCTGCTTTTGTCGATGGAGACGTGTCTCTAGCAAAGAGCGTGATGGCTCGTGATGATGAGGGAAACAGGCTTTACTTCCTTCTTGTACGTATCCTTCGAACAATTATCCAGAATCCGAGCCTTAGCGACAGTTTGGGTGTTAGCCCGATTGAATGTCTCGATTACCGTTTGGCAGCGAGTCTTGTGGAAGCTATCGGTGATGAATGTGTACGCATTTCGCTCAAGACGGTTGAGTCGAAGGGCGTGAAGCTTGACAGAGAGCTGAGGAGGCTGTTTGTGACTTTTCATATGATCTGCTTTGAGGCTCATGAGAACGCTTTGAAGGCATTTCTTGCAGGTGACATAGACTTGGCAGAGAAGGTGCGGGCAACTCGGGGGAGGATGGGAGAGGAGTTTGCTAAAATCGAAGAAGTAGCGAGAGAAGCGAGACCCGAAGTAATGCCGCAGATTTTGGCCGTGGCTTCATTTCTGAGGCAGGTCTTCGAGCACAGTGTTGACCTCTCTGATTTAGCTGTCTCGAAGAACCCCTAATGGGCGTTCTCCTATGGGAAAGAGTGCTTGTTCTCTTGGGGTTCTTGGCAAGTGAGACGTTTTCGGCTAGTCGCAACTCGTCTGTTTACAGTATTCCGTCATCAATGCGGCAATGTGCCTCTATTGTGATTCGTTCGCCGTAGACCTCTTCTGCCTCCGCGCCAGTTCTCAAAAGGACTTCCTTGCCATAGATGTTCTCTATGCGAGCGTCTCTGCCTATGATCGCTCTCTGGGCCCTAGCGCGCGCGGTTTTGGGACCCCTTAAAAGGCGACGCACATGACGAGGATGCTCGTTGTATTCATATTGTTACTGAGATTGTCCTTCTAATGCTGCGAAGAATTTTCTCATTCGTTTGAAGGTTTCCAGATATTGGAGTCCCCATTTTGTGGCTCTGTATTTCTTCGAGTTTTCGAGGGTGATTTCATTTATGAAACCATGTGAGACTAGAAAGTTCAGTTCTTTCTTTGTCCTGTCCACGGGCATGTTGGCGCCGTACGAGACTCTCGTTAGGGAGCATAGCCCCTTTCGCGCGATTATCTCTATTATGTCGGCGTAAATATCGTATTTTGTTCGTCTTCGTTCGTCGGACAAGAGCTGCCCCTCTGCGTTCTGTATGATAGGGCTGTAGGAACGCTTAATCTTGGTTGCGGTGGGTTAACTTCGAAGATTCGGTGCGTTTGGTTTTGCGAGGCTTCGGTTATGGTTATCATGAGGTTTGTATAACCCCCTTTTCTGTCTGCGGTTGACATTGTTTACATTGGATAAAGCTAAAAGTCACTGTTCAGAACTTCTATGCAGTGCCGGGGTGGCGGAGTGGTTATCGCGCTGGCCTCGAGATCAGCAGGAGTCCAAGGGGCTTAGAAAAGTATGGACAAGTAAGCCAGTGGGCCTTTGGCTCGCAGGGGTTCGAGTCCCTTCCCCGGCGCCATCTACTTTTCAGCTTTGAAGAACGAGAATAGATCTCGCAGGTCTGACGGATCGCGAAATTTGAGTGATTTGTTCTCGGCTGAGTTCCGCGTACTAAGATTATCTTCTGTGTGTTTGCATTGTTACGAGTGCTCTTAATTTCCTCTTCTTTTCTGGTGTTGAGACGATTCTCAGTTGTAGACTGTTCAGGAAGGTTTCAGCTGCTTTCTTGGCTTCTTTCCGCGTTTCGTAGGTTCCGTTGAGTTCGATCCAAGGGAGGGGCTTGTCTATTTTTACCCAGATGTTGAACAAGTTTTCCACCGTTCGAATCTGAGAAACAGTGAGTCTTGATAATTAAAACGGTTATGAATCCGAAATAAGGATTATCAGTAAAGCCTGCTTGGATGGAACAATCCATGAGGGTGTGCTGTCAGCAATGGGCAACGCGGGACATCCGTGCCTTACAAGGGCGTTGAGGTAGAGATTGGGGCTATTTTGAATGTGGATTGTAGGTTCATAATGCTATAAAGTGAGGGTTTTCCTTCTCTTAGAAGGGGTATGCTGTGGCCAAGAGCAGAGGCTCTACTGAGGAAGAGCGAGTTTTCACGTGTTCAAATCCGGTGTGCGGTAGAACCTTTTCAGTTCCGATGAAGGTCGTGGATTTGCGCGTGAATGATCCTGAGCCTTATCTGGCGTGTCCACATTGCCTAGAACGAATTGCGTCTGACGCAGGTCCTAAGGTCGATGATTCCGCAATGAATGTTACGGTGGAAAACGTGGACAGCAAGCCGGAGCAGCCGCGTGAGTTTGAACGCACTGTTGAAGGGCTTGCAGCGAAATGTGCTTACCATCTTGGGTTTCTGAGTGAACGTTCTAGCAAGGAGAAGATACCTGAGGACTGTATAGTCTGCGAGAACATCGTTAAGTGTATGCTGAAGTCTGTCAGAGACTAGTTTCCTGATTGACTAGCAGTCTGTCAAAATAGGGTGTTAGTGGAAAAAAGTGACTATGAATTTAGGGTACTATTCGGTTTTGCGCTTCTTTTCGGGTTTCTTTTCTTCCTCTGGCGGCGGCGGTGTTTCTTGTGTTGTTGGCTTCTCTTCAGTTGCTTTTTGTTCTGTCTCTATTTCGCTCGTGATTTCTTCGATTGGTTTTGGCGGCGGTGTTGTTGCCATTGTCCAGCCTATCCATGCGCCTATGCCCATTATGGCTATGAAAGCTACGAACACAGGGATGGCTATAAGCGCGAATGTAAGACCCCAGTTAAGCGGGTTTCCTCCGAAGTAGAAAAGTCCAGCAGTGTAGAGTACGCCTACTAAGACGCATACTAGACAGATTGCTCCACCGATTGCTTGATCTTTACTTGCCATTAGCTTTCACCGTTGTATGCTTTTTTACGTTCTCAATCCTTTTAAAGTTTGTCATGAAAGTTGCTGTTGTTATGTTGTTCCTTCTTCCCATGTTCCGAGGTATTTCTTCTGTTCGTTGGTAAGTTTGTCTATTTGCATGTGCATTGCGTTCAGCTTCAGCCTTGCTACTTTTTCGTCTGTTTCTTTGGGGACACCGTAGACTTGGGGTTGCATTTTCTTGGCTTTGGTCAGGTGTTCTACGCAGAGGGCTTGGTTTGCGAATGACATGTCCATGACTTCTGAGGGGTGGCCTTCGGCGGCTGCTAGGTTTACGAGTCTCCCTTCTGCTAGGAGGTAGAGTTTGTTTCCGTTTTTGAGGGTGTATTCGTCTAGGTTGGGTCTTATGTTTCTTTTGTTGGTTCCGATTTCTTCTAGGTGTTTCGGGTTTACTTCGACGTTGAAGTGGCCGCTGTTTGCGAGTATAGCGCCGTCCTTCATTTTTTGCATGTGTTCTTTTCTGATGACGCTCGTGTTGCCTGTGGCGGTTACGAATATGTCGCCGACGGCGGCGGCTTTGGCCATGGGCATTACTTGGAAGCCTGACATTGCGGCCTCAAGGGCTCTTGTGGGGTTGACTTCAGTGACGATGACGCTTGCGCCCATTCCCTGGGCGCGCATGGCTATTCCTCTTCCGCACCAGCCGTAGCCGCAGACGACGAAGTATTTGCCTGCGAACAGTATGTTTGTGGCTCTCAGGATGCCATCGAGTGTGCTCTGGCCCGTTCCGTACCTGTTGTCGAAGAGGTGCTTGGTGTAAGCGTCGTTCACGGCGATTATGGGGTATTTGAGGGCCCCTGCTTTTTCCATGGCTCTCAGTCTTTGGACGCCTGTAGTGGTTTCTTCTGTTCCTCCCTTGATTTTCTCAAGGGTTTCGGGTCTTCTGTTGTGAAGTGTGCTGACGAGGTCGGCGCCGTCGTCCAGTGTTATGAGGGGGTTGAAGTCAAGGGTTTTCTCGACGCACCAGTAGTACTGTTCCGTCGTTTGTTCTCTCCAGGCGAAGACGTTTGCGCCTTCTTCGACCAGGGCGGCGGCTACGTCGTCTTGGGTTGACAATGGGTTTGAGCCGCAGAGGGCGACTTTTGCTCCGCCAGCTAGGAACGTTTCGATGAGGACGCCTGTTTCTTTTGTGACGTGTAGGCATGCACCGAGGGTTGCGCCTTTGAACGGCTTTTCTTTGCTGAATCTTTCCTTTATCTGTGCTAGCACGGGCATGTGTTTTTGTGCCCATTCGATTTGTAAGTGTCCTTTTGACGCTAGTTTGGGATCTTTGACTTTTGACATCGCGTTTTCTCCTCTTCTTCTACTGTTTGGGTTGTTGCTATTTAAGATTGCAATGGCGGCGGTGGTGTTTGGGTATAGTTATGTTTTTAACTTGTGGTTGGCAATTGTTGGTGCGGGTGTGATTTCTTGTTCGATTTGAAGGTTGAGCGGCTTGAGGAGTATCTTTCAACCGTGTACAAGTCGAAGGTGAAGGTTTCTAGGGTTTGTGTCATGGGTGGTGGGGCGGATTTGAAGGGTTTTGGTTATGGTTTGCCGTACCTTGTTGAGTTCAGTGTTGACAGCGTGATGAAGTCTGTGGTTTTGGAGACTATGCGACAGGAGGGTTTTGGGCATGACCATTTTTCTGACAGGGCCGGTGTTCTGCTCTGGCAGCACTCGGCTTTTAGCAAGTTGCCTCGGCATGTGCGGTCTGTTGATGTAGGTTCTTTCGTCAGTGATTGTGAGACTCTGCGGTCTCTGGGGGATTGCTGTGAGTTCTTTGTCGTGACGGAGTTTGTTGATGGCAGTCTCTATCATGTCGATTTGGACCGTGTCATGGACACTTGTGAGTTGTCAGGGTTGGATGAGGAGCGATGTTTGGCTTTGTCTGACTATCTGGCGGAGATTCATTCTGTTAAGAAAAAGGATGCTCCCGGATTGTATGTGCGGCGTGTGAGAGATTTGCTGGGTCATGGTGAGGGGATCTTCGGTTTGACTGACAGCTATCCTGCGGGTCTGGGTTATGTTGATGACAAGTTTTTTGTTGATTTTGAGAAGGCGTGTGTGGAGTGGCGGTGGAGGCTCAAGCAGAGAGTGCATAGGCTTTCGCAGGTGCATGGTGATTTTCATCCTTGGAACGTGATGTTCAGGCGGGGGTTGGATTTCACTGTGCTGGACCGGAGCAGGGGTGAGTGGGGTGAGCCGGCTGATGATGTGAGTGCTATGACGATTAATTATCTGTTCTATTCTCTGCGGTTGTTGGGCGAGTTTGAGGAGCCGTTCTTGAGGTTGTTCTTGCTGTTTTGGAGGAATTATCTGGATAAGACTGGGGATGAGGAGATTTTGAGTGTGGTGCAGCCTTTCTATGCTTGGCGCAGCTTGGTGGTTGCTTCGCCAGTGTGGTACCCTGATTTGCCCTTGAACGTTCGTAAGATGCTCTTCCGTTTTGCGTCTAAGGTTCTTAAGGCCAAGAAGTTCGAGTTTGACAATGTTGAATCTTACCTGAAATAGCTCTTGCTGGGCGCGTCTGGAGGTTGATGTTAAAGATTATATATTGTTCTGGGTTAATGTGCGTGTGGGGTGTGGCTTATTTGGATGTTGAATCTACGGATGATCTGAGGAGAAGGCTAAGAGAAGTGGGCTATTCTGACGGTGCAGTTAAAGAGATTCTGAAGTGGTATAACCCGGGCAGTTCTGATAGAAGGGCATGAAAGGCGTTTACGTTCTCGCAGTGTCCGTCGTCGAGCCTGTCTGCGTCAGGGTTGGCGCGTTAGGCCGGGTGTCTTTCAAAAGGGGCTTGTATGCATATGTGGGTTCAGGTCAGGTTGGATTGGAGAAGCGTGTGGCACGGCATCTGAGGAGAGCTAAGAAGCGTTTTTGGCATATTGACTATTTGCTGGACTCTGGTGTTGCGAAGGTTGTTAGGGTGTTTTTGAGTGAGGGTGAGAAGAGTGAGGAGTGTCGTGTGGCCGAGGTTCTTAGCGAGCGGAGTGTGCCGGTTGTTGGTTTTGGGTGTTCAGACTGCTGCTGTAGGAGTCACTTGTTCATGATTGGGGACTGTGAGTTTTTGGGTGAGTTTATGCGTGAGTTGCGTTTGGAGCCCGTTAGGAGTGGGCGTTAATGGTGGTGGGTTGGTGTGTTTGGGTTACGGGGTTGCCGGGGAGCGGTAAGTCTGTGGTTTCTGGGGCTTTGGTTAGGCTTCTAGGTGAGAGGGGTGTTCGTTTGCAGTTGTTGTCTTCTGACGCGCTGCGTAAGGTTGTGACGCCTCGGCCTTGTTATTCTTTGGAGGAGCGGGATGTGGTCTATGGGACGCTTGTTTATGTTGCTTCGCTGTTGACGGAGAACGGGGTGAACGTGGTGATTGATGGAACTGGGAACTTGCGGCGTTATCGTGATGATGCGCGGAAGCGGATTGGGCGGTTTGCTGAGGCCTATTTGGTGTGTCCTTTGGATGTTTGTATGGAGCGTGAGGCTCGTCGGGGTGAAGCGTTTTCTGCGCCGAAGCGGATCTACGCCCGGGCTTTGGAGGGTGGGGCTTTGAACGTGCCGGGGGTTGGGCAACCGTATGAGGAGCCCTTGACGCCTGAGCTGATGCTGGACACAACAAGGTTTTCGCCTGAAGAGTGTGCTGAAAAGATTGCGGGTCTGATCGAGGAGCACTTCAGATAGCGCATTGTGTCAAGCTTGATTGAAAACCGACATGCTCAGTGAATTGGCTGTCTCTGCTATCAGTTGACCACTCAAAGAGCGCGCGTCGAGACATTTGACTGATAAATACGGTGTTCCCTTGAACAGTTTGGCATCGAGTAATCCCCAGATTCTGGGAGCGGGTCCTCGGTTTAATTCAATCAGGGTCAAAATAAGAACTAGTTAAGAAGGTATGTGCTCCGTTCGCATATGCTGTGCCATTGGGGTTCATCGGGTTCTTTCTCATTGGACTGGGCTGTTGCTTATCGTCATATCGAACTCGACCTGGGGCTTTATGTATAGGCTCCTGGGAGGGTTTGTGTGGTGGGTTGGAGTGTGAGGCCGCCGAGTCCGATTTGTGCGTTGATGTCTATTTTTTTGGCTGCGTGGTCGTAGCCTGCGGTTTTGACTGAGCAGTGGTTGGTGCTAGTTGTGCCAGTGAATTTATCGGTGTTTACTGTGATTGCGCCTATGTCGACGTTGGCTTCTAGGCTTGCGCCGATGAGGTCGGTGTTGATGCCTAGGCCTAGTGCGGCTCCGCCGATGTCGATGTTCATGTTTATGGTGGCGTCTTTGAGAATGTGGTTGGCATCAGAGTTGAGTTGGATTCCGCCGAGGTTAAGGCTCAGGTCAAGTCGCTCAAAGGAGGCGCTGTCTTTGATATCTAGGATTATGCCGCCGATGTACTCTACTCTCACGCTGAGCTTACTTATGTTGGAGTATTGGCCTATGGTCATCGTGACGCCGCCTATTCGCATGTTTAGGCTTCCGTTGTACTGATAACTTGTTCCCAGTGTGAGGTTGAGAAGTCCTGCTTCGCCGTAAATGCTAACGCGGAGGACCTGGCCGTCTGTTGTCCGGCTTGTTCCAAGCTGCGAGGCGTTTTCTGCTCGGTCAAACGTTGCACCTAGCGCCAGAGTTGGGTCGTTTGAGAAGACTAAGGATATTGCTCCGAATTTGACTGTGGCGTTCAGGTCAACGTAGCTGATGTTATGCGGAACACTTGTGCCCTTGACGAGGCTGTAGGAGTCTGTTACCCTGTTTCCTTGGTTGAACCATGGCGTCTGTATCTTTGGGAAGATGATGGGTTGAAGTGCGGGCGAGACAGCCGCGTAAACGACGCCGATGACTAGGATGGATATGAAGATTTCGCCTATGACCATGCGTGCCAGCGTCATCTAGACTATTCCTCCTGTGAAGGTTCTTATTGTGAGAATCACCCATACCCAGAAGATTCCTACTATTATGAGCCACACGAGCATGGGGCCGATGAACGATGAGATGAAGCCTTTGCCGATGTCGATCTTGTAGTTGTGCTTGACGGCGACCGCCATGAGGAGCACGACCCAGAAGGTTGTTATTATGCTGGAGAACACTGCAATGGGCCATGTTGTCCAGCTTAGTCCGACCAGCACCGTCCCCAAAATGGCCAAGCTGTAGGGGACAAGTGCGTAGCCGTACAGTTTCATGAGCTGTATGAAGGAGCCTTGGCTTCTGAAGATGTACCGGGCGACTAGATGGGCTATACTCGTGATTATTACCCAGAAGATGAGAGTGCCTATGACCATCATGAACACCATGCTCGCGAGTATCACGTTCACGAAGCCTATGGGCAATGTTGCGCCCGTGAGAGGGTTCATGAGGCCAGTTATGGCGGAGACGACTCTGTAGGCAAAAGAGGACACGATGCCGCCTTCGATAGCGACCAGCATGACTACGAGGAGGAACGATTCCCAGAAGCTGACCTTGTCTGTGACGATCTGGTTGAACGTTTCGTCCGGAGCTAAGAATACACCTCCGATTCTGTTCACGAACGAGATGAAGAAGGGTCTTCGAGGTTTTGATACTGGTTCAGTACTGCTCTTTTCCATGCTGTTTTCTCCAGATACCTGTGTTTCCATTTTTATCTATGCTGGATTAATTAAACTATCGTCGTGCAACCGTACCAGATTCTGGTGGTCAGGGTTTTCTCTTTATGTACTCTAAAACTTGGGAGGCATGCTCTTTCGAGATGCGTTTGGACCTGAGAAGAGAGGCGACCAGGTCAGAGATCCTTGCAAGGGCGTGGACTTTGAAGCCAAGTCTTTCGAGGTTTTCTTTTCCACCTTGTTCTCTGTCGACTACTACCACGATGGTTTCAACGTGAGCTCCGAGGTGTTGAAGAGGCTTTATGCCCTCAAGCTTGGACAATCCTTCGCTGACGACATCGTCGAAGAATAATACGTTCTCCCCTTTAATCACGTCTGCACCTGCAATCCTTCCTGTTGCACCGTACGTTTTCTCTTTCTTTCTTACGATGATGCAGGGCATGTTCAGACGGCAGCCTATGCTTGGAAGTATCAGAGCTCCTTTCAACTCTATCGATGCCAACTTGGCGATTTTCTGCTTGGACGTGAGCTTTTCTATTTCAGTTACGGCAACGTCTACGAGAGAGCAAAAATCCTTTGGCGACGCAAGAAGGTGTGCGAGGTCAATGTAGTAGGGGCTAGGCGCGCCGGATTTTATGCGGAAGCTGCCGAACTCTAAGCAGCCTGAATTGTGCAAGGCGTTTGCGATTCTTGACGTGTTGTCCAATCTCAGACCCCAAAGTAACTCGCTCTTCGCGGATTTAATGCTTGCCCGAAACCGTAATGAAACGTTGAACGCATACCTGAGAGGCGTGCGTTCTCTGGTTGAGTTGGTATTGGGCGAACTTGGCTTCTCGATGCTTGCAGCGGGAGAATCGTAATTTCGCTCATTCTGTTCTTTCAAGCAGCTGAGGGTTGGAATGGCGAAAAAGACATAAATACTCCTCTGCTTCTTTTAAAAAAGCACCTACATAATGATGCGTGGGAATAATAGGTTAGGTTTGACCATCTGGGTCTAGGTTGATAGCCTGTTGTTCTCATTTGTAGACGAGATGAAGCGGGAAGACAATGGGACACAGAAAAACGCATGCTCCTAGGCACGGTTCGCTCGCGTATTTGCCTAGGAAACGTTCTGACCATGTTTTGGCCAGGATACGCTTCTGGCCGAAGATACAGTCTGAAACCCCCCGACTGCTGGGCTTTATGGGTTTCAAGGCTGGCATGACTCATATATTTGGCATCGAGGACAAGAAGCGTTCACCTGACTTCGGCAAGGAAGTGATGCGTTCAGCCACTATATTGGAGACGCCTCCTATTCTTATCTGCGCCGTCAAAACTTACATCAAAGACGTTTACGGGCTTCGCAGCGTTGCCGAAGCTTGGATTAAGGACCCTCCTGCCGGGTTGGACCGCGTGCTTACGCTTCCTGAAACCTTTGGCACTGAAGAAGCTTTGAAGAAAGTTGAAGAAAACCTGCCAAGAACAGTGAAAGTCCGCGTTATCGCCATCAACCAGCCTAAGGAGGCTAGCATGCCTAGGAAGAAGCCGGACATGGCGGAGATCGAGATGGGCGGAGGCACGGTCCAGCAGCAGTATGAGTACGCTAAGACCTTGCTGGGCAAGACAGTGACGCCTGCGGAGATCTTCAAGGAAGGCCAGTTTGTAGACGTGGCTTCGATATCGACCGGGAAAGGCTTCCAAGGGCCTGTGAAACGTTTCGGCGTAACGATACTTCAGGCGAAGGGTAGGAAAACCAAGAGAGGCGTAGCCACATTGGGTCCGTGGAACCCGCACCACGTCATGTACAGCGTTGCAAGAGCTGGACAGATGGGCTACCACCAGAGGACTGAATACAACAAGCGCATTTTGAAGATAGGCAAGGACGGGAAGGAAATCACTCCAAAGGGCGGTTTCTTGAGGTACGGCCTAGTTCGGGGTCCATACATGCTGCTCGATGGAAGCATAGCTGGCACGGAGAAACGTCCAATAAGATTGCGTTTTCCAGCGCGTGCGCCGAGGGGTTTCGGCGAAGAGCCCATGCAGATTACGCAGATCTCGTTGGAATCGCCTCAAGGAAGATGAGCGGTGAACACGAATGGCGAAGAAGACTGTGAAAATCCTCGACCTTGAGGGCAAATCGACGGGAAAAATAGAGTTGCCCGATATCTTTGGGACACCTTTGAGGCCTGATGTGATAAAGCGAGCTGTACTCGCGATACAGTCGAACAGTTTTCAGCCGCAGGGCAGAGACCCGATGGCCGGCAAGAGAACCTCAGCTGAATCTCGAGGCACTGGCAGTGGGCAGGCAAGGATTCCGAGACGCAAGGGCGCGAGCGGTCGTGGAGCTTTCGCGCCTGGAACGGTGAGCGGTAGACAAGGGCATCCTCCACTGTCTGAAAAGATTATCATCAAGAGGATTCCTAAGAAAGAGAAGAGGTTGGCTCTGCTTTCAGCGATTGCTGCTACGGGTTCGAAGAAGGTTGTTGCTGCACGGGGGCACAACGTTGAGGATGTTCCGGAGATTCCTTTGGTAGTGTCGGATGATTTTGAGGCGATGAGCAAGACGAGGGAGGTTGAAGAGGCTCTCATTCGATTAGGCGTGCTTTCTGAACTCTTCCGTGTTAGAGAAAGCAGGAAGATACGTGCTGGGAGGGGCAAGAGCAGGGGAAGAAAGATGAAGCATGCCGTTGGGCCGCTCATAGTTGTGGCTGAGAACAGGGGAGTGGCTGAGGCAGCTCAAAATATACCTGGCGTAGAAGTTACTACAGTCTCTACTCTGAATACCGAAATGCTTGCTCCTGGAACGCATCCTGGAAGGCTGACTGTCTGGACGAGCAGCGCTATTGAGAAGCTAGGCCAGCTATATGGTAAGGGAGGAAAGCCAGATGGAACCGTATGAGGTCATACTTTACCCGTTGATGACGGAATCTTCCAGCTTGATGGTTGAAAAAGAAAACAAGCTGGTTTTCGTCGTAGGCTTGAAGGCAAACAAGTTTGATGTCAAGAAGGCGGTTGAGAAGCTCTACGAAGTGAAAGTTGAAAGTGTCAACGTTCTGATTACGCCTGGAGGAGAAAAGAAGGCTTTTGTCAAGCTGACTCCTGACTTCAAAGCAGCTGACGTTGCTATCAAACTTGGATTACTGTAAGTATGGTGGATTGACTAATGGGAAAGAGGATACGTGTTCAAAGACGCGGGCGCGGCGCCCCCACATTCCGGGCATCAACACACAAGAGAGTCGCGCCAGCAAGGTACCCTTCAGCTATAGGAGTCAAGGAATGTTTTGACACAATAATCAAAGGCGTGATTGAGGACCTTGTTCATGACCCTGGAAGAGGATCTCCGCTTGCACTGATAAGGTTCGAGAACGGGAGAAACCTGCTACACCGTCGTTCCAGAAGGAGTCTTCACGGGTGGCCAGATCCAGATCGGTGGAAAAGCCTCGGTTGACGTAGGCAACATTCTTCCGCTTGGAAAGATCCCTGAAGGCACAATGGTCTGCAACATAGAACTGCGTCCTGGAGACGGTGGTAAGCTTTCAAAGTCTTCGGGCGCGTTCGCGACTGTTGTTTCGCACACGCCACAGGGAACGATCATCACGCTTCCATCAGGAAAATCCAAGTACATAGCGGATTTTTGCAGGGCAACTATAGGTGTGGTTTCAGGGGCAGGCAGGACAGATAAGCCGTTCTTGAAGGCGGGCACCAAGTTCCATTTGATGAGGGCAAGAGGCCGCAAATACCCAAGAACCAGTGGAAGGAAAATGGTCGCGGCTGTACACCCGTACGGCAGTAGCAAGAGAAGCGCACGGAAGGTGACTACCACTTCGCACGGTGCACCGCCAGGACAAAAAGTCGGACTGATCGCAGCTAGAGGCACCGGAAGGAAAGGGAAGAGCGCGCGTGATCGCGCTAAGAAGATAGCACCAGAGTAGGAGAAAGGTTATAGCCTCAGGATTTACCATTAGGGTGAACAAAAATGCCGAAGGAATTCATGTACCGCGGGTTGACGCTTGACCAGTTGCAGAACATGTCAATGGACGAATTCATCAACCTTCTCCCTTCAAGACAACGGAGGAGCCTCCACCGCGGCTTACAGCCGGAGCAGAGAATACTGCTTGAAAAGGTAAGGCGGACGAAAGAAGAGCTCAGAAAGGGAGGCACTGCAGCTGTTAAGACGCACGTGCGGAACATGATCATTCTGCCAGAAATGGTGGGAATCACGATTCAGGTTCACAACGGCAAAGAATTCGTCGCGGTGGAGATGAAACCCGGGATGATCGGCCACTACTTGGGCGAGTTTGCGGTCACAAACAAGCCGGTGAGGCACGGAACGCCAGGCATCGGCGCCTCGCGCTCTTCAATGTACGTGCCGCTAAAGTAGCCTTTTCTTCTTTTCTTGCTATGCAGTGTATTCTTTACCGGAGGTTTTCTTGTCCACAGGTTGATTCTCGGGCATCTGCGGCAGAGGAATCGGCGGTGGAATGTTCAACGTTCTAGAAATCAAAACCGACTCGGTGAACGCCACGTTTGACACTGATTGAACGATGACTAGTGGCGGGGGCTTTTTCTCTTCGTATTCTTTGAATATTTTTTCAATCTCGCCCTTCTCGCCAATTACGTAGGCTCGTCCTTTCAAGTTTATCTGCGCGAAGGATGGGGCGTAATTGATCGTGAGCACGAATGGAACCTCGAGTGAATTGTCAATCTTCTTTTCCATGCCTGTAAGGTTGAGGTTCGTGTTTATCTGGATAGGCGGAATAGGCTGTCTGAAATCCAGAAAACGTTCAGCGGAAACATTGGATATTGCGACGTTAACTCTGATCATCTAAACCATCAGGAACTATCAGAAGGCGCTGGTTGATTTAAAGCTGTTCATTCCTTCGCAGGTTTGTACTTTGTGAATCCGCAGTGGCCGCAAGTGTACCTGTTTCCGTGGTCAGCCATAAAGTAGCCTGGGCCGCAGCGTTCGCAGATTGGGCGGAGTCTCACGACTTTTTCGTTGTCAACCTTGTACAAGGTATAGACGCCTTTCTCTTCTTTCTTCTTTTTCTCGGGTTTCGGCGCTTTCTCGACTTTTGCAGGCTTTGCTTCTTCCTTCGGGGCTTCTACGGGCGCCTCTGCGGGCTTCTTTGGAGCTTCCTTCTTGGGTTCTTCGGCTTTCTTTGGTGCCTCTTCCTTCTTGGGTTTCTTGGACATGGTCTACTACTCCTTCTTCTCCTCTTTGGGCTTCTCAGGGATGTTCCGTTTGACGATGTAAGCGGGCTCGACACGCTTAGCATGTTCCACCGAGTCGTAGAGGTTTGCTGTCCCAAATGCCGTGTGCGTGCCTG
This sequence comes from Candidatus Bathyarchaeota archaeon, assembly GCA_963769845.1. GTDB lineage: Archaea > Thermoproteota > Bathyarchaeia > Bathyarchaeales > Bathycorpusculaceae > JBGQMW01. The sequence continues at coordinate 38,653 of CAVYNL010000016.1, read as the reverse complement.
TTTTGGTCTCGAATTTTCTGATGAAAACCAAATCAACGTTAACCTTCAGAGCACCAGCAACTGCCCTTTTCACTTCAAGTCTTGTTGAGGTGCTGCCTGGCTTTTCATGTTCCACTTGGAACTGGATTTCCTTTCGCTTCAGCAGTTGGTTTGTCTTCTCTGACAGTATTTTGACTTCCATGACCTTTCCTCGCGTGCGGTGTTGACTTGATAGGGGGGGGTTCTTATTTAGTTTTTCGAGCCTTTCTTCATGGCTCCAAGGATGGCAGCTATCTCGGCCTTCTTATCTGGGGTAGCCTTGACGACGACGATGCCCTCTAGCGGTTGGCCATACACGATGTACGAGTTTTCGGGCGCGCTCGATATGGCTGTGAGGGCCAACAGGTCTTCTTCACCATCCACAACAATCTCCACGCTTTGCTTGCCTTCCATCGCGTTTCGTGTTGCTTTGATGGCTTCTTCGGTGAGTGTTCCTTGAGGGTTTTGAACGTGGACGACTTTTTCGGCTTGGAGTTCCGTTGGCTGCACTTTTCTTCTCATGCGCTTGTTGTCGACAATCGCGAGTTTGGGGCAGAAATTATAACGGTGTAGGTTCTTTGAGACTGAGTCTCCCACTGAGACTATGATGGGCGGGTTATCTCTGGCTACCATTTCCTTTAGCTTTTTCATCGTTGCAGTAGAAGGGCCTTTGATGAGGGTTCCAAGGGGCTTCTTCAGTTCTATACGCAGTTCAGGCGTTAGAACGTATTTTATACCCATCTATCTTACCTTTAACGCGTAGCGCCCTTTCTCTTTGATGTTCATTGCTTTGGCTACTGATGACCCTTCAGGGTCAAAGATTACTACAAGTCCTGCATAATCGTCGCTCAGACTTGTGTTTTTGCACTTAGGGCAGACGTTTGCCTTGGTCAGAAAGTGGCATACCGAGCAGGCTTTTTCGCTCATTTCTTTACACTCTTCTTCTGCTGTGGCGCTTCCTCTTTCTCTGCGGGCTTCTTTTCAGCGGCTTCCTTGATCTTCTGCACGTCGTAATCGATCCATTCTATTTTCCCAAGGAAGGGCTGTCTGGCTGTCACGCCTATTTTTCCAGAGCTTCCGGCTCTGCCCAACGAGACTGCTGTTATGCGGACGCGCACTTGGTCGCCGCTGGCTAGTTTGCGTTTTGATTCTTTGCCCAGAAGAACGCCCTGTTTTTCGTCGTAGGATATGAAATCGTCCATGACCTGTGAAACGTGGAGGAGTGCATCGATGGGTCCGATGCGCACGAAAGCGCCGAAATCAGCGATCTCCACGACTTCGCCTTCGACTATTTCCTGAATCTTCGGGTAGAAGGTTAGCAACGAGAAATTGACTTTGTGATAGGTGGCGCCGTCGCCTGGGATGATTTTCCCGATGGGGCTCACTTTCACTTGTGTCACGGCGATGACGTAGCCCAGCTCTTCATCGACAACTCCTTCATACTTTGTTTTAACCTGCTGGTGTCCAACCGCCTCGAGGGGGTTGCCGAACGTCTCGGGTGGAATCCGAATTGTGTCTTCAAGAGTGATGAGTTTAAACAGGAACTATGGCCTCCCGTCAATACTTAGACGTGACTTTTGTCTCACATAGATAACTGGCACATTTATATCTCTTAGCTTCTTCTTAAGCTGCCTATCATTGGTGAACACTGCACATCCGCCTCTGCCCGCGACTTTGGTTATTGCGTCGTCTACATTGTCTGTCCCCATTTCGTCTATCATGACAATCTTGCATTTTTCTGCCAGTTTCAGGGCGAAGGCAGCGTTCTTGCGCATCTGAGGAGAGTCGTCTTTGGAGAGTCTTTCAAGCTCCTGTCTTACTGGGGAGAGCAGAACGGGTTCGAATCTTCTGTTTAGAAGGGTCTGGAGTTCTTCGAAAATGTCGATCTTGAACTGTAGGGGTGTGAAGAGGGCGTTTGAATCTAGGATTACCTTCAGGGGTTTCTTTTGAGGCTTGGGTTCTGCCTTCATTTTACTTGATCATTCCAAAGCCTATGAGTCTCCATCTGCCGCCGATTTTTCTGCTCAGTGCGACTCGTGATGCTGTTTGTGCGCATACAGGTCGTGTGAGTTTGATGAGGACGTTGTCTTTTCTTACAGACGCGACTTTGCCCATTGTTATCGCAGCGCCCACGTGTAGCAGCAGGGTTTCGTTCATCGTGACTTCGTCGATCTTTGCCAGTTCTTTTGTTCCGACTGCACGGTCCAGAATCTGTGTCTGCAGTGTGAGCTCGGTCAGTGTTGGGGGAAGCATGCCTGTTTTTCCTGCGATGTTTCCTGTCAACCCGTCTGCCTTGGAGTAGGAGGGGTCTAGGAGGGTGCCAACGCCGACGAGTCCGCCGCAGTGGGCTTCTTCAACGTTTTTGCCTCCGGCCTGCATGCTCACGACTTCGCTGAACAGCGGAGTGTAGATGTTCTTGCCTTCGGCAGCTATTCCTGGGCTTATCTCCAGCTCATCGCCAACCTTGAACGTGCCCTGAATTATCGTTCCTCCGAGAACGCCCCCTTCCAGCTTGTCAATGGTTGTGCCCGGTTTGTTGGTGTCGAACGAGCGAACGACGTACATAAACGGCGGTTTGCTTTCGTCTCTCTTGGGTGTGGGGATGAACTCTTCCATGGCTTGCAGAAGGACGTCAATGTTGATTCCGCGTTGTGCTGAGATGGGGATTATGGGTGCGTCTTCTGCGACGGTTCCCTTGACGAAATTCTTTATCTCGGTGTAGCTTTGGTGGGCCCGTTTTTCGTCGACGATGTCGATCTTGTTTTGTACTATGATGATGTTTCTTATGCCGGTTACGTCGGCTGCGGCCAAATGTTCTCGCGTTTGGGCTTGTGGGCAGGGTTCATCCGCCGCGATGACGAGGATGGCTCCGTCCATGATGGCTGCTCCCGAAAGCATCGTGGCCATCAGAGCCTCGTGTCCCGGCGCATCTACGAAACTGATTGCTCTGACGAAAACTGCTTTGGAACCGCAGGCTGGGCAGACTGGTTTTGTCGAGAGGTTTTTTGGCGGTTCGCATTTTGGGCATTTGTAGATGGGCATGTCAGCGTAGCCCAGTTTGATAGTGATGCCTCTCTTCAATTCTTCACTGTGTCTTGATGCCCAGACGCCTGTTAATGCTTGCACCAACGTTGTTTTGCCGTGGTCAACATGACCCATCGTTCCAATGTTGACCTCTGGTTGACGCGGCAAAGCTATGGCTTTTTCTGTGTGCTCTTTGCTCATTCCCTTATTTCCTCTGTCACCGTGAAAGTCGTGATTCTCATTGTACAGTCATCCAAGCCCATAATAAGTGTGTCGCCTTTGAGTGCATCCAATGTTCAAACTAATACTTCTGATATGCTTTCGGAGTAAGCAATACGGAAGACTGCTTGTTGGAGTCTAGTTTTCTATCCTCTTATTGCTCCGCCTACCAGTCCGCCGATGGCTGCAATTATTCCGCCTACGATGCTCACCAAGATTGCGACTATTCCAGCTACAAGTCCTGCTATTACGCCGAAAAGTCCTCCGAATAGGTCGCCTATGATTCCGCCGATCACACCGCCAGCTATTACTGCGAGAATCGCGAGGATTGCTATTTCAAGGTCAAAAGAGATTAGGAAGTTTTCGCTTTTTGGCTTTCAGCCTGGGGTTTTTCTTCTGTCTTGGCTTCCTTTTCTGCAGGAGGCTTCTTCTTCTTTGCTTTTGCTCTTGCTTTCTTTTCTTCTTTTGTCTGTTCTGGTTTTCCCACGATCTTCATGTTGATTTGCACGATCTCGTCTGTTATGACGTTTCCGCGGATTGTTTTGCGTTTTCTTTGTCCTTCGTTCGTGGGGTTGAAGCCGACTCCTCGGGCTAAGACGATTCTTCTGCGGACTCCGCCGTGGACGCTGGGTCTCATTGGAAAGCCGTCCTTGTCTGAGCCCCCAGTCACTTGGATTTTCTGGCCAGGGAGGTTCACGACCGCGCCCTCTACCACTTCGCCTATTCTCTTGCCGATCAACGGGGCAGCTCTTGCTTCTTCGAGCTCAACTATCTTTGAAGTTCCCTCTGTGGGGTCTGAGACGATTATTTTGAACTTTGCCATTGCTGACAGCCTCTGCGGCAGTGTTATGAAAGTTGAACATCTCACTATTAAGGATTTATGGACCTTATCGCCAGGTCTCCGGAAGAAAGGGAGCTGGGCGGCCAAAGGTTTTAATTCTACTTTGGGAACGTTTTTTGGCTATGTGGCGACTGGGGTTCTTCTTCCACGAAATGGGGTTCGGGCTGCTGTCCATTTTCCTGCCTCTCTACATAGTGTCCATCGAGCCCGGCAACGGTCTGTTCTACATAGGAATAATCTCGGCCATAGCCTTGTTCGCGGCGATTCCTGCGTCGTTCTTCTGGGGTTACATATGCGATAAGACACGGCACTACAAACGGTATATTCTGCTGTCTTTCTTTGCTTTGACCATTCTTCTCTACGTTTTTACGCTCACATCATCTGTGTGGTTGCTGATTGCTTTGTACGCCGTCCTTGCGGTCGTGCACGTTGCGAGTGAACCGCCCAAGAATGTTTTGATTGCTGAATTGTACTCCCATGAGGATTGGGAGAGATCTTTCGCTTTCTACGAGGGCTTTACAGAAGTCGGTTGGCTCGTCGGCCTGCTATTGGGACTTGTCCTCACGACCTTGGGTGTCGGTCCAGCCAACACATTGTTTGTTTGTAGCGGCCTGAACTTGGTCGCGTTTGTCTTGTCCTTTTTTCTGATCAAGGATCCTGCCATGATCTTCGAAAGAGGCTTGGTCAGCATAGAGAAGACACTGGATTTTGCGTCACGAGGCCTGTTCTTGGTTTCAAAGATTATGGACGGCGTGTTGGTTGATGAGAAACTGAAGAAGGAAAGCGTGGGAATATTCGGTGCTGGATTGGTTCTTTTCTCTTTGGCCACAAGCATATTGTTCACGCCCATGCCCATCTTTGTCTCGAATGTTGTGCATGCCGCAAGTCTTCCTGAAGGGATAGTGTTCGCAATCTTCGTTTTGAACTCAAGCGGAGCTATTGCCGGCTACGCGTTTGCCGGCAGCCGTTCAAACGAATCGGCGGGCAAAAAGCACCTGAGCAAGGTGGTGTTGTTCCGAGGTTTTCTCACGTTTTTGTTGATCATAAGCCTGCAGATTGCCGCGTATGCCGTGACGTTCGTGACTGGGATCCTGATTCTGATGGGGTTCGCCTATGCGATGTTTCTGGTTTACACGCTTTCGCTCTCGATGGAGCTCATACCTGCTAGGAAGGCAGGCTTGTTCAACGTTCTGATGGGATTGGGAAGTGCGATAGGGGCTTTTGTGGGTCCTTTCATCGCGCAGACGTTCAATTTCTTGTCGGTGTTTGCGACATCCCTCGCGATCTTCGTGGCAGCCTATGTTGCGTTCAGACTCTTCAGATAAAAAAAGGATGGAAATAGTTATTCTACGTGGACCCTGAAGAGGTCTACGTCTTCCCGCATTTCAGGCGTTACTTCTAGGAAGTCTCTCACGGCCCTTTCAATGTCTCTTGACTGTGTCACGTAGCGTCCTACGATTATGATGTCTGCGCCTTTCTCAAGTGCTTCTTTTGCTGTCTCAGGCACTATGCCGCCTGCAACTGCGACGAGGAACTTTTTGTCCTTGAATGTTTGTTTGATTTCTTGGATGCGTTCGAGTCCCAGTGACCTTCCTGTTTCTTGATCTATCCCGCGGTGCAGTATGACTATGTCCGGAAATTCTTTGAGCGACTTCAGCTTCTTGAGTGAGTCATCAACGTTGAGCATGTCCACGACAGCGTATATTGCGAGTCTTTTTGCTTCGTGTATGAACGAGTCCAGTGTTTCGGCGGGCGCGAGTCCTGAAGCGACGACGGCGTCTGCTGTCTCATCGTACGCTATGTCAACCTCGACTTTTCCAACGTCCAATGTCTTCAGGTCTGCGACGAAGAAAACGTCCCTAGCCACTTGTCTGAGGTCGTTGATAACTTTCGCCCCGTACCTCTTGATCAGCGGTGTGCCGACTTCCAGTATTATCCTGTCGCTGCCTGGCAGTTGAGCTATGATCTTCTTTGACCTTTCCAGGTCAGGAGCGTCAAGTGAGATCTGCAGGTAGGGTGGTCGCCACAGTCTCGGCACTTTGAACCCCATGATCGGGTGTTTGGCTCTGTCTTTGTCGTACATTATCTTCTCGAGTGACGGGTACTTTGCGAGTGCTCTCTTCAAGGCCAGCTTGGTTGCTCCGTAATTGTAATGATAGATCTTGCGGGAGTCTGTTGCTTGTGGATGCAGGAAGACGCTGCAGATTATCACCCAGTCGTCCACTTTTTCTTTGGGTATGATTCCTTCTTCAACGGAGTCAGCGACTGCTTTGGCAACTGCGGCTTGTGCGGGTCCGAAGATTTTGCCCACGTCTTCCATGTTTTTGACGGTCACTTTTGGCACTAGCAACGTGTGGGGCTTGGGCGGCAGATTGGGCCTTATGACTGCAAGGAGCGGTGTGTGTCCTGCTGAAAGGTTGGTCAAGCCTGAGGCAAACGCTTCGCCAACTGGGCCATTCTTGTCGCCTATCAGCAGGTCGATATGGGCTACTTCGTTTCCTTCTCCGATGAGTGCTTCGCCTATTAGGTATGTTTTGCATGACATTTCCATGTCCTCCGAGGGTGTCGGCATATTGTCTGTGAGCTGTTTGAAGTCAACGTTGAATTCCTTAAGCCACGTGTGCAACGTGTCTCTGTGTATGTTCAGGGCCTCAGCGGTTCCTGAAACGGTGGGTTTTGCTGGTTTGCCGCGTGTGACGCTTCTGTTTTCTGCTGCCTTTTTGACTGCTTCCGTCAGCATTTCGACAAGTTCTTCTTTGTTTTCTGGCTTCTTCATTTCATGTGCCGACATTTTTCTTTCACGCTGAGGTGTGAGGTCGCATGTTGTATATAAAACTGTCGGAATAGAATGCCGAAGTCGTTGCAGAAACCAGAAGACTCAGCGCTCAACTGTCGATTTTAAGTGTGATGACAGGTCTGTCGCCGACGGTTTGTGGAAAAGTGCCGAAATCACGCGGGCTTATTCTGCAAGTCCCGCTGTTTTTGCGTCATATAGGGCTTTTCTTGCCAGCGTTGCGCGGGGTTTTCTTATCGGTAAGTCTATATACCTTAAGTTATTGTATGAGGCTTAAAACTGGGTTGTGGAGTTGTTCAGATGCCGTGGAAGGTTCTACTGTGCTTGCTTGTCGTGGTAATAGGTTTTGTCCTGTTCCTGTACGGCGCTAACTATTATGATGCCACGATCGGCTGGACTGGCGTCGGACTTTTCGCAGGCGGGATTGTGCTCTACGTTGTCTTGAAGCTGCTCGAATCTAAGCAGAAAAAATAGGGTTAGGCTAGAAGCCGTAGAGTTTGGAGTACTTGTCCGTCAGGTACTTCAGGTAAGGTTTCACGTTCAGCTCTTCGCCCGAGATTCTTTTGATCAGGTCTGCTGGGTCGTAGAGGTTTGAGGGGTTGTGTACGTTCTTGGCGAGCCACTGTTTCACTTCGGTGAGGCTTCCTTTTGCGAGTTGTTTCCGCCAGTTTGGCAGGGTCTTTTCCATCGCTGCGAGTATCTGGCCGCTGTAGATGTTGCCTAGCGCGTAGCTTGGGAAGTAGCCGAATGCGCCGCCTGCCCAGTGTGTGTCCTGCATGACGCCTTCCGAGTCGTTCTCGATGTTGATGCCGAGATATTCTTTGTAGCTCTGGTTCCAGATTTCAGGCAGCTCTTTGACGGTTACCTTGTCGGCGAACAGGTCGCGTTCGATATTGAACCTCACGATTATGTGCAGGCCGTAAGTGACTTCGTCTGCTTCTATGCGTATCTTTGAGGGTTTGACTTGGTTTATGGCGTGCACGAACTTGTCAAGGTCCAACCCGGCTAATGCGCTGCCGGCGGTTTCTTTGAGTTTGGGCATGAAGTATGTCCAGAAGGCGTGTGAGCGGCCGACGATGTTCTCAAATGTTCTCGATTGTGATTCGTGAAGGCCTGACGAGCAGGCTGAGCCGACGGGTTGGTACATGAAGTCTTGGTTCAGGTTCTGCTCATAGATCGCGTGTCCTGCCTCATGCAAGACTGAGAAAACTGAGGATGTAAAGTTGTTTTCGTAGTAATGCGTTGTTATTCTGACGTCATCGTAGTAGCCTGTGGTGAACGGGTGTTCAGTCGTGTCGATTCTGCCTCCTGCCTGTTTTGAGGTCACGTCATAGCCGACTGTTTCGGCGAGAGCAACCGCGATCTTCCGTTGCGTGTCTATAGGGACTTTTCGCTTCAGAATGCTGACGTCAGGCTGGTTGGGCGCTTTTTCGCATTTCTTCATTAGCGCGACCAAGCCTTCTCTCAGGTCGTTGAATGTTTTCGTGATTTCCTTGGTCGTCATCTTGGGCTCGAAAATGTCAATCATAGCATCATAAGGCGTGACGGTCTTCTTGACTTCCATCAAGATTGCCGCGGCCTTCTTCTGAAGCGCCACAAGCTTCTCCAGCTCAGGTCTGAACATCGCGTAGTTCTTTGCAGCTTTGGCCTTCTTCCAGATATCAATCGTGAGCGCTGACTGCTTCGCAATTTCCGAGACGAGCTCTTCAGGAAGCTTGGTCTGCTCGTCGTACCGTTTTTTTACCAGGTATGCGTTTCTTTTCTGAATGCTGTCTAGCTTTTCGTATTCTTTTTGGCGCATGATCCTCTCGAGCAAATTGCCTATTTCCGGGTCTGTGCTCATCTTGTGTTCAAGGATACTCAGCAGTGCAAACTGTTGACTGCGCAGATTGATCGCTTTCGGAGGCATCATAGTCTCCATGTCCCAACCAATGATAGCCTCTGCCGACTGAAGGACGGCAAGATTCTTGGCCTTCTCCATCAGCTTCTTGTATTCAGCGGGTGCTTCTGTCATGACAACCACTTTCATTTTGAGGAATAAACGATACATCGAGCTTGTATTTGAGTTTTGGGCTCTATTCACGTCAGGGTTCTTCAGGGTTCTCTCTCGGTAGTATCGTCTCTGCAAAAACTCGGAATTGTTTGGTGCTCCGGCCGGGATTCGGACCCGGGTCTCCGGCTCGAAAGGCCGGAATACTTAACCGGGCTATACTACCGGAGCCCTAAGTTATACTACTGGGGTTGAGAGATAGCCCGTGGCGATTACTTTCGTTTGCGGTATATAGCGACTTCGTCTTTTTCGCTGTAGCGTACGTATTCAAAGCCTGCTTCTATTAATTTATTTTCCTCTTCGAGGTTTCTGGCGTGAGCTACGTGCCAATCGTCGCTTTCAAAGTTTATCAGATGAGTGTACACGTCGGTGTTTTCAAGCTTCTTGTGGCCCAGAATGTTCTGGACGAATTTGATGTTTTTAGTTCTGTGGTATTCCATCGTTGCTTTCCAGTGCCTGAGTGTGTGCATGTGAATCTCTCGCAGTTTGGGGTTCTGGAGGGTTCGGATTAGCCTGCATCGCTGAATATTGAAGAATACGACCCGACTAATCCGAACACTATCTTTGACATTCTGGATCCGCACTCTAGCACAATGACATTTAAAGGAACTATTGACGGCCAGGAAATTGGAGGAAAAGCAAATGTAATGCTATGGAGCGTAGCAGAGTTCAACGATCGATTAATCCAGGTCAATCTTTCGATGAATGATGGTACTTATGCTACCTTTGGTTGGCTTCCTTGGGATACGACGTCTTTTCCCAGTGTAGGATTTGTTCCAGCAGCCACTGCGCTACAGGTTCACTTTAAGCTGACTTAACTTAGCGAGGAAGACGAGCAAACAGACCGGACTACTCGATGGTGGAATAGATAGTGAAGACTGGATTGATTGATCCGATCGTGCGCTATTCCTGATTGTCGGAGTATTCATCGAGTTCCTTCTCAGTCGTCACCGTTGGAAGACGCTTATTCTCTATCCTGTAGAGCTCCATGAATCCGCACTTTCTGCAATAGTAAGCTTTGATGTCGTCTCCTCTGAACTCACCTTCGTTGAATAGGCTCGTCTCAACAGCTCCCGAGCCGAACCGCTTGTCAGAGAGCATTTTGCAGGCGCATTTGGGACACGTTTTTTCTTCCATGTTCTCAGCCTATTTATTGTGATGCGGAAGGCGTCATCGCCGTTACCCTGGCTATGCTGCCTCCGCAAGGTTTTTGGCGCGTGATTTCATCGCCCCAATAGTATCCTCGGCCGTAGCAAGAGGATGTTCCAGAGGCTCAGGGCAACCGTCAAGGGCTTGACAAACCTGCCGTCCTTTAGCATGACTCGAAGGTGTCTTCTGCCCAGAGTCCAATGGCCTGGAAGTCTTAAGGGATAAGTCAGATAGTACGCCTGAATCTGCCCGGTGGACAGCATGGCCTGTCAAGCCCATACTCTAGACGAGCCCTGAAACGCGCCTAAAAGACTGATGTTCAAGCGACCCTGCGTCACCTTGCAGAGAGGCAAGTTAAAGTGGCACGGCGCGCGCTCTGTCGAGCCTTTTGAAAAAGGCGAAACGTTTTTCTTTTTGCTGCTGGGAGATCAATTTCGGGGTACAGAATGAACAGAAGAATCTTTTTTGCCTCATTAATCTCTTTTCCATTACTAACGACGGCGTTTGCATGTCTGCCCGGTTTAATACCCAGTGTGATGGATCAAACGCAAGGCGGATATGGGGTCGAAGTTGCGTTTCCTCAACTGACATTTACGCAGCCCGTTGGAATTTACGGTGCCGTCGATGGCACTAACAGGCTCTTCGTTGTGGATCAGCCAGGTGTGATCTGGGTGTTTGAGAACTCGCAAAATGTAAGCGCACCGCTTGTTTTTCTGAACATCAGTAGCCACGTGCTCTTCAGCGGAGAACAGGGTCTTCTCGGGCTCGCTTTTCACCCGAATTACACGAAGAACGGCTACTTCTATGTAGACTACGTAGCTGATAACCCGCTAAGGACTGTTATTGCCAGATACCAGGTGATGGCTAACAACTCCGATCAGGCTGACGCCAACAGCGAGTTCGTCGTGCAAACGGTCAGTCAGCCTTTTGCAAACCATAAGGGAGGACAGCTTGCATTCGGCGAACACGGTTACTTGTACATTGGCTTTGGCGACGGCGGTTCAGGAGGCGATCCGCTTGGAAACGGGCAGAACCTCTCTTCGCTGTTAGGCAAGATATTGCGCATTGACGTGAATTCATTTTCTGCTGGGCGAAACTACGGAATTCCGTCTGACAACCCGTTTGCAGGCAATTCCTTGGGGTATAGGGAAGAGATTTACGCCTACGGCCTGCGCAATCCTTGGCGCTTCAGCTTTGACCCTGCCACGGGAAAGCTTTGGGTAGGCGACGTAGGTCAGGATCGCCTGGAGGAGATTGATATCGTTGAGAAGGGCAAGAATTACGGCTGGAACATCATGGAGGGCACCCTATGTTATAACCCAGCCTCAGGCTGCAACCAGACTGGGCTCGAATTGCCAGTTTGGAATTACACCCATGACCTTGGAAACGCAATCATCGGCGGCTACCTGTACCACGGCTCCTTGCTGCCTGGGCTTTCCAACGGTTATGTCTATGGAGATTACGGATCTGGCAGAATCTGGAGACTCGAATACAACGGCACTGGCGCACCCAGCAACTCGCTGATTGTCAGCTCAAACCTCACGATCTCTTCGTTCGGACTGGACAGCCTGAATGAACTATACATCTGCGCTTTCGACGGAAAAATCTACAGGTTAAACAACATCATACCAGAATTTCCCTCAGTGTTGCCTTTCTTGCCACTTACCCTTGCCGTTTTGCTGGCATCGGCCATCGCGAGAAGATCGATCGCTCGTTCAATTAACCATCGATCAATCAAGAAAAACACTGAAACGTGTAGCGCGCGCTATCATTGGTATGGTAAGAGGATGACGATTAGAATGCAAACGGCTCTGCCATGTTGAAAACCCACAGACAAGTAGCGCGCTGGCTTGTCCCTAAATTGAGTGAAACCTTATTTTGGGAAGTGGGGTCTCGTATTTTGTGTTACGCCCAAGCATAGGAGGTGAATCCTTTAGCTGGACAAGATGAACACGAGACCCTTGAAACCCTCTTTTAGAAACGTGGACTTAAGCTTTGCTGAGAAAGAGTATGCAGATGCTTTCACACGGCTGGGCCGGGTAGGCATCCTAGAAGTCCGGTGGGGCTTTTCAGAACTTTCATCGTCATGCACATGAAGGGTGTTCGCAGCCTGAGAGAGATGACTAGGTTGCTGGATGTTGATGTTAGGCTTAGAAAGATCTGTCTGCTCAAGAAAGGCGAGAAGGGTTATCCACGGTCTGTTCTGAGCAGGTTCGCCCGAAAGGTAGGAGCAGACAAGCTTGAAAGCATAATAGAGGACAAGGTTGTTGCGCTCTTGAAGAGAAGCAGCGCTTCAGACGTTGACGCTGTGCTAGATGCTTCTTTCGTGAAGGCTTGGAGCACGCGCCACCCCAAAGACAGCCAAACAGGCTTCTCTGACGATGATGCAAGAGTTGGAAGAGCAGGCAGAACCTTCGGCTTAGGCTACAAGCTTCACCTGTCCATAGATTCTGAAAGCAGACTCCCACTGGCCAACGTTGTGGCTCCAGCAAACGAGAACGAGAAGAGACACACTCCGACCCTGCTGGAGAAGACAAGGCAAATCCTCTCCAACGCAGGAGCCAAACTCAAACGCGTAATAGCTGACAGCCAATACAGCGACGAGAAAATCAGAAGAACTGTTGAAGCAGTGATTCCGTATCCTGCAAACCAGAAACGCAACGTCAAAGGTCTCCTCAGAGTGGATAAGAAATTCAGGATCTACAGACCCGAAAACCTGAAGAGGAAATACCACAAAAGACCAACGATAGAAGCTGTCTACAGCTTCTTGAAGACTCAATACGGCTTGACCATGAACAAGGCCAGAGGTCTCAAAAGCGTAGCTACTTACGCTCTCTACAGCATCATGTGTCTGGTTCTAAACAGAGAAGCAGCCGAAAACACTGGAAGACCCGACAAGGCAATATCACCAACCTACTTCAACACATAATTTCGGGACAAGGCAGCGCGCTGAAATTGCCCCCTCAAACAGAAAATGGAAAGACATAAGCCGATTTCAAATACATAGGTTGTTGTTTAATGTCGAGAGTGCGTTAATGATGGCAACAGACTATTCGTCTGCGGTCGAAATCAAGAGAATAGTCAAGCGCTATGGCGAAATCTGGGCCGTTGACAACGTTGACTTGAACATCAGATCGGGTGAAATCTTCGGTCTATTGGGGCCAAACGGCTCAGGCAAATCAACCACCATGAAGATGCTTCTCGGTTTGGTTCAGCCTGACTCGGGCACGCTTAGTGTCCTGGGGATAGATGTGAAGAAGGACCCAGTTGCGGTGAAAAGGCTCGTCGGTTACGTTCCAGAATCTCCACGTCTCTACGAGTTCCTGACTGGAATCGAATACTTGGATTTCATAGGCGATGTATACGGCATGCAGACAGAAGCAAAGAAAGCGAGAATCAACGAATATCTGAAGGCCCTTGAGCTAGAGGGCAGGGAAGGCGACATGATAAGCAGCTACTCCGAGGGAATGAAACAGAAGGTCGCATTGATCTCGGCGTTTATGTACAAACCAAAGCTGTTAATTCTTGATGAACCATTGAGCGGTCTAGACCCTAGGTCAGCTCGAATTGTCAAAGACTTTCTGCATGAGCTGAAAGCTCAAGGGGTGACCACGATGATGTCTACACACGTATTGGAAATAGCCCAAGCGCTCTGCGACCGCATAGGCATCATGTACCACGGAAAGCTCTTGGCACTAGGTACGATGGATGAGTTGAGGGAAATGGCGAAGCTGCCTGATTCCGCTTTGGAGGATATCTTCCTCAAGTTGACTGGCACTGGCGACATAAGACCAGTTGTTGAGGAACTGTTGAAATGAACTGGAAGAACGTACTGCACCTTATACGAATAGATATGAAGTCTGGTCGATTTCTCAGGGGGAGGAGACTGACACGATTTCGCGAGAGCAGAGTCTTCACTTACGTGCTCTATGGAGGGGCTTTGGTTCTAGGTCTGGTGGTCGGCGCACTTGCGGGGATGTTTTACGTTTCAGCCTCGGCGACTGATCCGAATTTTGCCGCTCTGGCTAACCAAGGGATGTTGAGCCTTTTTCTTGGCCTGCCAACTCTGGTGCTGATTTATAGTTTAGTTTTGACTATGATGCAGCAGATTCAGCGTAGCGGAGCCAAGTTTTCCTCTCAGGCGCCTTATTGGCTGCCCATCACTTGGGGGGAGCACACTCTTGCATCCATTCTGGCCAATCTTTTCGGTTTTCCGCTTGTCTCAATAGTGTTCATCGCACCGGCCATAATCCTGTTTTCCATGTTCACTGGCCAAGTCGTCGCTGCCGCAGCAACGGTCCTCGCCGTATGCGCCGCTGCTTTCATGGCCAGTGCAGTGACTGAGGTTTTCAGAGTCCTGCAGGTCAGATTCATAGGCGCAATCTACAAGTCCTCTGGTCGAGCCGCGATTTGGGTGAGATTCGTGGGTTCTCTGCTGTTTTTCCTGGTGTTCTATATCGTATATTTCTACGTGGTTTCGGGCACAGGGGGAATCTATCTGGTACAGACGATTGCATCAGCGCAGAGCACGATTTGGTTCATACCTTTTGTGTGGTTGGGTATGACGCTGTACTCTTTCCTGAATGGGTTAATATTGCAGGGCATCGCATTCGTGATCCTTTCACTAGGATTCATAGCTGCATTGTTCTACCTTGCCACTTCGCTCAACGGAAGGTACGGACTTTACGAGCCTCCTGCTATCACGGTATCACGAGGCGTTTACGCACCCAAAACCGGTCTACTCGGCAGACTAGGTTTTTCTACGACAGAAGGGGCGCTGATCAGAAAGGATCTGAAGGCGTTTTCACGTCGTCGAGAGTTGATGGTTGTTTTCATACTACCAATAGTCCTCATCCTGGCGCCAATCATGCAGGGTCTAGGCCAAATGGGGAGACCAGTTCCGACCGAAGCATCATTGTTTTTAGTTGCCCTAGTTTTCCTCTTTCCGAGCGCTGCTATGGCGACCATGCTGGGTACGTTCATGATAGGTGAAGAAGGAATGACAATCTGGCGTATCTACTCATCTCCGATTTTCCCCAAGAGTCTGGTGAAGAGCAAGTACTTTTTCACAGTCTTCTTCTCACTCGCAATCTTGGTTGTCACAGGCACCGTCGGATTCGTAGCTTTTCACCCTTCCCTAAGAACCGTGTTTGTGGCGCTGCTTGAATCGGTCTTTTTGGTGTTCACATTGGGATCTATTTCATTGTCGAACGGCATAAAGGGAGCCGACTTTACTGAAGTTCCTCGACCGAGGATGATCCGAACTTTGCAGAGCTTCATCAACCTGATTTTATGTTTCCTCGTGGCAATAGCAATACTGGTTCCTTTCGCGCCGTATCTGCTTTCATCTTTTGTCCCAGGTCTGGCTCAACCTTTTATGGACCTCTATGTAGCTGTTGTGTTGAGTTCAATAATCGCTGCCGTCACAACCCTGATCTTTTACCGTATCTCAGTCAAGAACGCTGAAGAACTATTGAGAAAAGCAGAAACCTAGTCCTCGCGCGCGCTAGAAGAATATGAAGAATGCTGACAATAGAAACATGATGGCCCCCGTCACGAGGCCTAGTTTCAGGGCGTATGGGAAATCCCCACCGACTTTCAGTGCCGCCAGACATAAGGCCGCTAGAGTTCCCGGCGCAGAAGCGTTTCTAATGGGTCTGATCAACTTTTCAAACTCTTCCGTCATCTCGTAACACGACCCTGCAATTATGACTGCCCAAGCATAACGAGCGCGTCCAATTAAACTCAAAGCTTCAGAATAAAAACCTGTGCGTTTTGAGGTCTTGTGGTTAAGACTTGCCCAACAATGACCAAGACGTTAGCCTAGTTTTGCGCGCGAAGTTTCGGGGAAAGAGTGCGCGCCTCTCATTTGGGACCTGCGATCATGTTCCTCGCGAAATCCTCTACTGAAGTGAGTCTAACGCCATAGGTATGGGTGATCTCGGTCATGTCTATGGGCGAATCATACATATCAAAGGAGGTCATCAACGCCCGCAGTTCTTCACTGAAACCAGGCACTGGTTGACCTGGGGCTACATGGTGAACCGTGATCTTGCGGCTCAGAGCACGCTCATAAGCGGCCACGATGTCCAGGAATGAAACGGGCTGGGGACCACCGATTAGTAGTCGCTGATTCATCGCCTTGGGATTGTTGATGGAGGCGAGGGCTATCTTTGCAACGTCTGCGGCTGAAACAAAGGAATGTTTTCGCTGACCCCCACCCACAATAGTCACAGGTTGCCCATTCAACGCTGGTAATCCCACGACATTCGCAACCCAGAATTCCATGTACGCGTCAGGGGCAATTATGGTATGTTTCATCCCGCTTTCGCGAAGGTGTTCTTCAGTCTTTCCTTTGGCTTGCAGAAACGGGACAGGACTGTCCGCATCGGCGGTGTTGGCTGAAACGAATATGAACTGTTTGACTCCCGCATTTTTGGCAGCGTCAATCAGATTGCGGTTTCCCTCAAGATCCACGGTCTTCGTATTGTCCTGACCACCACGCCTAGCCGAGTTCGCGGTTGTAATGATTGTTTCGACTCCGGCACAGGCAGGGTCAAGAGACTTCCGATCCTTCAAGTCGCCCATCACGATCTCCGCTCCAGCCTCCACCAGAGGCTGATATTTTGACTGCTGCCTCACCAAACAACGCACGTGTCTCTTCTGTGCAAGAAGCATCCTGGCGATCGCTCCCCCGAGTTCGCCAGTAGCCCCGACTATGAGAATCCTGTTTGCAGATGATTTTGATCTTCCACTGGTTGACACTGCCATGTTCAAGTCTCCGTTTAACTCTTATCCATTCATGCTTAAAGCGTTTGCTATAACTAGCGAAAGACAAAGCCAGGTTGCCCGTTCATTAGCGCGCGCAAGCGGAGACTTGCTGTGATATTTGGTGTGGCTTAGCGTTCTTAAATCTAACGTTTATATGTCAGAACGCGGTAATTTTGAATGAGCTGAATGCCAAAGTTGAATCATTCAGATCTCTTGAAATTCCTGTCAGACACCTGCAACCTACGCGAGGTTACCATATGCGCGCGTGGCATCTCAAGTATACACTCGAAGTATCATCTCAGAGAGAAGGTCAAATCTGGTCAGATTGTGGTCAATCCACAAGCCGCCTTCAGATACGTTTCGCGTTTGAGAGGCAAGCTCAGACAAAGAGATAAGTCTATGTATATTACCCCAAACAGTCCGCTCTTCACAAGCTCGCTACAGCATACGACTAATCTGAACAAAGCACTCGTACCAAGCTCAGCGGACGGGAATGTCCGCATGAGGTTCTACTCAGGATTCAAAGAAGCAGAAGGATCCTCGGCTAGAAGCATAGCCTATTTCTCCAACAAAGAAAGAGATGGCATGGAACGCACTCTACATCAACACACATCAGAAGCGAACTTGGCGTCAGTGCTCTCAAGTGTTCATGCCGTAAATGGTAGGCCAACTGCTAGAAAGAAACTGATCTTCCCTGGACCTTTTGGCAGGTCTTCCAGTGACAGGCACAGTCTGGTTTCAGAACCCGAGAAACTGCATCTTTTTGAAGCTTTACTGGAACAGCCGAAACCTTTCGCCGAACTTCAAGGGATCTTCCGTGTCTCGAGGAAAAATGTTGAGACTCTAGTGCGGAAAGGGTTACTTGCGGAGGTGTGGGGTCCAGGAGAGATATGCGTGAAGTTCAAGCTTACTCAGAAGGGAAAGAAGTGTTTAGAAATGCTTCACGAAGCTTCGAATTTTCAAGCTCAAAGGAGTAGTCGCGCGCGCTAATATTGGAATGAGGGCGCGGCATGGCCGAAAGTCATTTGAAGCCTCCGATTCTCGCGGAACCCGCGTTTGTGGGCAGAGAGGCCGAATTTCTGCAGCTAGAAAGGTTGTTGGACTCCGTGTGTTCGGGGAGAGGTGCCACGGTATTTGTGTTCGGTGAAGCTGGGTCGGGAAAGACCAGGTTCGTGAAGGAGTTTTTGAAGACGACGAGACGAAAGGCTGTCACCGTGATGACTGGTTTTTGCATCAGCAAGACTGCGACCCCATACTTTCCGTTCATTGAAGCTTTCAATATGCTCCAGTCGTCTGGTCATGTTCAACGTGCCGAGAAGTCTGTTAAGGATCCTGGAATAGTTGGCTGGTTAAAGGGAGATCAAGTTGTCGAGGTCGAATCCATTGGGATCGCTGGATGGCTCAAGGGTTCGCAGCATGGCAAACCGGGCAAGCAGCCGATGCTGAGTGCCGAGATCAGGAAGGACATGACGTATGCCGCCGTGTTGAACGCGCTGCTTTCGATTTCGGTAGAGAAACCCTTGGTTCTGTTCCTAGAGGACGTTCATTGGGCTGATTCGGCCTCTCTCGCGTTGCTTCATTACGTGTCACGGGGCATCAGTTCGTCGAAGGTCTTCGTTATCGCCACCGTACGACTCGAGGAGATGAGCCAGGATTCTGAGGGGCGCCCAAATCCTTTGGCAGAGACTCTACAGTTGATGAGACGTGAAGACCTGTATGTCGAGGTCAGGATCCCCAACTTGCAGAAACCCGAGGTCGTAAGGCTCGCGGAGCTGATGGTCAACGGGCCGATCGATCCGGCGTTTGTTGAGAGACTCTCGAGAGACAGTCAAGGGAATCCCCTTTTCGCGGTTGAATCTGTCAGGATGTTGATTGAGTCCGGGAGTCTGTTGTGCAAGGATGGCACGTGGTGTCTTACCGCGAAGGAATTAGACATTCCGACGAAAGTGAAGGACGTTATATTGTATCGTCTCAACCGGTTGAACGCAGTTCAAAGGAGAATCCTTGATCTGGGGTCGACGATCGGAGAACGGTTTGATCCAGCGCTGGTCGGAGCGGTTTTCTCTCAAGACGTGCTGACTGTCCTGGAGACTTTGAACGTGATCGCGCGTTCGACTCTTCTGATTCATCCTATTGAGGACGTGTACAAGTTTGGTCACGGTAAGTTTCGAGAAGTCCTCTATGACGAAATGTCTTCTCCATTGAGGCGTGAATATCACGAGAGGATCGCGGAGAAACTTGAGGGTTTCGCGAAGGAAGCCTCGGAGCTACCGGTCAATGACTTGGCGTTTCACTACGTCCAGGCCGGAAACAAGGAGAAAGCGGTACGTTACAGTATCGCGGCGGGCGAGGATGCTCTCAAGAGGTTCAGTAACACCGAGGCTGTCAAACATTTTGATTGTGTCCTGAAAACCGTTTCGGAGGATCCGAGGTACGCTGCTGAGAGGCTCGTGGCTTCGGAAGGGCTTGGAGATGCCTTTGCGGCTATGGGCGGCTTCGAGGAAGCTGCAAATACGTTTGACCGTCTAAGCAAGATCTCGGAGTCGGGTGGAACGAGGCTCAGGGCTCTTAGGAAGGCTATGACAGCTTCTTTCAACAGGGGAGACTTCCCGCGCGCGCTCGGACTGGCGGACAGGGCTGAGAAAGACTCTGGTATTGACAGGCTGGAGTACGCACGGGTTCAGATGTGCAGGGCAAAAACCAATTCGTTCAGAGGTAACCTTCCGTTTTCAGGTGCCTTGAAGGAATTGGAGGGTTGCCTGCAGATTTTTGAGGAAGGCAACTCTACTCCTGATGTTGCGGATGCGTTGCTGGAGCTTGGGGCTCTTTACGTGACGGACGGGCAGGGACAAGAAGCCGCCAGGTTGCTACGGCGCGCGGTCGAACTCTACGAAAAAATGGGGAATTCGCGCAGACAGGCTGAGACGTATTTCTGGCTGGGGAACGCTCAGTTTACGCATGGTTCCAATAACGAGGCTCTTGAGAGCTTTGCCAAAGTGGTCAAGGTTGGGGAAAAGATCGGCGAGTATAACAGGATGGCTGGGCCAGACTCTACTCTGGTTTGCTACACGAGTCTCTGTGGGAGGTGGCAGAAATGCTAGATGACTCGCTTGAGGGACTTGAGTACGCGGAGAAGACGGATTCGTACTATATTCAGAGCGCGATCTACGCGAACCTGGCGAGGGGTTACGCGAAGCTCGGAGATTCAAAGCGAGTGGAGGCGTTTAGGGAGAAATTCTTCAAGTCTATCGCCGATTCGAGCCGTATGTCGAGTAAACTGATAAAAGCCGTCGGCGTTCGCACAGAAGCCGTCCTATTTGCAGCAAACGGTCAGTGGACTGAAGCGAATGTTCACTTTGAAGAGTGCTTGGAACTGATGAAAGGAGCGATGGGTTCGATGTTGCATCAAGCGATGGCCAGGACTGATTATGCTTGGGCTCTCAGAAAGCAGGAGAAATTCGCTGAGGCAAGGACACAGATTGAAGAGGCAAGAAAACTGTATAGGAAGCTCGGCAACGAGTCCAACATCGAGAGGCTAGACGTGATCCCGCGCTAACGCGTTTCAACAAAGAAGAATAGAAAGAGTTTGTGACGCGTGCGCTACTGCGATGAATACATCATGGCCAACAGCGATGCTAGAACAATAAGTACCAATCCAAGGACAGCTGCTTCGGTCTTCAGTGTTTTTCCAGACCGTGATACGGGCTTCTTCCGCGTTTTTGGATCATTCAATTCGATTGTCACCAGCCTTAAGCGCGAGTTAACTGTCTTGTCTATTCTTCACTGGCTCTCGCTTAGGCTCAGAACAGTTGAAGGGAGAAAGGAGAGAGGAATGCGAAAATGATGTTCAACTTTTCTGGGCCCTTGCGAGCCGTCTTTTTGAAGAATAGGGTGTTGCCGACTTGTTCTCAGCCTCCAAGCCGTCCAACGACCCTAGACTATTAACGGGTTTTTCAGAATTAGACCAGATTCTGTTCCAAATCCAGTGGGCCGCTGAAGTTTCCAATGCAGTGTTCTTGTAAGAATATCAGAGGAGAGCGCGTACTCCTCCAGCGTTGAGTGCGCGCCCTAGATGGTGAATAGTAGGGCTACGGCTGAAGAAACCAGCAGGAGGAGTCCGAGGAGGAAAGTTGTGGCAGCGCCGGTCCAGAGTGTCTTTCTCGTCGGGTATATGCTGTAGAAGAAGATGCAGAACGCTGACAGCAGAAACATTATGGCACCGAGCACTATACTGTACCTTAGTGGTTGAGAAAACTCGCCTCCTATCTTGAGCACGGCCAGATTCAACGCTGCCAACGTTCCTGGGGCAGCGGCATTCCTTATAGGTCTAATAAGCCTCTCGAACTCCTCTGACAATTAATTCACACTCCCATTTCCAACTGCGCGCGCGCTAAACTGCTCGATATCACAATTTGTTGCAGTCGTGTCGTCAAAAGAATTTCGGGGAGTTAGTGCTGCTCTTAGCGCGCTTTTTTTTCTTTGGTAGACTGTAACCGCCAGAAGTGTTCCCACCATCAATGAGGGCGGCATGAGAAGTGATAGATTTTCAGGTATCCATTGCGTTCCGTTCCATCGGACCATAGTCCCATTTTCACCTACCGCCCATCCATCATTGGAGTCAATCATAAAGACCGACCAGAGATTATAGTAAATCGTTGGGCCTATCACCATATTCCACTTGGTTCCGTCCCAGTGTAGAGTGGTCCAAGATTTGCTTACTGCCCAACCGTCATTACTATTGATCATGTATACTGAAGTAAGATCCAAGTTGGTGGGAATTGTTGCGTTGTCCCAGAAACCCCCGTTCCAGTGAATCATAGAATCCTTGCCTACTGCCCACCCGTCAGTTGCATTGACCATACAGACTGACATGAGATCATTCTCTGTTGGACTTGCCACTTTGCTCCATTTTGTTCCATCCCAGTAAATGATTGTTCCACCCTCACCGACCGCCCATGCGTTGTCAGTACTTGCCATAGACACCGACCATAATGACTTCATATCTGAAGGGCCTCCTACGGCATTCCATGTTACCCCACTCCAACGAAGAATGGTTCCTCCCCCCACTGCCCATCCGTCGTTGGTGTTGATCATAGACAATGAAGCGAGAGGAACTCCGGGGAATGTCATATTGCTCCAACTCGTGCCATTCCAATGTAGTATCGTTCCATCATAGCCTACTGCCCATCCGTCATCAGCACTGATCATGGACACTGAATTGAGGCGGTTTGTTACTGGGCTGGTCACATTGCTCCAATCAGTTCCATTCCAATGAATTATCACTCCGTCATCTCCTACTGCCCAGCCGTCGATCTGGCTAAGCATGAAGATAGAGTGCAGAGAGGTTTTTGTCGGACTTGTCCAGTCCACTGGGATGTTTTCTGCATTGACAAATGGTATGGCGACACATAGCATAATCAAAATGGCTAGGAGGACTTCATTCAAGATTTCGTTTGTTGACATATAACGCCAATTACTAGATTTGACCGCTTGTTGTTTTATGACTTTTGGAACAATCTTCAGTCCAATTATCAACGCGCGCACTCGCGCATAACAAGTTTTAACTCTTTCATTGTTGTGTGGATTTGTGGGTGGGGTCGATGTATTTTCCCGCGTTCTGGGTGGGTGCGTTCTGTGTTCTCATCGCTGCTGGGTACTGGTATCTTATTAGGCAGACTCCTAAGGATAAGATGATTCTTTGGGGATTTTTCGGTGGAGGATTAATGACGCGGACAGCTGCGTACGTTACGGTTTTTTCGCTTTTGTTCATCGCCGCCCTCGCCTTCGCAATGGGCATAGCAGTAACAATATAGTGCCCTCAAGATAGCGCGCGCGCTCTAAATGAGTTGGATTTCGTGTTGTCGGTTATGTCTTCATTAAGCTTTGTAGTTGGACTAGCGCGCGCTTATCATCAAAGGATGAAACTTTACCCCCAAACCCAAACCAACATTCGACGTTGCGGAAAAGTTCGTGCGTTATTCAACCAATAATAAATACTCCGTTGGACTAAGAATGAAAATAGAAAGAGGTGAAGAAAATGTGCTATTTCATAGTTAGGCAGTGGGAGAAAGTTGCATTGATACGTTTGGGGAGAATAGTGAGAATCGAAGAAAAAGCAGGGTTACATTTCAAAATACCGTTCATCGATTCACTTTATGTTGTTGACATGCGAATGCAAAGCATCACATTGAAAGGTCAATCAGCCATAACTAAAGACAACATCTCAGTTTCAATAGACGCAGTAATCTTCACAAAAGTTGAAGACCCGACAAAAGTGATATTGGAGATTGAAGATTACAAGGATGCAGTAATGAAGTATTCTCAAACGTCAATGCGTGAAATCATCGGCAAATACACTTTGAATGAACTGCTTGGAAATCAAGCTGATGTTGTCCAAGCCTTAGAAAATAAAGTTGACACTTTGTCGAAAGGTTGGGGCATTGATATTGCTAAAGCAGAGATTCAAGATATTGCTTTGCCGGAAGACATGAAAAGAGCCTTTGCCGTTCAAGCTGAAGCAGAAAGAGAAGCACAGGCAGTTGTGATTAAAGCTGACGCAGAACTAAAGGCATCAGAAATTCTTAAACAAGCAGCTGAGAACATGAAAGACCCGAATGCAATGCAACTAAGAATCTTAGCGACAGTAAGTGAAGCAAGCAAAGAAGCCGCAAACACAATAATTATGGCATTGCCGTTAGAGACGTTGAAGTATGCAAGCATAGGAGATTTGGGAGCATTAGCCTCAATAAACAGTAGCGCAGCTAGAAAGCGAGTAGAAGAAAAAGGCAAGTAAGAGCAAAGAACCGTGATTCAAGTTTCTTTCAGGTTCCTCCTCATTTTTTAGCGCGCGCGCAAACCCTTGTGACGACGACGAACGACGACGCATAGAAAAGAGTGCGCAGTTTTTGGTTTTGCGGAAAAGTTATAGCCGAACCGAAACAAAACAACCGTGATAGGTGTCAATAGTGGTTGATGTACAGACTGTTTCTATAGCTATTGCTTCTATAGGTGTGTTTCTAGCAGCTATCTATTATGTTCTGGAGATTCGACATCAGAGCAGACTAAGACAGACGGAGAGTGTGATCAGGCTGTCTCCATGGTTCAACATGAACGCCAGAGAAGTGCAGGAGGCAGTGACTCAAGTGTGTTCCATCGAATACAAAAACTATGAAGATTATCTTGAAAGATATTCCGAAAAACCAGAAAATATGACGCTAAAGATTCTTGGCAACTATTTTGAAGGGATAGGTATCCTCGTCTACAGGAAGCTGGTGAAAGCAGACATCGTGTATGATTTCTGGGGCGAGATCATTCAATCATCTTGGGAGAAGATTCAGCCACTAGTGGCAGATATGAGAAAAGATATTGGCGACTCCAACATGTTTCGATTTTGGGAGTACCTCTACAACGAAATGAAGAAGAGAGAACAGAAGCTCCAACAATCAAAAGACTAAAGCTTCTAAGATTTCAGGGAGTCCCTGGAAGTTTTTCATCGTAGTTCTAACTAGTGCATGCAGAGCCTACTGGCATTGTGTTGTGTCATTGTGTCTATGTATGTGTGAGTGTGTACTATCTTTAATTATCTCCAGCATCTTAGTAGTTGGATGAGAAGCCATGTTTGAGGGTGAAAAGACCAGAATATTCTGGATTGGCTTGGTAGTTCTAGGTTTGTCTTCAACCATTCTCTTCACAGTACTCTGGTATACCGTCATAGCATCTCCGTGGGGTGATTGGAATTGGAAGTACTTGGTTCCACCAATTGCAGGTCCTGTTGTCTTCATTCTAATAGGACTGTACATGATGAAGTCTGGTGCAAAGAAGGAGAAGAGAGAAACCCCAGGAAGCACAAAACTACTGTAAACAGTCTCACAATCTCTGCAAAGATGCACACCAAGATTCAGCCGAAGACTATTCGCCATTCCACAAGTCATAAGAACTGAAAATAGCAATGAAGTTCTTGACTTTCAACAGCTCATGTTTGATGACAAGATATGATGCGTCCTGAGATGCTAGGAAAGGCAATACTGTTCCTTGGCATTCTTCTTATGGGAAGTGGGACAGTCATGTATCTCTTTGAACCTCCAAAAGGTTCTCAGAACTCGTTCTGTGATGGGAGCTACTGCATCGTGAAAAGCCCCATCTACTGCTACAAAACACTTCACGGAATACTGTTTGACACAGGCTGGCTACTTATACTGGCAGGGAGCATCATACTGCTTTTCCGCAGAATAAGGAGACCAAAACAAGTTACTGAAGATAGAAAACCATAGATTTCTGGAACCCTCCAGAAGTTTTTCATCGTACTACCAGCTAGTTCATGCCTAGAGATTCTTCCTCGAAAACCTGAAACTTCAAAGATTTCAGGGAGTCCCTAGCATGTTTGTGAATGTGAAAGCATAATAGACCTGCCATACGTGATGTTGTTATAGCTATGAAGTTCTTGCATAGATTGGCAGTTTATGTTCTGGTCACTGCAATTATCGAAGGGCCCTCCATTGTTGTACTCTACTCCTTTGGATATCCAGGCAATACATATGGACCGGGAGTCTGGGCACTTCTGGTCGCACTAAACTTCTTCCTTTACTTTCTTTGGAGCAACGCTATTGGCGGTCCTGAAGCCGCTGCTCCTCCGGGATCACCGATCTATAACCCGCTTGTGGCGTTGGTTACAGGGGTGATTGGAATGTTCATAATCGTAACGGTGATTGGCGAAGGAATGAATTGGTTGGGTGAGAAGATTATGGAAATGACGGGGCCGGAAAAAGAGCTTTCAAAGTTCAATAGGCAACTAGACTCTGCCGTTCACGATTTTGTAGATGCGACTTATTCATCGAAACAGGCACAGAAAGCAGCCGAAACAAGGATTAGTGAGCTCTATTCGAAAAATCCAGGAAGGGTTCTAGAATGCTTGTCCGAAATTCTTGATAGAATAGAGAAATTGGGCACGACCAAGACTGCAGGCAGACTTGAAATGTTGATCAAGGGACTCCAGGACAGAACGAAGGACGAGCAATCAAAAACCTAGTTTACTGCAAAGATTTCAGAGGGTCTGTAGAGGTTTTTCACTATGACAAGCAGCAGACAGGCTTAAGAACAAATGCAACTCTGGTCTTTTCTATTCTGCCAGCAGAGATAAATGTCAAAATCATCAACCCAGAAACCACATCACCCATCATTTATCATAAGCCTAACCAGTGACAGCATACTCAGACATCTTACCCTCAAGTATCTAGCAGAACTAATTAAGGAAGAACACATTCAACAGAGAACTTAATACCCAAAAGATGTCTCAAACTTTCTTTTCAGGTGCATTAATAGACCCCACTGGTATTGTTTTACGTTATTGTGTCTTTGCTGGGTTCTTCTGAGCTTTTCTCTTTTCTTCCATTTCCCTTTGCATTCTTCCACATCTGTCAAGCCAAAGGACTTGGTAATCCTTGGGAGATATGACCCTGTTCTTCAGGTCTGATATGGCGTGTATTCCTTCTTCCTTGCACCATCTAACACAGACTTCATATTCATCCCAATCAAGTTCTTCATCTTCATCTTTCCAGTAGTAGACTGGAATTTCAGAAAGACCAAGTAGCAAGGCTGCAAGAGCTCTTGTATGGCCATCAACAAAAATGATTTGCCCTTCAAGTTTCTTCACTGGAATAGGTTTAACAAAAACTGGTTTGGATTGAAGTTGCCTCATAACATAACGTAGTTTTTCAGAATTAATGTATAATTGAGACGGCTGAATAGAATTCAGCTTCATCTGAAATACCATTGGTCATTTCAAAAGGAACTCCAACAACCTTTGTTTTAACTCTTCTGCAAGATTTCAGGGAGTCCCTAGAAGTTTTTCATCGTATTACGAGCTAGTCTATGCAGAGACTCTTCCACAAGTCATAAAAGTGCTGCAAGGAAAACTGAGCGTGTGAGGTGTTTGTTTGGGGAAGGAAGCAAATTGCATAAAGATTACAGTGCTCAAACTGTTTGATACCAAAGAGGTATTCAAAGATCCTCCAGTCAAGGCAAAGTATAGTGGTCCATGTCCCATCTTCAAAGAAGGACAGGTATTCCAAGTTGATGATAGCATGCCAAACGGGTTTTGCCCTTACGCTTGGGACACAATCTTCCCGATGATTATGACGCTCAAGTTCGGTGGCAACTGTTCTGAGTGGTATGAGGAACCTGGAGTTGCAGTAGCGTGTTGCCCAGACGGACTAAGACCAGTGATCTTCAAGCTAGAGCGAGAATAACCATAGGATTACTCTGCGCGCGCTGTCCACAGGCCCACGTCGTACATTCACCCCTTCTCCGTGTGGAAGACGCAGCTGACGTCTAAAGCGTAAACGTGAACGCGCTCTTTCCCGCAGAAGCCCTCATGTTTCAGAATCTCAGCCGTCCTCGCCTTCTCCGGATCCAACCTTTTTCCGCCTGGAATCCTCACCTGTCCCAGCTCCACCCAGCTCTTCAACATCAGTTCTGCATCATACTCTTTCAGCATCCTCTCAAGCAGTTCTGCGTCCTGTGCAGTTAATTCACCGCGAAAATAGGCGCAATCCTTACAATAACGTTCTACTCTTGATTTAACACCCAATGCAGAGACGCCTAAGCGTTATTTCCATCGTTCAAGCTTAAAAACCACACGCTAAGTCGAAATAAGCTCAGGACGAGTGTTGTGAACGCCTGAAAATAAGCAGTTTCAAAGCTTTGTTCACATGCAAAAACGATGGGGAACCTGCGTTTTGCTAGCCCTCAGACTCCCAAAACACATACGTCCCTCCTTTTTCACACCGAGTTTCACGACCGGTACGTTCCTGCACAGCTGAAAGGCTACAGGGTATTACCTCTTTGAGGCTCCGCCTGCCCAAGCAAAAAGGCCCTGCCCTCTTCCCTGTCCTCCTTCTTTCACCGTTGAGCCACGCGTCCAATTCTCGCACCTAAGCCAATCTGAACTGCGCCAAGGGGGCTCTATAGCAGAATTGAGCCCCTCGGGTTCTTAGCGCCTTCAGAATTGATTAAGGGATGCTTGAGATGCTACCTCCCGCTTTGTGTTCCCCAAAATGGAAGAAGTTAACATTGTCACTTTGGAGCGGGGAGACCTCTCGCAAGTTCCCTGTGGAACAAGAATCTTTTCTTGTACCATGCAAGCCGCGAAACCTACCCTGCTGCATTAACGCTTACTGTTCGGCGAAGTTCCAAAAATACGACGGGATACCAGAACGTTGTCAGGTGCACGAGCCCTCAACGTTACTCTACCCCCCCTCTTTTTAAGGCTAAAACGACGAGACAAAAAGAGCCTACCCCCCCAGTTTTTTCACTGCTAAAAAACCAAGTGACGACACTTGTGACGATAAGAATAAAATACCGTCACCTGAAAGTGATGGAAAAACTAGGTCAAGTGGCGGTAGTGACGGTAGTGACGATATTTTGCATGCATTTTCTGGTCATTCCAATCGCATCCAACCGTGAAACCTGAGAGGCAGTCAACCTCCGAGCATCATACTTGACAGCCCTTCACAGCTGAAAAAACGAGGGGCTACCACAATTTTGCGAGCTGTCTTACCGCCCAAAATTGACGACCCCCCGGGTTTTTTCACCGCCAAAAACGTTAGAAGTAATGTTGGACGGTAACAAGGCTCGAAGAGGTGACAACGTGTAATCGCAGGAGCCGTTCTGAGTGCCAACCTTGATTCTCCTGCGGAGCTGAAAAATACGACGGGATACTAGAACAATAAGGCCTGGATTACCCTTTATTGTTCCCTACCACCACCCTTTTTCACCGCTGAAAACTTTCTTCCCATGACTATCAACAAAACCTCGTCAACACTTGAGCGCGCGCGCTTACCCAAACTTGGCATATCCTTCAAGCGCCATCGTAAGCCGAGCCGAATAACACATTTTAAGTACTTGGCGAAACCGATTATGTATGCAGGAAAGGAATGGTCATGAAAGACATCGAGTTGAAAGTGATCATTGAGCTTTTGAAGAACAGCCACAGAAGTGACAGGGAAATGGCCAGAGCAATTGGGGTGAGTCAGCCTACCCTTTCGAGAACTAGAGAAAAACTCGAAAAGCGGGGGATGATCAAGGAGTACACGATTATTCCCGACTATTTACAGCTTGGCTTTACGCTCATGTCCATAACATTCACGAAGATGAAGGGGCCACTTTCAAAGGAAATTCTTGATGATCTGAAGAAACGGACCAGAATCACCATGAGTGAATATCCTTCGGCAATGATACTTGGGAATACTGGAATGGGCTGCAACGCTGACTACGTGGCCATCGCCTTTCACAGGGACTATGGTGAATACAGCGAGTTCATGAGAGACATAAAAGAGTTCCCGAATGTGAATATCAATGAAACAAAAAGCTTCATCGTTGACCTACTCGAGCCTCAATTCCAGCCTCTATCCTTCTCTTATCTGGCAGGATACTTGACAAAGGCGAAGTAAAGCTCGCGCGCGCTAGATTTGCAGGTTGTCTATTTGTGGGCCTTCTGACGCTCTCTCTTGATGCGTTCTTCTAGTTTCCTGAATATCTTTTGTCCGTTTTCCCACATTTTCAGAGCGCGCGCTAGGTGGACACTCGCGGTTGAAAAGCTCTTATTCAAGAGTAGAGGTGTATTCAATATTCATGCCGAAACTGCCTTACGTAACTCGCCAAAAAGCTGCCGAAACTATGAATAAGGTTAGAAAGTTCCCTGAAATAAGCGGAGCATTATGCGCAATGGCTGGAGAAAGCTCTTGCCACTGATGATCCCCGTAGATATCCGATAATAAAACAGTTCTTGATTGGAAACGAGAGGTTTCTAGCCTCATTTGACGGAATTCTGAAAGAGTTGTCTCAAACGAAAGGTTTTGAATCCATCGTCAAACAGTCGAAGAATAGGGATGAGTTCTATGACCAACTTTCAGTATTGAAGCTGGGATTGATCCTTCGGAGCATGTCTTGTTCCTTTGAGTTTGTTGCTGTTGGCAAAATCCCAGCGCCTGATATTAAGGCCAGGATGTGGGGAAAAGATGCGTACTTCGAAGTAAAGCACCTTAGAGATATTGACGAGATTAGGGATATGTTACTTGACTACTTCGCGGAATACCCATCAAGCTTCATTCTGCACATAGTATTCAGATCGACCCCAACTTCGTTCCAAACAAACGAGATCATGGATAGGATGACGAAGATTATGGAAAAAGGCAAAGCGGATGAATTTCCGAAATGTGTAGACTTGGGTTTCGCAGACGTCAGGATAGAGGCATCAAAAGCCAGAACGAAAACTCCGCTTGCTTTTGATACGCCAGTACTGAGCTCTTCTTTCTCAGTAATAGGCAGAAAATTGAAGGCGTTTACTTAGAAGCAATGAGTCAACTTAAAACTGTCTCTTCAGTACCATCCTCCTTCATCGTATTAGACATTGAGAAGATCCTAATTGATCTTGATGACATTGAACCGATTCTCTACGGAGAAAAGGGATTGTGCTCTGCTGTGTTCTCAACCGTAGGTAGTGAAATCATCAATGGAGTGATTTGCTTAGGAAAAGGCAAGCCGACATTGCTTGTGAATCCAGGGGTTGATAAGAGCAAACGTGTCGATTGCTCAGAATTATCATCCGTTTTCGACGTTCGGACACGTAAGATAGCGGATTGTTCAGACTAGAATGGATGTGTTTCAGGTAAGCATTCGGCAAACGGCCTTGCTCGTATCGTTGGGAGTTTGACGAGAGCCAAACGTCAAGCGCGGTCGGTTACTTAGCGCGCGCGCTAAGAGCTGTTCGACTTCTCAGACACACAAGAATAGCGTTCTTCAAACTGGCTTGGTTTCAGCGGGACTTCCTACTTCCTTCCTTCCAGACCACATCATGTACAGTCCTACAAGAATGAAAACGACGCCTTCCACGATCGGTGGAACCATCATTCGTGTATCGCTGTAGTTACTAAGGTATAAGTAATCGTACCAGATTGTTGAAAAGAGTTCAAAGCATGCTCCGGCGAAGATTAGAAGTCCCAGCCAGAAGACCCAAGTCTTATTTTTCCTGACCATATCTTCTCAAGATCAGTAGAACCCATTGCACTCTTAAAACTATCTACAGTCAAATATGTGGTTTCATCGAGCTATATAGAGTAGAACATAAGCGTATTTCTGTCGTGACGTCTGAAAAGGAACTTTCGGATTATTCGGACACGCAAGAATGAATGAAGGGGATAAGGGAAGGGGGCAATGCCGAAGCAGGGAGAAAGGAGAGGAAAAAGCTTCTGCCCACCCGACCTTCCTTACATTAAGCTAAGCAGTTTTCGCTCATAAATACCGTCGGACAAGAGATGGAATGGATTAGTACAAACCTTGGATCTGCAAACGTGGAAAAGCGCGCTTTTCATAATAGTATTGTTTCAGCTGGGGTTCCAGGCTTGTTTCTTCCAGAATACATCATGTACAATCCTGCAAGAACGAAAGCGATGCCTGTCGCGATCTCCGTCGTGACCCCAGGTACCATGTAACGGTAAAAAGGTGATGAAACGTACTCGATAAATACAAAAAATAGGAAAGCTCCGGCTGCAAAAAACAACAGACCCAGCCAGAAGAACCAACTCTTTCCTAGCATAGCCATATTCTCTCAAGACTAAATGCGTCTATTGAACTTTTAAGATTGTCTAAAACGTGCTCTTCCTTTTTGGTTGCGAAAGGAACTAGCGCGCGCGTCAAAGTAGGAGTGCCAGAGTAGCGCCCTTCGTCGTCGGAAGGAAGGAAGGGAGGAGGAGGAACAAAACTTTACCCCAGCAACATTATACTTAATCGGATCATAAATAGTAATGAGGGATACAGACATGTCTCTGTTCGGGGTGAAACTTTCTGAGGTAGAACGTCACTTCTTGGGAAATGTTAAGAAAACAAAGTCTGTCTTTCCTGACGAAACTGTGGCAATAGAATATGGTCTTGCTCTGATGTTAGGGCTGACCTCAGATTTGAATGATGCAGTAAGAAAAAACAAAGAACCAAATCTCTACGCAAACCGAAGTTTATTCGCAAGAAACAGACAACTATTGTTAAATGCCTACTTTTGCTTCCTGTGTTCCAACTATGGAACGCAATTCGTTATTCTGAGAACCATTTTGGAAAACAATAACTTGATGCGTCTGTTCAACCTTCATTCTCGTTATGCTTATTGGTGGCTGTCATCGGAGAAGCAGAAAAGATTTCCGCCAGAAATACAAGCGAAGTATGGTAAATCAGGTAAATATGATATGGAGTTCGGGAATTCGTGGGTTAGGAACAAGCTTTTCAAAGAAATCAAGAAAGAAAAGGTTGCGGAAAACATAAAGGAAATCTACGGTGAGCTGTGCGACTACACTCATCCTAACTTCAAAGGTTGGCAAGAACTTATGGGTTCGATGGAAAAGGAAGAGGTTCTTATGAAGATGCCAGCTTTTCGTAGAAGACAACACATTCCAAGCAATCGGGCTGTCTCTTTTATTAATGCAAATGTCTTTCAAGACAGTCGTGGAGACCTTCAAATCCTTTCTCTTTGACTTCTCTTTTGACTTGGAAAGATGGCAAAAAACTTACTGCAAGTTGATGTCCAGATACAGCGGTTAAGAAATATCCCGTAAGCGTAGCGCGCGCGGGCACTTCGCGCCCCTCTTTTTAGTTTGAGTCGTTCTATTCTTTTTTTGCGACGACGGCTGTAAAGCGGGAAGCCTCTACAGCCCAAGAATCTGTTAGGTTAGACCCCTAACATTCTCCAAGGTATTGTTAGTTTATCACATCGCGCGCGTTAGAAGACAGTCGACATGGGTCAGAAATCAAATCTCTCAGAAAAGAAAAAAGGGGAGGCGCGGGAGATATCTCCACTGAAGCATCAGTCCAGCCTAGACTACGGGCCCTTTTGGACGGACTAGGGTACTACTTGCGCTTCTTGAATAGTTTGTGCCCGTCTATATCTGTTACGTAATCGAAGCCGGAACGCGCGCGCAACTCTTTTCAATTCAAGTTCACTGAGATGAGGTAACGATGACAATCAAACTCGTAGTCTTCGACGTTGACGGTACAATTCTACAAAGCTACAGCTGGCAATACATCCATCAGAATCTGCATACGTGGGATACAGCAAAAAAGTACTCTGACCTATTCTTTAACAGCCATATCACCTATGAAGAATGGGCTCGGCTGGACACAGCGCTGTGGAAGGGTCAGACTATTGGAAGGATAAGGGAGATAATTGAACAAATGCCCTATACAACAGGCGCAAGGGAGACTTTAGCAATTCTCAAAAGAAGGGGTATTGGAACATATCTTCTTAGCGCAGGTCTGTCCCAAGTCGCAGAACGAATTCAAAAGGAAACACGGATAGACGGATACACAGCCAATACACTCTTGGTGAAAGACGGTTTTTTGACAGGGGAAGTGGAAGTGAATGTCTCTTTCCACAGCAAGGACAGAAATCTGCCTGATATTCTCCAAAGGTTCAATGTAACCCAGAACGAATGCGCAGCAGTGGGCGATGATCCTACACTTATACCGCTATTCAGGAAGGTCGCCTTGGCAATCGCCTTTAATCCGGTGAGCAAAGAAGTGGAAGAAAATGCAGATGTAACTGTCAAAAACAAAGATTTCCGGAAGATACTGCCCTACCTACTCAAAAACAATGGGAGCGCGCGTGCTAAGGTTTGAGGAGGTGAGGCGAACTGGAAAGGAAGACAAAGGCTAAGGAGAGTGTTCATCAAGGCAAGAAGTTGAAGTTCATTCTTGGTTCACAGCCGAAGACTAGATACGTGGCGACAGATTTTGACGAGGCTATTATATGGTTTGCGGAGAGTGAAGAAGAATCTGTCGAAATACCAGAACCTAATGACAAGTTGCGATATAATTTGAGAAGTAGAGCAATTGCACTAAAGAAGACGAAGAAGGTCGAAAATGTTAAGGTCGTAAGTCGAACAGAAAAAGGAAAATTGACTGGACTATGGCTTGTGAAGAAGTAGAAGCGAGGCGCGCGCGCTGTTTTTAGCTCTCCTGTGTGCCTTGTCGTCCCAGACGGACTAGATGTAGCCTCAACAGCTTATGGGAAAACTCTACTTCCTTCGAGCTTTGATGGAACCCCGTGATTTGCCATCTTTCAACACGGCCAAGATTCGCCGACAAAACAAGCCCAAATCAAACGCGAAAAGACAAAAGAAGACTTAAGACCATTTTTAACCATTTTAGGGACAAGCCAGCGCGCGCGGGGATAGAACTTCATCCAAACCAAACTGGTTGAAAAGACCGTTGGGAGACTACTCTAACTTAAATGATGCCAGCCATATTCTTCATAAATCTTCTTACCGCTGTCGGACACAAGGAAGTCGATGAATTTCTTTGCCAGGTCTTTGTTCTTGGAGAAAGTGATAACCCCTATTGCCGTACTTCTGTGCACTTGAAGGTCTTTCGGCAACTCTATTTTATCCATAGTTTCAATGTTCAAGTTCTTGAAGGCATCCCATCCCAGAATTGCATCCACTTTCTTCTTGTTGATAAAAGACATTAGTTCCCCACATCCATCGGCATAAGCAACGGTATTCTTTCTGATTTGCTCGGCAAATCCCGCTTTAGTTGCTAAATCATCCCAGACTCCAGTCAAGCAACCACTTACAGAAACACCAAGATGCATTCCTTCTTTTGCCAAATCGGACATTGACTTTATCTTCTTAGGATTTCCAGTTTGCACAAGAATTGCAGATGTTCTTGAACCAAGGCTTCTTCTTGTTTCTTTAAGAACTAATCCCTTCAACTGTGCATGGTCAAGTATATACTCTGAACCACAAGTCAACAAGTCGCCTTCTTTAGTTTCTGCGATTTCTTCTATGAGATTTTCAGCTTTTCCGACAGTAAACTCGAACTCTGTTCCGAATTTTGCCGTGAACTCTTCCGCACATTTCTTGATTGGTGGTGCTACTGCACCAGCGGAAAAAACATGGAGATTGTTTTGTTTCGACATGTTCATTCTCACACCGATTAGTTGTATGGATATTTAACTTTGCATCTCCTTGATTTTCTCTTCGACGGCTTTCAGTTCATTCTTGAGTTCTTCCGCGTAACTCTTCAACTTCTCAACTTTTTCGGCCTGTGTGAAGAATCGTCTCCTATAGCCATGTCCGTCTCCGTGCATGCCGCACCCACAGGGATCTTCATGTCTATGATGATGCATCCCGCAACCACATTCTTCGTTCATGTATCATTCACCTCTTCCTCTCATACTATAGAAAGTAAAGTATTTATGCTATCAAGTTTATAGCGACATAGTTGCTATCACTAATGAAAGTGGCCTGCATGCAGAACAAGAATGACGTAGTCTGTTTTTGCCCGCTTGAAGGAATCATAGACGTGATAAGCAAGAAATGGGCCCTTCTGATAATCAACGCAATAGGGAACTACGGTAGCCTCAGATTCAACAAACTCATGGAAGAACTGCACGGCATAAGCCCCAAGACACTTGCAGACACGCTAAAACAGCTTCAAAAGGAAGAGCTACTTAAGAGAGAATCATTTGCCGAAATCCCGCCTCGTGTCGAATACTCATTGACAAAAGATGGAGAAGGGCTCAGAAATGCGGTGATTCCGATTTTAGAATGGGCTGCCACTAGGCAATGCTCAAAAAAGAAATGTTCAGCAACCTACAACAAAATCCCCGCACACAGAATAAAAAACAGAATCACTTAGAAAATTGCATGCGCAGGCAGGGAAGCAACTCAGGACCTGCTAGGCCGTCTCATCCAGCATGATTCTTACTTTTTTCTCGATTTCGTCTCTGATCTCTCTTATTTTCTCGATTGGCTTTCCCTTCGGGTCTTCAAGTTTCCATTCAATCGTTGGTTTGAAGAATGGCCCGGGGCAGATTCCATCGTCATTGCAGCCCATGGTAACAATCAAATCAGCGTCTTGGGTCATCTGGAAAGTGAGCAGTTTTGGTCTATTCATTGATATGTCGATACCCTTCTCTTTTAAGGCTTCCACTACTGTGGGGTTGACTTTGTCGGCTGGCTTGTTGCCGGCGCTAGAAACGATAAACCTGTCCTTACCGTATTTGTTGGCGAAGGCCTCTGCCATCTGGCTTCTGCCAGCATTCTCAACGCAAACAAAAAGTATTCGCTTCAACTTGGTCCTCTTAACAGGGAACAAAAAACATATTTAAATGTGTTGTTATTATATCTTATTTGAAAAGACATGGCTGTATCGAAAATTGACAAGAGGTTACAACGGTTAGCAGAATCTGGAATTTGCTCTTGCGAAACTGCGTCAGAATATGCTGATGAGCTAAGGGAACTAGCAGACAAAAACCTAAGTTTGGAAAAAAGTGAAGCTCAGAGCAAAGTCCTCAAGGCTCTTGCAGACGCCATCAGATTGAGAATTCTTAGTCTGCTATCGTCCCGCGAGATGTGTGTTTGTGAAGTCATGGTTGCTCTCGATTTAACGCAACCTACTGCTTCTCATCATTTGAGGATTCTAGAAAATGTTGGGTTGGTGAAGGACAGGAAAGAAGGAAAATGGGTTTTCTATAGCATAGCGAATCCTGAGCTTTTTGAAGGTATGCGAAAACTGAATATCCTTTGAGGGCGCGCTTCTAAGATATAATCGTTACAAAATAATAGGTTGTAACAATAGATTTAAATTCTTGAATATGACTATCTGCCCTTGGTGTAAGCCAATGAATATTGAGAAAGTTGTCCTGAAGGCTTCAAAAAACAGACTGCACTGGATGCAGCATATGTGCACTGATTTTAAAGCAGACAACCTCCGACACGCACTATCCAGGTTAAGCGGAGTCTCAAAAGTTAAAGTTGACGAGATAACCGGTAAGGTCGCAATTGAATACGATACACAAAAAATCATTCTCTCCAAGATCACTGAACGCATTGAAAAGACTCGGCTACCAAGTTGAGATATTATCAAGAGAGGAAATCCAATGAGAGAACATGTCAGAGGCGTTATTCTAGTAATTTTGCTTGGGCTATTCGCTTTAGCAGGCGCCCTAATATCTGGAACTCAAGTAACTTATGCGCATGAAATCAGCATTGCTTTGACTTTGATCGCCGTTGCCTTAGGCTACCGCATCTATTTGCACGGCATTCGATCCCTGCGGCATGGGAACGTTACCGCCCAATTGTTTGCAACTATCGCCATCTTTATTTCAGTAATAGCTGGTCTCGTCCTACCTTCAGCATCAGCCACTGGCACAGCAGAAGCAGTTGGTTACCTCACAGCATCAGCAATAGTGGCGTTCATAATACTCGCAGGTATGACGCTTGAAGACTACATCATCCATAGAACAAGAGGCGCGCTTGAGGCTCTCATAAAGATGAGTCCCACCACAGCTCGCATACGTCGAGACGGCGCAGAAGTTGAAGTACCCATAGACGAGGTCAAGTTAGGCGAAATCGTCTTAGTCAAACCAGGCGACAAAATACCCGTTGATGGAACCGTGATTTCAGGGCACAGCACAGTTAACCAAGCAACCATAACTGGCGAATCAATTCCTGTAGAAAAGACAGTGGGAGACCGCACATTTGCTGGTACACTCAATGAACATGGAGCATTAGAAATTAAAGTTGAAAAAATCGCTGAGGACACTACACTTGCTCATCTCATCCAACTAGTCGAAGAAGCTCAAGAGAAAAAAGCACCAATACAGAACGTTGCAGACCGGTTTACCACTTACTTCTTGCCAATCATGGCAGTTTTGGCATCTTCTGTCTTTGCAGTCAGTTACTTCGCACTTGGTTTTGATGTGGCACTGGCTAGAACCGTGACTGTTCTCTTAGTCGCATGCCCTTGCGCTCTTTCAATAGCTGTTCCCGTCGCTGTTGCCGGAACCATCGGTAATGCCAGCATGAACGGCATAATAATCAAGGGCGGCACACACATCGAAAAGCTAAAAGACGTTAAGCTGGTCGCATTCGACAAAACTGGCACGTTAACCGTCGGCGAACCCAAAGTTATTGAGATAAAAACTTTCGGTAATTACTCTGAAGCGGACACAATCAAGTATGCAGCAATTGCTGAGAAATTCTCAGAACATCCCCTATCCAAAGCCATCATCGCTAAGGCAACTGAGATGAGCATGAAAATTCCTGACCCCACAGACTTCAAAACTATTCCAGGACATGGCGTGGACGCCCATTACGGAAACAAGCATATCCTAATTGGAACTAAGATGATGGAAACGGAGATTTCAGAAGAAGCGAATCAATTGATGAATCGGGTTGAAAGCGAGGGGAAAACAGCTATTCCCGTAGCACTTGACAAAAATGTCATTGGCGTCATTGTTGTGGCTGACACAGTCAGGGAGAATTCTTTGGAAGCTATACAGAGGCTTAAGCGTTTAGGAGTCAAAACTGTTATGATAACTGGCGATAACATGCGGACTGCCAAATCTATCGCTGAACAGATCGGAGTTGATGAGTACCATGCTGAGCTTTTGCCTGAACAGAAAGTTTCGGTCATTGGAGAACTGAAAAAAGGCAATGTTGTTGCGATGGTTGGTGACGGTGTGAATGATGCTCCTGCGTTGGCTAATTCGGATGTTGGGTTTGCGATGGGTGCGGCTGGCAGCGATGTAGCGATTGAGACTGCTGACGTGGCTCTGCTTGGAGACGACTTGACAAAGGTTGAATATGCGATTAGCCTGAGTCGGAAGGCGTTTAACAGAATGAAGGGGAACATAGTTTACGCATTTATCTGGAACATAGTCGCATTGAGTTTAGCTGCCTTTGGCATCTTAAATCCAGTCTTAGCCGTTGTTCTTGCAGAAGCCGGATGCATATCAGTGGTA
>CAVYNL010000015.1:0-148639 GCA_963769845.1 Candidatus Bathyarchaeota archaeon | reverse complement strand
TACTCTGTTTATGAAATCCTCTTTTTCTTTTTCTACTTCTTCCTTCCTTTTGCAAGAAAACTGAGTTCCTCAGATATTTCTTCCAACCACTCTTCTATAGCTGCCCCGCATTCCTTCGGTGTCATCTGAGACAGGTACTTCGAGACATCCTGAGGGGCCCGCCTTTCCAGCTGCTGAAGTGGAAGATCGATTCTCTCGAATTTCGAGAAGGGAAAGAAGTGTCTGGTTGAACGTGGCTCCATCAGCTTCCCCCTGAGCCCGGCAGAAATCACTTCTTCAGTGGTCACTTGCCCATCAGGGTCTCCTTTGTAGCGGTGTATTCTGCGTCTGCCAACGTGGATTCGCGGTTTCTGAAAAGTGTCTACGAGCATTACCGGCACCAACGTTAACCTAGACTTTTCAGTGCAAGCCACCTGTGCATTCCGTCCAGAATAACATGCGACTTCTCATCAGCGATAATCGGGTACCTCAAAACCCCGTCTTTCAAGATTTCTCTCCTCAACAGCTCCAAGTAGACTGGTGAACCTTTTTCATGCGGCCTGAGTTTGTCGATTCGCAGCAGAGCTATGTTGCAGTTTTTGTTTTCTGTCCTGAGGACTGTTGACGTCACTTTGAGTCACCTCTTGGTAAAAGGCCGAACTCTATCTTTTCAGGTTCGTATTCCACGAGTTTTCCTGCCAAGTACTGCTCGTACGCTGAAAGATCTAGTAGACCGTGTCCGCTGTAGTTCATTGCGATGACTTTTTTCTGGCCAGACTTTTTGCATCGAAGTGCTTCTTCTATCACGAATTTGAGACTGTGCGCAGTTTCGGAGCAGCAATCATGCCCTCTGTTTGAGCCAACGTTTCGGCGGCTTCAAAGACTTCTACTTGGTTGTAGGCTACTGAGCTTGCGTATCCTTTGTGAATCAGGTAGGAAATGAGGGGCGACATTCCGTGGTATCTCAGGCCGCCGGCATGGACTGGTGGGCAGGCGTATTCATGTCCAATCGTCAGCATCTTGATCAGCGGAGTCATTCTGGCCGTGTCTCCAAAATCGTACGTGTAAGTCCCCCTTGTTGTGTGTGGAACAGCTTTTGATTCGCAAGCTACGAATTCGGTTTCTGTCTTGCCCTTGAACTTGTCCATCATAAACGGAAAACAGAAGCCGCCATAGTTGGAGCCGCCTCCTATGCAGCCGCAGACTATGTCTGGGTACACGTCTATGCTTTCGAACTGTTTCTTGGCTTCGAGGCCGATTATTGTTTGGTGCATTAGAACATGGTTCAACACGGAACCCAGCGAGTACCGTGTGT
The DNA here is from genome assembly GCA_963769845.1 of Candidatus Bathyarchaeota archaeon. GTDB lineage: Archaea > Thermoproteota > Bathyarchaeia > Bathyarchaeales > Bathycorpusculaceae > JBGQMW01. Next base: position 147,345 of record CAVYNL010000015.1, on the reverse strand, counting down.
TGTCGTGAGTAATTGTGTCTTCTACGGCTTCGCTTATCGCTATTCCAAGCGTTCCGGGGTTTTTGGGATCTTTCTTGAGCAGTTTTCTTCCGAATTCTGTTTGGTCGCTCGGCGAGGGAAACATTTCAGCTCCGTATAGTTGAGCAATAGTTTTCCTTCCAGGTTTGCTGTCGTAGCTTGTTCTGACCATGTAGATTCTGCACTTCAGTCCGAAAAGCTTTGCTGCGAGTGCCAATGCTGTGCCCCATTGTCCGGCTCCTGTTTCTGTGGCCAAACGTTCGATTCCTTGCTCCTTGTTGTAGTACGCTTGGGCCAAGGCAGTGTTTGTCTTATGACTGCCTGCGGGACTGAAGTTCTCGCATTTGAAGTATATGTGTGCAGGAGTTTTCAGGTGTCTTTCCAATCGGCGTGCTCTGTAAAGCGGACTTGGTCGAGGTAATCCTAAGTAGGCGTCAAGCACCTCTTCAGGTATATCTATGAACCGCGTTGCGGAGACTTCTTGCTTCACAAGTTCCTTGGCGAATATCCTCTCCAGCATTGCTGGATTGATCGGTTCACATGTGGTCGGATCAAGTGGCGGCGGAAGCGGTTCCGGAAGGTCTGCCTGAATATTGTACCACTGCCTCGGTATTTCTTCCGGTTTCAGAATTGTCACGTATCCTTCAAGTTTTTCGTGCTGTGTCAATTTTATTTCTCCTATGTACAGTTTTGTACTTTTGTGTATCTTATTAGACAACATAACCACACGAACATATTTATACTTTATTCCGCAAAAATGTACATGAGCAGCGACACGCATGTGGAACACGATAAAAAAACATCTGGGAGCACATCCTGAAAGGCTCAAAATAGCCCGCGTACTCGTGGAAAACGGCCTAAGCGTCCGCAACGGGAAAGTCTACCTAAACGAGATCGAGATACCGCCAGTTCGCATAGCCCGAGTCGCAAACGTAGACAGACGCACTGTGAAAGAAACGCTGAACGTAATCCAGGACAACCGCGAACTGAGGCCGATATTCGAAGACATCAGGTCTGCAGGACATTCACTCAAGGAAATCGCCAAACACCTCAACCTTGGAGTCGTGGAGATAACCCCGAGCGACGCCAGAATCCCCGGAATATTGGCCAGTTCGGCGATGATTCTCGCAGAAAACGGGCTAAGCATAAGACAAGCCATCGTCGACGACCCAGAACTGTCGCCGGAGCCCAAGCTCACGTTGATAGCCGAAAAGAAAATACCTGGAGAACTGATACCACGGCTTCTCAAGGTCAAAGGAGTGGCCAAAGTCTCAGTCTACTAAGGGTAAGCAATTCGCCGGACACTGTTCGATTCCTAACATTGAAAGGCCAAAGTCCTTCACATAAAGGATAATAGAGGGCGACAGCCGCAAATAGTCTAGCCGAGGTCATGGATGGCCGGTTGATGACAAGAATAGGCGTATACGTTTGTCACTGTGGCCTGAACATCGCTGGCACCGTCGATGTCGAAAACGTGACGGAATACGCCAAAGGCTTGCCAGACGTGACTGTTGCAAGGCATTATACTTACATGTGTTCTGAACCTGGACAACGAATGATTCAGGACGACATAAAATCTCATAAACTCGACCGAATCGTCATCGCAACATGCTCGCCCAGAATGCACGAAGAGACTTTTCGCAGAGCAGTTGCAGAAACCGGACTAAACCCCTACCTTGTTGAGATAGTCAACTTGAGAGAGCATGTTTCCTGGGCACACACTCATCAGCCCGAAAAAGCCACGGAAAAGGCGAAAGACCTTGTGAGAATGGGAGTAGCCCGGGCACGACTCTTAGAGCCACTGGAAAAGCGCAAAGTCAAAGTTCAGAAGAGCGTGCTCGTTGTCGGCGGAGGAATCGCTGGAATACAGGCTTCCCTTGACTTGGCAAGCGCGGGCTTCAAGGTTTACCTCGTTGAAAAATCGCCCAGCATCGGCGGACGCATGGCACAACTGGACAAGACATTCCCAACTCTCGACTGCAGCGCATGCATCCTAACGCCCAAGATGGTCGACGTTGCAAAGCACAGAAACATAACAGTCCTCACAAACGCCGAAGTCACCGACGTCAAAGGGTTTCGTCGGAAACTACGAAGTCTCGATCCTCAAAAAACCAAGATACGTGGACGCGAAGAAATGCGTCGGCTGCGAACTCTGTACAAAAGCCTGCCCAGTCAAGATTCCTGACAAGTTCAACGAAAACCTGACTGAGAAGCGCGCCATATACATCTACTCGGCACACGCTGTTCCGAAAATCGCCGTCATAGACCCAGACCGCTGCTTGAGGCTTAAGACGAAGAAAGGCAGCGTGTGTGGAAAATGCCAGGAAGTCTGCGAAGCCAAAGCCATAGCTTTTGAACAGGAGCCTGAAACAATCCAGGTCAAAGTGGGCGGCGTGGTCATGGCCGTTGGCTCAGAGGTTTTTGATGCTTCAAGAATTGCTGAGCTGGGGTATGGCCGCTTCAAGAACGTGATCTCTAACATCGAGTTCGAGAGGATATCAGATGCGTCCGGCCCCACAGGCGGAAAGATCCTTTCTCTGTGCAGTGGCAAGGTGCCCAAATCCATCGTTTTCGTCCAATGTGTGGGATCCAGGGATAAACGGTTCCACGCGTACTGCTGCCGTGTTGGCTGCATGGTTACTCTGAAGCAGGCGATCTTGGCCCGCGAGAAGATCCTTGAAGACGTGAGGATCTACGTCTGTTACATTGACCTTCGAGCCTTCGGCAAAGGCTATGACGAGTTCTACAGTCGCGCCAGAGACATGGACATAGACTTTATTGCTGGTGTTCCATCCGAAATTCATTGCTCGCCAGACGGGTCACTCTACTTTGACGTTTACGATAAAGGCACGAACAAGCTCTTAGAGATGCACGCGGACTTGGTGGTTCTAGGAACGGGACTTGTGCCCAACGCTGATCTGGAAAGAATCAGCTCGCTATTCCATGCTTCACGAAGTGCGGATGGCTTCTTGTTGGAGGCACACCCGAAACTTCGACCGCTTGAAAGCGCAGTCGCGGGCATCTTTCTTGCGGGTGCTTGTCAAGGACCCAAGGATATACCTGACACCGTGGCACAGGCAAGCGGAGCAGCGGCCAAGGCCATAGACCTGCTCTCGAGTGGAGAAATCGAGCTTGAACCATTGAGAGCCGTGGTGGACAAAGACCTTTGCAGCGGGTGCAAGATTTGCGAGTCGATTTGCCCATTCATAGCCATAGAAATGAAGCCTGAAACTGGAAAAGACGAGGAAAAGTCCAGGGCAGAAGTAATTGAAGCCATGTGCCAAGGCTGCGGCCTATGCAGCTCAGCATGCCCGACCGGCGCCATCAGAATACAGCAATTCAGCAATCCGCAAGTGTTGACTCAGGTCCAAGCAGCTCTTGCAGAAGCAAAGCCCAAGGGAGGAAAATAGTGAGCCTCACAGACCTCATGACGATGGCCACTCCCAACCTCGGATCTCGTGAGAAGATACTGGCGAGACTCAGCGGGAGAGACCTTGTGAACTGCTTCCAATGCATCAAATGCACGAGTGGCTGCACGGCTTTGAAGCTACTGGAGCTGAAACCGCACGAAATAGTGAAGCTCGTCAACCTGGGATTCGTTGATGAACTGGCGTCTTCTGACATAATCTGGACTTGCGCAACGTGCCTCAAGTGTGTGCAAAGGTGTCCCCAGAAGGCTTCACCCTACCATGTTATCGTGGCATTGCGGAATCTTGCGGTTGAAAGAGAGGCAAAGGTGCCTGAAGGATACTTGAAAGCAGTCTCGCAGATACTTGAAACCGGACTAGCGGAACCGTGCCGGAAGATCGTAACCAGAAAAATGGAGACTGTCGACCGCGAATGCTTAGGACTTCCAAGAGTGCGCAGCCCCAAGGAGAGTTTCCAAGCTGTCTTCATGAAAGCCATGGAGGAGAAACCGTGAAAACCGCGGTTTTCTGGGGCTGTTGCATACTGGCAGACCAGCTTGGCTATGAAATGTCCGTACGCGAAACGTTTCCTAAACTGGGCTTGGACCTTGTTGACCTGCGCGAGTCTGTCTGCTGCGGCGACCCCGTGAAAAGCATTAACGATTTTGCAGCCAACTATCTTGGAGCACGGGTCCTCGCATTGGCAAACCAAACGGGCCTGCGCGACCTGTTTGTTCCCTGCAATCGTTGCCATTTCACGATCTCCGAAGCAATGAACACTATGAGCCAGAACCAGAAAGCCGGGCAGAAAATCAGGGAGCTCTTGAAAGAAGAGGAGCTGCAGTACAACCCCGATATCAAGGTCTGGCACACGATCGACCTCCTTCACGATTGTCTAGGCTTGCAGAAAGTCAAGAAGGCAGTTGAGAAGCCGCTCAAAGGGCTCAAGGTGGCAAGTCACGTTGGCTGCCAAATCATCCGATACAGCGACCTGGGAAGAGTGGACGACGCTGAAAACCCCTCTAAACTTGACGAGCTGATACGCGCACTCGGAGCAGAAGCCATTGACTACCCTGAGAAACTCGATTGTTGCGGCTCAGCGCTGATGCACAGTCACCCTGACTCTGCCCTTTCGCTCGCGGGCTCCAAGCTAAAAGCACTGCAAGCCCTGAACGTCGACGGCCTGGTTGTCTCATGCCCAGACTGCGGCCTGATGTTTGACACAAGACAGAAGGACACGGCAACAATCGTCGGAGTCAAGCTCAACGTTCCCGTCCTCTACTACACGCAGCTATTAGGCATAGCACTGGGTATAGACGAGAAAAAGCTCGGGTTACATCTGAACCAAAGCCCGATTGACCATCTTCTAGCCAAGATTTCGGCTTGACCTATCAAGCAGCTTTTATATCAGTAGTTGTAGATTTTTTTGCCAAGGTGAAAGCATGGTAGATTTCGAATTCACAGAAGAACAGGAACTCTTCCGCAAGTCCGTGCGAGAATGGTGCGAGAAACAGATACCGCTGGAGAAAATCCGGGAAATGGACAGCCAAGGACACATTCCGCAAGAAATACTGAAGAGCATGGGCGAAATGGGACTGCTAATTATGACAGCGCCAGAAGAACACGGCGGGACAGGAGCAGACTGGGTCACAGCATGCATCGCAGCCGAGGAACTCGGCTACGCAGACGTAAGCATCGCGTTGCCGGTACTCTGGCTCGTAGAATCATCCTGGGGCTACGTGGTCGACAGGTACTGCAGCGAAACAGTGAGAGAAGCCGTAATCCGCAAGGCCATCAAAGGCAACGCCTTCATAGGCATAGGCTCCACAGAGGCCGGCGGAGGCTCAGACGTTGCCGCCTTCAAATCCACCGCGAAGAAACAGGGAAACGACTGGATACTGAACGGCGAGAAGACCTACATAAGCGGAACCGAAGAAGCAAAGAAGCTTGGCGGGGGATACTTCGTCATCGCAAGAACCTCGCCGGCGCAGCCAGAAGCCAGCCACCGCGGAATGACAGGATTCTACCTGCCTATGAACGCGCCTGGAGTAGAAGTGAACAAGCGCTTCGAAGACATGGGAAGAATGGCCATCTCAACAGGCGGATTCTTGATGAAAAACGTCAAGATACCCGACTCCTACCGCATAGGCGAAGTGGACAAGGGCTTCTACCTGACGATGGAAGGCTTCGACACCGCCCGCATACTGATCGCATCCGTGTGCGTTGGAGCAGCTAGAAGAGCACTTGACGTTGGCATGGAATACATAAAAGAACGAAAAGCCTTCGGGAGACCCATCGGCAAATTCCAGGGAATACAGTTTGAACTCGCGGACGACTGGGCACACCTTGAAGCCCTACGCTCACTCGGATATCGAACCGCATGGATGATGGACAAGCGGTACAAAGAGAACAAGTTCACACCGCTCGAAGTAACCAAGATGATCGCCGCCTGCAAGCTCATAGCCCCGCACTTCGCGTTCGACGTTTACAAGCGCACAATGATATGGCTGGGCGCATGGGGATACACCAAAGAGTGCCCACTCGAAATGGGACTGCGAGGCATAATGTCCTACTGCGTCGGAGCAGAAGGCAGCACGAACATCCAAAGAACCGTCATCGCCCGAGAACTCCTCGGAAAAGACTTCATAGCATACAAGTAAAACCCAACGAGAAAAACGCACAATGCAGGGTTAATTCCCTGCACTGGAATCTTTCTACATATCAAACTGCGAAGGCAGAAGTCTTTCTTGACGCGGCCGTCAAGAAGAGCACGGGCTTATAAGGACTAGGAGAGGATTCCTTCGTGGTGAAAAGATGAGTGCCCCCAAGCTCGTGAGATGCCAAAAATGCGGAAGACCTGTGGGCTACATTACCGTGCTTGCAAAGGGTCTAACGTTCTCGTCACTACCGGTTCAGGACGTGAAGCTGGTCGCTATTTGCATGGAGTGTTCTCAGAAGAAAAAGTAGTCAAGGGGATCACACCGACTCGAAAGACCGGTAGAATTGTCCTCCGCATCAGAACGTGACAGATCTATGTGCCATCCTTCGTCTGACAGAAGTAGCCAGGTCCACATGGCTTCCGAAAGTGGTAGCAGAGTCTTTCTCGGTTTCTTCTTCTGCTTGTTGCTTCTTGCTTGATCTATCCTGCTTCGACATCCGTTGTGGTACTCTCTCACATCTGTAGAATCGATATTTGTCATGCTGGTCCTGTCTTGTCTTGTCGTCTTGGTTCTCGCTGTGCTCCTGTTGAGGAAAGATTAAAAAAAGTCCCTGTCAAGCGTCTTCAAGGCTGGGCCACGCTGTTTCTCTCTTTGCAACACATCCACATTTCTCAGCCTAGCTGGAAAGATTCCTTCAAACACAATTTGTGCACGTCATGCTTTTCAGCATCTTTGTCGGATACTTTTTCTTAAAGATCAAGGAAAACATATGGAGCGTCTTTTCATTTCAGGCCCTACTGAACGCCTTCAGCGCCTGTGTTCCAATCGTGGTAACCACAGCTCTCCCGTTTGCCAATCAGCTTGCAGAAATCCACAGTTTCATGGTTATGACACTGCTTCTTCTTTATCGGTTCTAACCGTTACTTTCAAGGGCCGTAGGATAGTCACAGTTTGTGATTGCGTGTTGAGAGTCTGGTTTAAAAGAATGGTCAAGCTTGATTGCAAAGGGATGTGAGCAGTGTTGGAGCCCAGCGTAGTCGAATCTGCTGATTTGCGCAAAGTCCCCAAGGGCCAAGGTGTTCTGAAGGAGGCCAAGGACCTTGCTACAAAGGAAGACAACGTTTTGATCAGAGATTTTCGCAAGTCCGACTTGGATGATTTGCTGCGTCTTCTGCCCGAGTGTTTTGCCGAGGAGTTTGAGGTTTCAGGTTTTGATCCAGATCATACAAGAGACATGGTCAACCGTGCGTATGGAAGAACGGGCAGGCTCATTCTTTGGTTGCTGCGGCTCTGCGGAAAAGAACCGATGAAGTTCTTGGTTGCAGAAGCTGACGGTAAGGTTGTCGGCACAACTATCATTGATGACAGGCGAAAAGCCGGCTCCATTTCAGCGGTCATGGTTCATCCGGACTGCAGAAGAAAAGGAATCGCCACAAGACTGATGACAAACGCCCTTGACTACATCCGAGAGAGGAAAAAGGCCAGAGCCATCTTGTATGTAATGTCAACGAATACTCCTGCAATGGACATGTACGTCAAACTGGGGTTCAGGGCGTTTGAACGTGCAGTGTTTTTTGTGGGAGAAACAGATCGCCTGCCCGCACTGCAGGACACTGGTGGAGTCCAGATCAGACCGTTTCACAAAGACGACTTGGACGCAGTTTACAGGCTCATAAGGGCCTCAGAAGACCCAAATCGCCTCAGAATCTTTGACTTCAGCAAGAACAACCTGAGAACGCCATTCCTGCAGCGCTTGTTCCGTTTCTCGACTGAGAAGAAGATGGTTGCAGTGTTCGATGGCAGAATAGTCGGGTACGCCGAGGCAGCGTACACCACCCCTAAAGAAGTAGGCAAGATCGGTTTCATACATGTGAACCCCGAAGGTAAGTCGCTCGGCGTCGAGAAAATGCTCATAAATGCAGCAGGCAACGAAATTGAGAAAGCGGGAGTAAGAAGAATCCGCATAATTGTTCCTGCAACGAGGCAAGAGCTCGCAGAAACGGTGAAGAATCTAGGATTCAGAGAGACTCTTATGGCGGATGGAATGGTGGCGGAGTTTCCATCATGATTGTGGTTCTGACCACGGCCGCCGTGCGCGCGTCAGATGCTGCTGATTACAGTTTAAGACCTAGCTCAAGCCTGACTTCCTTCTTCTCAGTGTCTTGATTTGAGTATGCTGCAATATCGAAACCAATGAACTCGAATCCGAAATTCAAATAGAAATTGATCGCGGTAGCATTGTTTGTCTGCGTCTCAAGCACGAGCATCCTTGCACCCTTTTCTCTCGCGATCTTGACAGCATGGTTCATCAACAGTGTTCCTATTCCTCGCATTCGAAACTCTTCGTCTACCAGAAACTCCCAGACTCGCATCCTATTGTTCCATCGATCATAGCCCAGCTCAATCCAACCAGCTTGCCTGTTGCCGAGCACAGCGGCAAAGACTCTGGGCTCTTCAACGTGATCCTCGAAAAGCTTCCCACGATAATTCTTATCCAACCTGCTATCAAACGCCTTACGAGTCAACTCTATTCTCCACGACCCAGACTCTCGACAAACTGACACGTCATAATAATGCGTTGTTGAATACTTGGAACCGATCTCTCTCAGATACGCATCCTTCTTCTCAATTTCAACTAACGCAATATTGCTTTCCTGATTCATCACAATCCCAAACTCATGACATCCAATCTTGTCGAGCAATGAATCTATTGAACATTATTGATACATGTGGTACTTCAGGCAAAAGGTTATTGCAGCATTTTTTTCAGAGCGTCTTTCAAGGCAGGAAGTATTTCATACAGGTCTCCCACGACGCCGTAGTCTGCGATCTCGAATATCGGTGCTTCAGGGTCCTTGTTTATGGCAACGATTACCTTTGAGTCTCGAATTCCAGCTACGTGTTGGATGACGCCTGAAATGCCGCAGGCAATGTAGAGCTTCGGTTTGACCTTGTGCCCAGAGAGACCGACCCATTCCGTGAACCATTTCCTGTCTTCAGCCAATGGTCTCGAGCAGCCTACTTGTCCGCATAACACGCCGGCAAGCTCGTCGAGCAGGACCTTGTCCTCTTTCTTTGTCAACCCTCTTCCACAGCTGATGATGGCTTCAGCCTCTTCGATCCTTGTGCTCGAAGCTTCAAGAGGTTTCGTCTCGATGACTTCGGTTTTTGGCGGCTCAGTTTTCACGTCCAGCTTTGCGAGTTGACCGTGTCTATCTTGAGGGGTGGGCTTGTCAAAGGCTCTTGCGGGCACGGTTGCGATCTGGGGTTTTGTGTTGAAGGTCACTTTGGCAGTCGCATTACCGCCGTATGTTATTCTCTCTCCGATGAGTTTGCCCTTTTCGTCAACGGACAATCTGTTACAGTCAGGAACACATCCCGCTTCTAAGCGGGTTGCTAGCCTAGCTGCGAGCGGTTTTCCATTCTTGGTCGACCCTATCAGGATAATGTCAGGCTTCTGACTCACCGCCAAATCATGCAAGACGCTGAGGTACATGTCAGACTGGAAACGCTCCAGAGACGGATTGTCAACCAGATAGACTTTGTCCGCGCCGTATTTCACGAGTTCAGTCGCTTTGTCATGCACATTGTGCCCTATAACGACGGCTATGAGCTGTGTCTTGAGCTGGTCAGCAAGTTCTCTTCCCTTGCCAAGCATCTCCAAAGTCAAGTCGTAGCTTTCTGAGTAGACCCAGATTCCCTTGTTTTCGCTTATCGTGCTCACCTTCCGACCACGCCTTCTTGAATCAACGCCTTGGCCAGCTTCTCAGCGATCTCTTGAACCGTCTCGCCAGTTATCTTGACCTTCTTCCTTTCCATCTTCGGCGCAAGAGCCTCTATCACCTCAATCTTGGGGCTGAGCTTTTCCTTCGGAATTCCCAAGTCAGCCAAGGTCCAAGTGACTATTTCCTTCTTGGAAGCTTTCATTATCATCATAAGCGACGGAATCCGTGGCTGGTTTATTTCCCGTGTAACGGTTACAAGAGCAGGCATCTTTGCCTTCACAGTTTCGCTTGCGTCCTCCAGAGCCCTTTCAGCAATGACAAAGTCGCCTTCGACCGAAAGCTTTCGCACAGAAGTTGCCTGAGGCAGCTTTAACAGTTCTGCGATTCTTGAACCAACGAGTCCTGAGAAGCTGTCCAGCGAAGTTTCACCGCAGAGAATCAGGTCAAACTCACCGATCCTCTTGGCTCCTTCAGCCAAAACACAAGCGGTGCCTGAAGTGTCAATTCCCTGCACTCCCGCGTCATTGACGACGTAAGCCTTGTCCGCACCGATCGCAAGTGCCTCACGTAACACGGTTTTGGGGTCTTCAGAGCTCATGGTCAGTGTAACGATCTCAACGCCGCCAAGCTTCTCCCTAAGCCTGATAGCCTCTTCCAATGCGTTCTTGTCAAAATCGCTGATCTTCTTGGGCGCACCAGCCGTTATCAACTGGCGAGTGGCAGTGTCAGCCTTCAACTGCGAAACATCAACGGCCTGCTTCAGACAGACAATTATCCTCTTCAAACCATTCAACCCAGGCACAGTTTTCTTGATTGGAAGAAAAGAAGGTTACGGTCAAAATATAAAAGGTTTAGCTCACGACACTCATAATCTCAGAAAGATCGCACCCACGTCAAGAACAGCGCACACTGTAAAAGTCTCTTTTGTCATCGTGAAGTGATAAGGTAAACTTTACAAGCTAAGGCCTGATTTGAGGTAGGGAGTATTGTGGAGGCGGTGACCATCGACTGGCGTGAGCTTTTAATGACGGCGGCAATGTACGTGGTCAAGACACTGAGGCTTTACAGGTTTCCGCGCTTCACTGGACCTGCGCATCCGTTTAGTGATTATTTCAAGGGTTTTGACAAGGTTGAGGCTGTTCGCAGGATTTTCGGCGAGAAGACTGAGCAAGTGCTTGCCGATTTGAAGGTTGAATTCGCTTGGGTGGGCGGCTACATGGGGGTTGACAGTACAAACGGCCATCTCATGGTCAGTTCCAGGTACCTGAACAAAGGCGACAAAACAGACATCTATCTAGACGTGATCCACGAACTCGTTCATGTGAAGCAGTTCATGGAGGGCAAAGAACTGTTTGACAGTCACTACAGCTACACTGAAAGGCCGACCGAGATCGAAGCCTACCGCTGTGCTGTTGAGGAAGCGAGGAGGCTGGGTCTGAGCGATGCAAGAATATGTAAGTACCTTAAAACCGAGTGGATGAGCGAAAAGGAGTTGGAGCGACTTGCATCAACCGTGAATGTTGACTGTAGACAAGCGTAGAACGTGCAGAAACATTTTTAGACAAAACAAGTTTCGATTGCCAGAAACAGAGTAGCGCGCACTTGCTGCAAAAGTAGCTGAATTCTCCCGCAGCATCGATGTTTCTCCTGGCTGCATCGCGTTGGAACGTTTAAATAGTGTCGTTCTTTAATGAAAACGCGAACCGGTTGGATGGAACATAATGCGATCAGTCAAGGCGGGAACCTATTTTTGGTCTGGAAACGAAGCTTGCGCTGAAGCTGCAATAGTCGCTGGATGCAGGTTTTTTGCGGGCTACCCGATCTCACCCGCGAACGAGATTCCTGAACACCTTTCGGAGCTTTTGCCCCTGGTCGACGGGATTTTCATGCAGATGGAGGACGAAATCGCCAGCATAGGCGCGGTTATGGGAGCAAGCTGGGGAGGAAAAAAAGCCATGACGGCAACATCTGGACCAGGCTTCAGCCTGATGCAGGAAACCATCGGCTGGGGATTCATGACCGAGACGCCCTGCGTCATCGTTGATGTGCAAAGAGTCGGGCCAGGAACAGGTCAGGCAACGAAATGCGGACAAGGAGACGTCATGCAGGCGCGCTGGGGGACCCACGGCGACTACGCGGCCATCGCTCTGTCACCGAATTCTGCCCAAGAAATGTTTGAATTAACAATCAGATCCTTCAACCTGGCTGAGAAATACCGCACCCCGGTCATCCTGTTGACAGACGAAACCACAGCTCACGTGAGAGAGCAGATCACCGTACCGCCGAAAGAGAGCATAACGATCGTCGACCGCAAGAAGCCCAAGGCAGAGGACAAGGCTTTCTTCGGTTCAGAAAATGTTGCGCCGATGCCTGCTGTGGGAGAGGGTTTCAACGTGGCAGTAACAGCATCGACACATGATGAGTATGGCGTACGGTTCACGCAGGACGCTACCGTGCACAGGAGAATGCTAGAGGCGCTTAACGCCAAGATAAACAACCATGCAGACGACATCGTGGAAGTCGAAAACTACAAGGTTGACGACTGCGACGTGGGCATCGTTTCTTTCGGGTGCACGTCCCGCGCGGTATACGAGGCCGTGGAAACCGCGGAAGCAAAGGGCCTGCGGGTTGGTTTTGTCCGGCTCAAGACAGTTTGGCCGTTTCCCGAAAAGGCAGTGAAGCGTCTTGCTGAAAACGCTGAGAGGATCATTGTTCCGGAAATCAACCTTGGACAGGTGGTGCGCGAGGTGCAGAGGGTGGCCTGCAAGTCAAAAGTGGTTCCGCTGAACAAGATCGGCGGCGGGCAGCTGATCACGCCTGAAGAGATCTACGCGAAGATTCTGGAAGGAGGAAAATAGGATGACTGAAGCTTTTTCCTCTCGCAAGTACATGAGAGACTTGAAGCTGCCCTTCTGTGCTGGCTGCGGTCTGTTCTCACTCAGCGACACCTTCTTGCGTGCGGTGCACGAGCTGGGCAACGAGAACCTAGGCGGGTTCTGTTTTGCCAGCGGCATCGGCTGCTCCTCGTGGATTCCATCACCGTACTTCCTGGCTGATTCGGTTCACACGCTGCACGGCAGAAGCATACCCGTCGCGACAAGCATCAAGCTGGTGCGGCCCGACCTGAACGTCGTCGTCTTCGGCGGAGACGGAGACATCGTCGGAATCGGATTGAGCCACTTCGTGCACGCAGCTAGGAGGAACACGGACATCCTTGTGATAATGGGCAACAACATGGTCTACGGCATGACAGGAGGACAAGTAGCACCCACAACGCCGCTCAAAACGAGAACAACGACGACACCCTACGGAAGCTTCGAATATCCATTGGACGCGGCGAAGTTAGCAGTCGCCGCCGGCGCCGCATACTCAGCGCGTTGGACCACTGCGCACCCGACCGAACTGAAAGAATCCATCAAGAAGGCACTTCAGCTCAGAGGCTTCAGGTTCATAGAAGCCGTAACCCAATGCCCAACAGCCTACGGCAGAAGAGCAGGGTTCAAAAACGTTGGAGAGATGCTCAAATACTTCAAAGAAAACTCCGTGCCAGTTGAAAAAGCGAAAAGAATGAGCGAGGAAGAACTGGAGAGAAAGATCGTTGTAGGCGAGCTTGTACACAGAGAGCGCCCAACACTCGTAGAAGCCGTATATTCTGTACTGGAGGAGGCAAAGAAAAGTGGCGAACAAGATTGAACTGAGAATAGGCGGAAGCGGAGGACAAGGCGTAGTCCTAGCCGCCCAGATACTGGGCAAAGCCGCGGTGCTAGACGGAAAAAACGCACTTCAAACTCAGGCCTACGGCGCCGAAGCCAGAGGAAGCCTCGCAAAAAGCGAAGTCATAATCTCAGACGGCAAAATAGGCTTCCCCGCAGTGAGGAAATGCGACATACTCGTCGCCATGAACCAAGAAGCTCTAAACGCCCTTATCAAGGATCTGAAAGACACGGGAACGCTGATAATCGACAGTACAAACGTCACTTCACTACCCGAGACCAAGGCGAAGGTCCAGCGCATGCCAATCACAGAAATAGCAAAAACAACATTCGGAGATACACTGTACGCAAACATGGTCATGCTCGGAGCCTTGGTCAAAGCAACAGACATTGTCAGTCCCGACGCAGTTGAAAAGACGATTCAGAAAAACGTCTCCGCAAAAACCGTTGAAACAAACATAAAAGCCTTCAGAAAAGGTTTGGAACTGCAGATTCTCCCAGCCTAGGACCAACGTACCTTTCTCAAAAAACGCAGAAAACTCTGCCCAACATCTGAACTTCATGTCGCTGTCTGCACCGAGAGTCTAGGGGGAGGAAGAACCCAAACCGCTGAGGTTTCGCCGAAATGCCCCGCCACCATACCGATATCTTTCATGTTGATCTTCCTGTCATTGTTAAAGTCGCACTGCGCACATGCATGTTCCGAAATTGGCCTAAAATAGTTTTTACTCGCCCTTCACGACCTAGGGACGGCCATAGGCTCAGCGTCTGTTCTTGACTTCATTGTACATTTCATCCTCCTCAAACACAGGAGAAACAGGCAAACCGGAATCAAAACCATTTTTGACCATTTTAGGAACACGCATACATGCTACCCAACTACGGAAAACATTAAGAGGAAAGACCAACGTCCAATTCTCAAGGCGCGCACAAAGTTTCAGGTGGTTTCTTGGACTACACAATCAGATGTAGCAAATGCGGCATCGTCTCCGACGACCTGCTCGATTACAAATGCGGCGTCTGCGGTCACCCGCTAAACCTGCAGCTCGGCATCGACTTCAAGAGGGCAGAAATCAGGAATAAAGACTACAGCATGTGGCGCTACGCAAGATTCTTTCCCTACGTGAAAGAAGACGAGAGAATAACTTTGGGCGAAGGCTGGACGCCCATGGTTAAGCTCTCAGACGATGTTTTCTTGAAGTTTGAAAGCCTGAACCCAACCGGCTCCTTCAAAGACAGAGGATCAGCAGTGCTGATTTCTGCTTTGCACGAGTTGATAAAACGAGCAAGAGGCCGCATCTCTGAGGATTCTTCAGGCAACGCCGGGGCATCCATGGCCGCTTACGCCGCGCGCGCTGGTCTAGAAGCTGAGGTCTGTGTTCCAGAAACGGTGTCAGGCCCGAAGTTCAGTCAAATCCAATTCTACGGCGCACAAGTGGTCAAAGTACCAGGCAATCGGCAAAAGGTAGCTGAGGAAGCCCAGAAAGCCAAGCGCGGCAAGTTCTACGTCGGGCACACTCTTCATCCACTGTTCAGGGACGGCATAAGAAGCCTCGCATACGAGACAGCCGAACAATTCGAATGGAATCCACCTGAAAAGGTATACCTGCCAGTCTCCGCAGGAACACTGATTCTAGGCGTCATAAGCGGCTTCGAGCACTTGGCAAAGTCCAACGTCATAAAAAACATGCCGAAGATAGTGGCGTGTCAAACAGAGCAGGTCTCACCCCTCTATCACCGCTTCAAAAACTTGCCGTACAAGCCGCCTGAAAAGGTCACTTCAGTCGCCGACGCTCTGGTCAGCGTGAACCCGCCGCTAATTGACATCATGATCGAGAGCCTGAGAAGAGTCAAGGGAGACGCGCTTATGGTGAGGGAAGAAGAGATACTGAAGGCTTGGCAGGAGCTCGGCAGGAAGGGCTTCTACGTTGAGCCCAGCTCAGCGGTTGCCTATGCGGCTTACAAGAGGCACGTTGCCGACGGAGAAATTGGCCGAAGAGAAAAGACGTGTATCGTCTTGACTGGGATGGGTTTGAAGAGCATTCTCAAGCCGACCCGTTGAGATTTCTGAGAATTTTACCGTGTGGGATTTGATTTGTGGTCAATGTTTTAGAAAAACTTATATTCTGAAGCTGTTTTTCTTTGTGACCCGATAAAGGAGGTTGTTTAATTTGTCATCATCCCAATCAGCTGGCGGTGTTCCAGTCTTAGTGTTGAAGGAAGGTTCAAGTCGTTCTAGAGGAAGAGAAGCACAGAATAATAACATTGAAGCTGCAAAGGTCGTTGCTGAAGTCGTGAAGAGTGCCCTCGGACCTAAAGGCATGGACAAAATGCTTGTGGACAGTTTCGGGGATGTCACGATAACGAGCGACGGACGCACGATCTTGGATGAAATGGACATTCAGCATCCCGCAGCCAAGATGATGGTGGAAGTCGCGAAGACCCAGGACAACGAAGCAGGTGACGGAACAACAACAGCTGTAATCATATCCGGA
This sequence comes from Candidatus Bathyarchaeota archaeon, assembly GCA_963769845.1. Classification (GTDB taxonomy): domain Archaea; phylum Thermoproteota; class Bathyarchaeia; order Bathyarchaeales; family Bathycorpusculaceae; genus JBGQMW01. The sequence goes on along the minus strand of CAVYNL010000015.1, from coordinate 131,327 downwards.
GAGCTATTGAACAGGGCTCAAGAACTGATCGAGAAGAGCGTTCACCCCACAGTAATAATAGACGGATACAAAAAGGCCTCAGAAAAAGCCCTCGAAACTCTCGAGAAAATCGCGATTAAAGTAGACATCGACTCGTCGTCAGACTATCTAAAGAAGGCCGCGATGACTTCTATGGCAAGCAAGCTGGTTGCTGACCACAAGGAATACTTGGCAGACATTGCCGTCAAAGCGATCCTTGCAGTGGCAGAGAAGGACGGAGACAAGTACAAGGCAGACGTTGACGACGTCAAGGTCGAGAAGAAACCAGGCGAATCTGTGAGAGAGACGAAGCTCATCCAAGGAATAGTCCTAGACAAGGATATCGCACATTCAGGGATGCCCAAGCGGGTTGAAAAAGCCAAGATCGCCCTGCTTGATTGCGCGCTTGAGATCGAAAAAACAGAGTTCGATGCGAAGATCAATATTGAAAGCCCAGAGCAGATGGAAGGCTTCCTGAAGCAGGAAGAAGACATGCTCAGGGACATGGTTGACAAAATCGTCAAAGCAGGCGCAAACGTTGTCCTCTGCGAGAAAGGCGTTGACGACATGGTCCAGCACTTCCTGGCAAGGAAGGGAATAATGGCAGTTCGCAGGAACAAGAAGTCAGACATGGAAAAGCTCGCAAAAGCCACAGGCGGCAAAATAGTCACAAACCTAGACGCGTTAACCGCAGGCGACCTGGGATACGCAGCGCTCGTCGAGGAACGCAAGATCGGCGACGACAAGATGACATTCATAGAAGGATGTAAACACCCCAAAGCGGTTACGATACTCATACGCGGCGGAACACAACGCATCGTCGACGAAGCAGAACGCTCAGTACACGACGCGCTGTGCGTCGTCAGAGACGTTGTCGAAGAGCCCAAGCTAGTCGCAGGAGGGGGCGCACCAGAGCTCGAAATGTCAAGAGCACTGAGAAAGTACGCTGATACGCTTCCAGGAAGGGAGCAGCTTGCAGTCAGAGCCTTCGCAGAAGCCCTTGAAGCTATCCCAGTCACACTGACAGAGAACGCGGGCCTAGACCCGATCGACATTCTGTCCGACCTAAGGTCAAGACATGAAAAAGGCGAAACATGGGCTGGAATAGAAGTCATCGCCGGAAAAGTCCAGGACATGATGAAAGCCGGCGTAATCGAGCCACTGGCAGTCAAGAAACAGATAATAAAATCAGCGACAGAAGCATCCACGATGATACTGAAAATAGACGACGTAATCGCAGCTGGAAAGATGAGGACACCCCCAACACCTCCGGGCGGCGGCCCAGGCGGCATGCCAGGCGGAGGATACCCAGGAATGGGGGAGTACTAGAAAACGTCGGAAAAGACTAGAATCGAAATAGGACCGCCAAAAATAACCCGTTTTGAAAAGGCAAGAGTAGTGGGAGCCAGAGCCCTGCAAATAAGCATGGGCGCTCCCATACTAGTCGACGTTTCAGAAGGCTTCACAGGCCCAATAGACATCGCCCTGAAGGAGCTTGACGCTGACATTCTTCCCATGACGATCCGAAGGACGTTGCCAGACGGCACGTTCCAAGACATCCCGTTGAAGTGGCTCCTACCAAAGCACTAAGCCTTTCTTTCCACACTCCCAAGGTCGCTTTCGGCAGCCTCAAGAGTCTTCCTTATCCTTGTCCAGTGAGCACCTCGCCAGTATACTTGACGACACTTGGGACACTCCCAAAACTCATCGTAGTACCCAAACGTGCTTTCCTCAACCCTTCCCCTGACCTCTTCCTTAGATATCTGCCTCACAGTCGTGTTGCACTTCGGACACCTAGAAACACTCATGTCAATCTCAAGCCTAATGCCATAACGCCGTGCAACCTCGGCTAACCGTTCCTCTTCCGTCCCGCCTTCAACATAGAAGGCGTCAAAACCCCTAGCAACCGCATGCTGGTAAAGCTCAAAATCCCGCGTGAGCAGAGTCCTGTGCTCGTTCTTCGCCAGCACCAGCAGTTGAGAGTCATCCATGCTGTTCGAGTACTTCACGTTATGCCCCAACATCCGCAGCCAACGAGCAAGCTTCCCCAGCATGCCATCAACGACAAACTTCAACGCGTCATGCTCTCCGAACGATCTCGCCGCTTCCCGGCTTCGCCAGAATCTCACCACCTTCCATGACCACTTGACCGCCCACGATGGTTCTCACCGCTTTGCCCTCAACCAGTCTCCCGTCAAACGGCGAATACCTCGCCTTTGAACGGAAAAAGGCCGCCTCAACCTTGTGTTTCTTGTCAAGGTCAACAACCGTCAAGTCAGCATCAAAACCGCTTTTCAGCACGCCCTTGCCCCTTAGCTTGAATATTTCTGAAGGTCTCTCAGACATGAGCCTCACAACGTCACCGATAGACAGTCGTCCGCGCCTCACTTCCGTCAGCAACAACGGAAGCGTCGTCTCCAGCCCAGGCACGCCCACTTTGACGTCCCAAACTTTCTCAGCCTCCTTCTCAGCCAACGCGTGCGGCGCGTGGTCAGAAGCGATGATGTCCACAGAACCATCCCGTACGCCATCCCACAAAGCCTCCGCGGTCAGCTTGTCTCGGACGGGCGGCATAGTCACGGCCAGAGTGCCGACCCTACGCAAGTCTTCAGTAGACAGGAACAGATGGTGAGGCGTAACTTCACAAGTCACACGCAAACCAGCCTTCTTCGCCTCAACAATCGCGTCCAAGCCTTTCTTCGTGCTGACATGGCAGAAATGCAGGCGCATGCCAGCTTCTCTGTCGATGTCCAGCAAACGTCTCACCGCTCTCACTTCCACATCTTCCGAGTGGGCCTTCAGAAACGCGTTAACATCATTCCGGCCTGAACGCTTAAACTCTTCTTCAGCCCGCCTCAGAGCAGACTCATCCTCTGCATGCACGGCGGTCAAAGAACCCAACTCATGCACGACCTTGAAAGCTTCCAGCAGTGCCGCGTCATCACGGATGTCCAGCCCGCCGATTTGCTCAGCCATAAACAGCTTGAACCCTACAACGCCCCCCCGGACGATGCCTTCCAAGCGCTTGACGCCGTCTGGAAAGGCAGAGTAGAAGCCCACGTTCACCAGTATACGGCTCTCTGCTGCCGCGACCCTGTTCCGTAACGTTTCAACGCTCATCGTAACGGGATTGTTGTTAGGCATGTCGAAAACGGTCGTGAATCCTCCAACGGCAGCCGAGGCTGTGCCGGTGTAGAAGTCTTCTTTGTACGCTTTCCCCTCGTCTCTCAGATGCACGTGAGCGTCTATCAGTCCAGGGAGAACGAGCAGGCCTTTCAAGTCTGCTTTCACGTCGGCCTTCGGCATGTTTGTCTCTCTGCCAACTTTGAAAACACTCTTACCATCAACGGCTATCGAACACTCAACGATCTTGCCGTCTACGTAGGCTTTCGCGTTGGCAAGAACAAGGTCAACGATCACGGTTATCCGTGTCTCCCTTTCCTCAAATAACACGGAACCGCGCGTTAAAGGTTTACTCAAACACACGGTCAAGAACGCGGACCTGAAAATCCCGCTAAAGCATGGAAACTACAGAACCTACGCCATCCGCCTGAAAATCGCCCTTCCGAAGGAGCAGGTGAAGACAGGCTATGGCACGATATGGGACAAAACGCAGAGTCTGGAATGCTTCAAAGGGCTCGCCAGTAAAGCAAAGTTCAAAATAGCAAAAGAATGGAGCAGAGGAAACGTCTTCTACCTGGAGATGTGCAAGTAGCCCTACTGGATGAGCTTGAAGAAGTCCCTCTCTGTAATTATCCCAACGAGTTTTCCGCTCTTGACAACGGGCACGGCGCCTATGTCTTTCTCGTGCATTATCTTCGCAGCCTGTCCCACGTCCGCCTCCGGCTCTATCGTAGAGACGGACTTCGTGGCGATCTCGAGCGCCAGCGTGTTCAAGACTTGAATTATCGTGTCCGACCGCAGATGCTTGAAAACCTCGCCCGAGCCGAAGAACCTGATGATGTCCATAGTCGTGATTATGCCCAGCACTTTGCCGTCTGAAACGATGGGCAGTCTTCTGAAACCCTGAGTTGCCATCGTCTTCTCACACTCGAAAACAGTCGTCCTTGGCAACGCTGTAACCACGTTTTGAGACATCAACTGGCTCACGCGCACACCGCTTATCCTGTCCGCGAACAAGCCTGTGATGTCTCTTTCAGTGATGATACCCTTCACGCGGTCGTTTTCATCAACAATTGGCAACCCGCCCAAGTTCGATTTTTTCATCTTGTCTATCGCGTCGTCAATCTTCGCGGTCGCCTTGACTGACACGACCTTCTGAGTCATGATAAGCTTCACGGGCTCGTTTATAGCCTTGAAAAAATTGCCGCCGTATTTCTGCTGTATGATCTCGAACTTCTTGCCGCCGCCAAGATAATCAATGACGTCTGTCGCGGTGATGATGCCTTCCAAGTGTCTTGTGCCCGGGTTGGCTATGGGCAAGCGGCGGAAGCCCTCTTTCACCATCATCTGGACAGCATCATAGATCGGCATGGTGGGCGCGGCAACCTTCACAGGGCCCTTGGCGATGCTGAGTATTTCACTCTCGTGCTTCTTGGCACGATGAGCCTTCAAGTCAACGGGCCCTTTTCCCCGTATTCTGTGTCTGAAACCTTCCCTACTCAACCGTTCACCCTCACTTCACTATCAACCGTGCGATGTCCTCGCGGTCTACTATGCCCAGGAGCTTGCCCTTCTCGTCCGTCACGGGCACGTGACCGATGTCCTTAGAAATCATGACCTTTGCAACACTAATAGCCTTAACCGACGGCTCGACGGCCACGACATTCTCCTTCATGACCATACTAACCTTGGGAGAGGCACGAAAACGACCTTTCTTGGACTCAAAACTTGGAAGAACCTTGCCGCTCGCAAGCAGATCCTTGTGCGTAACCATGCCGACAAGCTTGTCCTTCTTTACAACGGGCATTCCGCTGAACGAGTGTTCCTGCATCAGACGCCAGACCTGCTCAACCTCGTCGTCGGGAGAACAGCAAACCACGTTCGTCGACATGATTGCTGAAACTGGCTTCGCGAGCTTCTCTGGACTAGTCTTGATTATTGCTTCGATGAAATTGTCCAGTCCGAGCACGCCGCGGTACGTCTTGTCCTGCGCAGAGTTGACCACGGGCACGCACCATTCGTCCAGCCTGATCATCTGCTTCACCGCAGAATAAGCGTCATCCTCAACGGACGTCACATACCGAGACTCAGCCATTATGCCCTTGACTTGTATGGGTGAGACTGAAGATGAAATGGTCAGCAGGTCGCGGCGGCTTATTACCCCTTGAAGCTTGTCGTTCTCATCAACTACTGGAAGAATCCTGAGGCTGTAGTCGCGCACTAGCGCACGGGCTTTTGTGGATGGGTCAGCTCCATGTGTGACAGGGTGCTTCGAGTCCATGATCTCTTTGACACGCAAGAGATCCCCTCTTCACTCCTCGGCTTCGCTTTCCAGCTCTGCCCTGTCGTCTTCACACAGAAACTCACCGTCAACTTCCACCAAGTCATCCGACCATCTGCCGCAACGGTCACAGTAACCGGAAAGAGGCCCGGACTCCTTCTCAGACACTTCAGCCCTGTTCTCGCCCTCGATCAGGGCTTTTTCCTGAATAGTCTCCAGCAGTTCAGGCATAACACCCAGGATGTCTTTGCTGGAGATTGCGCCTACGAGCCTCTCCTTGTACATGACGCCCAACCGCCTCACGTTCAATCTGCTCATTCGCCTTGCAGCGTCGGTCACGGTCGCGTCGGGCTCGATGTTTATCAACGGAGCCGTCATAACCTCCTTAGCCTTCAAGGTATCAGGCTTAGCATTCTTCGCGAGAACCCTTACGACAAGGTCCCTTTCGGTTATTATGCCGATCGGCTTTCCGTCTTTGGTCGTCACGATTATGCAGCCTAGATCAGTTTTGTTCATGAGGGTGGCAACACGGTTCGCAGAAGCATTCTCCTCGATGGTAACAGCTGGGCTGCTCATAACATCCTTGACCAGCATTTTAGGTCTAAGTCCAATTTCCGCCATGATTTTTCAGCCACCCAAACAAAGCTTTCCTGAGGTGTAGGACAATCAACTGAAAAGGAAGCTGCCTAATTTAAAACTTGTTGCTCTCCAATCTGCACACTGAACATTTTCGCGAGTGAGATTTATTAGCTCAGCCGTACAAGAATGCCATCAGTTTAACGTGAGGAAAATATTAGATGTTGAAAACGAACACAGATAAGCTCGTGAAGATATCAGTTGTGGGCGAAGCTGTAAGCCCTGTCTTCCCAAGCGTGTACACGATCTCAGCTCAGGGCAAACCAGTGGTCCTGCCCGGTGTGGGCGGAATAACCTACAACATAAGAGTAGGCGACCCAGCGTGCGGCTGGGAGGCAGACCACGTTGAACCGGGAGTCAGCATCGAAAATAAGGAAAGCGACACCAGATATGGGCGTGGCGCAAACACAGCTCTCAACGTGCTAGCCTGCGTAGGAAACGAAGCAACAATAATCTCCGGAGAAGCAAAAGGAGCAAAAGGAGTGGTCACGGGCAAGCACGGGGGCATAGAACACGTCCTCGTGGACGTCCAGCCAGAAGTGATGGAGAAGCTCGTGCTCGGACACAAGTTTCATATCAAAGCCTACGGGGTAGGCCTGAAGCTGCTGGATTTTCCAGACATAACGGCGATGAACATGGACCCACGCTTCCTGAAAGCCCTAGACCCGACGCCCAAGGGCGGTAAACTGGAAGTCCCAGTTACACACATCGTTCCAGCGGCGGTCATGGGCTCAGGTCTAGGTTCAAACCAGACATACTCAGGAGACTATGACATACAACTTTTTGACGAGAAGACGAGAAAGCAGCATAAGCTTGACAGCATAGGACTCGGCGATGTGGTAGCTATAACGGACGCGGACCATGAGTATGGGAGAATTTACAGGCAGGGCGCCGTTTCGGTGGGCATAGTGGTTCACACAGACTGCGTAATCGCGGGTCACGGTCCAGGCGTAACGACCCTGTTCACAAGCTCAGCGGGAAAGATTGTTCCAAAGATCGACCCCAAAGCAAACGCGCGCGCTATGAAATTGAGGGCAGATATATAAAGCAGAAGCCTCCATTGGTTGTTGAGACAAGTTTTAGGAGTAAAAGGAATTGCCATCTAAACGTAAGAGTCGCGGAAGGTCAAAAGGCGGCAAAGGCAGCAGCGGCGCCATTCAATGCGCAAGCTGCGGGGCAATGGTGCCTCGCGACAAGGCCAAGAAGGTCACTAAGAGGCTGTCGTTCGTTGATTATGCCTTGGCCAAGGAGCTAAGACAGAAGGGCACCTACATAGCCGTGCCGTCTGACACCAAATACTACTGCGTCTCATGCGCAGTGCACCGTGGCGTCGTAAAAGTCAGAGCTGAAAGCGAAAGACACATGCGGACAAGGCCTAGAAGGTTCTAGGTCTTAACAGATTCTTTTTTCTTTGTTTTAACGTAAACGTACGCGGCTCTCTGCACAACCGTCACATTAGCAAGCGCGGCAATAATAATCACGCCGATGTTCAGTGCTGGGAGCCAGTAGATCGCGATCAGCGTTGTGAGGAGCAGGATCAGCATGCGTTCTGCCCTCTCAGCCAAGCCGACGGATTCCATCTTGAATCCGGCTGCTTCTGCCCTGGCACGACTGTAGCTTACTAACAGTGAGCCGATTATCGCCAGCAAGCCTGCCCAGTAGTAGCAGAGTCCTACAATGATTATGCCCACGAAAACTGCGGCGTCAGCGTATCTGTCTAGGAGAGAATCTAGGAAGCCGCCGAAAACCGTTGATTCTCCGTAAATCCTGGCTACTATGCCGTCTAGAGCGTCGCAGAATCCGGAGAGCAGGAGCAGGATGAATGCCAGCCAAGGGACAATGAGGTGGAATTGCCACTCAGCGTAGGCGAAGGCTGAGAGGAAGGCGAAGGCAAGGCCGATTGCTGTTATCATGTTGGGCGTGAGGCCCAGTTTATGAGCTGCTTTTGCCTCGAACGTAAGCACCTGTTGGACTTTCTGTTTGAGCTTTGTAAGCAAAGTGTTCGCCGGTTTTCTGGGCTGGTAATTCTTATTTAAGCTGGATAAGAGATATATTAGCCGTTAAAAGGTGTTTGCAATGATTAATATCTCGTCCGTCAAGGTGGATGGCAAAGTGTTCTCAGGCGTCAAGATCGACTTGCCCGAAAGCCCCCCGTTGGTTCTGATCGTTGGCGAAAAGGGGTTTGTGATGTGCGGCTTCCTGAATGCCGAGGCGGCGGAAAAATTCAACGTTGCAGCTGCCGTGGTCAGCGGTGTGAAGAGCTTTGAGGACGTTTTGAACGCGCAGGTGAAGACCGTGACCTCCAAGGCCAAGAGCTTGGGCGTTGAGGCAGGAATGAAGGGTTCCGAAGCTTTGAAGCATATGAGTTGACATCAAGGGTCCTGCCGTTGTCTGCAGAAGAGCTTTTGGAAGCAATTGCCGCGGAAATAATGTTCTGCCCAAGATGCAGGCTTTCAGAGACACGGAAGAAAGCTGTGCCTGGTGAGGGCAGCGCACAAAGCAGAGTTATGCTTGTCGGCGAGGGGCCAGGACGAAACGAAGACGTTGAAGGGAGACCTTTTGTGGGCCAAGCCGGAAAGTTTCTTGACGCACTACTGACCGAAGCAGGTTACGTTAGGAAGGGAGTCTTCATTTGCAACGTTGTAAGGTGTCGTCCTCCGGAAAACCGGGAACCATTGCCTGACGAGATTGAAGCGTGTACACCTTATTTGAACAGGCAGATAGCGCTCATCAAGCCGAAGGTGATCGTGTCTCTTGGAAAACATTCATCTGCTTACATGTTTTCAAAGGCTAAGCTGCCGTTTGACAGCATCACCAAGGCTCGCGGAAAATTCTTCAAGACGAAGCTGTGGGGAATGCAGATGACGATTTTTCCGACTTTTCATCCTGCCGCGGCGCTTTACAACGGTGAGTACAAGAGTCAGCTTGTTGAGGATTTTCGGCTTCTTGGAAAAGAACTAGTCAGAATTGGCATTGCCAAGCTTTGAATTCTTCAGGCAGTTACTTGTGGTGGTGGTCGTACGGGTCTGCCGAGTTTTCTGTGAAGCGCTATTCTGTATAGTCTTCTAAGTGATTTGACGATTTGTTCCACGCTGAGGAGATTCGAGTATATGAGAGGGATGCCGTCGTACTCTGCGAGGCGTATTGAGTACTCGTCGGGCATCGTGCCGTGGAAAATCACCAAGCGCGGTTTTAAGCTGCTGACTCGTACGATGAGCATGGGCGAGATGCCGTTCTCTATGTTGGTGAAAACGAGTGCGCGTTCAGTGGTGGCGCCGAAGAGTTGGGAGAACTCGAGTCCTGAGAGAGTTTCAATGGCCTTTTTTGCGTCCACGACAGTGTAGCCTTGGACTTCCTTGACGTACTTGTCCAGGCACGCTACGCTCTTGCCTTCGATTGCTCTGCACAAGTATTCGGCGCGGACGGGTATTGGGAATTCGCGTAGGTCAACGATCGCGTTGGTGGGTGAGCTAGTGAGTTTTGAGAATTCATGGATGAAGCGGCCTCCGCGTTCTTCGTCAATCTTGACGAGTGCCCAGACGAATCTTCGCACGAATTTGGTGCCTGGACTTGGTCGTCTGCCGCTTTCGTAGTCGCTGATGACCGAGCCGGAAACTATCATCTTGTCTGAGAGGCGCATTTGGGAAACGGCGAAGAGTTCGCGCCATTTTCGCATGGTCGCGCCGGGCTTGCTTGAGAGTATGATTTCTCCTGCAATTCTTCTTGCGAGAACTGAATTGCGGGGACTTGGAGGGGTTGACATCTGTTATGTGCCTCTGTGCTCAGGCAAGTTTCCCTTTAGAATGGATTGAACTATAAAAACGTATGCGACATCACGCCTGCAAGGCTTACAGGAGGAATATGATGAAGATTCCTATGACGATAAGTACTGAGCCCAGAACGTTTTCCATTGTTATTTTTTCATGGAACAGTAAGACGGCGGTCAGCGTCGAGAAGAGCGGTGTCACTGAGGATATTGGCACTGCTCGGGATTCCTCGGTGACTGTGAGGCTGTAGCTTAGAAAGAACCATCCTAGACCTAGCGCTACGATTCCGCCGGCTGTGAGTGAGAGCAGCGTTTTTCGGGACATTTTGGTCAGCCTGTGGCGCTTGTAGAGAAGTGGGGCAGAGGCTGCGAACGTGGCTCCTATTGCTGTCACTCTGATCGTGTTGACGGCTAAGGCGCTGTCCAGTTGGCGATTGTAGTTCAAGGCGAGGTTCATCATGGTTATGCTGACGGCCCACAGTATTGCAGTTGCTATTCCCATGACAACTCCTAACAGCAGAAGCTTTCTGGAAGCGGTTGTGCTCGAGTTTCTTTCTGTGCTTACGAGCCATATGCCTGCGACTATGAGAATTGCGCCGAGAATGACAGACAAGGTAGGTGGCTGACTGGCTAACGCGAACGCGAACAGCAGAGTGAACAGCGGATAAGTGCAGGTTATGGGAACCGCGCGTGCGACGCCTACCATCTTCAAGCTCACCATGTACAATGTATCACCAAAGCCTAGGCCGATAATGCCGCTGACAGCAGCCAAGATTACCACATTGCAGGGCAACGTGGCAAAGGTCCCGAGTTTGCCTATGACTGCCACAAAGACGAACAGTATCGTGCTGGTCAGGACCAGGCGAACAATGTTGGCAAGGATAGGCTTGGTTTCCTGCAGCGCTTTCCTATAGAGCAGAGCGGAGGCTGTCCAACTGAGAGCGGCGCCCAATGCAGCGAGTTCTCCGATCATAGGTTCACAGACCTAGCCTGCGCATGATTTCGTTTGGAGACGAAGTTATGCTGGTCCACGAAATAAACCTAAGCAAAGAAACTGCGAAAACAACAGATGTCATGAAACATTGTCAAGTCAGCGCACCATCGAGGTGTTATTGGATCCCAGGCGGAATTTTCGTTCTCTGACGAGTGACCCACCTAGTTTCCTATATGCTCCAAATATGCGTGCAGAGCCTATGGCAGCGCAGACAGGCACGCGCTTAGGACCTCATACGCGACTTTAACTTTGTCATGTGCAGTAAAATTCTTTGTTCTTCTGTGAGCCACGAATGGTTTAGGGGCGCACTGACAGAGAAGTAAACGTTTTTAGCTGGACCTCCGAATAGAATGGGGTGCTCAGGTATGAGTTTCAGCAAGAGAATCGAGCAGACCGCAAAGGAGAACGTCTCTAACATTGTTTTGGCCTTTGATTTTCCGTTCGAGAAACCGGAGAACCGTAACAAGCTTTTCACGAAAGCTGAAAAGGTTTTGGAATCGGTACATCCGCACGTCTGCGCAGTCAAGTTTAACCACCATCTGGTTTTGCCTTTGGGAACGTTTGACGGTGTTCAGAAACTTGTCAAGAAGGCGCACGATTTGGGATTGCAGACGATCATGGATTGCAAAGCGAATGACATAGGCTCAACAAACCAGGTTATTGCCGAGTACTATTTCGAGGCAGGGTTTGACGCATTGATCGCAAATCCCTTCGTGGGCTGGGAGGAAGGACTAGAACCGATCTTCAGAGTCGCTGAGAAGCTGAAAAGAGGCGTGATCCTGCTCGTCTACATGAGCCACAAAGCAGCGCCAGAAGGTTATGGGCAGACCATTGTTGACCCTGAAACAGGGGGCAAGATAGCTCAGTATGTTGCTTTTGCGAAAAAAGCCGTGAAATACAAAGCCAGTGGCGCTGTCGTGGGAGCCACATACCCTGAGAAAATCAGCGAAGTGCACAAGATTCTGGGCAAGAACATCCCCATCTATTCTCCTGGAATAGGGGCTCAAGGCGGGTCGGCTCAACAAGCTCTGAAGGCAGGGTCCAGTTACCTTATAGTGGGTCGCGAGATAACTCAATCAGTAAACCCGTTGGAAACTGCAAAGAAGATAAGAGAATCGGCTAAAACTGCGTTTTGAAAAAAAGAAGAAACCTATCTCGCGCGCGCATGCAGTCATCTGTCAGGCTTCTATCTTCCACGTCTCTCCCAAAGTTCTTTTTTGAGCAGATCTCTGACCGAAGAACGTATTGCTGAGCTTCGGCTTGGGTACATGTTGGCTCTAACGAGTTCATCCAATCCTTCTAGGTAAGCTTCAGGAAGTAGTACTGTCACGAGTTTCATTTTGGCTCCCCGATATGTTATGCATATAATATGCCACAAATATAAGATTTAATCAGCTTCCGCCTAGTTTTTTGAGGCTTCTGGCGATGGTCTTCGCTTCTTCAGGCTTCAATCGCGCAGCACTCAACCTCACCCAGTATGACTGCACGCGTAGAAAAGCTTTCTAAGCTTAAACCTCCTCAAGCTGAGCTCGCCCTTGGAGTAGGCTACACGTATCTTGATGATCTTGGGGAAAATTGGTTAGCAGCTGTTCCTTTTTTTGTTGTTGGAGATGGTGAAAATGTTAGGGAAAATGGGGCTTGCACAAATCATAAAAAAGAAAGCATCCTAAGAGACTGGAGGAGCAGGGTTCATTTTGGGTCTAGAAACGTTTGATGCTGAGAAGTTTGTGGAAACAGCGGTCTTGGACATGAAAAAGAGTATTGGCGATGAAAAAGCGCTGGTGGCTGTTTCTGGCGGCGTTGACAGTACTACTTGTGCTGTTTTGACGCATAAGGCGATAGGTGAACGGCTTGCTTGTGTTATTTTGGATGATGCTTTCATGCGGCAGGGTGAACCCGAACACGTTGCCAGCACGTTGTCCAAACCGCCCTTCAAGGTTCCCATGAAAATCGTTAACGTCCGTGAGCGATTCCTCAAAGCCATGAACGGTTTGAGAGACGCGGAAGAAAAACGAAAGATGTTCCGCGAAACCTTCTATCAAGTCCTAGGTGAGACAGCAAAAAACGAAGAGTGCAAAGTTCTTGTGCAGGGAACAATTCGGGCGGATATCATGGAAACGGTCGCAGGCGTCAAGACTCAACACAACGTCTTGGAACAGATGGGAATCAACCCGATGGAACGGTTCGGGTTCAAAGTTGTTGAACCCTTACTGCCCCTACTTAAGGAACAAGTAAGGATGGTTGCTAGGCATCTCGGGCTTCCAGCCGAATTCTCTGAGCGTCAGCCCTTCCCCGGTCCAGGCCTATCTTTGCGCGTCGTTGGACAGATTCGCCCCGACAAGCTTGACACTGTGAAGAAAGCAACGACTATCGTTGAGCATGAATTGTCAAAGTATAAGCCTGGACAGTATTTTGCAGTTGTAATGGACAATGAAGAGGCACCGCAGCAAACAAAGACCCTGCACATCCAAGAGACCGTGGCGCGACTTCTGAACGTTCCCTCAAGAAATGTAAGTGTCAGAGCCTTCGCGGACAAGGCAACGGGGGTTGAAGGGGGAAAGAGGCTTTATGGTGACGTTGTCGGTGTGGAGGTTCAAACGCTTGACGGCAAACTGCATCAGACATCGCTCCAGAACATCATCTCTTTGCAGACAGCGATAGTCACCGAGAACCTGGGAGTCACTAGAGTATTCTACGCGGTCAAAAACGTTGCCAAGAAGAAGCCCTACGTCATAGGCATACGAGCTGTTCAAACCAAAGACTTCCTCACCGCAACAGTTTCGGATATCCCGTGGGCGGCGTTAGACAAAGCTGCAGAGGACATCATAGAGCAGTGTCCCACCGTATCAACGGTCTACTACGATGTTACTCCAAAACCTCCGGCAACCATCGAGATGGAATAGACCTGACAGCCTGCACAATGCAAGTTCTGACGCGTTTGTTCAAGACATGCACTGGAGAAAGGCATGTTGTAGAACTATCAAAACATATAATACCTCAATGAGCTTCTGGAGTAGGGGAAACGTCATGTTCCGCGTAAGAGTGCATAAGATAGAATCTATTCGAGATCTAGACGGCAACCTTGGAAAGCGTATCGAGCTGATAGAAGACAGGCAGATCCCCAGTTTTGTTCTCAGGCCTCAGACTGAAGAAGCAAAGGTCGTGCAGGATGTGATGCAGGCTTTGCAGCAGCAGTTCCCCATGTTTCCGGGACGGGGAGAAGTCGCAATTCCGAAAATAATACTGTTCTTGACTGAACAGGAGTACGAAAGCTTGGGAATCGAGTTTGACGTCAACCAGATTTACGACATAAACCTTGAGAACCAAAGTCTGAGGTTCACGAAAACTGCATAATCTCTTTTCGTGCATTTCTCAGCGCTGAATATTTCGGATGGAAAGACAGCACAAACAGCATGTTTCTCAGGGCTCTGCAGACTTGATGCATGTCGGATTCTCCTTCATACGCGCAATACAGAGGAACGGGCTCCTCGTCGCCATTCTTGTAGTAAACGTAGATGGGGGCAAACTTCTTTCTGAAAGTGACTATCTTGAAGTTCAAGTTCAGCATCCTAGCCATTTTTTCCGTAGCAGAACTGATTGACTTCAAGCGTCTCGAGTAATCCGCAAAGGTTGAAGCATAAACCAGCAATTTGCCCTCAGGATTGCTGAGCATCTTAGTTCACCAACAAAATGAGGATACCGGACGCTTTTAAGACAAGTGAAGAAACAACAAACTTGCATCGCGGAGAGATAGGTTAAAATGAACGCAGCAAATACTGAAAAAAATCATGAAGGTCAGGGCGCACGTGATTGTTGCAGGGTGGGTGCAAGGCGTATTCTTCAGGTCTGAGACAAGACATGTGGCGAACGCTTACGGAGTGAAGGGTTGGGTTCGGAACCTGCAGGCTGATCGAGTTGAGGCAGTGCTTGAAGGCGAAGAAAAGTCCGTGAAAAAGGTTCTGGAATTTTGCAGGAAAGGGCCGCCTGCGGCAAGAGTAGACAATGTAGATGTCTCTTGGGAAAGGTATTCAGGCAGTTTTGACGACTTCCAAATAAGATACAGTTAAGAGCCTACTCTATGGAGATTTTAGGCTCTTTTCTTGGGCACTCTGAAGTGAGAAGCTTTTCCAGCGCTGACGTATTCTCCTCCGACTCCACGGATTATGGACGCGATCTTGGAGAAGTTGTCCGAACCTAGGAATTGGCGCGGTTTTATTATCACGTATTCGTCTTTTTCTTCGAAGCTTAGCATGTTCTCAAGGTCTTCTGGGAAGAGCATCTTTATGTCCTCCGTAGCCTTCGACCTGTCGAGAGCTCTTGGCGCTCCAGCTACTGACGGAGCAGCTTGCGGCAACGGTGTAGGAGGCGAAGCCGTCAAAGGCTGAGTGATTTGTCCTACTGCCAATGACTTGAGTGAGGCGGAAACCTGTCTAAGGTCTCCCATGATGCCGTTCAATATGACCACAAGCTCGTCTACTCTTCTTGTAAGCACTTCAACTTTCTCTTTGTCTGCGCTCATAGGCCCTCATCCTTTCAAATGTTTAATACCTGACGCATTTATTATTGTTTCTCACTCTTTCAGGAACCGACAAGGAAGAGGAGACGACACATTTTGATTGAGGTTGATGGAAGCGAGAAGGGTGGAAGTGGCACGATTCTTCGGCTTTCAGTTGCATTGTCAGCGATTGTGCAGGAGCCAGTGCACATCTTCAACATCCGAGAGAACCGACCTCAGCCAGGCTTGAAGCCTCAGCATCTCGAAGCCGTGTTGACAGCAGCAAAGCTCTGCAACGCGGACATCAAAGGAGCAAAGATTGACTCTCGCGAGATCTGGTTCAAACCCAACAGCATAACAGGCGGCAAATTCGACGCTGAAATCGGCACAGCAGGAAGCATACCCATGCTTCTCATGACCATCCTACCCATCTGCACTCAAGCCCCTGGAAAGGTGGAATTGCACGTTTCCAAAGGCGGCACAGACGTTCAGCATTCACCAACGATCAACTACATGCGCTTCGTGCTTCTACCAACGCTTCAGCACATGGGATTCGGAGTGACCATAGACGTTCTGAAATATGGTTATTATCCTAAGGGCATGGGAGAGGTGACCGTTGTCCTAGAACCCTGCAGAACTCTGAAGCCATTAAACCTTGAGCGATTCGGCAAGCTTCAGAAGATTCGCGGAGTCTCTGTTTGCACATTTCTCGCGGACAGAAAAGTAGCGGCACGACAAGCTGAGGCAACTAAACAGTGTCTCAGGGGAAAAGGCTTTGCAGCAGACATCCAAGTAGTCAACGACACGTCAAATCCACAGCAGAAGGGCAGCTCACTCACACTATGGACTGAAACAGACACGAACGCGATTCTCGGCAGCGACGCGATTGGCGAGCTGAAAAAAACGAGTGAGAACGTGGGCAAAGAGGCCGCTGAAAAGCTCATAACAGAAATCTCCGCACGGCCAACCGTGGACATTCATCTCGCAGACCTTCTCATTCCGTACATGGCCCTAGCTCAAAACAACTCCAGCTTCCTGACACGGATGCTCACAGACCATCTGCAAACAAACATCTGGGTTTCAGAGAAAATACTAAACGTACACTTCAGTGTCGCCAACGCGAACGGACTATACAGAATCGAAAAGCACAGCTAGTCTACCAAGCAGAAAAGAAAAATTGGGGATTGACCTGGTTTCTAGCTCTTTTCCACGAGACCTATTCCGACAGCAACGAGACCCACGACGATCTTGAATGCAGCATGCCACACCGGGTCCACAACGCCGTACATCACCGTAGTTGCGCCCAATAAGCCCATCACAAGAGTTATCAGCCCGACGACAATCAACGCTATTCTGGCAATCTTCATTTGTATTGCCTCCCCCAAGGCTCTTACAGATGGTATTCGCCCTGAAAGTTCAGGTGCTTTTCCGAAGGGGAACCATTCCAGCAACTAGAACTGCTTCGACAAACAACGGCAGGCACGCAGCCGCGCTTCTGACTACTTGTAGAATCAAGAGAACACGTTAAAACAGAGTCTGGGTGTATGATAGACCTGAAGCAAAATGGAAGGCATCGCCCGAAAAAGGCTCGTACGAGAATACTACTCAAAGAGAGCCAAGGACTACGACAGGCAGAAGAGTCGGACGTGGAGAAGCACTCAAGGATTTGCGGCTGAAATAACAGATGAATTGACCAGGGGGCTGGCGGGATTCAAAAATAGACTGGTTCTCGAAGTCGGTGTTGGAAGTGGCAGAAACGCCCTACCATTATTAGCGAACATTAGACCTCAGTTCGTCGGACTTGACCTTTCACTGGAAATGTTGCGACAAGCAAAAACAAAGGCTGAACAATTCAAGAAAAACCTCACGCTGATCCAAGCTGATGCAGAACACTTGCCCTTCACACGCAGCGTTTTCGACGCGATAGTCTGCATGAGCACAATGCACTACTTTTCATCCATCGAGAAGATCCTTCAAACCCTCAGAGGCACGATGAACGAAAAGGGCCTACTCGCGTATGGGGACTTGACACTTCACGAAATGGATGACAAGGGATTCCTAGAGAAGCTCGAGAAGACAATTTCGAGAGCACACGCAAGATACTTCAAACCCTCCGAAATCAAGAATCTCATAGAAACCAGCGGATTTCACGTTGCCAGAATGAAAACGATCTCTTACAGGAAATCCTACCGTTCATTGATGGAAGATAAGGGAGAATACTTCAACGTTTCGCCCGACCAGCTCACCGCGTGCGTACAAACGGCAGACGCCGAGGCGAAGAACCAATACGGCCTCACCGACACCGAATTAACTCTGTACTACACAATGATCGTTGCAACCAAAAACTAGCACACGGCGGAACCATGCCAGAATCCAAGTGCCTCAAGATTCCGAAAAAACAAGGCGAAACAGCCCTAGCACTAGCAAGAAAACTAGGGCTAGTGGACAAGGAACTAGAAATCCAGAGAGACAAAACACACCTGTACATCCCGCTCCTCAACAAACCACCAAGAAACGAACTTAAAAGTCTCCAAGAGCAGAGACACGGCTTCGAAGTTGTCACTCGTGTCTTCCCAGAAAGAAAGCGACAACAACCTTCACTCGCAGAACTCCTCAAAGACAAACTGCCTGAAAACCTGCTGTCCAGATTGCCACACGCAGCAGACCTTGTAGGCGACATAGGCATAGTGGAAATTCCGTCAGAACTTCAACCCTACAAAGGCATTGTCGGCGAAGCAATACTGGGAGCAAACGAGAACCTGCGAACGGTCTTAGCCAAAGCGGGCCCAGTCAGCGGTTCATACAGGCTTAGAGAATTCACGGTGATCGCTGGCGTTCCAAAGACTGAAACAGTCCACAGCGAGTACGGATGCCGCTTCTGCGTGGACGTTGCCAAGGCATATTTTTCCCCAAGGCTCTCGTATGAACACAACAGAGTCGCATCCCTCGTCCAAGAAGGCGAAACCGTTGTGGACCTGTTTGCCGGAGTCGGACCGTTTGCCATCATGATAGCAAAAAGACGCAAGAACGTGAAAGTCTATGCAGTCGACATCAACCCCGACGCGGTCGCGCTTTTGAAGAAGAATATCAGGCTGAACAGAGTTGACGGAAGAGTGTACCCGATCCCTGGGGAGGCAAGACAGGTCGCCAGCAAGAAACTCGCAGGAATAGCTGACCGCGTCATCATGAACCTGCCCGAAAGCGCTATCGAGTTTGTTGACGCGGCATGCCACGCGTTCAAGCCTCAAGGCGGCATCGTACATTATTACAGTTTCACCACTGCCTCTGTCTCGTTAGAAGATGCCCAGAACATGTTCGCAAAGGCGGTAAAAAAGAACGGAAGAAAGGTTGCTGAGTTTCTCTTCTGCAGGCACGTCCGCGAAACGGCTCCTCACGAACATCAAGTAGTTCTCGACGCAAGAATCCGTTAAACTGTCACAATAAGCGTAAAACGGACTCTTTGCCGTGTGTTCTTCAATTTCTTCACAAGCGTTCTTGACAGGTCGGCCGCGGCTTTGTCCGCATGGATCGCCAAGGTTCTATTGCAGATATAGCTGCCTTTTCGAATGACGAAGTCAGTCGGATGCGACAGGATCAAGCGTGAACTGCCTCGAGCGTGCACGGTCTCAACGGTTCCTCCGGCCTCGATCAGAATGGAGATTCTGCTGCCCTCCTGCCTAAGGCTCTCTTTCAACACTGGGTCGAGGTCGCTCATTGTCTTGTCGGCTGAGACGGCGATGATGCAGTCGCCCTTCCTTGATAAGTAGTCATCTTTGGTAATCTCCATTGTTGTTGGATGTGTCGCCAACACGTTCGCGTGCCCATGGGCAATGATGACAGCTCTATGTTCCGCAGCTGGCAAGTTACTCGAGAACCTCTACCGAATCGACTTTTCCGTCACCGTCAAGGTCAAAGCCCTGAATGACTTTCGCGAACGGCTCTTGACCGTTGTAATTCTTGAGAGTTTTCTCCCAGAAATTCGTCAAAGCTAGAACACAGGCCTTCGTTCCCACGGCTTTGTTCCCCGCCACAACGATGATTCGCTTGCTCCCGTCCCACGGGTTCGTTATCTTGGCTACCACGCCGACGTTGTCTGCCGTGTAGACGCAGCCCGTTATTTTTGACACCAGCCCGCCAAAGAGGTAACCTTCCTTCGAACCCTGCATATTGAATTTTATGGGCAGGTGCTCGTTGACTTCTTGCGCGAGCAGGTTTGTTCCCGGCCCGCCCACGAGGATTAGGTTGTTCCTTTCTTCCTTCTCAGCTTTCACGTCCACGTCAAGCTTTATGGCGAAGTCTTCCGGCATCTTCACGAACTGGCCTAGAAAGAAAGTCAAGTGCGAAGCGTAGTGGCCGTCTCTTGCGCTCGTCTTGAACGGCCCGTGCGGAGTTGGAGAGCCGACGATTATCTTCCCGTCAAACGTCCCGTCTTTTCGCGTGAATTCTCTGAAGAACCTCTGAACCCTTTCCTCCATGCTCAACAACGAGACTTTCTTCACAGTTCGATATTCTTGAGAGAGCTCTATTCCGAACGCGGGCGAGACTGCCCGATAGTATTTCGCTGTTGCTCCCTTCTTCTCTTCTTCTCTCGTGACGGTTACGGCTCCGGCTTTGAGGAGTTTTCTAACATGGTAGTACACTTTCTGTTCATGAATGCCCAGTTCACGGGCGATTTCCAACGGGTACATTTCTCTTTCAGAAAGCAGCATGAGAATCTTCCAACTGAGGCTATTCAATATGAGCTTGAGTTTCTCGGGGTCGTCTGCCATGGCTATCTCTTTGACTTTCTGAGTTCTATTCTCTTCGCGGAGCAGGAGACGTTTTTCCATGAATCTTCCAGTTCATAGAGACGCAGCTATTATTAAAAAGTTTGTTATGGTCAGCCCCCAAACAACCATTAAAAAACTTTTATTAATACTCGACTCGAAACGGCAACGGTTCCAAGCCGCAACTGCTTAGAAGCATGGATAACGGTTGAAAACCATTGATAGAACTAATAGTTTTCTACTAAAAATGCTTATTAGCAAACCCAGCTTTCAATTGCGCTTACAAGGAAATATTGACGAGGCTTAGAGATGTGCGGAATATTCGGTTGCATCCTCAAAGAAGGAAACGCAGCGCCACTGATACACGCGGCCCTAAAGAGGCTTGAATATAGAGGCTACGACTCGGTCGGCGAAGTAACGTTGTACGAGGGCAAGCTGTACATGAAGAAAGACCAGGGAAAAATCGACGACGTTCACAAAGTGCTAAACCTGGACAATCTGCCCGGAAGCCTAGGCATAGGCCACACGAGATGGGCGACGCACGGCGCACCGCTGCAGGTGAACGCTCACCCCCACACTGACTGCAGTGGACAAATCGCCGTCGTGCACAACGGCATCATCGAAAACTTTTCAGAGCTGAAACAGGAACTCGAAAACAAAGGACACGCCTTCAAATCAAGAACCGACACCGAGGTCATTCCACACCTCATCGAGGAGACTTTGAAGAGTAACCCTTCTCTAAACCTCGCGGACGCCGTGCTAGATGCCACGAAAAAGCTCGACGGGTCATATGCGATTGCGGTCATCTCAGCCAACGAGCCCGACAGGATAGTGTGCGCGAGGAAAGAAAGCCCGCTCGTCATCGGCGTCAACGACGGCGCCGTCTACTTTGCTTCAGACATTCCGGCGTTCTTGCCGTTGACCAACAAGGCGATAATCGTGGACGACGGCGAGCTGGTCGTGCTCTCCTCCCAAGGCGTGGAGATCAAAAAGATCGCGGACGGCAAACCCGTAACCCGGGAGCCCCAGGTCATTTCTTGGACGCCTGAGATGGCCGTCAAGCAGGGGTACCCGCACTTCATGATCAAGGAGATCCATGAACAGGCGGAATGCCTCAGGAACACGCTCAGAGCGCAAGAACACTACGCTGACTTGATGGCAACGTTCCTCGACCGAGCCCGCGAGGTCTACCTAGTCGCCTGCGGGACATCGTACCACGCCTGTTTAGCCGCGTCGTACATGTTCTCCAAGCTCGCTTTTCTACCCACCTATCCAGTCATCGCTTCAGAGTTCATTGAACAGCACGGAAAATCCGTTAACATCGAAAGCACGATACTGGCCGTGAGCCAGTCAGGCGAAACAGCCGACACGCTGGCAGCCGTGAACGCTTCCAGGCAAAGGGCAGCAACGATCCTCGGCCTAACGAACACCATCGGCTCCACCCTCACAAGAGTTGCACGAGTCTATATCGGCCAACAGTCAGGACCAGAGATCGGCGTAGCAGCAACGAAGACGTTCACATCGCAACTCTCAGTCCTGGCCCAGCTGGCTCTGCGCTTGGCCAAGAAAAGGGGCAAGGTATCGCAGGACGAGATGGACTATCTAGCAGAAAGACTGTGCAAACTGCCCGAAACTGTTGAGACCATTATTGACACGCAGGAAGAGAAAATGAAACAGATCGCAGAGAAGTACAAGGGCAAGAAAACGTTCTTCTTCCTCGGCCGCGGCATCAGCACAGCAACCGCGTTTGAAGGCAGATTGAAACTCATGGAAATAGCCTACGCCCCTGCAATAGCCTTTCCTGCGGGAGAAAGCAAGCACGGCCCCATAAGCCTCGTTGAGCCAGGTTTCCCAGTCGTGTTCGTCTGTCCAAAGGACGACACGCACAAGACGCTGATAGGCAACATCATGGAAATGAAAGCCCGAGGAGCCGCGATAATCGCCGTCGTGGAAGAGGGCGATGAGGAAATCAAGAGTCTGGCGGACGACTACGTTGAAGTGCCGAAGGGCATACCCGAAGTGCTGTCGCCCATAGCCTTCATCGTGCCGCTGCAGATGCTCGCGTACTACATGGCCGTGGACAGGGGATACAACCCCGACATGCCCAGAAACCTCGCAAAATGCGTGACCGTGAAATAGACGGGCAAAACAACATCATAGACTGCTGGGAACAACCCTTCTTTCGGTGAAAGGCTTGGAGAAATGGCAGAGCCTCCTCAGATACGACCCGTTGCCCAAACTTCTTTCCTCAAGAAACCAGGCGATCGTGTTCTTCACGAAGCATGACCTTCAAGAAGAGAAGAGCGAATCCGTGGAGACTCTGTGGGAATTACCCTCCGCCGTTAAGGCGGTTGAGAGGCAGCAGTCAGACGGTTCATGGAAATATCATGGCGGAAAACCGGACATCCGTTCGCAGCAGAACTACAACCAACTTGAAACATACCGAATCCTAGGCGAACTCGTGGAGAAGCACGGCTTCAACAGGAGGCACCCTGTCATACGAAAGGCTGCGGACTTCCTGTTCAGGTTTCAAACCGAAGAAGGAGACTTCAGAGGAATATACGGAACCCAATACTCCCCGAATTATACTGGCGCAATAATGGAGCTTCTCATAAAAGCCGGCTACGAGAACGACCCGCACATAGAGAAAGGTTTCCATTGGCTGCTTTCTATCAGGCAGAATGATGATGGATGGGCGATCGCAAGCCGAACCAGAAACATAAAGATCACCGTTGCGCTTCTTTCCGCGGAAACCGTGCAACCTGACCTGACCAAACCGTTCTCACACATGGTAACAGGCGTCGTGCTCCGCGCCTTCGCAGCCCACAACAAATACCACAACTCGAAGGAAGCAAGAGCAGCTGGAAGGCTGCTAGCTTCGCGGTTCTTCAAGCGAGATGTGTATCCTGACCGAGCAACGGTCGATTTCTGGACAAAATTCTCCTATCCCTTCTGGTTCACAGACCTGCTGTCTTCGCTCGATTCTCTGTCCCTGTTAGGGTTCAAGATGGAGGACCCGCAAATCAAGAACGCAATTGAATGGTTTGTTGACGAACAGGAAAAAAGCGGTCTGTGGAACGTGTCCATGCTCAGAGGAAAGGACAAGGGTCTGAACTTGTGGATATGCTTGGCAATCTGCCGCGTGCTCAGAAGGTTCTGCACAAACAGGGATTCTGAAAGACAAATCTAGCTCCGTCGCTGTCTGAAGCTGCCTGTGACTCCTTGTTTCAGCATGCCCGTGATGTTGTTCTTGAGGTCTTCAAAGCAGGCGCTGAGCCGTTTTGCATCGGCTTTGGACATGCCCTCCATCATGAGCTGCTTCTCGAAGATTTTTCTTGTCTTCCGCACGCGACGGCCCAGGGTGATGTACATCCAGAAAAGGTCCATAGACATGCGCGCCAAGTACGGAGAAGACTTGACCACAGTCGTCATGACTGAACCCGCGCTCATACAGGTCATCCTTCAGCAAAGTGTGGTAGAGGAGGCTTATTCCTCTTCCTCATCATCTTCATCCTCTTCCTTGTCGTGCATCTTCTCCTGGACTTTCAAGCGGATCGTCTTTTCGAGTTCTTTGCCCATCTCGTCGCCCGCTCCATGCTTGCTGACGCCCTTGAGCATGTCGCCAATGCTGGTGAAGGTCTTCATGTAGTCTTCAGTCATCTTGACAGCCACCGTCTCGGGCAACCCGCCGTTCTTGAGCTCCTTATAGTACGCGGCAGCAGCTTTTCCCATGTTCTTTCCCGCTTCCTCTGAGAAGACCGAGGCCAGTATGCTCTTGATCATGCCCGGAACTTCGGCTGAGACGACGCTCAACACTTCCTTCAGTTCCTCAGGTCCGTGCTTTTCACTTTTCTTTTCTTCGTCAACCATGTTTTTCACCTCCCTCTGCTCAGCTTAGGTTCAGGTGTAACCGTTCTGAAACCGCTACGGCTTTGGCTGCTTGCTTGCGGTTTTCAGCTTTCGGCTCTGAAACAGTCTGACAGTATGTTTCTACCGCGGTGAAAGATGTGTTGTATACGTTGAAAAGCAGATTATGCTTTCGGTTCGTACGACGTAAATATCCAAGTTGCATTTTTTCAACCTCCAAACACATAATGGACTGGTCACAGTAGTTAGGTATTCTGTGCAAAAGTGACCAGCCGGGTGGTCAGCCCTTTTCAGCCAAGTCATACGCGGGGACCCTGCCGTTTGCTTTCAGCAGAACCCCTTGTTGCAGGAGCGTTTTCACCCTGTCGCGGACGATGCGTCTGCTCGACTTTCCCCTCATCGCCGCAACCTGTCGGGTGATCGCTGAAACATTCAGCGGACCCTTGACGGCCAAGGCTTGGACTATGCATCTTGAAATGTCATCCTGAGCGATTGGCTTCTGATGCAGGTACTTCTCAGCGTTCTTCAGGCGCGCAGCGATCTTTAACGGTTCACCGTACATGCCTATGCCCATTCGCGTGAGCCGAAGAGAAGCGGCTAGACCCTCGTACTCTGGCTTGTCAAGGATAAGCTGTTCAAGAAAGTCTAGTCGGTGAAGTATCTGGTCAAGCTTCTTACTCAGCTCTTCCGCACCGGAACCGCCCTTCTCTTCACTTGCCAAAACGGCACCGCTTCGACTGCAGTTGAACTAGACTATCCTCTTCACGTTTAAATGGTTGACTGCGCAAGATTCCACGTCGAAGAGCAGCAAAAGTTCAACGTAGTCCGGTTTCTTATTCTACATATTATTCTCAAATGCAAATGTGTTAATAGCTGACCTCATCATAGCTTTTGTTGGTGCTGTCAGTGGAAGGCAACGGTTGGGAAAAACTGATTCAAGGCCTGGTCAGGGAAGGCACACTGCGGTCTCCCAGGGTTATTGAGACGATGCGCAAGGTGTCCAGAGAGAAGTTCCTCCCTGAGAACATGCGAGCACACAGCGCAGTGGATTCCCCTCTTCCGATCGGCTTCGGGCAGACGGCTTCGGCGCCACATAGCAGGCACGCTGTTGCCGGCTAGGCGAAACATGGTTTCGATAATGAATGAAGCCCTGCAGCTAGAAGTCGGTCTCAAAGTCCTAGAGGTCGGAGCAGGTTCAGGCTGGCACGCGGCCACCATAGCCGAGCTCATCGCACTGAACACTGCGCCCCGAAGCGAGTGGGGACACGTGTACACGCTGGAGATCGTTCAGGGCTTAGCCGATTTTGCCCGAAAGAACATCATGAACAACGGCTACGGCGACCGTATAACAATTATCAGCGGAGACGGGTCAATGGGCTATCCCGACAAAGCGCCATATGACAGAATACTCGTAACAGCTGCTGCACCCAGTGTACCGTCGCCGCTCGTTGAACAGTTGAAACAGGGCGGGATAATGCTGATCCCAGTCGGAAACATCTCACTCTTTCAGAGCCTACTCAAAATAGTCAAGGCACCAAACGGAAAAACAAAGCAGGAGAACTTGGGCGGAGTAGCCTTCGTCCCGTTGACGGGACGCTTCGGCCACCCATTCTAACATTAAGCTATTGAGAGTTTTTCCTTGTATCTAGCGCGCGCAATATACAACACTCGTCTGGTCAAACCAGAATTATACAATTTCCAAACAGTCCAAAAAGCAACATGAGTCTTACCAGTACCAGTAGCCATAGTCAACAAAACACGTTTGTTACCCTTCAAAATAGCCTCAACAACACTTCTGACAGCAACCTCTTGGTAGTACCTAGGCTCTTTGCCCCTCTCCACTGGCAAAGGAATCTCAAGAGGGCTCTTCGAAGGAATCTTGACACCTTTCAACCTGTATTCAAAATATCTCTTCCATAGGTCTTCAGGACTTGCGCGCGCTGTGTGTTTTTAGAGAGTGAGAGAGAGTAAGAGAGAGTTAGTCTGAGAGAGAAAGATAAAACTTTATCCCCCCCCCGAGCCCAAACCCAAACGTTTTTAGAAGTTTGAATGTTATTCAGTGCAGACAAGACACAGGTTGTAACGTGGTGGCGACCTATCATTGACTAGAAAGCATGAAGAAATCGAATATTGCCAAAAGGTATTGAACCCACTCTTTGAAACGATGGTTCATTATATTGAGAATTTGCGGTATAGGCACGGCAACACGGAATTCGGGAAAGACTTCACTTTTTCCTATTTTAACCCTCTGAATCAGAGAGTGAATGTTGGAATACAAGTCAAATGGGGCGATATTGCGGGCTTGTCCACGACACTGGTGAACGAGATTGTATCTCAAATTCAGGTTGCATTTGCAGTCCCATATAAGAACAAGCCAAATGATCAAGAATTCTATTTGAATGAACTCTACATTGTGTGTTCTGGGAAGTATACAGACAATGCCATTACGATTATTGAGAAAACACTGAAGAAGAACTTCAACGTAGTTTTTCTTGACGGCTCAGAAATTGAGCACTTGAGAAGCAAGTTTGCCCAGCGTAAGGAAATAGAGAAAACCGAAACGCGAAGAGCACTGAACGCTCTGCTAATTGAACTAGACCAAAACATCAACATGGCAAGAGCAATAGATAGTCAAATGGAAGAATACATACGGAAGAAGAAGCACTTTCTAACAGATTTTCGACTAAACTGTCTACAAAGAGTGCTTGAGCTCGATATTGACGATAAATGGATTTTAGATGAGGCAGTTATTCAATGGACAAATCTGACTATAGACAACAATCGCCTCATTCAAATTAGGCTAGGCTTAGCAAACGAAGAACTGATAAAAAGTAGAAAACTGGATCTTTGGAACAACATCAAGAAGGATATCGCAGGATTAGAAGATCTCAGAAACTATGTTAGTTCATACATTGAAAGTCTTCAATGATTGATAGCATACACTGATTAGAGTCTCCAATCCCGCTCTTTAGTTTTGGAGTTTGCCGATTCTCGGCTTCCATGATTGTTCTTCATTTCTCGAGAACATAGCAAGCAACAAAGCCTCCTCGTTGATTAAGGTCTCAATCTCCCACATAGACTATGGACAACCATGGAGATTTCAAGGAGTCCTTAGAAGTTTTTCATCGAAGTACAGAGGGAAGAACCACCTGCACGTGATTTGTTGTAGATCTTAAGAAAAAAGGAACAAGAGAATAGAGAAATAGAAAAAGGAAGTCAGGTAGTAGGCTCACTCAATGGAGAGTTTTTCCTTGTACGCCTCCAGGTCCAGGAAACCATGCCCACTTATGTTCATGCAGATTACCTTTTCCTGGTTGGATTTTTCAGCTTTCAATGCTTCGTCTATTCCTGCGCGGACAGCGTAGGCTGATTCTGGTGCGATTAGCCAACCTTCTGCTTGGATGAAAGTCCTCGCCGCCTCGAAGACTGCCTTTTCGTCTGCAGGATAGGACACTGCTCTGAGAAGCTTGTGGTGTTTAAGAGCGCTCATCAAGGGTGCAGCCGCGTGGTAACGCAAGCCGTCCGCTCTTATGGGTTTCAATTCGGCCTTGTGTCCGAGCGTGTACATTTTCAGCAGAGGCGTGTGCTCCGCAACATCGCCAAAGTCATAACGGTATTCTCCGCTCACCAAGTTTGGTGCGGCTTCGGATTGGGAAGCAAGGAACTCGCACTTGCGTTTTTTCTGCAGAACCTCGCCAGCGAAGGGCAAGGCTATCCCCCCGAAGTTGGAGCCTCCTCCAAGGCAGCCAACAATTAAGTCGGGCGAATCATCGACTAGTTCAAACTGCTTGATGGTCTCTAGACCGATGATTGACTGATGTATGAGAACATGGTTCAACACCGAGCCAAGACAGTAGACGCTACCATCATGGTTTTCAGCGTATTCCAAGCCCTCGGACACGGCAATGCCTAGCGAGCCCGGATGGTTTGGATTCTGCGCCAAGAGCTTTCTTCCAGTATTTGTTTCTTTGCTCGGGGAAGCATGCACTTCTGCTCCCAAGAGTCTTATTAGTGTCCGTCGATCAGTCTTCCAGTCGAAGACGTTGCGCACCCAAAAGACCACGCAGTCAAGCCCCATAAGCGCAGCGGAATATGCCAGAGCACTGCCCCATTGCCCTGCCCCAGTTTCGGTAACAAGAGTCTTTTTTCCTTCCTTGGCAGCATAGTATGCTTGCGCGAGCGCAGTGTTGACCTTGTGAGAACCCGTCGGAGACAAGTCTTCACGTTTGTAGTAGAGCCGCACTTTCTTGAGCCCCAAACGTCCCTCCAATCTTCTGGCACGGTAGAGTGGACGAGGACGACCAGCCTGAATGTACAACTCGCGAATCTCCTCAGGAATCGGAATCCAAGCGTCATTCGACATCTCCTGCTTCAGACACTCATGAACCATTGTTCTGCCAAGAAAATCCATCCGAGAAGGCCCACTCTCAGGCTCTTTCGGCGGCGGCAGAGGCTCGGGTAGATATGGAATAATGTTGAACCATTTAGTCGGAAGTTCATCAGGAGGCAGAGAAATCTGACTTGTTTCCAAGCATAATCACCGTTTTGGAACTCCTTATCATGCCGCAATAGAAAAGGATTTCCGTCTGCCAGATCAGCCAAACCACTTCTCCAATGTCGTGCCTTTCTTCTGTTCTGTCATGCCCTTCTGCATTCTTTCGAGCGCCTTGCGCACGCGGTCTTCTGAAAAGTCGCGGCCTCTGACTATGAAATCAACGATGCCTTCAACATCTGGGTTCCGCCATTCAAGCCTGTATTCGTCCGTGACCTTCGGGTGGAGAAAAATCTCCCTGATTCTCTGAGGTTCAACCGGAAACTCTGCATTCTTCACATGTGGCAGCGCTTGCTCCAGGCTTCCGTGCTCCTTCACCAGTTTTAAGGCAGTTTTCGGTCCTAAACCCCTGATCCCGTCAGGATTGAAGTCTGTTCCAATCAGTATACCAACATCGATCAGCTGCTCATACGTTATGCCGCACTCCTTCAAAACCTCGTCCAGCACAACTACCTCTGGGATGACTTCGATGTACATGTTCTTGCTCGGCAACTTCCGTCGTCCGGAGATGGTGATGTTCCTCACGAACTTGGGCGCGCCAAAAAGCAGACTGTCATAGTCCTGGCTGGCACAGTAGTCAGCACGCCCCTGCCTCGCCAAGTGTGCAGCTTGAGCCTCACCCTCGCTCGGAGCCTGAACCCACGGCACACCCATCAAGTCCAGAAGCTTCTTACTGTCCTCAGTCATGTAATCCTTCAGGTGCGAAGTCGCCTGAGCATAGACGCGAGCCTCCTGCGTGCGACCCTCCCTCAACGCGCGCTCGTACTGGACAAGAGCCTCTTCCTTCACCTTCATGCGCCGTTTGATCTCGACAGCCTTGAGCACCGGGGGTGCCCCGTCGAAAACGTAAACCGGTTTTATGCCCAGCTCCAGAAGGTTGCTTGTCCGGTAGAGCAGGCCGCTCAGGTGGCTGGTGACTCTTCCAGTGTTGTCCTTCAACGGCGTGCCGTCAGGCTGGCGTATGATCGCGAGGAACTGGTAAAGGGCGTTGTAAGCATCGATAGCTATGGATTTGGCGCTCAACTCCTCAAGCTTGATAGCCCGCTTCGGAACAAGGTCGCGCAGGTCAACGCCCAAAAGCTAACCTCGTTCATTAGTAGCTTGAAAACGCGATAATAATCTTGCGCATACAATCCGAACAAGCATGCATAGAAGCAACTGCATGGACGACCCAAGGACGACGAAATGATAGTTAGGCTGTCCTGTTGAACCTCAAACGATTTATAAGGAAGCACTACAATTACAAGTCCCACACCGAGGAAGTTCACCATGACCGAAAAACCGGCCACATTGATGTTGATAACGTGCACGAGCTGCGGCAAACCGATCGCGCCCGGAGGAGAGGCTACAAAGTTTCTGTGCCCAAACTGCGGAGAGATACAGATCAAACGCTGTGCAAAGTGCAGGAAGTTCGGCAGACCGTACAAGTGCCCGAAATGCGGGTTCGTCGGTCCCTAACCTGACGGAGGATTAGCGAATGGGTTTCGTTGTTGTAACATACAAGATTTTCCCAACAGACATAATCAACGATTTTACTGACATGAAGAAGAGACTGGAAGACAGCGTTCCGGCTCATGCCATGGTATACGGCTACGGAGAAGAGCTGGTGGCTTACGGACTGAAAGCCCTCCTAGTTCAGGTGAAATTTCCAGAGGACGAAACAGGCTTGCTTGACGAGTTTGAGAAGAAGCTGGAAACTGTGGAAGGCGTGAGCCAAGTCGAAACGCTCATGGTGAGAAGAACGAGTAAGTAGACTTCTTCTACTGCTTAACACATTTATATAGGAACGTGCTTCTGTTTCCGAACCGTATTACAGCATAGTCACGGAAGGATTCTGTTTGAGTGAAATTCAACTACGCGTTGGAGACGCACGACAGAGAGACGTTGGAAGAGGCATAGCACGCATAGACCAGCGGACGATGCAGAAACTCGAAATCTCCGCGGGCGACGTTATCGAAATCTGCGGGAAACGCACGACCTCGGCCATAGCGTGGCCAGCCTACAGCGAAGACCAGAACCGCGACCTGCTACGGATCGACGGTTTCACACGGAAAAATGCTGGCGTGGCAATAAACGAATACGTCGTCGTAAGACCCGCAAAGGTTAAGACAGGGTTGAGTTTGACGCTGGCGCCTGTGGACATGCGTTTGAACGTTGATGAGGATTTCACGAATTTTGTACGAAACAGGCTCATGGAGAGAACGCTTATTGAAGGCGACACCACGCTGGTGATGATGCTCGGACACGCCATACCCTTCACGGTTACGAAAACGCGTCCGCATGGCATCGTGAAAGTCACGAACGAAACAAAGCTTACGATACTCAACGAGCCTGCGCCTGAAGGCAAAGGATTGCCCAAAACAACGTACGAAGACGTGGGCGGACTGCACGAGGAGATCCAGAGAGTGAGAGAAATGGTTGAGCTCCCGCTCAGGCATCCGGAGCTTTTCCAGAGACTGGGCATTGAACCGCCAAAAGGCGTGCTGCTTCACGGACCGCCAGGATGCGGCAAAACCCTGCTCGCAAGGGCAGTGGCAAACGAGTCTGAAGCCAACTTCTTCTCCATCAACGGCCCCGAAATCATGAGCAAATTCTACGGAGAATCCGAAGCCAGGCTACGGGAGATTTTCCAGCAGGCACAGCAGAACGCGCCCAGCATCATATTCATCGACGAACTGGACGCCATAGCGCCCAAGAGGGAAGAGGTCACGGGCGAAGTGGAAAGACGAGTAGTCGCACAGTTGCTCGCACTGATGGACGGCTTGTCTGGAAGAGGAAACGTCATAGTAATCGGCGCCACAAACAGGCCGGGCGCACTCGACCCTGCACTGCGCAGACCAGGCAGGTTTGACCGGGAAATCGAGATAGGCGTACCCGACAAGCAGGGCAGATATGAAATAGTGCAGATCCACACACGTGGAATGCCTCTCGCAGCAGATGTGGACCTCAAGAAACTGTCGGACATGACGCACGGTTATACGGGCGCCGACGTTTCCTCGCTTGGAAGGGAGACCGCCATGAAATCACTCCGCAGGTACCTGCCGCAGATAAACCTCGAAGAAGAACGTGTTCCGCCAAGTGTCCTGGAAAAGATGGAAGTAACGATGGAAGACTTCATCAACGCGTACAAGGAAATAACGCCGACCGCCATGCGCGAGGTATACATTGAAATCCCCACAACACGCTGGGAAGACGTAGGCGGGCTGGAAGAGGTCAAGAAGGACCTCATAGAAGCGGTTGAATGGCCGTTGAAGACGCCTGAAGTTTTTGAGCGGTTAGGCATAAAACCGCCCAAGGGCATTCTCCTGTTCGGTCCGCCGGGCTGTGGAAAGACGTTGTTGGCAAAAGCCGTGGCAACTGAGAGTGCAGCTAATTTCATCACGATCAAGGGTCCTGAAATCTTCTCGAAATGGGTCGGAGAATCAGAAAAAGCGATCAGGGAAGTGTTCAGGAAAGCCAGGATGGCAGCGCCGGCTGTTATATTCTTTGATGAGATCGACTCGCTGCTGCCGCGAAGGGTTGCAGGCTTCTCGGACAGCGGAGTCAGCGAACGCGTCATCAGCCAGCTGCTCACAGAAATGGACGGCATAGTAACTTTGGAGGACGTCGTTGTCATAGCGGCCACGAACAGGCCGGACATGGTAGACCCAGCCGTTCTGAGGCCTGGAAGGTTTGACAGGCTCATATACGTGCCCGAGCCAGATGAGAAGAGCAGAGTGCAAATTTTCAAGTTGTACACGAAGGATATGCCGTTGGCGAAAAACGTGGACACAGCAAGCCTGGCAACACTGGCCAAGAGCTATTCAGGCGCAGACATCTCGGCATTGTGCCGCGAAGCGGCGATGTACGCCTTGAGAAAAGACGTGAACACCAAGGAAGTCACGCTGTCAGATTTTGAGGAAGCAAAGAAACGCATCGGTCCGTCAATCACACCAGACATGGAAAAATGGTACAAGAGCTTCATGCAGCAAGCCCGACAAGTGCAGAAGCCCGCGACACCGGTCACATAGGAGCTGATAAACATTGCCTATGCCCACTAAGACTTGGAAGACGCATCCTGCCTACTTCGTGCTCCTAGACCTGTTGAAGAAGAAAGGAGCTTTACCAGACACGGAACTGTTTGAAGCATTGACAGACGAGTTCGAAGACTTGGGATTCAAGGACTTCAACGCACTGCTCATGAAACTAGAAATAGCTGGAAAAGTGCGCGTCACATCCATGGTCCGCAACAAAAGGCGCGTCGAATTTATCGCCTAAACAGACCGCCTCAGCCTGGATTGTCAGCGTGCAACGGATGAAAAACGTTCCAGACGCGATAGTCGCCGGAGGCGGACCGTGCGGCTCGTACGCAGCACTGAAGCTGGCTCAACGCGGCGTCAAAGTAACAGTCTTCGAAGAGCACAATCAAATCGGCTTCCCATCGCACTGTGCGGGCCACATAAGCATCAAAGGCCTTTCAAACCTAGGCTTGCTGCCGCTGCAAAAAGAAATTGTTGAGAACACCTTCTACGCTGCACACTTCCACTCACCAGACGGAAACAGGTTCTCAGTGCGATTCCAGTCACCAGTAACGTGCACGGTAAACAGGGCTTTGTTTGACAAGCAGTTGGCAGACAAGGCAACAGATGCAGGAGCAGAATATTGCCTAAGCTCGCGTGTTGAGTCGTTGACAATTGAAAATGGATTCATCAGAGGGGTTGCCGTCAAACACAACAACCTAACGGAGAAGAAAACGGCGGGAATCGTGCTTGACGCTGGGGGAGTTTCCTCGAGTCTTCTGAGGCAGGCTGGTTTGGCGGGTCTTGACCGGCGCATGCTTGTCAACGGGGTTGAAGCAGAAGTCGAAAATGTCAAAGCCGTGGAGCCTGATGCAGTTGAAGTTTTTCTTGGAGAAGAGTATGCTCCAGGGTTCTATGGATGGTTGATCCCGAAGAAAGACGGAAGGGCCAAGGTCGGTTTGGGGGCAAGAAAGGGGAATCCGAAGCAGTTGTTACACAAGCTTATGACCAAGCATCCAGCAGCCTCAAAGAAGCTGCACAATGCAAAGATACTGCAAGCCTCGTTCCATCCTATAACGCTCGGAGGTCCCGTCAAACAAGCCTATTCAAACGGTTTCTTGGCAGTCGGAGACGCTGCGTCTCAGGTCAAACCGACCACGGGCGGCGGCATTGTCCTCGGTCTAACGTGCGCGAACATAGCGGCAGAAGTTGCGAGTGAAGCCCTAAGCAGGAATGACGTTTCGGCAAAGTTTCTGAGAACCTACCAGACCCGCTGCAACGAGACCGTAGGGTTTGACGCCAGAACGATGCTTAGAATGAGGAAGACTTTGGACATGATCCCTGACAAGAGACTGGACGACATGATAGCCATGTGCAGGAGGCTCGGCTTGGACAAGACTCTGCAGA
Source organism: Candidatus Bathyarchaeota archaeon (assembly GCA_963769845.1). Taxonomy (GTDB): domain Archaea; phylum Thermoproteota; class Bathyarchaeia; order Bathyarchaeales; family Bathycorpusculaceae; genus JBGQMW01. The sequence continues at coordinate 97,424 of CAVYNL010000015.1, read as the reverse complement.
AGGTCAAAGACATAGATTTTCAGGGACAAACACTCCTGCATGTCCTCAGGAGCCCTCGAACATTGACGGCCCTAGGATACTTCTTTTTCGTCTACCTGTCTGCAAACCCTTAAAATCTGTGAAAGCAGAATTGAATAGGGAAAGGTTGTGGAGGAGCTTGTCTGAGTTTCGCTACAAGCAGGTCATCGTCTTTCGCTCCGACTTGCGCCTAAGCAAGGGCAAGACTGCAGCTCAAGCTGGGCACGCTGCGGTTTCAGCAGCCGAAGAAGCGCGTAAACACTGCAGAAAATGGTTTGACGAATGGCTAGACGAGGGACAACGCAAGATCGCCGTCAAGGTGAAAAGCGAGAAAGAAATGTCACAGCTGGAAACTGCAGCCAAAGAATTAGGCTTGCCCAACGCGCTGATCGTTGACAGAGGGCTAACAGAAATTCCAGCTGGAACGGTGACATGCCTGGGCATTGGTCCGGCGCCTGCTGAGAAAGTCGACAAGCTCACAGGCAAGCTTCCACTTCTCTAGACGGGCGCAGTCAGATGCAAGTTCCCGAACTGGAAAAAACGATAGGCATCGAGGTCTACGCCACACACTTACAGGGCATCGGCGGAACCATTCGCGAAGCACTTGACGACTTTGTTGTCGAAGAAGTACTGGTAGATGGTTCCAAAGCGTCCGCAGACGAAAAAGGTATTGCCAGCCGAGCCTTGGGCGCGTCTTCTACCAAAAGCCGTTACCTGCTTTGCGTTCTGGTCAAGAGGAACTGGGACACGCTCATAGCCGTCAGAAACGTGGCAAGAGAACTCGGCTTAAGCACAGGGCAGGTGCAGTTCGCGGGGATAAAGGACGCTAAGGCGGTTACAGCCCAGCACATAACAGTCGAAAATGCTGCGCCAGAAGACTTGCAGAAGGTTCACATCAAAGACATCCAAGTCAAGCCCGCCGGCTACGTGCCCAACAGACTGTCAGCCTACTACCTGCTAGGCAACAGCTTCCACATCACAATCAGAAACTTGGAACACTCAGAAGCGACTATCCGAAAAGTAGTTGCCGAGACAGTTGAGGAATTGAATGAAGCAGGAGGCATCCCGAATTTTTTTGGGCATCAGCGTTTCGGGACAACTCGCGCTATCACGCATCGTGTGGGAAAGGCCATAATCAAAGCAAATCTCCGAGAAGCTGCGATGATTTTTCTGGCTGAGCCAAGCCCGTATGAACATCCGTCATCTAGGCAAGCGCGCAAACAGCTTCAAGACACGCAGGATTTCAAGCAGGCCCTGAGAGACTTTCCCAAGCAACTGCGCTATGAAAGAGCGATGCTCGAGTGCCTTGCGGAAGAGCCTGATGATTATGCTGGCGCACTCAGAAGGCTGCCGAAAAAGCTGAGGGAGCTTTTCGTCCAAGCCTATCAGTCCTACCTCTTCAACAGGTCCCTGAGCAAAAGAATCGAAGAAGGCGTTCCCCTGAACAAGGCAGACGTAGGAGACTACGCAGTGAACATCGAGCGTTCAGGCCTGCCGCTGATCACAATGTACCGAATAGTCAGTGAAACGGTCAACGCGGAAGTAAACGACAAGATCAAGACAGGCAAAATGCGGCTAGCAATTCCACTAGTCGGCTTCAAACAACGCCCGATGCTTGGACCACAGGGCGAAATTGAGAAGCAAATTCTTGAGGAAGAAGACGTTTCCATCCAAGATTTCAAGGTGACCGCTCTGCCTGAAGTCGCAGAAAAAGGCAGACTGCGAACGGCAGCCACACCGATAAAAGAGTTCTCCCTCGAAGAGTCTACGCGGGAAAAGGCCAAGGGCATCGCTAAAGTGGCTTTAGTGCTGTACCGTGGCTCCTATGCAACTGTGTTCTTGAGAGAAATCATGAAGCCAGTGGACATCATCAGTCAGGGGTTCTAGTGCGCACGAAACGACAACCAATGGAACTGTAGAAATCGCATGCTACCATCCTTTCAGTATGCCTGCTCGTGAAGTAACAGGCGAACTATGGAAAAGTTGAAATCCTAAATGTCATCATAGCTTGAGACTGGTGGCTTGTATGCCCTACTATATTCTCTTGTCCAATCTCACGGATGAGGGATGGAAGACCGTAAAAGAAAAGCCGGAAAGGATCAAGGAAGTGAACAAGGAACTGGAGGCTCTAGGAGTCAAGGTCATCAGCCAATACGCAATGCTTGGACCGTACGACTTCGCAAACATCGTGGAAGCACCAGACAACAAGACAATCAGCAAAGTCTCAATCGAGCTCGGCTCACGAGGAACAATCAGGATAATGAGCATGGCAGCCGTCCCTATCGACGAGTTCATCGCCTCAATGAAAAAGCGCTAATCATGCAAACGACACTTCCAACCCTTTTTTTGTCCAGCAGTGGAGAAAGAGAAATGCGCAGGAAAACCATGTTCTGGCTTCTGTTTTCACCGTTAACGATCTTATCCCTGCCGATACTATTCTTTTTCGCGGCGAATCAAGCGTATTCGATATTACTGACTTTTGCCTTCTTCTACGTCCTCGTTTCATATGCACTTTACAAACGGGTTTACAAAGGAATCAAACCGAAATATCCTGTGGTACCCCCAGACGGGAAGCCCGACATATACTACGCGGCAGGCATACCGAGACCCCTCTACGAAGACGAACGACTTTATCCATGGTTCTTCAAGAAGAAACTCAAAAAGCCGAAGAAGACACATGATAAACATGGTTGAAGCAAATCAGGGCCAGAGCCATTATTCAGACTACGCGAACAGGGTAGTTTTCTGTCTTTTCTGCACACACAAGAAGCTATATGAACGCACACCACAACGTTAAGCCGCGCCAGGAACGTGAGTCGTCATGCTTAAGAAAAATTACCGTGATGTTGAAGAAGAACAAGTAACTCTCGAAGGGTCTTCAGGAGCCACTATACGCATTCTCATAACAACCAAAGACGGTGCTCCACGATACGCGATGCGCCGCTTCGAAATCAAACCTGGCGGAAAAATAGGCGTCCATGAACACCCAGAAGAACATGAGATATACGTTCTAACTGGAAAAGCACGGATTTTTGATGACGAAGGCCACGAAACCCTCGCAGGACCCGGAGACGTCCTCTTTGTCCCATCATACGAGAAGCACGGGTACGAAAACCTAAGCAATGAAACTTTAAGCTTCGTATGCGTAGTTCCGATACTTGATAAAGAGTAGCGCCAGAGCCGAGAAAGCACTACCTTATTGTTTTAAGCAAGTCTGATCGAGTTATTATCCCGACGACCGTTCTTCCTCTACAGATAAGCACGCCTGCGCTACTCTCTAGCAATCCTCGCACTTGATCCAGAAGAGATGTCTCAGGCACCACAGGCAACGGCGGGCCCATGATTTCCGTGACTCGCACGCCCGAAAGGCTAGATTTGAGATTCCTGACGATGTTTTCCTCGGTAATCGTACCGACAACCTTCCCCTTGTCCAGAATCGGCAACTGCGAAACTGCTTTCTTCACCATAGTCTCGCTGGCCTCCGAGACACTGTCGCTGGGTCCTGCAAAAATGACGCCTTCCGTCATAACATCCTTACACTGTTTCTCTCCACCAGCCCGGAGTGCTTCCATGATCTTATTCACGGTTGAGAGCCTGGGGTCTACCTTCGCCTGCTCGATCTTGGCGATGTGAGCCTGTGAGACTCCCACAAGCTCTGCTAATTGCTTCTGTGTCAGTCCTGCTCCATGCCTGAGCTGCTTGATTAGATTTCCAGTGATTGACAACTGAAATAACCACCAGTTATCTTCGCTTACATGGGTATACAGTAAGATATATATTCTTTGCTGCAAATACACGGTAAACTCTAGAAAAGAGGGAAAACAACATGCGAAACATCATCGTGGCAGACCTCAAGCAGACACCGCTTGAAAAGCAGCTAATCGAAATAGTCGAAAGGAAAGGCCTCGGACACCCTGACTACATATGCGACGCAGTGGCAGACCGCATCTCAATAGGTTTAAGCAGAGCGTACATTGAGAAGGCAGGCACCATTCTCCATCACAACGTAGACAAAGCACTACTCAGAGCAGGAGAAACCGAACCGAAATTCAAGGGAGGCGCGGTTGAACAGCCGATACTCTTCGTGATAGGCGACAGAGCCACAGACAGAATCGACGACCAGAGAATAGACGTCGAAGAGATAGCCAAAAAAGCAGCCAAAACTTGGTTCAAGAAAAACATGCGATTCCTTGATCCTGAGGAGCATGTGAAATACCAGATCGAACTGAAGCCCGGGTCAGTCGGCCTCACAGACATCTTCAAACGGAAAGGCAAAGTCCTCGGCGCCAACGACACCTCAGCCGCCGTGGGCTACGCGCCGATGACAAGAACCGAAAAAATAGTCCTTCAGACTGAGAATTACCTGAATTCTGAGCAGTTCAAGAAGCGTTTTCCCGAGTCTGGTGAAGACATAAAAGTCATGGCGTTTAGAAATGGCAACGACCTGAAACTCACGGTAGCAATGGCGATCGTCGACCGTTACATAAACAACGAAGAAGACTACTTCGAGAAGAAGACAAAGATGCTTGAGGAAATCAACCGGTACGTGGCAGTGAACACCAACTTCGACCTTGTAGACGTACAGCTCAACACGCTGGACGTGAAAGGAAGAGGCCTAGGAGGATTATACCTCACCGTACTGGGCACAAGCGCAGAAAGCGGAGACTCAGGACAAGTAGGCAGAGGAAACCGCGTTAACGGCTTAATATCGTTGAACAGACCATTCTGCTCAGAAGCCGCCGCAGGCAAGAACCCTGTTAGCCACGTTGGAAAGATCTACAACTTCCTCACGTTCAGAATAGCCGAACGCGTGTACAAGGAAGTCAAAGATCTGGAAGAAGTCTACATATGGCTACTCAGCAGGATAGGAAGCCCCATAGACCACCCCGCAATCGCAGCAGCACAGGTTATAACCAAAGACAACAACCACACAGACAGAGTCAAGAACGAAATAAACGCAGTCCTAGACGACGAGTTGGAGAACATACAGAAATTCTGCATGGAACTCGCCGAAGGGAAAATGGCCCCCTGCTAGAAAGAACCATAACCTTTCCGCTTCCACCCTTTCTCTTAAGTTATCTGTCTAATTTCTAGAACAACCAGTTCTAATCTATGACGCAGGCTATCCTCAAATCAGGCGTTCGAGCGTATGCTGACAGCGCGCGTTGTCCCTGATTCCAGTGTACGTCGTGTCAAAGAATAATGAGCACGCAAACGGCCGATGAGAATCTCACCGTTTTTGCTTGCGGACCTGCGCGATAACGTGCTTGTACTCGTCTCCCTCAACTGGCAACAAGTCCATCGGATTATGAGGCCACACTCCAGAATACGCTTCCTCCACACTGTCAAGAACAAGTCCCGCCTGAGCTAACGTCTTCTTCAGTCTTGCTTCATTGGCCACCTCGCAGATCCCGTGCTTCTCAGCAAGCCGCATGCTCTCTGAACCCTCCCTATACCAGAGGCAATTGAAGAACACGCGACCACCGTCCTGCAAAACTCGAGAGGTTTCTTTAAAAGCCAACCCTGTTTCGGGAACATTATCAAAACCAAAGAATGAAGAAACTGTGAAAAAGACACTGTTTCTGAAGCACAGATGCTTAGCGTCAGTGACAACCAGCGAGAGCTTCGGATAGGTTCCAGCTTTCATAGTCTTATTCATGAGTCCGCGCAGCGGCTTCTCATCTATGTCTGTCCCGATTATCGAAGCATCCTGCGAACAATTCTCAAGCAGTGAAGCCAGGAAAGTGCCCATTCCCGTGGCGATGTCAAGAACCACGTTGTCGGACTCTGCACTCGAACGATTAACATGATCTACAAGCTTCTCCTTCATTCTCTGCGTAGCCGCTTTCTGCTCTCGTGTTAGGTACGAATCGTACTGGCACCTTATTTCCGCGTATTTTTTCTCGTCTGCAACGTCGACTTTCCATTCAAACTCGCTTGCAGACATCTTTGCATCCTTGAGAAGACCAACCTGCTCCTTGACTTGGTACACGTGACCAGCCGAACACTTGAAACATCCTTTGATGAAACGGCCATTGTCGGTTTTTCCTTCGAAAGTGAGAGGTTTTGAGCAGACTGGACACGCAAGAAGCTTCGCCGTTTTTTCGTGCATGCTATTTCCCAGACAAATAATCAGTGTGCACTTTCTCTAAAACCTTATCATCTGCAACTAATAGATTAGTGGCGAGATGAAAAAATTGGAAGCTTCAGAAGCTGCCAAGAACGCTTTGAAGTCTGTTTTAGAGGCAAAGAAAGGCGAGCACGTAACGGTCTTTTGCGACAAGGAAAAGCTTGAAGTAAGCGAAATGTTTGTCGTCGGCGCTATCAAACTTGGCCTCAAAGCACGCTTGGTCAAACTGGAGTCTGAAGTAAACGTTTATCGTCAAAAAGTGCCGCCGGAAATCGTGTCAATTCTTGAGAAAAACCCAGCCGACATCTACATAAACTTACTTCGTGGTATCCGTGAAGAGACCTCTTTCCGCATAGAACTCACGAAATTGGAGACAGAGACTCACAAGGCGCGGCTTGCACACTGCCCAGGCATCACGATGGACATGCTGACCGACGGCGCGCTGGCCTTGACGACCAAAGAGCATGAAGAAATGCAGGGCTTTGCACAAAAGATAATCGGAAAGCTCGGAGAAGCAGTAGGAGTAGAAGTCACAAGTCCGTCCGGCACGCACATCACGATGAGCGTGAAAGGAAGACCCTTCTTCACGGACACGATTCTTGACCGAAGAACACATGAATGGATGAACCTCCCAACAGGTGAAGTAATAGTCGCACCAGTCGAAGATTCGCTCGAGGGCAAGCTGGTCTGCGACTTGGCCATCGGCGGCATAGGCCCGATCAACAAACCGTTAAGCGTGACCGCCGAGAAAGGCAAAGCACGTGAAACCAATTCACAAGAACCACAGGTGCTCAGGAAAGTGAGAGACTCCCTGGAGACCGACAGTCGAGCAAACATCGTCGGCGAATTCGCCTTCGGGATAAATCGCAAAGCAAGGTTTGTGGAAGAATTTCTAGAGTCAGAGAAAGTCTTCGGCACGATCCATGTTGCTTTCGGAAACAACTCAGACATGCCGTGCGGCAAGAACCCGTCTAAGAACCACATGGACCTGCTCGTTTCCAAACCCACAGTGAAAGTGACGAAGAAAGACGGAACAACTGTCGAAGTGCTCAAGGACGGAACGTTCAAGAGACTGTAGACGCGCCCGTGTTGAAACATTTAAATCCTTAAGACCAGATTCTATGAGAGAAAAAGGGTGAACACGATGACAGAGCAGACTGAAGAGAAGCTACCGATATCTGACTTCTACAAAGTGGTCGACTCCGTCACCATCTTCAAGAACAAGAAATGGTGGGAAGCCATCGTTGTCTTCGAATCAGCAGGAAAAAGGTCGATCGGAATGTACATGTGGCAAAAGAGAGAAGATAAGTGGAAAAGAAAACACAAGTTCAACGTGCGAAACTTAGAAGAATGGAACAAACTCAAGGCAGCCATAGAACAACTCGCCCCCAAACTCACAGAAAAATAGCTCTTGCCCCGAATCATGTTTTCAAAATCAGTCCATCCTGAATTCTTCCACCAACTAAGCCGACGTGCTCCTGAGAGAGCTCATAGATGTAACCAGTTCAAGAACTCAAGAAACCGAAGTGGAATCGGGAGCCTTATGTCTCTAGGAAGCTCGCGTTTGCAGATTCCGCTGAAGTACTAGTGAGGAAAAGGGCAGACGCAGTGAACTCTCGAATATAACACGCGATGCCACTGCAATAACGGGAGCTAAACGAGTCACAACACTGTTTTTTGTGAAGAGCGCCTGGTCTTCTCATTTTCTGATATGGACGTGGCGAAGAACTATCCAGAAGCGTCAAGTCAATAATTAAGCTTTTGAAACCAAGGAAAATGATGCAATAATCATCGTACTCTGACAATATTAGAAAAGGGGAAACGGATCATTGGCAACGGCATGGGAGCTCCTAGATGAAGACCACTGAGACTTCGAAGGCTTCTAGAAAGTATATTTGTCGCCCTGTGAAAGCACGCGTTCTAGTGTCATGTTGAAGTTTATCATTCCCTCGTTTGTCTTCGCAGAGACAGGTATGAGTGGAAAACTGAGGCCGAGCTTGTAGATCGCCTGCATTATTCCTCTGTTCAATAAGCGCTTTGTGCCCTCAAGGTTCTGGTCGATAGCATCTGCCAGAGCGTTTTTGCTCGATGACCAGTCAACGATCTTGTCAATCTGTTCCTTCGGGAGCAGATCGCATTTTGAGAGTATGTGAACCTGAGATATGAGGAAACGGTTGTAGACTGCTGCGGAAAGGAAGAGGTTTGAGACGTAGTTCTGCGGGTTAACGGAAAATACGGCGTCAAACAAGTATACTATGACTTTCTGTTCTTTCGTGAGCTCGCTGGCTATGTAGGGTCCGCTTGCTCTGAACGCAAAGAGCTCCATCTGGCCCGAAGTGTCCACGAGCACGATGTCTGACTGCAGTTCTTCGACATCTTTGGAGACCTTTTCAATCTCGTCAGCAACCAAGTCTGAAGCCATTATCAGCGCGCCGTTGGGACCAAGACGGTATTCATCCATCAGCTTGTCAACGTTGACATAGTCGCGCACATCAACATCAGGCGAGTAAGGAAGCGTGGAAACACCAGGGTCCAAGTTTACTATCGCAACATCCTGCTTAGATATTTTCAACCAGTCGCTGAAAGCCGCTGTAAGCCGAGATTTACCTGACCCCGCAGTCCCGATTATGAAAACCATCAACACCAGCCAATCAGACTCCATAACACCGGCGAAGACGCGCCTTTTCAGGAATCAAACTTTTGCCTACGTAAAGCTTTTTCTGTCAAGAAGGAATTTCAGGCGGTTCCGGCTCTGAGGAAGCCTGGTTAGCTCTTCTAGACAACAAGAATATGCTGACCCCGACACAGACGAGGACAACAGTGATGGACAGTAGCGACACGAAGAACAGAGAGAGAACCGTTATCGTGCGCACTGAACTGTCAGCCGCAGCGTACGATTCGTCTCCAGACCAGCTTGCTCGAACGGAACAAATGCCTGCAGAGACCGCATTCCAAACGTATCCGAATTGGCCAGTGGAATCGGACTGGGTTGTGGCTAGCTCTGACCACGGTAGACCGTTGACTTTGATATAGATTGTAACGTTTACGCTAGGCATGACTGGCGAAAGTTGTCCCGAAAAAGTCACGGTACCACCTTGTATGAGGAAACTCGTGGAGCTGTCGAAGGATAACATGGAAGGATGAAGGGTATTGTAGCTCGCCGAGACTTGCCCGGGCGCAGACGTTTCGGAACCTTCAAGAGTGATCACCTGTAGGGATGCTTCTTTGAGGTTGTCTGGGCATTCTCCGACTCTCCAACCGTTCTGCCAATCTTCTCCTGTGCATTCGGCCACGTAGAACTTTTTGCCATTGTGCATCACGTATTCAACGCCGCTTCTTGCCTCTATCGGGTCCTGCGAAAGGTTAACGCCGACGTTCATGTGAGACTCGCTCTCATAATAGAAAAGCACAGCATCGAGTCCGCCCGCCTTGATTATCGACGCTACAACATACGAGAAGAGGTCGCAGTCTCCGTCTCCTGCGGCAATAGTTTCCACTGGGTATTTCGGAGGTCTGGTCGACTCGTAAGTTATCTGGTGAACAATCATGAGCACGCCGTTAACAAAAGCCTCATCGTCGTCATACAGCTGCCGCAGACTGTCGCTCACGGGTTTGAACGTGTAAGGAGTGACAAACTTGGGAAAATCATTCGCAGTGATGAGCTTGTGGTCTTTATCGACATAATACTGGTACAAGGAATCTGAAACTGCAACATTCAGCCTGTAGTGAGTGGAACCGCCCACACGGTCCAGAAGCTGGTAGGTAACAGTGAAATTCGCTGATGAGCCTTCAGGAAACAGACAGAAAAGCGCAACAAACACCGTCAAAACAACAATAGCGCCTGCAAGCCGTGACTTCATTTTCACCCGAGAATGCTGTCGCTCACACCGTTTATGGCACTTATGAAGAGCAAATCAGTAGCAGAAAAACAGTTTACAGATTCACACAAAGAAGTAAAGTTGCACCGTCAGCCTATTCTTTCAAGCCTCTTTCTGCGATGGTCGAACACGCATGCGCTGGTGTAGCCGACCTTCTTTGCCAAGCGTATGCCTTCGCTGAGATATTTTCCCAGCTGGTTGGGTTCATGAGCGTCTGACCCGAAAGTGATCTGGACATCATGGGCGTGGAGTATTCTGAGAAAATGTTCGCTAGGATAAATTTCCTTGCATGGCCGCGTCAGCCCTCTCATGTTTATTTCTGCGCACACGTCTGCCTCTGCCATCGTCTCTGCAACATCAGTCAAGAGAGCGGAGAAGTCACGGTTCGGCTTGAATCCACGTATCTTGATCAGGTCCGGATGAGCTAGGATGTTGAAGAAGCCTGTTTTGCACAGTTGTTTAACTAGACTGAAATAGTCCTCGTAGACCTGCATGATGTCTCTTTTCAGGTATTCTTGAACTCGGTCCTGATCTTCGAATTCCCAATCTCCAATGAGGTGGACCGAACCAATAACATAGTCGAACGGATACTTGCTGATGAATTCTCTGACTGCCTCGGCATTTCCAGGTATGAAGTCCAACTCGATGCCCAGTTTCACAGGCAGCTTTGACCCTTCCCGGACAGCTAAAAAACTCCTGACGTATTCGGGCATGGATTCAGGACTCATGCGAGGGTAACACTTGAGCTTGTGAACCAGCATGTGGTCTGAAAAACCGATTTCGCTGATAGCCATTTCCTGAGCTTTCGCGATGTACTCTTCCATGCTTCCCTTGCCGTCGGGGGACCAAAGAGTGTGATTATGGTAGTCGGCAATCATCGATTTCACCGCGACCTAAAGTTGCCGTGAAGCTGATTAGAAATCTTCTAGGCTGGTTTAACTCTTCCGCCGCTGTTCACAATCAGTCTTGACAGGTCGGCTATTGCCTTGTCCAAGTGTTCTGAGGCGGTCTTGGAGGTTTCTGCAGTTGTTGAAAAGTGAATTTCGATGTGCGGTCTTCCTTCTGAAGGCCGCTGATTACTCTTTGTGTAGACGTGGGATTTTATGTAGACGCGAGGATTGTCGTGCATTACTTGGTCGATTAGCGGTGCGAGGTTTGACTCCATGATATGGTCAGCGTAGATGTTTTTTTCAAAGAATCTCGAGTTTCCAGCTTCCTTCTTGATCATGGGTGCCACTGACTCGTCGAAGATTGCTTCCATCTCAGGTGGTACGCCGGGCAACGCAATTATGAACGTGCCGTCAACCCTCAGGATTACGCCAGGAGCCGTGCCCACGGCATTGTGTAGCGGTTCTGCGCCTTCTGGAAGGGTAGCCATTTTTACCCTGGCGGGGGTTAACTCAACTTTCTTGATCTTGCCTTGCTTGAGGTAGCTTTCGTATTTTTCCTTGACCATTTCCACGGCTTTTTTGTTAACCTCAAGCTTGCGGTTGAGACCTCTTGCGATTCCTTCCAATGTCTTATCGTCGAAAGTCGGCCCTAAGCCGCCTGTTGTTATTATGAAGCGTGGTTTTCTCTTCAAGGCTTCACGAAGAACTGTTGCGATCTCGTCCACTTCGTCAAGAATCACCGTTACTCTCTTTACCATGACTCCGAGCGATGTCGCATGTTTTGCCAGCCAATGAGCATTCGTGTTCAATGTTTTGCCGATCAGCAATTCGTTGCCGACGCAGATTATCTCCAACATGTGCACTCTTCGTTCCTAGTTCTTCGGTTTCAAGAATAAAGCTATCGCCCAGATATTGCCAGTTTCATAGCGTTGGCTAGTGTTTAGTCTCAGCACTTAGGTCCAAGGGCTACTTTTTCTTACTCAGATACCACTTTAGGTATTCTTTTCTGTGCCTCTCGTGCTCTTCTTCCTTTGTTTCCTCGTTAGGACGCAGTTTCTCCCGTAGCTCCATCAGTTCCTGCTGTGTCACGGACAACCCGCAGCTCTTGCACACATAGTGCTTTGTGCCAAGCATGTACTGCATCTCGCCACCACACTCTGGACAATAGGGCATTTCTGTTCACTTATTCTGCCTCTTCAAGTAAAAATGCCTTGAGAAATAGGTTTCGCTCATCTCAACGGTTTTACGTGATGAAATTCGTAAGTTCCGAATGCTTTGCGAGCTGCACGGCTCTTTCCATTTCCTCATGAGTCAGTCGTCTTCGAAGTTCTGGAATTTCGGAGGCATGCCATTCGGGCCTGTACTGGAACATTATGTTGACCCTTGTTTCTCTGCCCAAGTTGCCTGCGATCCAATTTAAGATCGGCTTTGTACAACATTCCAAGTGATCTGGCAGGACAAGAACGCGTAATATGAGTTCACCGAACTTTTTTGCCTCCAAGTGGTTGTACGTGCATGTTTCCCAGTAGTTTGGGGCGCTGGAGATCTTCTCTGCACATTCGCTTAGCCCGTACTTGAAGTCAAGCAAGTAGACATCGACGAATCCTGCCAGAAGTCGAGCAGTTTCAGGGCTGTAGTAACTGTTTGAGTTCCAGACGACTGGGATGTTGACGTTGACAAACTTGAATGTTTCCAGCCACTGTTCAAGCCACGGTGTCGGTTCACCGCCGACGAGATTTGCGTTTCTGCAACCGTTCAAGCGGAGACGTTCGACCTCTTTTGCCAAGTCTGCAGGCGGGTATACCTCCCCGTTTTCAAGCCATTGGGAAATCGTGTAGTTCTGACAGTGCTTACACTGCATGGTACAGCCCAAGGTGAAGATCGTGCCAGAAGGAACAAGCTCAGGCTCTTCACCGACATGCTCAAAAATGGTTGAAACCGCTATCGCTGAACCACACTTGCAATACCCTTGCTCCTGCCCAAGCCTGTCAACACCGCATCTCCGCACGCAAAAATGACAACTGCAGAGGATTCTCTTTGCGATCTCGATCTTCAAGTCTAAGAAAGATCTTTCAGGAACAGCTATCTTCTCAAAGTCGTGCGAAGTACTCTCAATTCCCTTCTCAATACGACAGTACTCCTTCAACAACGCGTCGTGTTTTTGCCAGAGGCTCTGTGCTGATTCGTTTTCCTTGAACTCTGCTGCAAGTTTCTTGGCAATCATGAATTTGGCTGGTTTCTCACCCTGCATGACGGCGAAATATCGTACTAAGCTTCTCTTGGCCGATTCATCGTTCAACACTGTCAACGCGTCTGGCCTGAGTCTCCACATTTCAACTCATTTCTTGCAGTGTCAGAAGAAAAACTAGAACAGAGCATATGGGAAGGAGTGACCGCTTGGGTGAAGACTGCCTTTGATCGGGATCTCGGTGCCGCACACTGGGCATCGCATGTCTTTTGTGAGGTTCCATCTTGTGATGGCGAAGTTGTATCGCTTTATGAGCGTCTCGTTGCAGTTTGGGCAATGCGTGTCTTCGCACGTATGCCCAGGCACGTTTCCAATGTACACGTAGTTGAGCCCAGCGTCTTTGGCCGCAACGTAGGCTTTCTCCAGCGTTTCCACCGGAGTTGCCGGGATTGCCGTCAACTCGTAGTCGGGATGGAATCGGAGCAGATGAAACGGAGTGTCCTTGCCTATTCCTTCCTTTATCCATGCTGCCAGCTGTTTTATTCTTTCAAGTGAGTCTCCTGATTTGGGCACTACGAGGTTTGTGATTTCGATGTGGATGTTGTTTCTCCTCATTTCCTTCAGAGCTTCAAAGATGGGCGCGACCGAGGGAACTGAAGAAAAGGTTTTGTAGAATTCTGGGTCTGCACCTCCTTTGAAGTCAACGGTCGCGGCGTCCAGATAAGGTGCTATGGTTTTCACGGCTTCAGGCGTCATGTAACCATTAGTCACAAACGTGTTGAAGAAGCCCACCTGTTTCGCTAGCTTGGCGGTTTCATATGCGTACTCGAAGAATATTGTGGGTTCGGTGTACGTGTAACTGATCCCTTGGCATGCATTGTCTCGGGCAGTCTTGACAACCTCTTGCGGTGGGAAATCTTTGCCCTGAATCTTCTTCTCTTGGCTTATTACCCAGTTGTCGCAGAATTGACAGCGGAAATTGCAGCCTACAGTTGCAATGGACACCACGAGAGCGCCCGGATTGAAGTGTGAAAGCGGTTTCTTCTCAACCGGGTCAATTCCAGCGGAGATCGCCTTCGCGTAGTTGAGCGAAAAAAGAGTTCCTCCCTCGTTCTTCCTTACGAGACAGAAGCCCGTTCCACCATCGTTTATCTGACATCTCCGCGCACACAAATAGCATGAGACCTTCTTGTTCTCCATCCTGTTGTACAGCATGGCTTCATGAAGCGACACGCAACGACCCCCTTGTAAGTCTTCGGCTTGGAAGTATATGTTCTATTCGTTTGTCTCGGAGTGAGCATCTTCCTTGATTTCGAAAATCAGCGGCGGAGAGGATGTCTTTGCATCCAGTTTCAAGGTTAACAAGCCTTCAAGCAGACCAGCCCAGATTTCAGGTTCGCCGATGAAAGGTGTTTTTACAAGAAGGTACTTGTCTTTGAGGTAGAAGTCACCGAACCCCTGCACTCTCAACCGCTTGAACACATCGGGCCACTTTTCACGGTTCTCAGCCTGCACTCCGACTGTCGTTTCTATCGAGACTTTTATAGCCTCACCCATTTTCCTGCCGATCTCGCGCCATTTCTCTTTCGGAACGTTCTGAATGAGAATGCTGAGCAGTTCGACGTTCACGAAAGCGATGCGACTTATGCCGCAGTAGTATTCTCCGGGGAAACGCCAATCGTAAATCGTCATGCTTCGGTACACATCAAGCATTTTTGAGATAAGCGGCTTAATGCCCGGCTCCTTTCCTTCCCGAATCAGACTGTCAATATACTCGCGCTCTTCCTTATCCAGAATTATCGTTGTCCTTCTGGCTGACTCTTCTTCTTTACCGATCAGTTCTTCAAGCTTTTTCTTCTTCTCTTCCTGCATACTTAGTATATCTGAGAGCATATTTTATATAATTTGCGTGGAACCCGCGGCATACTGAAACATACTCTACGCGTGAACCATAAGCAAAACCATCTTGAACCGCTCAACCGCCATCAGTGTGTGCGGTATTCGAGCAGGCATAACAACGAACTCACCCTCTTTCAGCAAGAATGGCTTTCCCTCGATCTTAACCTCCGCAGCACCATCTAGCAGGTAGACCAACGCGTCATAAGGCGCTGTATGCTCACTCAAACCCTCACCCTTGTCGAAGGCGAAGAGCGTGACAGTCCCAGCCTTCTTGTCAATGATTGTCCTGCTCACCACAGAACCCTTCTGATATTTCACCAAGTCACCCATTCGCTGAACCTGCGGCCCGTGCGCGTCAGCAACTTTACCATGCTTCAAGATGGTCACAACCCCGATGTCTTACGTGGATCTTCCCAAAATCGAAAATGATTCTGTGAGTACGATTCTAATATGCTTTGCCGACAATGAAGCTTTGACCGAACGATTTTTAAAAACCTTTACCGACATTCTATCTGCCGATGACGAACCTTTTTTGGCTGAAAAGATGATGTACTCTAGGGTATCTGAGGCGCAAAACATTTTTGCTTTCTAGGAAATGACTTTTTCCCTAATCAAATACCATATCAGGCCCAAACCGACCACAAACAAAACGCCGCCTGAACCGATCGAAATGAACCAACTCATGTCCAATGCACGAGTCACACGAGTCATCACATAAGCCAGGTAGGGTGAGCCAAAAGTCAAGAGCGCCGCGATGACCGTGAGAATGACTTTCCACTGTCTTGATTCAAGGATTCTAGATCTGGTCTGTTGTTTTTCCTGAGTCATGGTTCCGCAACTCGATGTTGATTATGAATTGATGTTTTCTCTTATAACCCTTCCTTTACCTCGTTTCCCAGGGCTTTCATCAGGAACTTGAAAACTGAAAATCCCGCTCCGCGGTCAGCCTTGAAACCCGTTGTGGCGCCCAAAAGGCATATGCCTTCCAACCCTCGTTCCTTCGCAAGACCCAGTGTAAGGCCTGTGGCTCCAACAATCCTGCCTTTGCTGTAAATCACCGCGCCCTTTTCCATGAATTCTAATGCGAGTCTGGGCGAGGTTGCAGCCACGTACACTTGGGCTTTTTCCTCCCGCAAAGGCACTCCGCCTAGAGTAACGAGGAAACTGCATGCGTGCTTCTCAACGAAATCCAGCGTCTCACTGCAGATTTCATAGTGTGCCAGAACGTCATCGAAAGAGGGCTGCGTGTCTCCAGTCATCAGGATGAAATCGTTCTTCTCCATGTTCGCAGCGTAGAACTCATAGCGGGGCAAACGGCATAACCCTTTAGAACTGACCGAAACGTAATCAGGAAAAGAAGGCGAATACAACTCAGCGAAAGGCTTCGCCCCGCAAAACTTCGTCATGAGATAAACTGCAATTTTCCCCACGTTTCCAAACCCCGGCAGCCCCTGCACGAAAATCGGGCTCTTGAGAGTAGGGTTGGAAACCTGACGGAAATAGGGTTTGTCCATGAATGTAAACTCCACCCCAATAGATGAAGGCGTGAGTCTAAAACGTTTCCTCTTCATGCGCAGGAAAGAGTGCGAAACTCGTTGGACTGACCAGGTGTACGTGTGAAAAAGCACGCACAAATCGTTAATTCTGTTTTGAAATAAGGTGCAACGGTACGCGCGGCAATGCTTTAAAGGGAATGAGACATGCAACTCGGAAAAGTGAGGTGCGAGATTCTCTTGGGCTTGACTTTACTCATGGTTTCGTCCCTAGTGATTCTCTGGGTATACCAGATGGTCTTTGAAGCACCGGAAGTCGGAGCGCTCGACCGTGGAGACATGAAACAGTGGTCGATGGTCCTGATTCTTCTCAGCATAACAACGCTCTTCATGGGAAGCGTTTCTGGATATCTCATTGGAAAATATCTTCACATGAAACCATAACCCGGTCTGTCTTTTTCAGTTCAACAATTGGCAAAAAGCGATTGTTGAGAAAAATGTAATACAAAAGGTGAGAAGTCTTCCTTGAAACTCGACTTCTTTGACCTACTCGCTTACTTCGTTCCACTTTTCTATCAGTAGCCTGCCCTCGCCGTGCTTGAAGACCACTTTGACTGGAATGGAGTCGGCGCCCCTCTTCGTCTTTGTATAGTTCTTGAACGGGAACATGCTGTCTTCAGCCAAGTCTACTGGCAGATAAAGCAGGTATTTGCCATCTTTCCTCCTGAACAGACGACCTCTTCCCTCACTGACCAAATGCTATCACCTCGATTAAATCCTAAGTTTAAGAACTAAGGGATATAGTTTAGACTATTTAACCTTTGTTCTCATACAATACAGAAATACAACATCTAAAACATAAAGCAACGAAAAAGGTGCATCAGATTCAAACGTATCCAATTGAAGCCATGGCCGCCCAAACGCGAACGCCACCCATTTCTACGCAAGCATATCCTCAACAGAAAGCTTTGAGAAATCATCAATAATCATGTCCGCTCTAGAGAGATCTTGGTCTCCGCTGTTGGGATTTCTGTAGCCGACGACCCTCATCCCTGCGTTCTTCGCCGCTTCAACGCCGAGCTTCGCGTCTTCCACAACCAAACACTCAACAGGCTCCACCCTCAATCCCCCTGCGGATCTAAGGAAGATCTCAGGGTTCGGCTTGCTGTGAGCGATGTCCTCGGCGCTGACCACAAAATCAAACAGCCGCACAATGTCCAGTCTTCGCAGGATATACTCTATCAGTTTCCTGTGTGAGCTTGACGCGATTCCAAGCTTGATGCCCTTTCGCTTCAGCTTCTTCAGAAGCTCAATCACGCCCTTTGTGGGCCGCGTTTCTTTTTCCAGCAGCTCGAACATGAACACTTCTTTTTCGTCGAATACTCTCTCGAACGTCGTGTTCAGCTTGTACTTCTTGATCAGCTCGGTGAACATGAACTCGGCTGTCGTGCCGGTATACGTGTGCAATTCCTCTGCCGATATGCGAACGCCGTGCTTCAGCATGGTCTGCTGTTCAGCTTTGATGTGTATATGCTCGCTCTCAACAATCACCCCGTCCATGTCAAAAATCACGGCTCTAATCATCTGCCTTTCCACTCTTGTTGCCGTTCTATGAACTGCATTGTGCTATCCGAACTCCATGGCTGCTCTGCTCATGACCTCTCGGATTGATAGCTTCTGCGGGCACTTCTCTTCACACTTTCCGCATCTGGAACATTTCTTGGCCTGATTCTTCATATTGACCTGCTCGCGATACTTTTTCTTAACCTCGTCACTCATGCCCTTGATGTAGTATTCATTGTACAATGAGATTATCTGAGGAATGTCCACGCCGCTCGGGCAGGGCGTGCAGTATCTGCAGCCTGTGCAGCCGATAAACCCTTGCTCCTTGTACTTCTGTCTGAGTTGGCTAATGACTTCTAGGTCTTCTGGCATGAGCCTGTTCGGGCCTGAGCGGCTGGCACTCTCAACGTTTTCCATAACCTGCTTCATTGTGCTCATGCCGCTTAGGACAACGGACACTTCTGGATGATTCCAAACCCACTGCAGAGCCCACTCAGCGGGCGTCCTCTTGACCAACGCGCTGTCAAAGATTGATTGAACGTCAGCTGGCGGTATCATGCCCAGTCTTCCGCCTGCTATGGGTTCCATGATCACAACTGCTAGTCCTTTTGACGCAGCGTATTTCAGGCCTCTCGTTCCAGCTTGGTAGTCGGGGTCCATGTAATTGTACTGGATTTGGCAGAAGGTCCAGCCGTCGTAACTGTCGACGATGTCCTTGAAAACGCTGAACTCGTCGTGGAAGCTGAAGCCGAAGTGCAGTATCTTGCCCTCATGAATCTTCTTCTCAGCCCACTTGCAGACCTCCAGCTTCTGCAAAGACTCCCATCGGCTCCCAGTCAACCCGTGCAACAGGTAAAAATCAACAAAGTCAAGCTTCAACCGGCCAAGCTGCACCTTCAAAAACTTGCTCATGTCATTTTGAGACTTCACTAGCCAAGTCGGCATCTTCGTGGCTACTCTGACCCTTTCGCGATAACCGCCCCGCAATGCCTTGCCTACTAACCCTTCGCTTTCTCCTCCGTGATAGACGTAGGCCGTGTCCACGTAGTTCACGCCATGGTCAATGGCATGCCTAATCATCTTGATCGCTTCAGGCTCATCGATCTTCGAAGGCTTCCCGCCGATCGTAGGCAACCGCATCGCACCAAACCCCAAAGCCGAAACCTTCCAATCCAAACTGCCAAAATCTCGATACTTCACAGCACACCACCAACCCACAAATCAACACACAAATCTCTTATAGACATTGCCCAAAAAGCTCACGCCCACCGCTTCCTCAAGCAAATAGGTGTTCGGCAAATCGCACTTAGTCTGTCGACAAAGAGAGCTTTAGCTTCTAGAGGGCTCCTTTCACGTGCAGCCTAGGGGTCTCGAACGACGCCTCAGATTTTTCTTTTCACCAGTCAATTCAATGTTGCTTTCCTGTGCTGGCTTGGAGTGGGCTGAGTTCTCAGTTGACCGGTCAAGCTTTTTTTCTACTGACCAGGCAAATCCCCTTTGTTCTTGTGTGCTGTGACTGGGCTCTCAATTGGCAACTCAAATTTCTTTTATCGAGTGGTCAAACCGAGGAAAACAGCGAGGGAAGCTTATGATTGCAAGAGCAGTATTGCCTTGGCCAGGTCGCCGCTCGACTCTTCCAGCGCTTTCCTTGCTTCCTCTACGCTCTTGCCCGTCTGGTCGGCCACAAGCCGCACGTCTTCCTCAGCCACACTTGACGGTTTGCGCTCGACAGCCTTCTCGCTGATCGTGCCGCCTGTGACCTGAAATATCTTCTGACCCTGCATTTCCAGCATTGCCACCTCAGGCTGCTCAATGATTATCTCCTTGCTCACCGTCCGGATCACAACCTCCTGAACATCAGGCATCGCGTCCATGCTTAGACCCATGCGCGACATCATGCGCTTGGCCTCACGAGGATTCATACGTCTGTGCATGTAGACCACCCATCTGACAAGAAACCATTCGCATTATGAACTCATATACTTAACTCTCAACACCACGCCGAACCTTGACAGCCACTCCACGCTTAAACGCTCGCATCTCCCCACCAGACAAGACAGCACGACCCACGGCTAAGACTCTGCCAGCCTCATCAGCCACAACGACCTCATCCCGAGCGCGAACCTCATCATCGACGCTCACCACGTGAGCAGCAAACACGTCACCTCCCTCAGCAACGAACTTGCCGACATCATCTCGAACCACCACAACACATCGCGTATGCTTCACAACCCGCTTTGCGCCAGTGAGGCTCAGCGAGAACAGCCCGTCCGTCGGCCTCATCGTCGCAAGCCGTTCGCCTTTCAGAAACACGTACCTGATCCTCCCAGTTCTTCGCGAAAAAGCCACCTTTACGCCCTCGGGAAAGAGCACGGCTCCGACTCCGCGGCCGAACTGATAATCCGCGACGCTCCTGATCCTGGTCAAAACATCTTCCACGCAGGCACCCCGCCGAGATGATTCGACAACTATAAACACAACCTGAATAAATAGACACACTACAGGTGCGCAGCTCCTTGCGATGCGAAGTTTGCGGACGCAAAATCAACGGCAAACCCATAACCGCCATGATCGAAGGCGCAAAACTCACGGTATGCGTTGCATGCTCGAAACACGGAGAAATATGCCGTGAAGAACCCAAACCAAAGCTCATCCTTCAAAGGCTCAGAGCAACGCCCGCACAGCCGAGAATGCAGATGTCCAAACCGCAGGCGCCTTCGGTTGACACGTCACAGGAACTCGTTGAGAATTACCATGTCAAAATAAGACAGGCCAGAGAAAAGCTCGGCCTTTCCCACGAAGACCTGGGAAAAAGAATAAACGAAAAAGTGTCCCTCCTCAGAAAAATCGAAACGGGCAAAATGACCCCCGACAACCGGCTGGCTTCACTGCTCGAGCGCACGCTGAAGATAAAACTCATCGTCCCAGCCAAAGATGAAAAAGTTCCCCAAACAAAAATATCCAAAGCAGCAGGCCACGAACTGACCCTGGGAGACTTGATTAAACTCGACAAGAAGAGCAAGGAGGACCCGACTGGACGAAAGTCATCATAGTCCAAAGACGCCTCCAACACGAACAGTCAACCCTCGACGAGCTCAAACACCTCGCAGAAACAGCAGGCTACACCGTCGCGGGCAGCATGGAACAAGTCCGAGAACCCGATAGCCGCTACCAAATAGGCGTCGGAAAAGTAGAAGAACTCGCCCAACTCGTCCAAGAGAAACAGGCTGAAAAAGTAATTTTCGACAACCCCCTCAGGCCCCTGCAATCATACAACCTTGCAAAGGCCACCAAAGTCGAGAACATCGACCGCTTCGAGCTCATCCTCGAAATCTTCACAAAAAGAGCCACAACATCCGAGGCGCAAATGCAGATCCAACTCGCAAAACTCCGACGCGACCTGGCCCAAGTAAAAGAAAAAGTGAGACTCACCAAGAAAGGAGAACAACCAGGCTTCATGGGCCTAGGGTCATACGAAGCCGACGTCTACTTCGAAAGCGTCAAAAAAGAAGTCCATACCATCCGCAGAAAACTCCGAAAAATCCGGGGAAAAAGAGTCCTGCACCGCGACAGAAGAGCAGAACTGGGCTTCACGTCAATCTCCCTCGCGGGATACACAAAAGCCGGAAAAAGCTCACTCTTCAACGCACTCACACAAGAAACCGTCCCCGTAGACGCCCAACTGTTCACGACGCTCAGCACAACAACACGCCTCATAACCATCAACAACAAGAAATTCCTCCTGACCGACACAGTAGGCTTCATCGACCGCCTGCCACTCACACTGATCGAAGCATTCCACTCCACACTCGAAGAAACCATCTACTCCGACCTCGTACTGCTCCTCGTAGACGCAAGCGAACCCCTACCCATGATGAAAAAGAAACTCACAACATGCATAGAAACCATAGAACGCATAGGAGCAGCAGGAATACCAACAATAACCCTGCTCAACAAAACCGACCTCATACAAGAAAAAGAACTACAAGAAAAAACAGAAGCCCTCAAAGAAAAAGCAACAACCCTCATCCCAATATCAGCACTGCGCAAAACCAACCTAGACCAGCTACGAGAGGAAATATTGAAAATACTCAAGAACTACGTCCAAGCATCCTTCACCATATCACTATCAAAAGAAACCCGACCCTTCATGGCATGGCTCTACCGAAACACCGACGTAAAAAAGGCCGAGTACAACGAAAACTCTGTACACGTCATTTTCGAGGCCAGCCCAACCACGGCCGAGAAAGTGAGAAGCAGAGTGGAAAGAGAGTTCAAAGGCAAAGTTAAAAGACTCTAAAGGCCGAGACCATGCCCAAAATCCTAGTCTTGAGATGGGGCCACAGACCCATAAGAGACGCGAGACTCACAACACACGTTGCCCTCGCAGCCCGAGCCCTCGGAGCAGACGGCATCATAATCTCCGACATACAAGACCCAAAAATCCAAGAAACAATAGAAAAAATCAACAGAAACTGGGGCGGCAAATTCCACTTCACGATGGGCACCAAATGGCAGACGGCCCTGAAAGAATGGAAGACCAAAGGCGGCATAGTAGTCCACCTCACGGCCTACGGAGAAAACATCCAAACCAGCAACGTCCTGGAACGCATCAAAAAAACCGGAAAAAACATCATGCTACTCGTCGGAAGCCAAAAAGTCCCACGCGAATTCTACGCAGAACAAGTCTCAGACTACAACGTCGCCATCGGAAACCAGCCCCACTCAGAATGCGCAAGCCTCGCCGTCTTCCTCGACAGGTACTTCCAAGGAAAAGAACTGGCCAAGAACTTTGAAAACGCAAAAATCAAGATAACCCCACAGCAAAGAGGAAAAAAACTGGTCACAAAAAAAACAACAAAACGATCAAAAAAAGCCCCGTAAAGAAACCTAAATTAGACCACACGAAATATATAATATAGAGGACACTGTTGAGTAGCAAAAACAAAAGGGTCAAGATGCTCACCAACATAGACGACGCAACCCTCATGAGAGTTGCCCAAGCGCTAGGAGAAGAGGACGCAGTCAAAATAATAGACATCCTAAAGACAGTGGACGAAACAACAGACGACGAAATAGCCACCAAAACAGGCATCAGACTCAACTCAGTCCGAAAGATTCTCTACAAGCTCTACGACCACTCGCTCGTAAGCCTCAAAAGAACACGAGACCCCAAAACAGGCTGGTTCATATTCCATTGGAGACTCCAACCAGACCAGCTGGAAGGATTCATCCAAAGCCAAAAACGACGAGTGCTCGAAAAACTGGACACAAGACTCGAATACGAAAAAAACCACGATTTCTACTACTGCAACACGCCCGGATGCAAACGCATCTCCTTCGAGGACGCAGTAGAGATGGTCTTCAAATGCCCAACATGCGGCAAACCTCTCATGCACTACGACAACCAAAAAATCCTTGAAGCCCTAGGAAAAAAAGTGGACATCCTAAGGAAGGAGCTTGGTGAGTGAAAAGCTCCCAACCCGAGAACAAGCACTGGTTTTTTTGCGACAAGCCGGATGCCGACCTAACGTAATAAGACACGTGGAAGCAGTCTCCCAGCTTGCCGTTGAAATGGCAGAAGACTGCCGGCAGAGAGGCTACGAAGTCAACGTTCAACTCGTCGAAATCGGCGCACTCTTTCACGACATTGGACGCGCGAGAACACACAGCGTGCACCACGCCGTGGCAGGCGCGGAGATCGCGAAACAGCTCGGCTTGCCAGAACAAGTCATACGAATAATCAAAAGACACGTCGGCGCCGGCATAACCCAGAAAGAAGCAAAAAAACTCGGATGGCCAAAAGACATCTACACGCCAGAGACGATCGAGGAAAAAA
Organism: Candidatus Bathyarchaeota archaeon; assembly: GCA_963769845.1. Classification (GTDB taxonomy): domain Archaea; phylum Thermoproteota; class Bathyarchaeia; order Bathyarchaeales; family Bathycorpusculaceae; genus JBGQMW01. The sequence goes on along the minus strand of CAVYNL010000015.1, from coordinate 73,526 downwards.
TAGTCTCCTACGCGGACAAGCTCATCGTAGGCTCGAGACGCGTGCCGATAAACAGAACCATAAAAGAACTCTCCCAAGAACTCCCGCCCCCGGCGATCGAGCGCATATGGAAACTGCACGAAGAAATGTTGACACTGATCGGCGACTGCGAATGCCCACCATAACACTAGCCGCAAAATCCTACAACGGTTCTCAACTCAGAAAAATCAGAGAAAACCTAAACACGCTTCTCGAAGGACTCAAAGTAGAAATCCAAACATGCAAACGCAACGAAAAAGGATGGACACAAATCGACATCGCAGGCGAAGACACAAACATAGCCCTACGCTACTTGAACCAAAAAATAGGAACATGCCCCACAACCCTAGACAGCATAAACAAATTCTCAACGACAAAAGGCTACCTAACAAACCCCAACAAAAGCAAAACCGCACTCGGCATAGACATCGGAATCACCACGCCGCAAAACGTCACAGCCACCGTTCCCCTGCAGAGTCTTCAAGCCCAGCTCTGCGACGGAAAGAAACTTCCGCTTGAAAAAATATCTGAAATCTACGCTTTCTGCGAGAACCTGCCCATCACAGTCAAGGTCTTGAGCGTGGACAAAGCAGCAAAGCACGTTGAGGCAGAACTGGATGAAAAACAGCAGGACCAATACAAAAACTGGACGAACATGCTTCTCGACAGACTCATAATCGTCCGGGCATCGGGTGACAACATCAAACTAGCCTTGAAGTACGGAGACTTGACCCGCGATATAATAGACGTCGAGCCGCTGGGATTCTTTGAACACGCAGTCATCTGCAAACTCGGGACAGACGCTCGAGGGTTGATTCCGAGAATAGGCAGGAACCTGAAGGAAGCCACATTCGCGGTTTTCAGTCCCAGAAGAATAATGAGAATACTCGAGAACACGCAGTCTGCTTCTATTTCCACGTGACGGCGAGGACGCCGACGAAGACCAGCAGGCCGCCGGCGACGATGGGGACCGTTATCCGATCTCCGACGAAAGTGACCGCAAACAATGCTGTAACGAGCGGTTCCCCGAACAGGAACGAGCTTGCCACCGCCGCCTTGACCCGTTTCATGACATAGAACCAGATGTAGTAGCCCAGCAACGAGCACGTGAAAGCCAGGAAAAGAATCAGAAGCCACCCCTGCAGACTGACAGTAGCAATCAGGTGGAACGAGTTTTCAGCCAGAGAAAAAGGAACAAGCAGCAGCCCGCCGAGAATGCTCACGTAGGACACGACGAGAAACGGGTCGTACTTCTCCATCAGCTTCTTCCCAACAATCGTGTAGCCAGCCCACATGAGCGGCGTGAGAAGCAGAAGCAGACTCCCCTGCAAAAAGGCAGAGGTGCCCTGAGAACTGAAAACGTCACCAGCCACAATCGTGAAAGTGCCCAGAGCCGCGGCGCCTATGCCCACAATCTGCCTTCTCTTCAAATGTTCACGGAAAAGCCACGCTGAAAAAACGCTGATCAACACGGGCGCAAGAAGACAAACCAAGATCGCGGCGATAGAGGGACCCGCCATGCTTATGCCCGTGTACTGAACGATAAAGAACAGGGTAACCCCACTCAAAGCCAAGAACACCAAGGCCTTGACATCCTTCTTCTCGACCAACAGCCTATAACTCGGCTGCCTGGCCTTGTTCAGGAAAAGCGCTACGAGAAAGAGCGCGCCAGCCACAAGAAACCTGAAAGTCGCTATCGAAACAGGCGTCAACCCCTCCTTAAGCACTTCCTTAACCACAACGAAGGAACTGCCCCAGAAAGTAATCAAACACAACATCAAGAAAACGTTTAAAGGACTGATCGCCCGCGCAGCCATGCCCTCTAAGACGACCAACCTTGCCTATAAAGGATCAACAAGAGAAGCCCGCTCTGATCTTTCAGCCTTTTTTCGGGCGAGTTTGTCAAGGTCCAGGCTGTGATTTCTGTCGCGCAACAACTACTACCTAGTTTCCTATATGCTCCAAATATGCGCTCACAGCTCTATGGCTGGGCGAACAGGCACGCCCTGAGGACGCCGCATGGCGCCTTTGATTTCTTTCATGTGTCGCAACATTCTCTGTTCTTCTTTGACTTTCGTGCGCTGAAATGCTTGCCAGCGCGATATATGAAAAACCCAAGTCTATGAAGAAAGGGACGAAAAAGCACCCAAAGCACTGGACAAGACCAAAGCCTAGATTTCGTTCAGTTTCAGGAAGGAGGTGGGCCGGACCGGACTTGAACCGGCGACCTTTGGCTCGTAAAGCCAATGTCCTAACCAAGCTAGACGACCGGCCCCACAAGAGCATTAGAAAACAGCTTGACTGTTTTTAACATTTTGTCTCATAACACAGCCTACCTGAATTCTAGGCAACGTCCTCGCCAGTTATGACCTTCTCCAAGACATCAACGGGGTTCGTCAACTGCTCCAGCTTGTCCGCCACATCAAATCTCTTGCCCAAATACTTCTTCGCACATTCTAATGCCTTGGACGAGTCAACGAGAAACAGTGGAAAGCCTTTCCGCGCTAAGAATCTGTTCACGTAAGTACGGCTTATCTCAGAAACCGCGATGCTGGGAACGCCCTGCAACGCAGCTTCCCGGGAAATGGTTCCGCCTATGCTTACAACAAGGTCCGCGTGTGCAACAGCACTGGCAGAATCCACAAATCCCTTTACTACGATGAGACCCTTCTTCTCCGATTTCGCGTATCTGGACAAGAACAGAACGCTTCCGAACCTGGAAAGCTTCTCAGCCAACCTCAGCGTGACATCTTCCTTGCCCAACGCATACGAAGCCCGAGTCTCCATCTGTCTGACCACAATCAGCGGCCGCTTGAAATCGAAGCCTTTCATCGGCTTGAACCCTTTGATCCACGCAACCTCGTCCACGCCGTCGAACCGAACGATTTTGGACGCACCGTATCTTCGGAAGAAATGTTTAGGAATTGCTTCCGAAATGACCAATGTATTCGCTAACGGTACCGTCAGCTTGTTCACGGCCACAGCATGGGGAGTGTCGGCCGTAAGAGTAATCGGAACACCGAGCCCGAAGGCTGTTCTGCACAGTTCGACAGACTGGTGCGCAACCGCCATGTCAGGCAGCCTTTCCCTGAAGAGCTTCGAAAAACCGAGCATACGGCCCGCACTCGCTTCCAACCTTGAAAAAAGTGATGCTGGGTCATACTTGCCCACAACAACAGGCTTCTCACCCACCACGTCAGCCACGCCAAGAGTGTCAGGATGCTCCCTCGTCGTCAGCACGACATCATAACCGCGGCTTCTAAGCCGCCTAGCCAAAGCACTGCCGTAACGCATGTGCTTGCCAGTGCAGGCGTCGTACCATACTCTCATTTTTTCACCGAACGCCTCTGCGCAACATACCTTTCACGTTTAGCCTCGTACTCATTCAGGCTCATCGCCCTCTTTGCCGGGACTCCTAGAACAACTTCCCGTGCGGGAACATCCTTCGTAACGACGCTGCCAGCGGCAACAACCGCCTTCTTGCCAATCGTAACCCCTGGAAGTATTATCACACCACCGCCGATGACCACGTTGTCCTCAATCTGCGGAGGCGTCAACAGGCTGCTTTTAGGATATCGGTCGTTGAGAAGACTGCTGTTGGGAGCGATAAATACGTCATCACCGACTTTACAGCCGTTAGAAATCGTTGCATGCGCCTGAATGCTGCAGTTCTTTCCTATGACCACGTTTTTGCCGATGTCGCAGAAACTTCCAATGACTGTGCCCTCGCCGATGCGCGTGCCGTCGCCGATCACAACATAGTTCCAGACAGTGACGTCCCCGCCGAAATGAACATCCTTACCAACCACGACGCCCTTGCCCATCTTAGGCTCCAACGTTCCCACGTCCCGCCCTTACGTTAGACACGAGAAATTTAAATAGTTTGGCAAGAGATTTTTGCACGGACTCCGGTTCAAGGAATAGGTTAATTAGAGTTTTCAGCCAATTCCATCCTCTCAAAAGAGACGAGGAAAACCAATGTGCGGCATAGCTGGTATCGCCAAACTCGATAGCAAAAATGTAGACACAACCGCGTTCATGAAAGCCCTTACGATCATGCGACACAGAGGACCTGACGACGAAGGCTCAGTCCTGCTGGAAACATCCAACGGTAAGTATGAGGAGAGAGGGGGCCCCGACACGCCAAAGGAGCTGCATCTTGTCGACCTGCGTTCACCGAGCAAAATAAAGGCAAACCTTGTGATCGGGAATAGGAGACTCTCGATCATCGACCTCTCATCTAAAGGGCATCAGCCAATATCAAATGAAGACCGCACCGTGTGGGTTGTTTTCAACGGCGAAGTTTACAATTATAGGGAACTTAAGGATGAACTTGTCAAAGCGGGCCACACGTTCGCCGGCGACAGCGACACAGAAACAATCGTTCACGGCTACGAAGAATGGGGAATCAGTGCCCTCTTGTCGAAAATGGTCGGAATGTGGGGCTTCGCCCTATGGGACCAGAAAAGAAAACTGATCGTCCTAGCCCGCGACAGGTTCGGAATAAAACCGCTGTACTACCATTTTGACGGAGCCCAGCTTGTGTTCGCCTCAGAAATCAAGGCCATAAGAACACTCACAGAGTCTGAAACAAACCAGAACAGAGTCGCCGAGTTCCTGTGGTCCAACCCCTACAAAGCAAATGAGACCTTCTATGAAGGAATACACCAAGTCATGGCCTCACACTTTCTAGAACTAGACTTTAGCACGAAAAAACTGAACGTTCAAAGATACTGGGAACTCTCAAAAATCGACACGTCATACAGAAACACAGACCCAGAAGAGGCAACAAGAAACTTCTATGACCTTTTCGAAAAGTCGATACGCTTCCACATGAGGTCAGACGTGCCCGTTGGAACATGCCTCAGCGGAGGTTTGGACTCCTCAAGCATCGTGTGCACAGCACAGAAGCTGCTGGACAAGTCTGAACTGCGGGAAAAAGGCCTGGAAGGCGTCAAGAAGCTGAAGACTTTCTCCTCAGCGCCTCAAGAGCAGAGAATCTCCGAGTTGCCCTACATCGAAGAAACTGTCAGGCACAGCGGCGTTGAACCATTCTATGTTACGCCTACGTTTGAAGAATTCTTCGACGACTTCGACAAGGTCGTGTCACTGCACGATGAACCGTTCCAAGGCCCCAGCGTCTACATGCAGTACAGAGTGATCAAACTGGCGAAAGAGAACGGCATAAAAGTGCTCCTCGACGGTCAAGGCGGAGACGAGTGCCTCGCCGGCTACCAGAAATACCTGCTTGATTACCTGTTTGACCTCGCACGGGCACACAAGTACCTCAAAGCCGTAAGAGAATTCATTTCAACAACAGACCTGACGCGGCCATACTTCACAAAGTACATCCGCAGAAGGTCAGGCATAAGCAAGAGCGCCTTCCAGAAAGTTATAAGAACGAACGTGCCGCCTGATATGCCTGCTGAATACCCCGTGAACAATCTAGCAGAGCATTTACGGTATGACTTGTTGGCAGGCTCGATCATCGAACTCTTGAAATACGAAGACACTAACAGTATGGTCTTCTCGATAGAGAGCAGAGTTCCGTTCCTTTTCCACCCGTTGATCGAGTACCTGTTCAGCCTGCCGATGAGCGTGAAGATACGGAACGGGTGGACCAAGTACCTGTTAAGAGAGGCAATGAAGGGAACCCTGCCCGAAAAAGTGAGACTCAGGCGCAGTAAGCTCGGCTTTCCAGCTCCTGAGGAAGAGTGGGCAAAAGGTTAATCATGGAAAAGATGGACTGGTGCGCTGAAACGGTCAAAGCAGCAGACGACTATGTTGAGCTGGAAGGATTCCAAGAGCTTTGCGCCCGCATATTGGCAAAGAAAAGGTCAGAGGACATCCAACTGTTCTGGAGGATCGTTATCTTCGCTAAGTGGCTCCAACTAAGAGCCAAGACAGAAGAGCCCGCAGAAAACTCTTAAATAATAAAACGCTTTCTTTCGGTGTGGAGGCAACATTACACGTGCCTTCTCAATGCTTTCAGCTTGGCCCCGGATGCTTATAGCGTGACGAAGGCCATGCGTGCCAGAGGCCCTCGTGCTGACTCATTCATCACGCGCGCGTTGGTCGCACGCGCTGAACTTGCTCAGAAGTGTTGAAATCATCTGTACGGTCATTTAATGTTTGCAGATACTCTTTTTGAGCTCTGACACCACATATTCCTGGTCCGTTTTCGTCATCGAATGGCACATGGGCAAAGCCAGCAGATTTCTGTACAGTTTTTCTGCTTCTTCCAGTTTTCCGGTTTTTTTTGCTCTCTTATAGCTGGGTTGAAGGTGCAGTGAATATGTTCCGATCTGAGTCTCAATGTTCTTCTCCCGAAGATCTTCGATTATTTTGTCTCTTATACCATCTTTTTCAATGTAGACAGCATATGTCTGATAGGTATGTTTTGCATTTTTTTTCTTTTCGGGCGTTCTGACTGAGTCTACACTCGTAAGCAGGTCAGTATAGTGCTTGGCCAGTTCAATTCGTCTCTTGATGATCAGGTCAATCTTGTCCATTTGTGCTATTCCGATAGCCGCCAAAACGTCACTCAACTTATAATTGGTTCCGTTTCCAGTAAATGTGATTCCCCCATCTTTGATTTCCATGCCAAACTTCTTTAGGTGTCTAATTCTTCCTTCATACGTCGGGTCATCCGTGATAGCCATACCTCCTTCCCCTGTTGTTATTATTTTCCTCGGATGAAAGCTCAAGCATGTAATGTCTGCCATCTTTCCTGTTTTCTTTCCGCCGTACTCTGCGCCTAAGCTACAAGCAGCATCCTCTACGATGGACAAATCATGTTTCTCTTTCATTTCATCCAATGGTCTGATGTCTAGTGGGTTTCCACCCCAAGAAACAGGCAGTATGCAGCGCGTCTTCTTTGTGATTGCCTTCTCTATTTCCTTGAAATCGATATTGTATGAAAACGGGTCTACATCGACCAAGACAGGCGTGGCACCAACCCATCGGACCATGTTGCCAGTAGCTGGATGCGTGAAGTCAGGAACGATCACCTCGTCTCCTGGCCCGATTTCTAAAGCCCTCAGAGCCAATTCGATAGCCGTGGTGCAGGATGTAGCCGCGACAGCATAGTCCACACCAACATATTGCTTTATTCTTTCTTCCAACTCCTCTGTCCTTGGCCCTTCAGTCAGCCAGCCTGAACGCAGAACTTTACTGACATTCCTGATCTCTTCTTTCCCAACTACGGGTTCTATAAGCTTTATTTTCTTCCTCTTCATTTTCGAACCTCACATCTTTCACGAATAAGCTTAGATGTGTGCGCCCTTTTTTGATTATTTGGATTTGTGCCGAGAGGCATACAGGCTTCGGTACCAGTCTATGGTAAGCCTCAAGCCTTCATCGAAATCAACTTTCGGCTTATAATTGAGAAGTTTTTTGGCTAGAGAATTGTCTCCGATAAATCTGCGGACATCGCCAGGCCTCGGAGCATCGTGTATGATCGGCTTTCGATAATCCATCAGCTCTACAATCTTTGCCACAAGATCATTAATAGTGATTTCCCTGCTGCTCGCAATGTTGACTACCTTGCCGCGGGTTGATTTTGCACGGTAGATTCTGACCGCTGCATCAGCTGTGTCGGTTACGTAAGTGAGGTCCCTAGTCTGCATTCCGTCCCCATGGATTACAGGGGACTCTCCGTCTAGGATTCTTCTTATCGTCAGTGGGATTACGCCAGCATATGATCCTTCATTCTGTCTAGGACCATATGTGTTGAACGGTCTTATTATGGAAGCGTCGACGCCAAACGTTCTGATGTATGACAAAACCAGGTGGTCTGAGGCTATCTTGCTGGCCCCATAGGGGGTCGTAGGCCTAAGAGAGTGATTCTCATCCATAGGAATCTGTTCAGCATCTCCATAAGCCTCAGAGGACGAGAAATGCACCAGTGTCTTGTAGCAATCCTTCCTCAGCAGCTCGCACAGAGTCGAAGAAATCGCGGAGTTGATGTCATAGGTCCACTTTGGTCGCGTGAGAGAGAGAGGCAAACACAGCACAGCAAGGTTAAACATGACATCTATGTTTTCATTCCTCAAAATCGGGCTCATTGATTGCATCTTCGCCGCATCTTGATGATATACTTTCAACGAAGGAAATCTAGCCTTTGCAGAAGCCAGATTCCTCATTTTGTCCTTGCCAAAATAGAAATTGTCTACAACAACCAATCTCTTCGGTTTTTCGTCGATCAATCTGTCAACCAGGTGGCTTCCAATGAAGCCTGCACCACCTGCTACCAGCACTCTGTCTCCGATTGTCACTGTTCTATGCCCCCTGTCTTGTCCACACAGTTATACTACTAGTCGCTTAGACCTTTTCAATCGTCATTCAAGTTACCTTAACGCGCTACCTTCTGTATTCGACAGATGACAACGAAAGCGCGCATGGACCGAGGGACTATGTTTGTACTACTTACATAAATTCATTGCGAACTGCGAACCGCGAGTGACACTTCGACGTTTGGGTGATCGGCCCATACATGGGCATCAAGTGCACACGAAGCAACGTAGCAAACGCCAATATCAGAGAAACCGATAGATTTTGCAGAAGTCGCAACCTGTAGCTTATTGAAAGGCAAAAGCAATTAGACTGAAATGGGTACACAATTCTCAGGAAGACTGTTGCTGTTTGCTGAACGATCGCGAAAACCATTCGGAGCCTAGTGAAAAAAGAATGAAAAGATCCGTGAGAATCAAACGGCTTATTCAAGAATTCATAGATAAACTGAACCTTGATCTCTCAGGCCTAGTTGTTCTAACCGAGGCAGCGAGTGGGAACTATGTTTGCACTCCTTTGATTGCAGCCATGGCCAATGCAGAAAAGGTCATCGCAGTAACCAAGGATTCAAAATATGGAAGTGCTGAAGACATAATTGACCACACTCTATCAATGGCCAAAACATTCGGTATTAAACGAGACAGTATTCATATACTGGACAATTTGAGGCCTGACTTGATTGAGGAAGCTGACATCACAACTAATCTTGGTTTTGTTAGACCGATTAACAAAGAATTCATCTCTCACTTGAAGAAGACAGCCGTTATATCACTGATGTATGAAACTTGGGAGTTCAGGGAGCAAGACTTAGATTTAGCAGAAAGCCTGCAAAGAGGAATACCGGTTCTGGGCGTAAATGAGCAGCATCATGCCTTGAAAATTTTTGATTATATTGGTCACCTATGCATGAAGATCCTCTTTGAGGCTGAATTGGAAATATTCAGATCCAAGATCGTTGTGGCAGGGAACAACAAATTTGGAAAGAACATAATCAAAACCCTCGCCACCGCCGGTGCAGGTATTCTATGCACGACAAGCCTTGATCCTCGACTGATCGAAAAATTGGGTGGAATAAAGATTGGAAATAGTTTAAGGGAAGAACGTGCTCAAACTAGAATATCAAGGCGTTACATGCGATGCCCTGCATTGTTAATGCCACTCATCCAGAACCGATCAATATCGCCAAGACTTATTGGTCCAAGACTAAAGTGGACATTGATAGGTTTCACCCGGACAGAAACTTCCAGAGCAGCTTGAGGACAGTGTTTACACCGAATGGCTGATAATGCAATCTCAACAGGACTAATAGAGCAGGATTATGTCATAGTGCCGAAGGATGTGGCTTGACTTCAGGCTTCCTCACCCTGAAGGAACAAGCTGACCGTGGAAACATGTTAGGTTGGACTTAGCCTACTTGGCGGCAGTAGATCCAACAATGCCCGTTATAGCACATCTGATACTAAGCAGGTTTCGATCGGGTTGATGAGTTCTGAATAGATAGGCCGGAAGCGTTGAAACTGGCACTCAAATTACAAACTATCCAGTTCAGAAGGCATGGATGCAATTGGATCTCAAGCAATATCAACAACTTATCTGTTCCATAAATGGTTAGAGCGATGAAGAATAGCATGAGAAAAATACATCCCGCAGTAGTAGTCTGTTATTCGTGAAACTGGTAGGGGTCCAGCTTTAGGAGCAAAATGCGCTGGCTGCTATGATGAGTGCTTTAATAAGGAAGACCCATCACTTATGGTCCTAAGTCACAAGAGTATGTTGGTGTTGACCAATGTCTCTAATGGATAAGGTTTGTATCATAACGGGGAGTTCCACGAGGTATTGGAAAGGGAATCGCAACAGCATTTGCAAAAGAAGGAGCAAATATTGTAATAAACTTTCGCTCCCAAGAAGACGCCGCAAAAGAGACTGCCGAAGAAATTGTTGAGAAGTATGATGCTGAAGTAGAAATTGTGAAAGCAGATGTTTCGAAAGAGGAGGAAGTTGTTGAGATTGTTGAAAGAACAAGGAAGAGATTCGGGACTGTGGACATCCTGGTAAATAATGCTGGTGTACACAAAGACAGTGTTGTCTGGAAAATGGATAAGAATGTCTGGGAAGAGGTAATTTCCACCAATCTTACAGGAGTTTTTCTCTGTACAAAACATGTAGTGCCCATAATGAGAGAAAAAGGTTGGGGGAGGATCGTAAATATCTCATCAGTGGCCGGGCAGATTGGATTGTTTGGTGCAGGCAATTACTCTGCATCAAAGTCTGGTCTTTTTGGTTTTACGAAAACAGTCGCAAGAGAAGTTGCCAATAGAAACATAACTGTGAACTGTGTCGCCTTTGGCTATATTGAGACAGGCATGAACCTTAGACTGTCGGAAGAAATCCGACAAAAGGTTCTGCAAGAGATTCCTATGAGACGTTTTGGAGAAGTGGAAGAAGTGTCTGGTCCGATTGTGTTTTTGTGCACCGACGAAGCTGCATACATTACAGGGCAAATAATTCATATCAATGGCGGATATAATATGTAGGTTTAACCTAGCGTGCGCATGAGTGTTAGAAAGTGAAAACACATGGCCAAACTTGAAAAAAAAGGAAGATATGACGTAGGTAAGAATGTGGAAATCGGCGAAAACGTCACTATTGACAAGACAGCGTCTATCGGGAGTAATGTTACGATTGAAGAGGGAGTTCATCTTGGAAGAAATGTAGTTATCAAAGACGGTGTGATTATTGAAAAGAATGTAACGATAGAAGATAATGCAACAATCGGTTATGATAATCTTACAAAAAAGAAAGAAATCTACGAAGAATATCCAACGACTATCAGAGAGAATGCTCTTATACGCACAAACGCAGTGATATATGAATCTTGTAAGATTGGGAAGAATTCTTGGGTGAACCACAATACGATTTGAGGGAAAACACTGAAGTGGGTGATAATTGTACGATTGGGAATTTAGTTATGTGTGAAGGTTACACCAAAATTGGAAATCAGGTGGCAATTCACTCACTAAGTGGTCTAGGAGGTAACATGATTATAGAAGACAAAGTCTTTATTGCAACAAATGTGGTTACAGCTAATGGGCGAAGACCGACTTACTTGAGAACCATGCCGTATATAAAGGACAAGGGGCCAACCATCAGATATGGAGCTAGAATAGGAATATCGGTAATTCTCCTTCCTGAAATAGAGATTGGTCGGGAGGCATTAGTAGCTTCAGGATCCATAGTCACAAAAGATGTCCCTCCATTTTCAATTGTAATGGGCGTTCCTGCAAAAGTGGTTGGTACGGTCCCTGAGGAGGAACGATTGTAACAGCGCGCACGCAGATTCAGATAATATCCGACGCGCGCTATACCGTGAACAAGCAATAATCGACCTTGAACAATCGCGCGCGCTAGGACACCTCAATACACACAATATGTGCTGTTTCTGAAATGCCTATCACGCAGAGAGATTAAAAACACCTCCCGCGTCTTCTTAGAGAAAACGTCATTGCGCTTGAAAAACAGAACTTGATACGCAAGAGTCCGAAAGGTTGGTTTTATTCGGGCATTTAAGACCTGTTGATACTGTCAATTTGAACAGCATTTCCGACAAGATCGTGACGACGATTTGCAATGGAGAAGTTCTTGAGACAGTTGATCAGGCTAAAGCCTATGGCGAAGCTCATGAGGGCGCTGTAAGTGCATCACCAGTGCGAGACTCATATTGTCGAAGAAGTGAATCAGAAAGGGCTTACTGCAAAAGCGCGCGCGCGATCATTTGTTCACACTCGACGTTGAGAATGCCCACTCAAGTAATGGTACACCGTCTCCCATTTTGCCATGATTTTTTCCACGTCACAGGTTTGCAGGACGACCTTTCTAGATTCTTCTCCAATTCGCTTTCTGAGCTTCTCATCTCTAAGAAGATGAACTATCTTTTCAGCCAAGTCTCGGTGGTCCATTTGCTTGTACATTAGACCTCGAAACCAGTTGGCATGTCTCACGTTCATATGGTCGCTGAGGAGCTGCGGTGTTCCGCAAGCCATAGCTTGCCGCGTAGTCTGTCCCATTCCCCCGCCTCCTCGCGCTTTCAACGTGTTACCTCTGGAAGTCAAGCTCAAGCGCGCGCGCACGCGAATCGCCCACTGTATCTACATAAAGATCCACACTGGCCAGATACCTCGCCATATCATTCCTCAGGTATATTTCCAACAAAAAGCGCACTCTCTGAAACCCCAAGTTTTGCAGTCAGATCTTTCAAATCTTTTTCGAGCGGCCCCCCGCCCAAGAATATGAACTTCGTGTCGGGTATCTTTGCAGAACAAGAGGAATCGCCTTAATGCAAACATCCACACGATACTCCGGCTTCCACCATCGAGCACACACAACCGAGTAGGAATGGTTTATACCCAGCTTTTTTCTTAGAATCTCAGACTTTGAATTGGGCGAAAAGAGACTTGTGTCGACACCCATATTCTGCACGAAGATCTTTCTAGAATCACAGCCCAGTTCAACCAACCTCTCTCGTCCAAGCTCGTCCGCTGTTTCAACAAGAGTCGCAACTTTCAAAGCAAACTTGATAAAGAGCTTGAGTATCCCAGATCTTTCAGGGTCTGTTGCGATGTCATCACCCCATGCGCTCAGAACGAGAGGGTGAAAACCAGACAGAGCAGCAACAACACCATTATTAGTTATATAGAATGCGTGCAAGACATCTGGCTTGATTTTCCTTATCAGGCGGATAGACTGAATAATCCTGAGAGGAATTCTCGTTCGAGCGGTTGCAACATTGTGAATTTTCACGTTTTCTATGCGTGATGGAGTGTATGTTATCAAGTGAATGTTGAATCCTTTGTTGGCCAAGTAACTGAGAAATCTTCGCGTATGAACACTACTCCCATCCGCAACGTACGCTACTGTTATGTCTTCGTTTTTCATTCGATTCTCTCTCTTCATAGACCACGCAGTACAAAAATATATAATTGTCTAGAACGCGCGCCTCGCGCGCGCTCTGGGGTTCCACGCGCGCTAAAGCGTTCCTGTCGCCCCATGAAGCGGGCACATCATCACGTATTATAGGTCAACGCATTGAATCTATAGAGTGCGGGCTTTCAGGCCAGTTTGTGCGCAGTACTCGTGAGAATAAGACTATACCGACACGCCGCATATACTGGCGTTGCCAAAACGCGTCTGGAAAAGAAGCGAAGGCAAAAATAAATACCATTGGATAGTATGCATAAGCAACAACAAAGGGGTAGACTTGTCCAAAAAAGACCTCAGGCTCGAGCATTCGGGCTACGTAATATTTGCCGCGAAAATGGTAAGCGTAGCGACCGGCCTAGTCTTCCAGTTCATAGTGGCCCGCGCGTTGAGCAAAACAGAATATGACCTGTACTTCAACGCTCTTACTGATGTGGCTGGGATTTTTGCGCTTCTGGCAGGGGTGCTTCCCTTCTGGGCAATGCGATTTGCCACAAGAGACAGAGAAGGCGCGATCAAAACGGGCGTAGTCGCCAACCTTGGGATCTCAGCGGCAGCAACCTTGACCTACGTTCTGCTCATTCCTTTAATACTCCCTGCCCTCGGGATCAGCACGACATATCTTCCAGTCTATTATATTGTCGCTATTCAAATCGTCGAGATGTATTCCATTGCCGCACTCGAATCTTGCCTTCAAACCCGAATTCCGCGAACCATAGGATATGGACTAGTCATACAGCAGTTCTGCAAAGTTGTCGTGGGCTACGTACTTATCGTCCTATTTGGCCAACTGCTCATAGGCGTCGCAGTGACAACGATCATCGCGTTCGCTCTACAAACAGGGTACTATCTTAGACTGCTTGCTGAGGAGCTGAAGCAAAGATTCAGACGCGACTATGTGCGAGAATGGTTCAAAGGATCTGTAATCAGCATTTACAATGTCGCAGGCGGCCAGTTGGCAACAGTTGTGTTAATAATGCTACTCTCCTATGGAGGCGAGGGAGCTCGAGGCAAGCTCGGGGCTGCGGCCATAATCGTCAACGTGATTACCTATTCTTCTTTCTTGGCATATGCACTCTACCCGAAACTACTGGCGGAAAAAAGAAGCGAAGACATCACGGTTTCCTTGAAGATGGTCCTGATGTTCGCTATACCCTTGACCATAGGAGCAATAGCTTTAGCAGATTCATACGTAACGATTCTTAAGCCGGAACATGCCGACGCTGGTCCAGTTCTGATTTTTCTCGCATTGAACTCCTTTGTCTCAGTAGTTTCCAGCCTTTTTGGAACCGTGGTCTATGGGTTTGACACTGTCGACGAAGAAGCGAAAATGTCATTGCGGCAATTGGTGAGGAGTCGAATATTCCTGGTTTTTTCTCTGCCATACGTTTATGCGGCCATCGCTGTTCCAACAAGCTTCTACGCTCTGACTAGCTTTGCTCACGACCAGCCTTTCCAAGCGGCCCTGAGTGTGAGCATAATCAATTTGTCAGGCAGTCTTGCAGCGTTCTTCATTCTATACAGCATTGTCCGCAAAATGGTAAGAGTCGAACTCCCATGGAAAAACATCGCAAGATATGTTTTCGCCGCGCTATTATGGGAGCTATTCTATACCTAATCCCGCACCCGACAAGATTAACTACGACTTTGGCCGAAACGGCGATTGGAGGACTCATCTACATAGCATTACTGATGGCGATTGACAAAGAAGCTAGAAAATTACCCAGCACCATCCTGAAGAACCTAAGGTAGAAAAGCGTGCCAAATCATTTTCACGCGCCACAGAAGAATACGGGAATGTTCCAACACATGCTGAAATACCATGCGTGTGCACGGTTCTCAGGACGTACCAGTCTACCCAGCCACAAGCTCTGAACCGATGTTTGGACCACAAATGAAACTGGGAGGGTAGCTCTGCGAGAAAAAGAGAGCACTGCCCAGTCTGATAAGCTCAACGAGAGCGCGCTCAAGCAGCGCTGGCTCATCCTCCTCTTCATAACCCGGGTTCCAATGCGATACAGTTACGCGAATCTGTCTGAACCCTCGAAAACGTCTGCATCTTTTCTTTCAGCATATGCTATAACATCACTGACACTTCTTGAAACAGCTGGCAGAATCATTGGGTTAAGGGTGCTGACGCCAGTTGATGCAGAAACACGCAAGTTGCTCGGCAAAGTGCTGCGAGTTCAGTCGGAAGTCATCTGAAAAGCCCAGAGGGCGACCGTTAGCTAGCTAGCAAATAGAGTCTAACCCAGCCAAGTTCGAAATTTTGATAATCATACCATGAGCAACTCGGTCAAGAGAGAATTCAGTTCAGTCTTGTCTTTCAGGTCGCGAAAGATGGCCTTGCCACTCCCGTAAAATCTGAAAGAATAGTGTTTGAATGTTAGTTCGAAGATTATGCCTCCGATCGATTTTTTCAGCGTTGCTTTGGCAAGGATTTTTTTGGTCACTTCGTCTTTCTTGTCGTACTTGAAAATGACGATCACGTCTTTTTCTTTGCCGCATGTGCCTTCAGTCCTGGCTACGTAATCGTCTATTGTGACCATCAGAACTGCTCGATCTCCTTCAGGATTTCTCCGAGCCTGTCGATTTCTTCTCGCGTGTTGTATATGTAGAAGCTTGCTCTGGCTGAAGAGTTCAGCTTAAGCAGCTCATGCAGTGGTTGGGCACAGTGATAGCCGCTTCTGACCATGATTCCGTAGTTGTCGAGGAAAAGCGCAACATCGTGGGAGCTCAGGCCCTCGATGCCGAACGGGATGATTCCGCACTTGATTGACGGGTCTTTGGTTCCGTATATTTCGACCTTCTGGCAGCATTTCTGAATTCGTGGAATGGCATATTTCGTGAGCGTTTCTTCGTGGGCTTGCACGTTCTCCATCCCTAGGCGCTTGAGATACTTGACGGCCGCCATCAAGCCTATTCCGTCGGCAACGTTTGGAGTTCCAGCCTCAAACTTCCATGGAAGAACATTCCATGTGATCGAACAGCGCTTTTTCTTCTTGTCGAAAGAGACTTCTCTAATCATCTCGCCGCCACCGTGGAACGGCTCCATCTTCTCAAGAAGCTCTTTCTTGCCGTACAAGACGCCTATTCCGGTCGGCCCGAGCATTTTGTGCCCGGAAAAAGCAAGAAAATCTGCATCCAGCCCTTTGACGTTGACGGGCATGTGGGGAACTGATTGCGCCCCATCCACTAGCAGAAGCGCTCCGTTTTCATGAGCCAGTTTTGCCACTTTCTTGACGTCGTTCACGATGCCTGTTACGTTTGAAACGTGAGATAAGCAGACTATCTTTGTCTTCTTGGACAGCAGGCTTTCAAGAGACTGATAGTCAAGCGTTCCATCGCTCTTCACGTTGGCGTATCTGATTTTGAAGCCTTTTATACGCGAGATTAGTTCCCATGGAACGATGTTGCTGTGGTGTTCCATCAGAGAAATGACAACTTCATCGTTCTTGCTCAAGTTGTGGAGACCCCAAGCGTAGGCGACGAGGTTTATGGCTTCGGTTGTTCCTCTGACGAAGACTGTTTCTTCCATGCCTCTTGCGCTTATGAACTTGGCAACTTCTTCATGCGCGCACTCGTACAGTTCTGAAGCTTCCTGCGAAAGAGTGTGAACGGCACGGTGGACGTTGGCGTTGTGGTTCTCGTAGAAGTCTTTGATGGCGCCGATTACCTCTTTGGGTTTCTGGGTGGTTGAAGCGTTGTCGAAGTAGATGAGGGGATATCCGTTCACCGTGCGCTTCAGTATGGGAAAGTCTTCACGAATCTTGTACGGGTCTAACATTGCTTTCATTCTTCCGGCTTCAGTTTCTTCGAAAGCACCTTTGCCAACTCTTCTTCTTCAAGAGCTTGTTTCTCTTCGAAGCTGGGTTCCTTCTCAAGCCAGCCCGGAGCCGTTTTCTTCTCTCCGAAATATTTTCTGATCGCCCTCTTCAAAGCCCCGACAGCCAGGATTCCGCAGTGAAATTTCACGCTCGGCAATCCGCCTACGGCTTCGGCCACGCTCTTGTAGGAGATCTTCCAAGCTTCTTCGAGTTTCATCCCCTTGACCATTTCTGTAACTATGCTCGAGGTGGCTATGTTCGCTGCGCAGCCGTAACTTTCGAAGGAGGCTTTCACGATGACACTCTGGTCGTTTATTTTCAAGTAGAAGGTTATCATGTCACCGCACATAGGATTTCCCGCAACGGCCACCACGGTAGCATCCTCCATCTTCCCCAAGTTCTTAGGGTTCCTGAACAGTTCCAGTATCTTCGGGTTATAGGGCAATGGAGCCCGCGACATTTCACTCAACTCCTGTAGAACCAGTTATGCCTCTTATCCTCTGAACTGCCCTCGGAATAACCTCCAAAGCATAATTTATATCTTCCTCGGTGTGAAGCCGCGTCACCTTCATCAAAATGCTGCCATGCGCTTGGTCAAACTTCCTGCCCGTCGCAACAAGAACGTGGCTGGGCTGCAGCAGCCTTCTTGAGCAGGCGCTGCCGCTTGAAACGTAGACGCCGCTCAAGCTTAGCTCGATCGTCAGAGCTTCCCCTTCACACCTTAAGAAACTGATGTTAGCGTTGTCAGGAGACCTCCTGTCACCACGCGGACCGTTAAGCAAAACGTCAGATGTTTCATTCATGATACCATCCATCAGCTTGTCCCTGAGGTTGCGCATACGCCTCGCGTTCTCTTCAAAGTTGCTGAACATCAATTCTGAGGCTTTCACGAAGCCCACGATCAGCGGTGTGTTCTCAACACCAGGCCAGAGCCTCTGCGTCCCTATCTGGCCCTCCAGGACCTTCTCCACATTAACACGTTCTCTGACGAACAGGCCTCCTGCTCCACGCGGTCCCAAGATCTTGTAACTGCTCAAAGTGGCCAAGTCAACGCCTGCTTGTTGCACGTCGAACGGGATTCTTCCGTATGCGTCTGAAGCGTCCGTGTGAAAGACAGTGTTCGGATTCCTGTCTTTGACTATCTTCGCTGCTTCTTTTATGGGCTGGACCGTGCCGATTTCATGGTTTACGGCTGAGAGGCTTACAAGGATTGTTTCTTTGTCAACGGCCCCTTTCAGTTGCTCAAGGTTCAAGAACCCTTCAGGGTCGACCCGGACCTTTGTCAGAGTGAAGCCGGTTTTCTGGAGCATTTCTGCCACGTTCAGAACGTTTATGGGTTCGATCTCTGAAATCACGATCTTCTTGCCCTTGTCTTTCGCCCCGAGAGCCGTGCCCATGAGTGCGAGATTGTTGGCTTCTGTCTCTCCAGGTGTGAAGTTGATTTCTTCAAGCGTTCTGCATCCGATGGAACTGGCAATCTTCTGTGCCGACTCCATCAGCACTTCGAATGCTTCCCAGCCCGGTTTGTGAGTGAGGGTCGGGTTGCCGTAGGCGCGTTTGTTGTAGTATGGAAGCATTGCTTCCACGATTTCGTCTGGGACGGGGGTAGAGTTTTCGTTGTCTAAGTATACTTCGCGTTCAAGCCCTTCATGTGCCCTGAGCAGTTCTTTCACGTTTTCTACCAATTCCAGGCCTTCTGAACAGGTCGTTCGGTCAATTTCTACTATTGAAGACCTCTAATAGAAAAACATAGCCCAAGAAAAGCCTCTGTGCGCAACGCTTTAAATTGCGATGCCATTTATGCTGTTGTAGCAGAAGAGATAGGCGCGTTCGAGTGAAAGTTGCTGATTTGCCTCTGCCAGAAGCCGTAAAGGAACTGACAATCAGGTCTGGAATCGCAGAGTTGTATCCGCCTCAGGAAGAGGCAGTGAAAGCCGGCGTCCTAGACGGCAAGAACCTTGTTCTTGCCAGCCCAACCGCCTCAGGAAAGACGCTGCTCGCCGAGTTCTGCGCGATTAAACACATACTTGAAAAGAACGGCAAGACGGTTTACCTGACGCCTCTGAGGGCTCTGGCAAGCGAAAAGTATGAAGAGTTCAAAAAATACACGGCCATAGCGAAGAAAGACGGAAGAAGGATAAGAATCGGCATCAGCACTGGAGACTTTGACAGCACCGACGCGTGGCTGGAAAGATACGACATAATAATCACCACGAACGAAAAGGCAGACTCGCTTCTAAGACACAGGGCAAAATGGATGGACGAGATTTCCCTAGTGGTTGCTGATGAAGTGCACCTGCTGAACGAAGCGGAACGCGGACCGACTCTTGAGGTCGTTTTGGCAAGGCTCATGCAGACCAACCCGGACACACAGATTCTGGCTTTGAGTGCCACGATAAACAACGTTGACGAGATCGCGCAATGGTTGAAGGCGGAATACGTCACAACAGAATGGCGCCCCGTTCACCTCAAAGAAGGAGTGCTCTTACACGAGGAAATTCAGTACAAAGACGGAGACGCGCGCAAGATAGAGAAAGATGCCAAAGACCCAGCCATAAACCTGGCTTTGCACACGGTCAAGACCGGCGGGCAGGCACTGATCTTTACGTCGACCAGAAAGATCGCGGCAACCGTGGCGAAGAGAGCTGCAGGAGAAATCGTGGGCGCCCTTTCAAAGCCTGCGAAACGTTCGCTTGAACATGAAGCAAACCGGGTTTTGGCGGCTGGCGAAAGAACAAGCCTCAGCGAGTCACTGGCCGAACTGGTCAAATGCGGCACGGCCTTTCACCACGCCGGTCTAGGCGGTAGCCACCGTAAGCTGATCGAAGACGCGTTCAGGGAGGGAAGAATCAAAGTTTTGACCGCGACGCCCACCTTGGCTTTCGGCGTGAACCTGCCCGCCAGAACAGTCATTATCCAAGATTACAGGAGGTACGAGCCGGGCTACGGGTGGTACCCGATAAGCGTGCTGGAATACAAGCAGATGGCCGGCAGGGCTGGAAGACCCAAGTACGACAAGACCGGCGAGGCCGTGCTGATAGCCAAGACCAACGACGAAGCGGACTATCTGCTGCACAGCTACGTTCTCGCAAAGCCTGAGCGCATCTGGTCGCGGCTTGCAGTTGAGAGAATAATGAGGACTCACGTGCTGGCGACTGTTGCGGCGGACTATGCCCATACGGAACAGGGTATCTACGAGTTTTTCGGAAAGACGTTCTACGCGTTCCAGTATGATATCGAAGCGATCAAAGGCATAATCTCCAAGATCCTGAAGTACCTGTATGATGAGGAAATGATCGAGGTTTTCGGTCAAGACATCAATGCAACGAAGTTTGGAAAACGTGTCAGCGAACTGTACATTGACCCGGCTTCAGCCGTCATAATCAGAGACGCTTTGAAGAGAAAACCTGGGGAGCTTACCGAGTTCAGTTTCCTGCACATGATTGCCCATACGCCTGACATGGGGCCGGTGTTGCGGCCGTACTCGCGAGAGCAGGAGGAGGTTGAGATGTTCATGGAAGAGCACAAGTGCGAGTTCATCGTTGCCCCGCCTGACCAGTATGAGGATAGCATAGAATATGAAGAGTTTCTCGGAGAAGTGAAGACGGCCATGACTCTGAACGCTTGGATCGACGAGGTGAGCGAGGACCAGCTTATTGAAAGGTTCCGAGTTCAGCCGGGCGACCTGTACAGGACGATTGAAAACGCAAAGTGGCTGCTGCATGCCACGCATGAGCTTGCTTTGCTATTCGGAAACAAACAGATTTTGCCAGTCACACTCGAAGTGAGACAGAGGGTAGAGAAAGGCGTGAAGAAAGAGCTGCTGCCGCTGGTAAAACTGGAGGGCGTCGGCAGAGTTAGAGGCCGCATAATATTCAACGCAGGATACAAATCAGCGGACGACCTGAAACGCGCCTCGATCGAAGACCTGGCAAGTTTACCGCTGATCGGTCCTCGGCTGGCCAAGAAACTGAAGGAGCAGCTCGGCGGCTTCATGAAGAAAGAAACCTTGGACAAACTTGAACAGGATGAATGGAAACAGAAGGCATTAACAGAGTTCTGACCTATTTAGAAGCCTAATGATTAGCACGCGCCCTTGATCCTTTGATATTGTCTAGCTTCGAAGCGAACTTAACGATAGCCTCAGTTGGGGTCGGATTTTCCGATAATTCGGCGCCAGCTTCGTAGACCCTGCGGTATCTGCCTTCGTAGGCAAGCGGGTCGTACGCCCAATCAGCCATCATTTCCCTCGAATTTCGAGCTCCTTCATAGTTCTGTTGATAGCAAGGTCAACCTGCTTCGTTGCAGTTCCCAGATAATTTCTCGGGTTCAGGGCTTCGCCGATTTCTTTTTCGCTCAGCAATTCTGATACGGTCTTGTCTTCGAGGAGCATTCGTTTGAAGTGCCTGTTTTCCTTTTCGCTCTTTATCGTCAGTTTTCTCAGGTGCTCATGAGCTTCTTGACGGCTCATACCTTTTTTTGTCAGCGTGATCATCACTGCTTCTGACATCATGCGCCCTTGAGTCACTTCCATGTTCTTGAGCATTCGTTGTTCATCCACTCTGAGGTTAGCCACTATTCCGCACATGAGGTGCAGCAGGTAATCGGCTAGAATACATGCTTCTGGGAAGATGAAACGCTCTGCAGAAGACTGAGTCAAGTCTCGTTCATGCCATGTCGTGACGTCTTCCAAAGCGGGTGTGACCAGGCCTCTTACTATTCTTGCTAGACCGCAGACTCTTTCGCATAGTTCGGGGTTTCTCTTCTGAGGCATCGTTGAGCTGCCGACTTGCTTTGCGGTTTCGAAATGCTCAAAGAGCTCGCCGATCTCGGGTCTCTGCAGCTCGCGGATTTCAGTCGCGAAATTCTCCAGCGAAGACGCGACCTGAGCCAGCAAGCAAACGAGTTCCGCGTACCTGTCCCGCTGTATGATTTGGGTTGAGATGTCAGCCGAGTTGATCTTCAATTTGCGCATGACAAGGTCTTGGATTTTCATCGCGTGCTCGCCCAGCCCAGCTTGCGTGCCCACTGCACCGCTCATCTTTCCAACTGAAACGCGCTCTCTGCATTCCCTGAGTCTCTGAACGTGCCTTGCAATCTCACGCATCCAAACTGCAAATTTGAAACCCAACGTTATCGGCAGTGCATGCTGCCCGTGTGTTCTCCCCGCCATCACGGTCTTCTTGTACTGTCTTGCTTTTTCCATCAGTATCTTTTCGAGTTCAACGAGCTTCGTCTCAATCAGGTCTAGAGCTTCTTTCAACTGCAGAGCGTTGGTTGTGTCTACGATGTCGTAGCTTGTCGCTCCCAAGTGAACGTATGCGCCGCTTGGACCGCAGACCTCGGACAAAGCCCTGACCAAAGAGGCAATGTCATGTTTTATTTCACGCTCTATCTCCTTGATCCTCTCCAGCTTAACATATTTCAAAGAAGCTTTGGATGCGATCTTCTCTGCATCTTTACGCGGGATGTCGCCGACTTCGGCGTGCGCCCATGCCAACGCAGCCTCGACATCGAGCATTCTCTGCACACGAGTCTCTTCTTCAAAAACTTTCTTCATTTCGGCCGTCCCGTAACGGCCCGTATCAATAGGAAGACACGGCAACCTCATTTTCCCTCGCAAAAGAATAAGATGATTGAAGATTAATGTTTTACCAACACTATAAATCATCCTCAGTTCAAGGGGTTCGTGCAAATGCGCACAGCTGTGGCTGTTCTTGGCAAGAAAGGCCAAAACGTGGCAAACACGGCAGTCACGATGCTGCAAGTCTGCGGGGAAAAGGGAGCAGATGCCTACGGTTTGGCTTCCTCAGATGCTTCTCTTGCGGCGAAATCACTTGCAGACCTTGCGGAAGCCAAGCTGAACTCGCCAATCATGGTCGGCTTTGCCTTCTCAAAGATCCTCAAGCAGGATAGACTGCCACTGCTCAAGTTGAAAGACGCAGGACTCGTTTTCAGCGGCAGAGATTATGCTCATGCGGGAGAAAACGCGGGGGAAAGCTTCACGCGACAATTTCAGACCGGAAGGGAAAAGGCGGCTGCGGCTTTCATCAGGAAATGTGAAGGCGACTTTGTCTTTGTGATAGCTGAGTCCGAAGGGCTCGTCGCAGGAAGAGACACCATTGGCACTCGCTCACTCTACTACGGGGAAAACGCATCCTTTGCAGCTTTGGCTTCTGAAAGAAAAGCACTCTGGAAAATCGGCATAAGACAGACAGAATCGTTTCCGCCAGGATGCCTAGGACTTGCTAACAAGCAGGGATTCAGGTTTGTGCCAGTCAAACGGTTCAAGTACATGAAGCCGCGGCAGATGACGATGGAGACTGCGGCAAAGGAGCTTCGAACGATGTTGGAACTGTCGGTCAGGGAAAGAGTGGCAGGATTGAAAGAAGTGGCAGTAGCCTTTTCCGGCGGCTTAGACAGCAGCATACTGGCATTCTTTGCCAAGAAGTCGCGAGTCGACGTTCGCCTGGTCCATGTGGCCCTCGAGAACCAATATGAAACCGAACATGCGGTTCGAGCTGCAGAAGAGTTGAAGCTACCATTATGCTCTAAAACGTACAAAGATAAGGATGTTCAACAGGTCGTTCCTTCCGTGTTGGAGGTCATCGAGGAGCCTGACCCGGTCAAATTGAGCATCGCGATCCCAGTCTTCTGGGCAGCTGAAAAAGCTGCAGCGATGAATTGTCGGGTCATGCTCGCGGGGCAGGGTGCAGATGAGCTTTTCGGCGGGTACAAGCGATACGTGGATGATTACCTGCGCTTTGGGAGAGAGAGAACTCAGGAAGCGATATTCAAGGATGTTGCCGGAATGTACGAGTCTAACCTTGAAAGAGACTGGAAAGCGTGTAATGCTAATGATGTTGAACTGCGCCTGCCCTTTGCAGCTCGCAAAATTGCAGGATTCGCCCTCGGTCTGCCGCTGGAAGTCAAGCTTGAACCGGAGAAGGACACGTTGAGAAAGCTTGTTCTGAGACGAGTAGCCAAGAACCTTGGGCTTCCATCGTTCATAGCGGACAAGCCTAAGAAGGCCGTTCAGTACACGACAGGCGTCAACAAGGCTCTAGGAAAGCTGGCGGAACAACAAGGTTTGTCTGTGAGGGAGTATGTAGAAGAGGCTTTTCAAAAAACTTTCGGAAATATGATTCCCGATGAGTAGGACCGCTGTTGTTTTTTCACCGAAGTATTATGAGCACAACCCTGGAAGGAAGCATCCCGAGTCTGCGAAGCGGCTCCGAGCAATCGTTGATGAGCTGAAGAGGGGGCAGCTTTCTAGAAGCAGGAACTGGCAGTTTGTACAGCCTCGGAAAGCGGGAGTCAGGGAGCTTGCTATGGTCCATGACGCCGACTACATCAGACAAGTTCAAGCGTTATGCATGAGTGGCGGCGGCATTTTGGATTCCGGGGACACTGTTGTCTCGCCTGAAAGCTATGAGATTGCCTTGTATGCAGCAGGCGGGGCTCTCAAAGCGGTTGACCTTGTAATGAGCAAGAGTTTTGTGAACGCTTTTGCCGCCGTCAGACCGCCTGGACACCATGCGGAAAAGTCTCGCGGTCTTGGCTTCTGCCTGTTCAACAATGTCGCAATCGCTGCACAATACTTGCTCAGAAGATACAGATTGAAACGCGTCTTGATATTGGACATCGACGCGCATCATGGAAACGGTACTCAGTCGATCTTCTACAAGACCGACAAAGTGCTGTACATTAGCCTGCATGAGGACCCAACGGAGTTTCCTGGAACAGGCTTCATTCATGAAGTCGGAGAGGCTGCAGGTTTAGGCTTCAACGTCAACGTTCCGCTGCCGTTTCTGGCGAGTGATGACGTGTACTTGAAGGCGATGGAGGACATCGTGGTTCCGATAGCGTCTCAGTACGAGCCCGAGTTCATTCTGGTTTCTGCTGGTTTCGATGCTCATTACGCAGACCCTGTCGGCAGTCTTTCTTTGTCCGCTTTGTGCTACAAAAGAGTCTTCGGTATGATCTCAGGCTTGGCGGCACGAGTGCCTTCTGGGCGCACGGTGCAGGTTCTGGAGGGCGGATATGGCATTAGATTTGTAGGCAAGATCGCTTCATCAGCAATCGCAGAGATGAGCCGCAGCAAGTATGCTCTTCATGACCGTGCACCGACAGAAAGTGGGCAAGTGAGAACTCTTGGCGAGCGGATAATAGAAGAAACGAAAAAGGTCCAACGCGACTTCTGGAACCTAATGTAGTCTGGTTCGGCTCTTTGAATGTCAAAAGTGAAGCTGGAAGATTACTCTATTACTTGGATTGCGGCTTCAGGGCACTGAACTTCGCATGCTCTGCACACCAGACATTCTTGAGGCTTGGCTGCAACTGACTTCTTGTCCTTGATTTCAAAGACGCCCACTGGGCAGGTTTCAGAGCATGTGCTCGCATCCAGTGCACTTAGCATTGTCAACGACTATTTTCACCATATTTCGTTCCTCTAAAGCTGGAATTTCAGTGAGAGCCAAAATGCAGAATAAAAGGATTTAGGTTGGCTAGTGGGTTTCTTCACGTAGCCTCAGAAGAATTCCGTTGATGGTTGTCTCAGCTTTTTCTTTCCTGCGCCCGTATTCTTCCACCCTGTTTCTGTACAGTTCCATCGTGATTTCACCGCGGTTCTGTCGTGCCTCGATGTTCTTGATGTTGGCCTCAGCATCGTTGATTTCGGTCTCTGCAACCTCAAGCTGGCGCATCAAATCAGCATAGTGCCCGCCTGAAGCTCGCATGCTTTCTTTGAGTTCACCCATGGCCCTGGACAGTGTTGCCAGCCTCATTTCCAGAGTCTTCTTCTGCACCTTGTAGCGGCGTCTAGGAATCCTTCCTTTCTGTACTCTAGCTTCAAGCGCATCGATCTCGGACATTATCCTCATTTTTTCTTCGTACGAGTCAACGAACGTCTTGAGGTTCTCGGGTCGAAGCCTCGCCGCTCCTGAGGGCAAAACAACTGTTACTGGTGCTTTGGGTCTTGTCGATACGACGAAGATTGCGCATCCGACGAGAGCTATGGACCATACCCACAACGTTGGACGGAAAGCTGTCCACAGCGGGTTGTATTCGTAGTCGATCTCCACTGGAAAACTGTCTAGCGAGATGAAATTCTGTTTCTGGATCGTTGCCGTATCGGCGAACATGCCCTTGTCCACGCCGTAGAAGCCAGCCGCAGGGGACGATAACAGTCTTGCGCCTTCGGGCAGGCTCACTGCAACGGAGACTTGGTCAACATAGTACGTTATGTCTTTGAATTGCGTGATCTCGTAGGCGAACTTGTTCGCTTCATCTTGGGGCTTGGAGTAGACGTTCTTGTCCAGGTTGTAGACTACTGTAAACTTTGAGGATTTACCTGGTTCAACGGGCAGTGTTAGATTTACTTGGTATGTGTTTTGGGAGATGTTAATCGACGAAATCGGGGCAGAACGCCCAAACTGGTCTTCGGCCGTTGGGACTGTAGAGTTAGGGGGCAGAATAACGTCAACCGACACCGCGCTACTTTGAGCATTGTTCGTCACGTAGTACGAATCCAAAATCTCCACATCGCTGAAAGCGCTTATCGATATTTGACGGCTCAGTTGTTTTATCTCAAGCAGCTGTATCATGTTCTCGCCCACTCCGAAGGTTACCGTTGAGGTGTTGTATGAGAAAGCTGCAAGGTTGCTCGTCGTGTAGTTGAAGGCGGCAACTGTTCCTTTTATGTACTCTGCCCCTGATGGCGGACTAACTAGAGCATTACAGAGAGCAACGGCTTTTGTGAGACTCGGATAGGCAGGAAAGTCGAGAGTGAAGACTGTGGCGTTCTGAGAATCCTGTGCGACAAGTGAATTGGAGAGAATGAACTCGACCGTGAATGCTTGCGACACATCATCTGGAAGGTCGACCCTTACGCCGTAGAAGCCCACATGATTCTCGAGGGGAACGTTAACGGTTACCGGAAAGACCGATGACCTGTCAGAAGCCTTGTAGGCCATACAATGAAGCGTCTGCAAACCGTACTTGTACGGAAAACCGATGAGAAAGCTGCCTGAAGCCGGCTCGGAAGTCGTTATCGTATCATTCACAAGGACAAAACCGTTGGACAAAACCTAGACGGTGTGGTCCACGCGGTCTATGCTGTAATCAGGGTTTGCAATAACGGCCTTTGAACTTGCTATGGAAGTAACGAACACTACCATTATGATTGCCAGTATTACGAACGCCCATGCTGACTTCTTCACTCAACGTTCCTCCGCTACATTACCCGACTTTTAGGCTTCCTATCTATTGATAAGCCCATTTATTTACTTTTAGAAACACACGAGGTTCGCTACGTATATGCCTACCCATCTGCATCGCGAAAATTCGGAGCCTAGGGGTCTTGAAAAGGTTCTCTGGCCGGATCTGGGCTTGCGGAGTCAAGTTTCTGAGTTCTTGAGGTAGTGGTTTTCTTCTTTTTTCGGTCCGAAGCTTCTGACGCCTTTTCGTTTGAGTTGGGCTCGGAGTTCCTGTGCATATTCTTTATTGACCTCGCCTCTTTTCTCCATGTAGACAATTATCTCTTCTGCCTGCTCTTTAGTGTCGCAGCGCCGCAGAAAGTCTATGACGTCTGGTACGTAGTTGACCAACCGTTCTCTGTTCGCGGCTTTCTCGCCCGTCTCGGGGTCGGTTCTCACTGATTTTACTGGCACCTTGTTCTCATCCGACTGCATTTCCTTGGTCAAGTTTGGGAACATTTTCTTGAAGGATTCCCTGTCACGTTCCATGGCAACATCCCCGGAAGCAACGGCAATGGTCAATATGCTAATTGGAAAACTGATATTTAAGAGTCTTCAAACCACTCTCAGGATTCCGCGCATAAAAGCTAAGAAGGAACGAACCTTCTCACCGGGTCTTCCTTGAGGAGCTTTTCCAGTTCTTGAATATGCAAACCGGTGATTTCGTCGCCGTATATTTCACATTTCTGGCCAAGACAAGCTTCTTCAGGGCTGTGAACGATGACTTCAACCTTCTCCTTGATCGGTGAGTCGATGTGAATGTGAAAGGTATTCTTCGTTTTTCCCTTCTTCGTCACTGCAGTGCGCTCGCTGCCTGTTATGACCAGCCTGTTCTCTTCCAGCAGCTTCAGAACGTCACGAGGCTCGTCATGGTGGACGATGACGTCTATGTCGCTTTCATGATGGATCGTGCCGCGCCACACGCTGCCAACAAGAACGGGGTCGTACCTCCCTAGCATCTTCATTATTCTCAGCGCTTCTTGTCTCATGCGAACCAAACGTTCCTGGCGGACGGGGGCTTCATTCTCTTCCGCTATCTGGTCAAGTTCCATGGCGACTTCAAGGTTCGTAGGCATGTAATGAAGATTGTAGATTTTCGCGGCCTTAAGCTTAGCCTGCTTGTACTCTTTCTCAGCGCCAGAGTAAAGCAACGTGGCAGCTTCTCGTGCAACTTTCTTGCGTGAATCAAGGGACGGAGCGTTCAAAACGTCACCGCTAAATCTGCTGCTAACGTGCGACTTAAACCTAACGCTTGGCCATCTGTTGATAAAGTTCCAGAGTCTTCTCGGCCACTCTGTCCCACGTGAACTCCTCAAGAACCCGCCTACGCCCATTTTTCCCGAGCCACCTTCGCTTCTCGGGACTCTCAAGCACGCCGTTTATGCCCCAGGCGATGTCTTCAGGGTTGTTCGGGTTCACATGATAGCCGCACTGTTCTTCACCGCAGCAGACGACGATTTCCCGCATGCCGCTCACGCCCGCGGCGCCCACGACAACAGGCTTCTCCATGCTCATCGCCTCGAGGACAACGATGCCGAACGGCTCATAATGACTTGGAAAAACAGCGACATCACAAGCAGCATAATGGAGTATGCGTTCCTCTTCAGGAATGAATTCGAATCGGAATTTTACGTAGTCACTCATCTTCATGGTCTTCACGAGGTTGACCAGATACTCTTGAAGGTCGCCCAAGCCCACAATCACGAGCCGCGCCGTAGGCGTCTTCTGCAGAATGTGCGACATGGACATTATGAGCTTGTCAACGCCCTTGACGCCTACGAGCCTGCCGATGAACAAGATCATGAGCTCATCGTCCTTGATGCCGTAGCGCGACCTGATCTTCTTGACATGCTCAGGACTCACGGATGCCGGGTCATACTTTTCAGGGTCAACGCCGTTGTAGGAGACATGGATCTTGTCCTTCGGAAAACCGAGCCGAGTAAGCTCATCTTTCATAGCGTAGGAAACCGTCACGATCATGTCAGCTGCGTTTCCAGCGTGAAGCTCTATGTTGCTCACAACTTCGGAACCGTTGCCAAGAGTCCTGCCTTTCTCCGTGGAGTGAACATGAAAGGCAAAAGGCAAGCCGACTTCTTTCTTGACCGTTATTCCACCCATGGCCGACAGCCAGTCGTGCGCGACCACGACATCGTACTTGATTCCTTCTTTTCTGATGAGTTCGTTGACAAGTTTTGAAGCGCTGAGGTAATTGTAAATCAGGATTTTCGAGAAAAGATGAATGCCCCCGCCCCTGCCCCACTTCCTGATGTCCTCAGCTATCACGTCGGGCAATGAGTCGGACACGTCGATGTGCAACGGACGGTGAATCTCAATGCCCCGCCAGATCTCCCGTGTCGGAAGCGTGCCCGCATCATCATTCATCGTGAAAACTGTAACGTCGTTGTCGGTCAGCACGAACTTGCGCGTGATCTCCGCGGCGTATGTTCCCAAACCACCGACAATCTTCGGAGGATACTCGTAAACAAACACGGCCATCTTCATTCTGTCTGGCTCCGTTCCTTACAGCAGTGCCTAGGGGCTACTTTAACATTGCTTATTTACTTTCCTAATCGATAATACCTAACTACCTGCGCCTATCACTCCTCGATTGTGAACATGAAAAGCCTATTAGGAACATCCGATAAAATAGTGAGAGTGCAACAAAATGAGTCTATCACCTGTTAAACGTCTCATTCTGGAAACGATGTGGCTGATGGATAAGCCCGCCAAGGCCAGTGAGATAGCGAAGGAAGCTGGGTTGGCCTTTCCTCCCGTAATGATGCACATATTAGGTCTTGCCAAGATGAACTACGCGAAGACTGTCGAGAAAGGAACATACGCAGTTACCGAGGCGGGTAGAAGAGCCTTGGGCCTACCGCAGATAAGCAAAGAAAAAGCTGCAGAGATTCTGGCGTACCTGCCCGTTGACAAGTCTTTCCATTTTTATGCGGACGTAGGCAAGCCTCTGAACATCTACGCTGCGAGCCTGGGAGATCTCTCCGACAAACTCGCCAAAGTGGACGTGCCCTCGTTGGAATTCCATCTCAACCGGGGAGACTTCGAAGCGTGGTTCGCCTCGCTGGGCGACACCGAACTCGCAAGGAGAACACTGCTTCTTAGAGAGCGAAAAGTCCTCGGCGAGGAACTGCGCAGCAAGTTCTGCGAAACCGTGAAGAACCGCTGCAACGTGCTGACTGGAATAAGGAACGCGTCACCTACGAAGCTTGCTTGATGACCCACTGAGCGGGCTTGAACCAATTCCTAGACTTCTCCAGCACACATTAGACAGTGACGTATCTTCAATTTCTTCAGGCCTAAGCGCTGGTTCGAACTCACCCTTACTCCTCAGCATCTTGGCCAGCTGCATAGCTTCGCGCTTCGCAGGCTCAAAGGCGACTTGCCCTTGTCTTGCAGCATGCGAAGAAAACATGAAATAATAAGAGCCCTAATAATGAGTAAGAGAGGCTGCAGCTATGGGTGAGACGAGAGTCGTGTCTGCGAAGATCCCAGAACAAATCTACGAAGAGATGGCTCTCCGTGTTCCTGAAGGGAACCGAAGCGATTTCATCAGAGATGCCATAATGGAGAAGCTACAGAAAACTCCCAGGCCAGACAAAGTCTTGGACCTGGAAAAAAGAATGGGTAGAATGGAAAAAGAACTCGCAGAAATCAAGAAGTATCTCGCAGATCTGGAACTCCTAACATACGGGCAGGGAAAGGCCAACCCGCACACGTTCGGCATGGACGAAACAGACCACAAACTGATAGACTACCTCATTCACTACAAGGGTGCAACGACACCGGAACTCGCAGACTACCTGAAAACAAACAGGTGGCTAGTCCTAAACAGACTGAGAAGGATACAGAAAACATCAAGAAAGCAACTCGGAAAAACAGTGATAGAGTACTATCCTGGAGAAAAATCTGGAAAGAAGAAAGCATGGTGGATAAACGAAGAACTCGTCGAAATCTAACAGCAACCATTAATCCCTAGAAAGACTAGGCTCTACCGCGGGCCCGTAGCCCAGTCAGGATTAAGGCGTCGAACCACAACCCGGTGCGCAAGCCTCCGGGCGTTCCAAACGGAAGAAAGCCGGAGAACAGGGGTTCAAATCCCCTCGGGCCCGCCACTTCTTTCGCAATCCGAGCTACCAGACAGTTCTGTTCCTGTTGACTCAGTGCGATGAGAAAAAGGCAAGTTGCCCTCACTGTCTTGGAGAGGTGGTGGGGGAGGTGGCGGTGCCAGCGTGGTAGACTCAAAGAGAAGCGGGCGCTCTGACAGAGGCTGAAAGAAGTTCTGGAAGTTGAAGTGCCCGCCGAGAAAGTCTCTTAGCATCAGAGCAAACAACGGAAAAACGACTACCACCGTCATCAGTGTGGGCAAGACCATTCTGAGAAAATGCGACCGTTAGGGCAACATCAACTCCGTTCCAGCAAATATGGTTGGCTATTCCCATGAACAAGAAAACTGCGGAAATGCCCAAGGATGTGCTGCGAGAGACTTGTTTCTGGGGCGCAAGTGTGAACGCTCCTATTCCAACAAACGCTGACCAAAGAGGATGCATAAGAGGTGTGATAAGGATTCTCATTAAACTCACCTCAAGGTCTGTTGTTTACTGCATAGCCGTAAACGTACAATATCGTCTCAGCCACTGCAAAACCCAGTCCTGCTGCCGCCCCCAAGGCAGCGCCGTAGCGGCGGTTGGGGATTTTCTTCCACACCACAGAATACAACGACTAGCATGCCCAGGGCTTTTAACAGTTCTTCTATGACTGGCCCCAAGCCGACGACCAAGAATACTCCAAGCGCAAGGAACGGCAACTCCGCAAGTATAGAAAGAATCAATCCCACGAATGCTGAAAACAGCAATGCTACGAACAAGCCAACACGAAGACCTTTCTTGACTCGAGTAGCTGCAGGGCTCTCGATGCGAACCAGCATTTCTCTCAGTCTTGGGAAGAAGTTCGTCTTCGGACCGTGGAAGCCATCACCTCAGAAGTAGGCGTCTCAGGAGGCGGAGGAAGCGGATAAGAATGTTCAGTCATGATTTTCGCCGCCTGTTGATCAGTTGTGATGCTTCTTCAGTCTTTCGCACACATGGTTGCTCCAAAAACACGTGCTGCGTATGATGTTCGAAGAAAAGTGGAAGTCTGCGAAGAGAGGCTTAGCCCTTCAAATCCGTTCTTGGTGACAAAGGTCAACTTGGTGGTGGCGGCGGCGGTGGAACATTCGCAAAGGCTTGTCTCACGGAGACCACTGTTGTTCCTGCCATGCGGTCGAAATATCTCTGACGCGGGTCGGGCCCAGGGGTAGCTATGCCGACCAGAATGTCGATGAGGAAAATGAACCAGAGTATCTTGCTTATGTTTCTGGTCAACACCTTATTTGACGGTGCCTTACTGCCGTTGAGCATCTGCACTTTCAAGCCCATAACTCGCTTGCCCAGAGTCGCCGCAGGAGGCTGATGATTCCATTATGGTACAATAGACCACGTACAGTAAGCCGTAAAGGATTGGCATGAGGAAAATGTAGACTAACCACCACATTCCTGCGAGTGCTCCATAAAGAGGTGCTCCCTTCCCGTTCCAGACAAGCACCCACCAGAGAACCCAGCCAATGACAATCCAAGGTATGCTGTCAATCAGAGCCGCAACAATCCTTAAGAGCCAATGAGTACCCATATCGACTTGCGTACCTGTAGTTCCGTAACCTGTAGACATTCTTCCATCTCGCACACTATTTCAACCCGACATGTTTTTATCATTTTCGCTCAAACAATAGCACAACGCCAACATTAGCCTACGTAACTGGGTCACCAGACCCTTTCAGAAGCTTCAACCTTGAAGACTTATCCCTGAGTCTTAAAACTTATAAGACATCGACATGCTAAAGATTCAAACAGCAGAAGTGATAGAGAATGTCCAGAGTAGAAAAAGAGAAGAAAGCCATGACGAAAGACAGACTCATCGGCATGCAGGTGATCGACAGCGACGGTTATGACATCGGAACAGTGCAAGACATCGCGTTCACCGTAGGCAAAGTCGGGATGACGCTCATGGTAGAGACGAAGAAGGGCGAGACCAAAGAAGTCGCGTGGGACGACATTCAGGCAGCGGGAGACTTCGTTGTACTGAAGACCCAATCAACCCAACCGCAGACTTTCGGCCCGCAACCAGCAGTACAGGCACAACAAGCCCAGACACCAGTCTGCCCCACGTGCGGAGGACCCCTAACCTACATACAACAATATCAAAGATGGTACTGCTACAAAGACAAAAAATATGTCTAGACAACGCCACATTCTACACTTTTTATTTTCTCTATCCTTTGTTTAGACTGATTTCTGTCACGCGTATTTCTTGCAGTTCTGGCAGTACCACCTGTTATACTGCTGAACAAAAGTCAAAGGCCGACCACAAGTAGGACATGTCTGTGCAGCGGCCACCGGCGGAGGCGGCGGACCACGCGAGATATGCGACAGGTTGAATATTCCTGGCATCGCAAATGGTCTCCGTTCAAGCATTCCCATTAGGTAACCTCCAAGCGTGAAGAATAGGAAAGCAAAAGCCACGGATATCACCCATGCTATGAAAATCTTCGCCGCATCAGAACCCATGATCGCGAATTCAAGAGTGGTTATGAGGTCAAGAATCATATACACGAAGGCCGCGAAGAAACCAGCACTCAGCCCGTTCATCTCCAAGTTGTCTCCGGTGCGATGGAATCTGAAGTTAATATAGGCAGCCAATAGACCTCCTGGAAGGAAACCAAAAATGCCGGCTACGACAATTGCACCGATGTATTTGCCCCAATCACCAAGCGCTGTTCCTGCAGGAGCAGCCATAATCATCCCAAAGCCTACGCCAACGAGGCTCGCCGCAAGATAATCATGCAAATAGCCTTCTCTAAGACTCATTCAATTCCACCGCTAGAGACGATATGGAAACATGTTTCACCTTTTCTTAGTATATAAGACTTTACAAACGCACCTTCGAATATCAGAACAGACATTCTGACAGATTCTGCCTCGACCCAAACAAGAAACAAGTGTTATATACGATCGTGCTGGAATAGACTATTCTAAGGAAAATGGGAAAATGAGCATGAAAGAAGAGGCATTACTGAAAGACTATATCGCTCTTGGAGTCATCGGGTTCGCAATCGGCACAGCAATTGCTGCCTCCGCTCCCTTGGGAGGTCTTCAAACACTCCTGTTTAGAGACTTGGGCAGAACCGCAGCGATGAACGTCATAAACGGCATATTCGCCTACATCCCAGCAGGTGTCATTGCAGGATACTTGCACTACCGAATGCATAAAGTCACAAGCAAAATGGAAGGCCTGACAGTAGGTATAATGGCATTCTTAGCCTATCTATTCATAACTCTGTTCATGACCATTGGTGCATTAGCGGTCTATGGAGGAGACTGGGGTTCAGGGTTCCAGACTTGGGGAATATCGCTCGTCTTCGCACTGGTCTTCTACTCCTTGGGTGGCTTTCTGTCCTCAATTTTCGATGGCTTGAAAATGCCAATGATCGGCGCCCTCAAGTTCCAGCGCGCACCTTCCGCAGCCGCACCTCCACCACCGCCTGGAATGGCAGCACAGACGTGTCCAACCTGCGGCGGCCCGCTAAGGTACATACAACAATACCAAAGATGGTACTGCGACAAAGAACAGAAATACGTCTAGAGTTCACAACGAACTCCAAACTTTTTCTTCTATCTTCATTGCGTCCAGCTGATCATCCATGTGTGTCAACTTGTACGTGTGGCTCAAACGTCGCTGTAACGCTTGAATCAGCAACCGATATATATGCTGCAACGTCCAATAAATCGGCTGTTCGCCGGGAACATCATTGGAGAGAAAAGGAATGAAGAAAATACTTCTTGGTGCTCAGATCCTCCTCGTCGTCGTTGTGACGCTTGCATTGGCTTCAACGCAGAGAATGGCACGGTGTGCAGACGACAACGTTTGGTACGTGCACGATGTTATTGACGCTTCATTGGAACAGGTGAAATGGGTTGAGGACGGGGCAATAGCGCAAGCTCCCGGAGCCATAACAGACGGCTCATGGTACCAGTATTCCATGCGCGAAAGCCTAGTCGCAGCGAATGACATATTCGTTGAAACGTACGAGCAGTTCAATTGGACTCTCGTGAAGCCGATGGTAGAATACTACTATGCAGCAACGTTCAACACGTTTGATGATTTCGGCAACTTCGTGAAAACAAACCCCAACCAGTGGCTTGACCTATCCTGGCAGATGGACACCGACTGGTACGGCATACCTTTGAACACGACCAAAGTGAAATACTCCTTCAACGACACAGCAAACAGCGCTGAAATGTACACGTGGTTCCACATCACCCACATACCAGAATACTTCGCGGGCGAAGGAAAACTGGAAAGCTGGCTCACAGGCTTCGACCTGACACCCGTCTCAACAGGCAGCCTGAAACTGTTCGAGTTCCACAAAGAATGGAGCCAGAGCGGCGTCTCCTACAATCTGCGCTTCGTAGCCCCGGCCAACATCCTAAGTCAACACGAGGACAATTACACGCTGACGATCCCCGTTTCAGCAGACTATCGAGGATACACCTTCAGGATCCAGCAGGCAATCGACATAAACATGCCCCCCAACACAGAAGTAAGGGAAGCATCACCCGCCAACATGAGCCTACTCAAGGGCAACACAGCAACCTTCGTCATACCAAGAGGCGAACGATATCCAGCATCGTTCACCGTTATAAGCGGTCCACCCGCAAAATCATTCGGCCAAGCCTTCTGGGAAGGCGCAAGCCTCTGGTTTGTCACTCCAGGAGGATGGGCGGCCATAGCCTCACTACTGGTTTTAAGCTTCACAGGACTCCGCGGCAGGAAAATATGGCACAGAAGCAGACTGTACCACCGCCTCTTCAAGAGCCTCGTCACCGTGTACGACATGTACTCAAAAGACCTGATAAAATTCAACCAAGAAATGGACAACATGTCCAGAACAATCATAAGAATGCTCGTGGAAGACAAAATCACCGATGAACAATTCGACAAGCTACTGCAGAGACGAGACGACCTGCTACGACGGACACAATAGCCCATGCTGAGAAAAACAGCCCGTTTTTCACGCTGTCAGCTTGGCCAGCACTTTTCTGTCAGCGTCTTCCTCGGCTATCTTGAAAGTCTCAGGCTCAGACTTCTTCAATATCGCCCTCAAATCTCCGGAATCAAGCTCCCTCAGAAGCCGAAGAATCTCCTTTCTGGCAGACTTCAAATGCTTCTCCAACAATCTCTTGTCTTCGTACACTACGCCCGCAAGTTGACAGATCTTGTCCATCTTCACGTACCATTCAATCTTGCCAGTTTTAACGTTGATGTCAAAGGTTATCGGACCGGCAACGCAGGTTTCTGGCTTCACAGGATGCACCATGCACCTCCGCGTTCTCGGGTCTTGGAAAACGCAGTACATGACTTGCGTTCAGTCTGGGGAAAGTGTACTCCGTCCTCTCAAAGGGCTCAGCAACAATGATCTTCTTCTCCTTCAAGTAAGCCTCTATGACTTTCTTGCGCTCGCGCGCAATGGGCGGCGTCGTGTCGTTACAGCAACTGTAAGAGGTTTTGCACTTATTGCACGTGTCGAAAAAGTTGTTCTGTCTTTCAGATTCTTTTTTCGCAGTCACCGAAGGTCCCAACATCTAGAAGAAGGGTTGATTACTCACAAGACTTCTTATAAGTTTCGAATACGCATGCACAACCGCCTCTCTGAAGTCTGTTCGCTGACTCTTCTTCTCGATTTCCTTCCTTACCAGTTCTGACAGGTTCCCTCCAGACTTTTGTACGTTCAGGCTCCTCTCGCGTTCACTTGTTTCTCAGAAATTGATTATAAACGTACAGTTAATCTTAAATACGTAAGCTGTAATAGCGAACTTTGCAGTTATCTGGTGTCACATGGGTGCTGGTTGTCTCTAACATAGGCCTCACAAAAGACTTGCCAACGATGAAACCCGCAGCATTCCTCAACTCATCAACTAAAGATTTTACTCTCAATCTCAACAACGACTACAGGTACCTGAAGACGGCTTACTATGTTTCCATGCATGCAGAGGTCCTCGGCAACTCGGTAATTCCCACGACAGAAAACATGATTGCCGCCAGCAGAACGCCGCTTTTGCTGCTTAAAGCTTCGAAAGCAGGAATTCCGACTCTGCCGTATCTTGTTACTGGCTCTGTGAAACATATAATCAGTGAGTACGGGTTCCCGGTCGTCGTGTTCGCGGTCAACCCCTTTTGTTACGACGGCTTCAAAACCGCAAAGAATAGGAGTGCACTCTACCGAGCCGTCAAAAGCCTGAGCATGAACTACAAGTTCTCTGTGTGCGTACAGCCCCTCAGGGGCGAGATGCTCACAGCAAAATCGTTCTTCGGAAAGACCGAGACAAACGGCGTGGTCGGCAAGGTGGCGGAAAAAGTTTACGAGGTTTTCAAGCTTCCGATGTGCAAGCTTCACGTTCAGCTTGTCGGAAGCGAAGCGTACTTGTGTGGGCTCCAGCCGTTGCGAACGGAGGAGATCGTCCCTTCAGATTTGGAAGTTGTTTCGGCGGAGGTTTCGCGGATTTTGACCAAGGGTGAACGCCTAGTTGGCTAGGATAGCCTGTTTTGTTGAGAAGTACAATTTCTCAGACCATGGAGAAGCAGAAGCTCTCGAAATCTTCAAGAGCACGGCCCATAGGATGGGTCATGAGTTCAACTTCATGTTCAGGGAAGGCATTCATGAAATTCCAAAGTATGATGCTGTTTTCATAAGAGCAACGACAGACCCGCTTTTCACGGCTTATGTGGTCTCAAAAACCGCGCAGGAACTGGGCATAAAAGTGGTTGATGATCCTGAATCCATACAGATTTGCGGAAACAAGATCCATTTGTATGACCTGTTCAAAAAGCACGATGTGCCCCATATCCCAACGCTTTTCCTAACTAAGGAAGAACTGCATCATAGAAGGCTGCAGGAGGTTTTCAGAGCTTTCGGGAAGCCCGTCGTTGTCAAGGCGCCGTATACTAGCTTCTCGCGGTACGTGGAAAAAGTGGCCTGCGAAACAAGCTTCAGGGATGTCGCCAAGAGGTTCTTCAGAAAATCTGACGTCCTAGCAGTGCAGACTTTCATGCCGACGGCCTTCGACTGGAGGGTCGGCGTTCTTAACCGAGAGGTCCTTTACGTGTGCAAGTACATGATGCCTAAGGGCAGATGGAAGCATGGTGCCAAACAAAGAGGCAAACCTACGTTCGTGTGGGGCAGGACCTTCGCGCTTAAGAGAGAAAATATACCTCCACGCCTCAAAGAGGTGGCACTTAAAGCCTGCGACGTCATAGGAACCGGACTCTACGGTGTAGACGTCAAAGAACACAACGGCAACTACGTGGTCGTGGAAGTGAACGACAACCCGAGCATTTACTCAGGCTACGAAGACTACAGGAACAAAGACCTCTACGGAAAGATAATACAGTACCTGACAGATTGACCCCTGTTCCAAACGGTTTCACGTTGCAGTCAGCTTATTAGAGCCAAGAATCATTTTGCATTGTGAAGTGGGTTTATGGTTCACGTCGCAGTGGTAGGCACTGGCCGCGTTGGGGGCCAAGTGGCTTTCAGCCTTGTTTTCGAAAGATACGTGACCGAATTGTCGCTAGTCGACACGGCGCCTAAAATCGCAGAAATGACTAAAGAGGAGCTGTACCACGCCGTTGCCGCTCACGGCTTCGACGTCAGAATCGGCTTCCACGAAGACAGCAACCAAGTTCAGAACGCGGATTTGATAGTCATAGCCGCAGGTTTCCCGCGCACGCCGGAAATGAGCAGGCGGGATTTGGCGAGCAAGAACGCGTCTATCGTAAAGGAAATAGTTGAGAAAACTTTTGAAAACAACCCTGACGCATGGTACTTTGTAATAACAAACCCTGTCGACGCCATGGCAACCCTGGCCAACAATGCAGCACAAAGCAAGAGGCAGGTGATTGGAACGGGAACGAACCTTGAAACGTCGAGATTCAGGACAATACTGAGCAGAGAACTCGGTGTCCCGATGCGCACAGTTGAGGCTTACGTCGGCGGTGAGCACGGCGAAGCCGCGGTAATGCTGTGGAGCACCGTCAAGATAAACGGACGACCGTTGGACAGTTACCTGGAGAAAACACAGAAGACGTTAGACAGGGCAAAATGCGAGAACTACGTGAAAGAAGTCAGCCGAGAAGTCATCCGCGTCCTCGGAGGAACACGGTACGGGCCAGCAGGCTCCTTCATCGAAATAATCCGCGGAATAATTCTGAACACGGGCAAGGTCCTCAGCTACTCCAGACAAAGCATTTTCAAAACTACGCCTGAACCCGTGTACGTTACCGTGCCTGCCAGAATCGCGAAGTCCCTCAGCCCGGACCTGTGGGACATGCTGAGTGATTCGGAGAAAAAAGCCATTAAAGCCGCAGCAGATATCATCTACAAAACCTACAGCGAAATAGATGGCGAGGAAGCATGATGCCGAAAGAACCCGTTGAAGACTACGACTTTTCCAAGAAAATGTCAGTTGACGAGCTTGTTGCGCAGATGGAAAAAGCGTGGGGTTTCACCGCGGGCAAACTCGCAGTAGGCGTGAGAATCCTTGAAAACATGGTCAAAGACAAAAAATGCGTCAAGTTCCTGTCCTTCACGGGCAACCTTGTCGCCACGGGCACGCGTGGAGCGTTGAAGGAACTCGTGAAACGAAGACTCGTGGACGTTGTCGTGACAACATGCGGCACCGTTGACCATGACGTGGCAAGATGCTGGAAAGACTACTACAAGGGCTCGTTTGTGATGAATGACGCGAAACTCCGAGAAGAAGGCATAAACCGGCTTGGAAACGTGCTCGTTCCCAACGACAGCTACGGTGTAATCCTTGAAAAGAAGATGCAGACGCTGCTCCAGACGCTTTGGAAGGAAGGCGTCAGAGAAGTCTCGTCAAGTCAGTTTTGCCGCGAGGTCGGAAAACGCATCTGCAACGAGACTTCAATCCTGTACTGGGCGGCCAAGAACGATGTGCCAGTGTTCGTTCCAGGCATCACGGACGGAGCGGTCGGTTATCAGACATGGCTTTTCAGCCAGGACCACGACTTCAGGCTTAACCTGCTGAAGGACTCGGGCATGCTCAACGACATAGTGTTCGAAGCACAGAAGAGTGGCGCGCTGCTCGTGGGCGGAGGCATCTCCAAGCATCACACTCTCTGGTGGAACCAGTTCAAAGACGGGCTTGATTATGCAGTGTACATCAGCACGGCTGACGAGTGGGACGGCAGCCTGTCCGGTGCCAGACCTCGAGAAGCAGTCTCATGGGGAAAAATAAACGAGAAAGCGGACAAAACGATGATTGAGGGCGACGCTTCCATCATACTGCCGATAATGGTCAGCGCACTGCTGGATAGACTGGGCAAAGCTTAAGGTACTTTTTTGAACAGCCATGACAAGTCAGGCGCTTTGCGCTTGACCTTCACCCGCTCATTCAGCGCGTGCACTATCAACGGCAAAGCGATCGTTGCATCGCAGTAGCACACTGCTCTTTTTCCGCCTTCTTCGATCTTGCCCCAGCTGATGGCTTCTTCTAGTGTGCAGCCTGAGAGTCCTCCCCATTGTGGCGAGTCTGTTGTGATTTGGATGGCGTATTTGTGGGGGTAGTAGTATTCTTTGAGGCCCTTTCTTAGGTGCCCGTTTCTTCCTGGGACTCCTTCGTCCATTGTTCTGGGCGAGACGGATATTGCTAGGAGTTGGGTGAAGTCTTTGGGGACTCCGCCGCCGATGTAGATGACGCCGACGTTCTTTGTCTTTTCGCCTATGCTGACGAACTGGTCGAATTCTTTGACTTGGTCGAGTATGATGGGGTGGCCTTGGTTTTTGGCCATGAGGAATGCTTCGCCGTAGGCGCTGTCCGTTATTGCCGGACTGAACACCGGAACACCGTGAGCTGCCGCTGTTGCCACGATGCTTTTTACTTTTTTCTTGTTAAGGTATTTGCCGAAAGCGTATAGAAGCTCAGCGGAAGTGTACGGGTAGCCTTTCTTTAGCGTCATGAGCCCGTCGGTCATGAGGGTTTCCATTTCTCTGTAGTCGGTCTCTTTGCCGTAGACGTCGTAGTACCTGTTGACGTCGGCTTTGAGCAGTTCCTCATCGTTCGAGTATTGCGTGCCCTGATAGTAGCCGAGTCCCATAGCGTCAAGGATGTCTTCGGAGACGTTGGCGCCTGTTGAGACAAGGATGTCGATGTAACGGTTTTCGATGAGCCAGTTGATGATCTGCCACTGGCCCGCGGTGCTCATCGAGCCTGAGAAGCCCATTATGATAGCAAGGTCGTTCTCCTTTATCATTGCTTCCCAGACTTCGACGGCTTCGCCGAGCTTTCTTCCCTGGTAAGCCGTTTCGCTCATCTCTGCAAGAAGTTGGGATATGCTCTTTTGTTTCACAGTGATTGCTTTGACTTTCTTTTTGAAATATGAGTCGGGCATCTTTGTGGACCTCTCGTTGTAGATTAAGGGTGCAGTATAAGAGATTTTTGTCCTCTCACCAGTGACCTACCTAGTTGCTTATATGCTCCGAATATGCGGGCAGAGCCTATGGCTGGGCTAACAGTACGCCCAACAGGTTTGGCAAGCGACTTTGGTTCTCTCATGTGTTGGGACATTCTTGTTCTTATTTGGCCGAAGGCTGACGCGCGGTGATACAGGCTCGGGCTCTACATTTTTTCCGGTGCGAGGATGCCGATCAGGTTGAGGGCGTTTCGCAGGACAATTCTCACGGTGTCTGTTAGGGCTAGCCTTGCCTCGCTGAGACCAGCTGGTTCAGCCTTTATGACTGGATATGCGTTGTAGAACGTGTTGAATTTGTCGGCAAGGCTGTTTGCGTAGTCGGCGATCATGTTCGGTTTCAGGTATTCTGCGGCTTCGATGAACGTGTCTGGGAAGCTGGCTATTCCCAGGATTATTTCTTGTTCCAGTTTTTCGCGCAGCATTTCGTATAGCGGTTCTTTTGGCGGTCTTGCTGCTTTTCTGAGGATGCTGCAGGCACGCGCGTGAGTGTATTGAATGTAGGGTGCACTGTTCTTCTCGAAGTTCAGCACCCTGTCCCAGGTGAACACTACGGGTTTCGAAGTGTCCACCTCGACGAGTGCGTAGCGCACGGCGCCCATGCCGACGAAGTCGGCGATTCGGTTTTTCTCTTCTTCTGACAGTTGTGGTGAGTGCTTCGAAACCTCTTCGTAGGCTCGTCTGACCGCTTCGTCCATGACTTCGTCGAACGGGATGTACCGTCCCCTTCGGCTTGACATCTTGAAGCCTGGAAGAGTCACGAGGTTGTAGGCGAAGTGAACGAGGTTGTCAGCGTACTTGCCGTAGCCAAGAGCGTACAAAGCGATCTTCAACTGTAGCTGTGCGAGGCTTTGTTCCATGCCGATGACGTTGATGACTTTGTCTGCTTTCTCGAATTTTAGCAGGGTATAAGCAACGTCTCTTGTCGTGTACAGTGTTGTGCCGTCAGCGCGCATGAGTGTGAGCGGGGGGACTTCCTGGCCTTCTCTTAGGCTGAGTCTTTTTCGAAGGTCGAGTTCTCGGATGACTTTTTCTGCGTCGAACTCTGTGACGCCGGCTTCGGTGAAGGTGTAGGGTGATTTCTTGAGCCTCTTGAGGACTTGTTCAACGTGACCGCTCCAGACGAACTCGCTTTCCCAGTCCCAAGCGTCCAAGGTTACGTCTATTCTTTTGAGGGTCTGCTTGAAGCCTTCGAGGCACAGTTCAGTGACTGTTCTGACGAGCTGCTTGGCTTTCTTGTCTTCGGCCTCATATGCCTGGTTCAAGATTTTGATCGCGGTCTCGGAGTTTGGGTCTTTTCCTATCTTGTCGAGCAGTCGGTCGAACAGGTCCGGATATTTCTGTTTGAGTTCAGCGGCTACGGAAACCCAATCGTCCAGTTCTCTGGTTTTTTTT
This sequence comes from Candidatus Bathyarchaeota archaeon, assembly GCA_963769845.1. Taxonomy (GTDB): domain Archaea; phylum Thermoproteota; class Bathyarchaeia; order Bathyarchaeales; family Bathycorpusculaceae; genus JBGQMW01. The sequence continues at coordinate 30,166 of CAVYNL010000015.1, read as the reverse complement.
GTGATTTCTTCTTCTGCAGAAACTGTCTTTGCCCGTTCAAGCTCTTTCTTCAAGCGGTTGATTTCGACGATGCAGCTTGTTGTCGTGTATATTTCTCCGATGAACTGGTCGGGCTTGCCTTCAGGCTTGGGTTTTCCCAGTTTCTCATAGCCATAGGCAACTACGGAGCTTTGGCGGCCGACGTCGTCGATGTAGAAGTGACGATAAACGGTGTGTCCGCGTGCTTTGAGGATGCGGGAGAGCGTGTCTCCGAGCACTGGGTTGCGGGCTGTGGCAACGTTGATGGGGTGAAGCGGGTTTGCACTCGTGTGCTCCACGATCACCCTTAGCGGCTTGTCGGTCTTGACGAAACCGTAATTGGTATCGAATTCCTTGACGGATTCAAGCGTTAATGCTGAGAACTTTTCGAGGTTGACGTGGAAGTTGACGTAGCCTCCGCCGGCTGGAGCAACCTTCTCCACAAGAGAGAAGCCTGAGCTGTCGATGGCTTTGGCTAGACGCTGAGCCAGCGGGAACGGTTTTTCGCCGATTTTCTTTGCAAGCTCGAAGCATAGTGATGATGCTAACTGGCCGAACTCGGCGTTTGCTGGCTTCTCAATGGCGAGGTTTTCAAGTTGGATTTCTGGAAAAAGTTTCTTGAAGGCGTCTGCGAGGCTTTTTTCTGCTTCCTGACGGAACACTTGGAAGGGGTTTTCGGCGATTGAAGCGGTTTTCATTTTTTAGGTTTTTCTCCAAGGTTTAAAGAGGCGAAGTTATATTTTAACTTGGAAAAATATCAACCTATCCTAGTTGCGAGCATGGTGTCTATGAAAGTCAAGATAGTCTTCTCGGAGAAGTGTCTCGGATACGGGTCCTGGCATATAGAAGGCCCTGAAAGGGTGAGGAAGGCAAGCGAGATTCTGAGGATGAGAGGCTACGAGTTTGTGGCGCCTGAGCTGGCTTCTGAGGAAGATTTGCTCAGGGCACATTCTAATGATTATCTTTGGATGGTTAAGAAGGGAATGGTTGAAGACGGTGACACGCCGGCGTATGACAATATTTTTGAGTATGCGAGGCTTTCTGCAGGTGGAGCCATCATGGCTGCGAAGGTTAAGGGGTTTTCGCTTATGCGTCCGCCGGGACATCATTGTGGAACGAACGGTGTGGCTCTGGGCGCTGCTACGAGAGGCTTCTGCTACCTTAACAACGTGGCAATCGCCGTGAAAAGCCTGGACAGGCCGACTTTGATTTTGGACATAGACGGGCATCATGGAAACGGAACGCAGGAAATATTCTTTGGAGATGAGAAGGTGACTTACTTGTCGTTGCACCGGCATCCGAACTATCCTGGAACAGGAACCGCGTCTGAGGGCAACTGCTTGAATTTTCCTTTGCCACCGGATTGCGGAGATGAGACCTATCTGCGCACGTTGGACAAGGCGCTAGATACAGTTGACATGAGCAGGTTTGAGGTGGTGGCAGTGTCAGCCGGGTTTGACACGCACGCTGGAGACCTGGCCTCGCTGGGTTTGACTAAGAAGGGCTATGGAGAGATAGGAAAGAGAATCGCCAGTCTGAAGAGGCCTACGTTCTTTGTGTTGGAGGGGGGTTACAACGGAGAATACGTTGGAAACGACATAGATGAACTACTCAGAGGCTTCGAAACGTGAAAGCGTGGACTAGGACGGAATGAAGCATGTTTATTTGATGAGTTTTCTTTTCATGGCGTTTATGCAGATTATGAAGAATATGGGTGTGACTATGGCGATCCAGGCGATGCTTATGAGGAGTGAGGTTTCGAGTTTTCCGAGCATGAGTCCTCTTGCGAGGTTGACTGAGTGTGTGAGGGGGAGGGCGATGTTTGCGAATGTTTGAAGGGGCGCGGGGTATTGTGAGAGTGAGAAGAATGTTCCGCTTAGTAGGAACATGGGGGTTATGAAGAGGAATGCGGGGTAGTTGAAGAAGTCGATGTTAGGCGCCAGCGAGGTGAAGCACATGGCCATGGCTGAGAACATTAGTCCTGCGAAGAAGGCGACTGGGAGGATTAGCAGGGCGAAGGGGCTTGAGATGAGGCCGAAGGCGGCTATGACGGCGAGGACTATGCTGGCGCCGATGAGGCTGCGGGTTGCGCCCCACAGGAGTTCGCCGGCGATGACTTCTTCAACGTTGATGGGTGTGGCGATGATGCCGTCGAAGGTTTTTTGGTAGTACATTCGGACGAAGGAGCCGTAGGTGCATTCGAAGAATGACGAGTTCATGGTTGTGATTGCCACGAGCGCGGGGGCTATGAATTGGAGGTAGGAGAGGCCTTCGATGGATTTGACGAATTGGCCGACGCCGAAGCCCATGGCGAAGAGGTAGAAGATGGGTTCCAGGAGCGGCGGGAAAAAGTTTACTTTCCACGTTTTCATGAAGACGTCGAAGTTGCGGCGCCACACTTTCCACACGCGGTAAGTCAGTTCTGGAGGCTTGAAGGTTTCAGCGATGCGGCTTCTGCGTTTCATTCTCTAAGTTGCCTCCCAGTCAGTTTGAGGAACACGTCTTCAAGGTTCGCGTTACGTATCGTGGCGCCTTTTGTAGGATGCTTTTGGAGGAAGGTTTCGAACAGGCCGTGCGGCTGAGACGTGAAAACGCGTATCCTGTCGCTTACCACTTCCAGCCGCGCGTCAGGAAACATGGTCTGGAGGGTTTTCATTGTTTTTTCGTCGTAATCGATTTCCAGCACGTCTTCGCCGATGTGCTTCTTAACGAGCTCGGCGGGCTTGCCAGTTTCGATTATTTTGCCTTTGTCCATGATCAACGTTCGGTCGCACAGCTCAGCGGCTTCATCCATGTAATGCGTCGTCAAGATTATGGTTACACCCTGCTTTTTCAAAGTGCGGATCTTGTCCCATATGAGATGCCGAGCTTGCGGGTCAAGCCCTGTTGTTGGCTCGTCTAGGAGTAGAATCTGGGGTTCGTTGATGAGGGCTCTGGCCAGTATTAGGCGGCGTTTCATGCCGGTGGAAAGCTGGTCAATGATGACGCCTTGTTTTTCTTCTAGCTGGATGAATTTGAGCAGTTCTTCGCTGCGCTTCAAAGCCACGGGCTTTGGGATGTCAAAGTAGCGTGCGTAAACAAGCAGGTTCTGCAGGACCGTGAAGTCTGGGTCAAGGTTGTCCTCTTGCGGGGCTACGCCGATCATTTTCTTGATCTCTCTGGGCTTGGAGGATACGTTCATGCCCGCGACAGTAAGGGAACCTGAGAAGGGTGGAAGAACACATTGGATCATCTTGATTGTCGTTGTTTTCCCAGCACCGTTGGGGCCGAGGAACCCGCAGCATTCTCCCTTGTGCACGCGGAAGTTTATGCTGTCTACCGCTGTGAAACCTGCGTATTTCTTGGTCAGGTCACGTGCTTCGATGATTGCCTCCGCGTTCATAGCGTTCCTCCTAGATTCTGGTTTTTTCCTCAGTGTGTGCAGTCTTGAGCGCGCGCACTGATGAAACTTGCGTGATGTATTTGGCGGGCCCGCAGGGATTTGAACCCTGGATCTCCGGCTTCGCAGGCCAGCATCCTAATCCAGCCTAGACTACGGGCCCCTACGCCAAACTACAGGCCAACTAGGCCTGAAGCCGGTGAGGAATATAACAGCCTTTTCTTCTTAAACAGCTTTCCGCCAGGCTGGTCTGAGAGGGGTTGAAGCCATCTCGGCTCTTGCAGAATGTTGATCTTGTCAGAAGTGAATAGGCTCATGGCTTTGGCACCTCAACGGGCATACGCAAAGACAGAGAGACGGTCGGAGGGCCCCCTCCCTAATGATTTTTCTTCAAGCAAGTCGGCCTTCGCATAAACTGCTTTCCAATGGTAACCATCAAAGTCCAACTCGAAACGCGCGCGCCGTAATATACAGAGGTAGTTTCTAAATCTACTCGCATACCAGCAGAATGCATCCTTGAAGTTGTCTAGAGAAGGTTTCAACGTCGGCGATGTGGACATGTGTCTTTGCGCAAGCCGCAAAAAGCGCGCGCGCTCGGAATCCATCATCGACTTCTCCAGCCATTCCGTCTGAAGTACAATGCCTTACCCAAAAAAAACACAGGAAAGGCTCGCCAACTCGGCAGAGGGTATTCAGAACCTCTCATAGCAGAACTGTAAATGAGCAGGACGAGCAGGCAAAACGATGGTCTGATCTGTTCGACACATCGAAATCCTGATCGTCAGCTTAGTTCTGTCAGAGTCTAATCGTGTAAGACTGCTTAAGCGAAAGTGGAGGGGTCTCTTCCCCGGGTCTTCTTGTGAATCATCACTGCGAACAGTGCTGCTGTCATGAAGACCACCAGAAAGACCCAGACGGCATACTCGGGAACCGCTTGAAGCCGTGCGGTTTGGACCGTCACGTCTTGCAGTGGACGATCATTGGTGTCCGTCTGCACGCTGCCGATGCTGTCAACCACGTCCATTCCTTGGACCACCTGGCCGAAAACAGAATAGTTGCTGTCCAAGTACGCGGGTGCGCCTGTGTTGTCCACAAGGTTGATGTAAAACTGACTCGTGGCAGAATTCGGCAAACTCGTCTTCGCCATCGCAACAGAACCTCTCACGTTGCTGTGTTTGTTCGGAAGCTCATCATGGATCGTAGGCACGACAATCCCCTTCCCGCTGGCGTCTCCTCCTTGAATGACAAAATTATGAACCACCCTGTGAAAAATGGTCCCATCGTATACTCCAAGCTGAGTCAGATTCTTGAAGTTGCCAGTCGTGATCGGCATGTCATCAAACAACCCGATTACGATCGTGCCCTTGCTTGTGGTAAGAGTCACAGTGTAATTGAAATTCGAAGACACTGCATCGGTGCTCTTGACGGACAGAGAAGACGCCGAAACGCTTGGAATGATACTCCGGCTGGCGCCTGAGCCTACCGCGAAACATGATAAGCCTGCCAGCAACAAAAGCAAGCCGGCGACAACTGTTTTTTTTCATTCTGACCATTGAAGCATATCGACAATTAGCTTTTAAGGCTTCTGTCAAAGGCCCTCACGAAGAGTCTGCACGTATCCACAACTGTGACCGTTCTCAAAGCAGGCTTCATTTCTTGCGGGCGCTCTGATACAGGCTACGTCGTGTTTTGGCTCAAAAAAAGAAAAGGGACATGCCATAGTGCCATCTTGCTGTGCCTTGTTCCAGCCGCAGCGTCACATGAAAGGGTTGAATCACAAGTTTAAACTGAGGATGGTCAGGGGACAAGAGCTTAAATAGCACTTGGAATAAGAAACAACGTCAGGAGAGTCGAAAGTTTGAAGATGGCTGTTGCAGCATTGGGCGCATTGCTCATCATCATTGCTCTGATACTAGGAATCATGCAACATTTCGGTGTCTACAACTTCTACGGAGATGACAGCAACAAATGGTATTTCTACGGCGGCATCGGAGTCATCGGTCTCATCGGCATAATACTTGCAGGATGGGCAATGATGAAGCAGGAAACTCAAAGAAAGAAACCCCCACGACCACTTGAAGCTGAAAACGCACCAATCTCTGCCACTGCTACGCGCATCGTGAAGGTCGACAAGCAGAAGACACGTTCCTTAGCTTTTTTTCTGTTAACGCAAACGAGCCACTTTCATGGAAAAAGCTCCCTAAATGACTACCTAGACACAACTCTCGGGAAGCAAGTAACGGACTATTTTGACTTTGTCATGTGCACGTTCTTGATTAGGACGTATGGTGCCAGTGACGGCGGGTCTGCTTCTATCCACCAGTGCACGTGCTGCCTTTCCTTCGAGATTGCTGCTATGTTGCCCAGCATGGCGAGCACGTTGTCGCTTACACGCAGGTCTTTCAGCGACTTCTTGATTTCGCCATTCTCGACCTTGAAGATACCATCTCTGGGAATCGTTGAGAAGTCGCCTTTTGCATAATTCTGGAAGCGCGTGTACCACGTGTTGGTCAAGTAGAGCCCACTCTTGACTTCTTTGAAGAGTTCTTCTTTGCTCATGTCTCCAGCGTCCATTTCGATGTTCCACGGGTTCGGGGCGACTATGCCCGCGTTGCCCGTTGTTTTCGTTTTGAAGATCTTGGCGGTCGACGTGTTGTGCAGGTACGTTTTCAGGGTGCCATGGTCGATGACCACGTTTTCCCTTGTCGGAACGCCTTCATCGTCATAGACCCTGTTCGACACTGAGTACGCGGCGGGGTTATCCCTGAGCGTAACGATCTCGGGCGCGACCTTCTTGCCCAGCTTGCCAACGAACACGGACTGCTGAACCAGAACATTGTAGGCCGAGGCCATGCTGCCCCACACATACCCGAGTAGGGAACCCAGAATAAGCGGGCCGAATATGACGTCGTAAACGCCTTCCTCGCCTGCCTTGGGGTTCCTAGCGAGCTTGGCTATGCGGCCCGCTATGGCTCCTGCGCTGGCAGGTCTGAAATTCTTCAATGTCGAGCTGCACTCCACGCCGTGACCCGAGGCCTCGCGTTCCGCGAAGGCCCTTATCGAAAGTTCTACGGCCGACCTGCTGTCGACGCCGACGGGTCCCTCTGAGGAGGCGAGGTAGACGTCTTCATATTTTGTGAAGAGTATGCCTCCGCACTTGATGTTGGCGCCCGCTTCCTTCTCAGCCGCGCCTATTGCTTCAAGAACGTAGTCTGAAGGCTTTTCCAAGTCTGCGAGCTTCCTGTCTGCTTTGCTTTTTGCGTAGTGGAACTTACCTTTCGCGAAACCCGCGAACGTGGGGTTCTCCTTCGTGACCTTCGCCAGCTTCAGCAGTTTCTTTAGGCTCGCGTCTGTGTCTTGGAAATTGTGGATCTGCGTGGCAATGACTCTCTTCTTCCATGCAAGGGCCACATCGGTGACGTAGTCGTTCCAAGCAACGGTTATGTCCACTTGGTTGTTGCTGAAGCGAACTTGGCGGTACTTGCCGAAAGTTGTCTTGGCAACGACCTCGTCTGCTCCGAGTTTCTTTGCCTTCTGGACTATTTCTTCAGTCTGACCGAGCAGGTTTTTCATTTCACGTACACTCCTCTGAGCCTTACGCATGGACCGCCAGTGTACACTGGAACTCCCTGCATTGGATCGCCCTTACCACACGTAGCCGCGTCGAACTCCACCTTCTTGGACACGGCGTCGACGGCCGTCCAGAACTTGAGCGTTGTCGTCTCGATCACAGGCCGCGCAACTGGGCCTTTGAGTTCGCCTTTCTCGATGAGGTAGGCTTCTCTGCCCACGTAGCGTTGGTTGAAGCGTTTGTCGTCGATGTTCCATTCCGTGAAGGATTTCATGAATACGCCGTGGTTAACGTCTTCGACAAGTTCTTCTTCTGACAGTTCGCCCGGAAGAACGAAGGTGTTGGACATTCGGACGATAGCTTCACGGTCGTAGTTGATGCTCCTGCTCGACCCGTTGCTCTTCGTCCCAAGCTTCGCGGCGGATTCGCGGTTGTGCAGAAACTCGCTTATCACGCCCTTCTTGTACAGGTGCTTGCGGCGGGCCTTGACGCCCTCGTCATCGTACATGTAATAGCCATAACTGTGCTCGACCGTCGGGTCGTCAACGATGGTCACGACCTCGCTGCCGATCCGCTTGCCGAGCCAATACTGGCCGCCTTCATAGATGAAGGACCTGCCCGCTTGACTCATTTCACGGCCGAGGACCCTGTCAGCCTCCGTAGGGTGACCACAGGATTCATGTGCAGCTATCCCCGCTACTTCGGAGCCACACACGAGGTCCATGTCTCCTGGCTTGACGGGCTTGGCCTTCGTGATGACAGCCTTGAGAACCTTGGCATCATGAACCATCTTTTCAGGGATGCTCCAGCCGCGCGAAGGCTTCCCATCCTCCGCTGTAGTCCGAACTGCTCAGAAGCCTGCTCGGTCTTACCCTGCTCGACGACCGAAATGAAAACGCAAGCGCCTATCCGCGGAACGAAGGATGAAATCTGTGAACCTTCAGAGTTAACAAAATATCTTCGTTGTCAAGTCTACCGTGCACGAAGCCATCGTGGCGGCGACCTTCACTCCGCAGGAGGCTAAAGCCTTGTGAACGTCAACGAAAGTGGATATCCTGTCTTCGGGCGGAACGTTCTCGATCTTTTTTTTCTGGTCAACAGTCCACCGCGTCTTTACGCCTTTTTCTTCAGCAAAAACCAGCTTCTCCCTGCGTTTGGCAGATCTGGCGTATCTATAGGCTAAGTCAACTATTTCTCGCGCTTCTTCCTTTGTCCACTTGTTCGTGGAAGCAAAGCCTATTCCGCCGTCGGCCATTATTCGCACGCAGAAGCCACTGTCAACCGCCGACCCGTAAGCTTCAAGATTACCGTCCCGCAGTGACAGCGTGTCTCGCTGTTGGCTGTTAGCCCGAATCTCGGCGTACTGTACTTTCTTGCCTTTTGCATAGTCCACGGCGTAATCTGCAATCTCCTTGTCCATCCTTGTCCTTCCTTGACGGCATAGTGTACGGGTAAATGCCATAAAAGCTTTCTACATTTCTGCGCGGTTCAGCCAGCAAATGACGCTTCGCCGAAGGATACAAGGCTTTTCTAGGCTTTGGAGTACTTTGCAGCGCGCTTCTTGGCTTGCGCTATTGTTTGTTTTTGGTTGCGCGTTCTAGCGCTTCTATGACGTTTTGTTTTCCCATGGCAAGTATGTATGGGCCCAATCTGGGGCCTTGCGGGGCGCCTATGAGAATCGTATATATTGCCTTGAAAACTTGAGCGGGCGGCAGGTTGCGTTTTTTGGCGGTGTTGAACACTGCGTTCTGGATCTTGTCAGCCTCGTTCTCAACCTTCAGTGTGTCGAGGATTTCGGTCATTGCCTCCTTCTCCTTCTCCGTAAGGGTTACGGCTGTTTCTTTGATCTCCTCGAAGTCTCTGTTCCAGTTAAACGCGTATTCGACTCTCTTCCTGAGGCTTTCGTCCAAGGCTTGTCCTTGCTTCAGGTAGCCCGAGGCTTGAAGCTTCTCAGTAATGTACTGTTCTTCGGAGCCTTTTGGTGCCACTTTTGTCAAGTAAGTCAGCAAGTTGTAGGGCACGTGCACGCGGGGTCCCAAGGGAGGCTTCATCGCGAAGCAGTAAGCATAGAGGCCTCGGAGTTTTTCCAATTCGCGCTCGTTCTTTGCCTGCTTTTTTCCGAAGTACACGTCCTCCAGATGGCCAAGCTCATCCATGTAGATCGGAATATCCATCACGTCCAATGCGCGTGTGCCAACGAACCTCTTAAGCATGAGTAGCATGAGCGACTGGGGAGAACCGTACGTGAACCAGGTCTGGGGCGTGAACACGACGCCAGCGCTCTTCGACATGCGTTTGCCGCTCTTGTCCAGAAACAGCTCGTATTTCGCGTGAAGCGGGGGTTCCCATTCGAGTATCTCTCGACATATGCGGTCGTTCACGCGCACCGAGTCGGCCACTTCCTTGCCGAAAGCCTCGAAACGAATATCCAAGGCCTTCCAGCGAACGGCAAACTCGCCCTTCCAGCTCAGCTTGCCATCGCCTTTTCTGTAGTCGACCTCGCCCTGGTGGCCGCAGCCCTCAAGCCATCGACCCTTGACCTCCATGCCTTCGCATTTGTAAAGAACCTTGTTTTCTTTTGGCAGAGAATTCATAAGCTTTTGTCGTGTAGATTCGGCCGCAGTTTTCACAAACAGCAAAGTAGGGCAAGGCTTCGAGAAACTTTTCCTGTCCGACCTCTTCCTTCATGATTTCGCCGATTCTCTTGGCGTTCAGGAGTATGGTCTTGATTTCTTCGTTGAACAGGCCTTTGCGGTAGACTTCTGCACCCGATATGAACTTGTACTCCAGTCCGCACCTGTCGAGCGCGTCCCTGAGCAGAAGAGCCATGTGCTCGCCGTAGCTCTTGTGGCACCCGTAAAGGTCCGGAATGTCCGTAACCGGTTGGCCCAGATGCTTCTCGAGCGAGGCAGGCAGGCCGGCGGGGACTTTTCTGAGCCCGTCTTTGTCGTCGGCAAAAGCGATAAGCTCCGAGGCTACGCCCTGTTCTCGTAGGGCCAGGGTCACGGCGAACGACCTTGCAGCGTCGCTGAGGTTGCCTATGTGGGGAAAGCCTGAAGCGGCTATGCCCATCTCTGTTCTCACGAGTTTCAGGCTTCTGCCCAGCTTCTGCTCTCGGCTGATGATCTTCTGGGCCGTCTTGTCGTACCATGTGCCGTGACCGATTGTTTCCTCGCTCATGAAGGGTCTACTTCTCGCTATGCATAACGCTGATGCGAATAAAAATGTTACAGAAACTGTGGGGAGCTATTCTTTCCACGCTGGAGAACAGCTCTCGCCAAACACGGGAAAATTGGGGATGTTTACTTCATTTTTGCTCCGCAGTTGGGGCAGAATTTGGTTCCGGCTGGTGCTTCTGTTCCGCATTTTGGACACTTGATCGTTGCTTGCAGTGTGGTTCCGCAGCTCACGCAGAATTTGGCGCCCGCTACGTTTGAGCTTCCGCACTTTGGACAGGTTATCGTGCCCTGTGCCGGTGCCTGCATCGGTGCGCCGCAGCTGTTGCAGAACTTTGCTGTCTGGGGGTTCTGGAATCCACATTTGGGGCATATGACCATCGGCTGTGCTTGGGCCTGTGGCTGCTGCAGTATTTGTGGAAGTATGACGGCGCCGGCTCCGATTGCGGCTCCTCCCTGGCTCTTGGAGAGGCTTTCGGTTGATTTTTGGATGGTTTCCATTCTGAGGACGTCTGATGCGCCTACGCCGGTTTTGATGTAGAACAGGCGGTCTCTCCATTCTGGTGTGGTGTCGAGTCCTTCGAATTTGACCTCGATGAGTTCCAAGCCGATTCTGTGGAAGGCGTCGAACAGCACGTTCTTCGAGAGCATGCTTGTTTCGTCCAGCTTGCCGTACACGTCCTGCAGCGAGTACTGGCTGAGCGTGTCGATCAGTCTTTCGTTGAAGTAGCCTCTGAGGAAATCCTGCAGGCTGTCTGTGCTGAAGCCTCCTTGTCCGCCTACGACTTCGTTGACGAAGAGGTTAGGTTCTTCGACTCTGAACCAGAAGCCTCCGAAGAATTTGAGGGGTGCAAGCTCTTTTGTTTGTCCTTGTGCTCCGAATTTGCCCTGGAACTGTTTCAACGAGACGAACACTAGTGTGGACCTGAAGGGTACCTTGTCGAACCCTGCGAGTTTCGAGAACACTTTTGTCAGCAGTGGCAGGTTTGCTGTTGAAAGCACATGACGTCCTGCTCTGAAAACGTCGTATGCTTTTCCGTCCCTGAAGAAGACGGCTGCCTCGTATTCGTGGACGATGAGGTTGTCTCCCCAGCCAATCTCGTCAACTGGGTACTTCCAGACTATGTCTCCTTCTCTTGCTCCAACCCATTCGATTACTTTTGGCATTCACTTTCACCTCCTTTTGATGACTCCTTTAGGAAGCCAAGGTCTCTGTCCTGCGACAACGCTTCCGTTACACGCGTCAACTATCATAGAGTACGAGTTTCCTCCCATCTTGTATTCGATGAACCACCATGGCATATAGATAAGTTCAGGCTCCCCTATTGGGTTTGCCATGACGCTGAACCGTGAAACAAACGTGTACCGTGCTCGCAAGTCCTGCAAGGCCAAGCCCTTCGCCCTTTCTGAGGCTTCTTGGGCTCCTATCTCAACGTTAAGGGTTTCCTCACCAGTCTTCTTGAACGGTTCCTTCTTTTCCAATGGGATCTTGTACGCGCCCGGGTCAGGCTGATACTCCGCTGCCTTGCGAGCAACGATGGGAACATCCATTGCTTCGCTCACAGACATGCGCTCAGTCCTGTCTGTCATAGCTCTTCCAGCGCCTCTTCCTCCTCCTCCGAATATGCTTCCCAACGCTCCTCCTAACGCTTGCATGGCCACTTCCTGGGCCACCTGTCCCTTGGCGTCTTTAGTCTTGACGAGGGCTTTCTTGCCTTCGATGTCTCCGTCCAACTGCACTGTCACAGCCCAGTTGGGAACGTATCTGAGCACAATCTGACCCCATTCTGCACGCTCTGCCATGCCCCGAGTCACGAGGAGACCTTTTGCAACATGGTCTTTCGCCGCTTCCAAGGCTTGAGCTCCGCCCATGACTATGGGAAGCATGCTGTACCTCGGCGGCTGTCCACCTGTAGTGTTGTTTATGAACCCGCAGTACTTGCACACGACCAGCACTTCTTCAGGATCGTATGTCAATGGTGCACTGCAGTGTAGACAAGCTTCTAGCTTCGGCGCCGCAGGCTTGGGCGTTGGGGCTTGCGCTGGTGGCGGTGGAACCGTTCCAGGTGGCACACCCGTTTGGATTACTCCAGCGAAGCCTTTGGCGAACTCCATCGCTTGCTGTCTTGCCTGTTCTTTCCATCCGACGATTGCGCCAGGGTTGTTGCACGATTCTGCTAAGGCTTGCTCTGCAATGTCCATGAGGGCTTGTGGCCCTTCGACCTCAACGTAAACGTCGTCAGGATTGCCTCGCGCTTTGATTGCTGCTTTGTCGAAAATGCCTTTCTTCAGCTCAAGCATGAAGCTGTTCTGGCCAGGTATTGCTTTCTTGACGTTCCAGCCGATCTGACTGGCGTACTTTGGGATCGCTTGTTGGAAAGCTTCCATTCTCACTCCTATCTGGCGATAGCGAGCTGAAACCATCAGCCTAAACCTCGTAGAATCTCGGTTCTTTCGTCGATGAGAGCGTCGAGTTCCTCAACTTTGCTGATAAGGTTGTCCATGCCTGTTCCCCAGTCTGGGTTGCCTGGCTGCATCTTGGCTGTGTTCTCGCAGTCTGTTTTTATGGCGTCGGCCTTCTCTATGAGGCTCAGGTCATGCTGGATAACTGTGTCAAGCTTGTCCTCTTTGACCTTCACAGCGTCGAACATTCCCGCGTAGCCTGCGACGGCACGGTCTATACGTTGGGTTACCCTGTCAAGGCGAGATGTGAGCGCGTCAAACCTGTACGAGTCTTCGCCCGAAAGGTTCTGGACGACTGCGGGGTTTGCGAAGGTTCGCCTGATCGCGGTCTTGGCGGCTTTAAGCCTGTTCACGGCATCCGTCCTTACGAGCCGGTCGCTTTCCCGTCTCAACTCTTTCTCTTTGTATCCTCGGTATCCTGGAACATAACCCATTATTCTTTCTAGGAGTGTTCGTTCTCCACGAACTTTTCCCAAATAGTCTTTTCCACTCATTTCTTACTCCTCCAGTACGCAATTATGCCTATGATGGCGAGAACTATCAGGAGTATGCCTAGAACGAGAAGTGGCTGTACCTTGTCATAGAACCCTGAGACGACTGCCACGGAAGTCATTATCGTGCCCCAAACCAGATAGTACGTCCAGTTCTTTCCAGCCACAACCGAGTACGCGACGGTGTAAATGCCCAGCGGACCGAAAATCCATGCTGGAACATTGTAGAGGTTCAGCCCGACCCAGTTCATGCTGTAGACTATAGCGGCTACGCCTATGGAAATGACGATTACTGCAAGAGCTCCGGCGCCGTAGCCCATAGATTTGTGTTCGGTTGTCATGTTAGTCCTCGCATCCGCATTTACTGCAATAATAATGCGGTTGCTTTTAAAGTTTGATCGAAGGAATGTCCCCTTTAATAGCAGCTCCAGTCGTGCCCTCAATAAGCAGTTTATAGTCTTTGCCTTTGTACTCGTACTTGACAAACCATACGGGCGCGTGAAGGTAAACGGTTTCTTCGATCTTCATTTCTGTTTTGAAGTCGACTATTCTGTCTATGTCTTGCTGGGCAAGGAAACGGTGATTCTCATCGATCTCCTGTCTTGTCAGTTCTTCCGCTTCTGTCTTGTCGATCTCGCTGTTAAGCACATGAGCGAAAGCTTCGATCTTCCTGAAATCGTACGGAATCTTGCCCTCCAAGGGCACTTCATACTCTCTCGTCGGAAACTCTGCCGTCTTTCTCGCCAAGACCAGCCAGTCGTACTCTTTCTCTATTCTTCCTTCCTTTACAACGGCGGGCGCTATGCGTTCAAACACGCCTTTGTACGTGCTCGTTGCCTGTGCGGACACGACCCAGAACGGCAAGTAAACCAGGTTCTTCTCCGTCAGTTTCGCCTTCTTGGCCAAGTCGCGGGGCTTGAGGAAGCCCCCTCTCATCCAGTCTCTGATGGGCTCTTCGACCTGCGTCAGGTCGAACTTGTTAACGATAAGAGAGTGCTCGAGAGTGAAAGGTTCCCCCGTTTCTATGACCACCGTGAAGCCGCAGTACTTGCACGTGGCGAGCATCTCACCCGGCTCGAAAGCCAAAGGCGCACCACAGTGGGAACACTTGATCTCGTTAACCACAGACATCTACATCATGCCTTCTGTTTTTCCCTCTTAATTATCTCTCGGGACACGATCACGCCGGATGCCGAGGCTTGTATTAAGCCACGTGTTACACCGGCGCCGTCACCGATGGTGAAAAGGTTGTGAACTCTTGTCTCTAGACAATGGCTTAGCTGCAGCCTTGAAGAGTAGAACTTGACCTCTATGCCGTAGAGCAGAGTGTCCGCCGAATGGAGGCCCGGAGCTATCTTGTCGAGGGCTTGAAGCATCTCCCGGATGTCAGCAAGATACCTGTACGGGAGTACGAAGCTCAGGTCGCCCGGCGTGGCATTCTTCAACGTTGGCGTTACAACGCTTCTGGCTATCCTTTCGGGCGTGGACCTTCTTCCGGCCTCAAGGTCGCCGAGTCGCTGCACGATGACGCCTCCGCTGAGAAGGTTTCCGAGACGGGCAACGTATTTTCCGTAGGCTATGGGCTCCTTGAAAGGTTCCGTGAACGACGTGGTGACCAAGATGGCGAAGTTGGTGTTTTCGGTTCTCTTTTCAGCGTAGCTCTGGCCATTGACGGTCAGGACGCCATCGTAGGATTCGGTTATGACTTGACCGTAGGGAGCAACGCAGAAAGTGCGAACTGTGTCGTCGAAAGACTTTGAGTAGTAAATCAGCTTAGGCTCGTATAGAACATTTGTCAATTGTTCCATAACGGAAGCCAAGACTTCCACTCGTATGCCCACGTCAACGGGGTTGTTAAGAGTCTTCAGGCCTAACGCTTGGGCTTCTGACTGAAGCCACTCGGCACCGCTTCTGCCCGGAGCGACTATGACGTATTTTCCCAGGAATCTTTCGCCGCTTACGGTTTCAACGCCCTCAACGACGTTGTTCTTCACTATGAGGCCTTTCACTTCGCTTTTGGGTCGGAACTCAACTTTGCCGTTCAGTTCCTGCCGCATCTTACGCAGCGTTTCGGCACATCTTTCCGTGCCCATGTGTCGGATTCTCTGCCTGATAAGCTTCAATCCTGCCAAGGAAGCTTGCCGTTCAATCTCGTCTACCTGCTTGCCTTCCGTCCCGTAAACGTGCTGCGTGGCGCCGAACTTGAGGTAGATATCGTCAGAATATTTGATGAGTTCATCGAGCTCTTCGTTGGACACGTACTGGTTCAGCCAGCCGCCTACTTCTGTTGAGAGCGTGAGTTTTCCGTCACTGAAGGCTCCGGCTCCTCCCCAGCCTGAAAGGACAGAGCAGGGGTCGCAGTTGACGCATTCGAACCCTCTGCTTGCCGGGCACTTGCGCTGGTTGATGTCCTGTCCTCTGTCCAGCATGAGGATGCTCATGCTGTTCTTTTCTGTCAGCTCCAAGGCTGAGAAGATACCCGCGGGGCCGGCTCCGACGATTATCACATCATACTTCACAGAGCTTCTCCCCTAGAACCCAGACTTAGATGTTGCCACTAGCATATATTCCTAGCGAGAAACGGCAAGATGCGTGCTGCCGAAGCGAAGTTTCAATCATTATATAGGACAGACGGCGTACTCTGAAAGCAGGAGAGCTATTCTTGACCAAGGTAGTGGCCATAAATGGTAGTCCCAAGATGGAGAAGGGCAACACCGCGAAGATTCTGACCCCGTTTCTCGAGGGCATGGAGAATGCTGGGGCGTCGGTTGAACTGTTCTATGCCAAACGCCTGAACGTCAAGCCGTGCGCTGGAGAATTATACTGCTGGAACAAGAAGCCAGGTCAATGCCACATAGATGACAGCATGCAGTCGCTTTATCCCAAACTATGCGACGCAGATGTGCTCGTGTTGGCTACGCCTGTCTACGTGCCGTTGCCCGGCGAGATGCAGAATTTCATCAACAGACTCGTCCCTCTTTTAGACCCTGTCCTTAGAAGGCGGAACGGCCGTACACGCGCCAGATTCCGCGGTGACGTAAAGATCAGCAAGATTGTACTCGTGTCCTCGAGTGGATGGTGGGAAATGGGGAACTTCGGAACCGTGCTCAGGATTGCCAAGGAATTCGCAGAGGATGCAAATGTCGAGTTTGCAGGCGCACTACTACGACCTCACGCCAACTTCATGGCCGAACACAAAGAAAAGGCTGAGAAAATCTTTGCGGCCGCCAAGCAAGCTGGCTACCAGCTCGTGAAAGAGGGAAGGATATCCAAGGATCTCCTAGAGGTCATCAGTCAACCGTTGATTTCTGAAGTCAAGTGGCGAGAGACTTAGTCATTATGAATAGAGTGAAGACCCGAATGAAACACCAAGCGCATGCTATTACTTCTTCGCGTGTGGCACTACGCAGATGAACTTGACGAGTTTTTTGCCGTTGTTCCTGAATTGATGTTTCTCGTTAGGAGCCACGAAGACCACGTCGCCGGGCTTGAACTTCTTTTCTCCGTCCTGACTGACGACGACGCC
Source organism: Candidatus Bathyarchaeota archaeon (assembly GCA_963769845.1). Lineage (GTDB taxonomy): Archaea > Thermoproteota > Bathyarchaeia > Bathyarchaeales > Bathycorpusculaceae > JBGQMW01. The sequence goes on along the minus strand of CAVYNL010000015.1, from coordinate 13,542 downwards.
GTCGCCCCCAAGGATGAAGACTTCATGCTCCCAATTGTGAGAGTGCAAGGGGCTGTAGCCGCCTGGTTCCACTTCGAAGACGCGCATGGCAAAGTTGGGGGCGCCTGTCTCCTTGCTGATGACCCATCTGACTTTGACCTTGGAGGCTCCTTCATCGGCCTCTTTTGCTTCCGTGTCTGTGTAATGAGCGATTTTCATTCAAATCACTTCATGACTAGAAAAGAGGGGGGATGTTAGTCTTTTATGGCTTCTAGCAGGCTCATGACGTTCCAGAGCTTCACCCGAGTGTATGGTGGCATGTTGGGGTCCTGTAGAATATCGTCCATAAGTGATATCGCGTTCGAGGCTCTGACGGCAGGAGTGAACTCTGGGTTCTGCAGTGCACTCATGGAGTCTTTTGCAGCTCTTCTTATGTTTCTGGGCGTCGTGTTGTCTTCAGAAACGAGTCCGAGCACTTCCATCGCCTGCTTGATTCTCTCCTCATATTCCTCAGCTTTCTTTTTTCTGACCATTTTGCCACCCCGTGGAACTTGGTGATAACCTTGTTATATAGGCTCTGTTACCTATTTACTTTGGGGTTTTGAAACTTGTCGCGAAAACCACAGGAAGACCAGCACATAAAACGCATGGCTGAGCTGCTGCGTCAAGGCGCAACGCTGACGGAGCTCGCTTGCCCAGCATGCTCATCGCCTCTGGTCAGGCTGAAGAACGGCGACCTCTGGTGCGCAAGAGATGAGAAGAAAGTCGTAGTTGTCAAGGAAGGCGAAGAACCGCCGAACGTTGCCCGCTCAACGGCTTTCGACAGCCTTGAAGCCACGTTGATGACAAAAGTCCAGGAGATACAGCAAAAAATGCAGCAGGAAAAAGACGTAGACCAGCTGCAGAAACTAGCTAGCACGCTTTCAGGACTACTGGACAGCCTGGAAAAGACAAGAAGAGCCAAGAAAACCTAGACGGATCAACAATGTTCGGGTTCTACGAGGCTTTTCCCCACAACGTGCACAAGATCGTACATTTTGTGACGCCGATCTCCAGCAGGAGACTGCAGCAAACCCTGATACAACTGCTGCACGGACTGAACAAGACCACGCTCAGGCTGGAAGACGTTGGCACGCCTTCTATGGCCGATTCCGTCGCCCTTTTCGAGTTTGGAACAGCTGAGGACAATGGCTTCAACTACCTTAACGACGAAGAAACAGCCAAAGCACTCAAAATCATTCAGAAGTCTCCGCCGCAGATCTTGGACTTCCTGTGCGCTGTACGCTACTACCGAATCATAAATGAAATGAGAAAGCCGCTGAAGTTTGACTATTACATGCTGAGGTTCACCTTCAACCCAAAATTCCTGGAACTGCAGCTGTTCCACGAAAGGGGCCCGATGCACATTCTACCCGAGGAACTCGTCGACTTCATCGTCAAGAAAATCAACGAGATTTTCCGCAGAAAAGTGCTGAAACCTCTAAAGAAGGACTAGCTGGATTTCTCAAGAAAATCTTTGACTATTCGAAAGAGGTCTTTGGCAACTGCTCTTTTCGGCTTGTTGCCGTCGAGCCTGACAAGCTGGTCTTTCTCAACGTATTTGAGGTAGACTTCACGCACTTTCTTCTGCGTCTCCAGATCCTCCATCACCGATTTCTTGCGCTTCAGCCTCTGCACAACAGTCTCAGGTTTAACGTCAATGAATATCGCCAAGTCAGGCCGTATCGCATGCTCATTCAGCTTTTCAATCCATTCAAGCTCCAACCCGGCAGCGCCCTGATAAGCGTATGAAGAGTAGACGTAACGGTCTGAAACCACGACCCTGCCCTTGCCCAAAGCGGGCGATACTTCATTCTGCACATGGTCAACACGGTCAGCAGCAAAAAGCAAAGCCTCAACAAGCACGGAACCGCGTCTTTCCGCGTGCAGGCAGTTCTTCTTGATGAACCTGCCGATTTTTCCCCTGCTAGGCTCAGCCGTGTACACGGCATCATAGTGCTTTTTCAGTTTTTTCACGAGCAGTTTGGCCTGTGTGGTTTTTCCGCAGCCGTCCAGACCTTCAATGCAGATGAAGACTCCTTTGCCCACTGCACCTTTTCTCCCAGCAGCCCTGAGCTGTAGGCATTATAAGAGTGAAGGAGCATTAATAACTATTCAAAACGTATGGAGAAGCTGCGGTTGCCCAGAAGCTACTGGAGCGAGATCAAGGACCCAGTGCACGGGTACGTCTACATTACCGAAGAAGAGAAAGCAGTCATTGATTCTTACCCTGTTCAGAGGCTGCACAGACTACGGCAGCTTGCCGGTGCGGAGTACGTCTATCCAGGGGCCAATCACACGCGGTTCGAACATTCTGTCGGCGTAATGTACCTAGCTGGCCGTGTGACCGAGAACCCGTACATTTCACAGCTCGTGAACGAAGACGAGGTCGCCACGGTTAGGGTTGCGGGCTTGCTGCATGATGTTGGGCACGGGCCGTTTTCGCATGTTTTTGAGCAGCTGCTTGAGAAAGAGCTTGACAAGACACATGAGGATATCACGACGTGGATAATCAGGAACAGCGAACTCAAAGATGTCCTGAAGAAGAACGGGTGCAAGCCGGATGACGTGAGCAAGCTGGCAGTGGGCAGGCTGCACAGGTCCGGTAAGGCTTTTCTGGACCAGATCATAAGCAGCGCCGTCGATGTGGACAAGCAGGATTTCGTCGTGCGAGACACGCTCCACACGGGCGCGGAGTACGGCTTCATCGACATTTTCAGGCTCATACACACGCTGGACGTCATGGAGGGCAACTTGGCCGTAGACGTCGGCGCGCTGTCAGCCTTGGAATCCCTGATAATAGCCCGGATAGAGTCTTTCAAGAGCATATACTTTCACCGCGTGGGCCGAGCGGCACAGATAATGCTTGCTTTGGCCATGGAGAAGGCGAACACCGAGCTCGGACTGACGAGTTTCAAGACGCCTGAAGAATACTTGGCAATGGATGACTACACGGTCTGGGCCATGCTGAAGAACTGCAAGAAATCAAGCGGGATCATCAAGAACCTAGAGAGGAGAAAGCTGCTTAAATGTGCTTACGAACGAACCTTCTACGAGAAAGACACCATGGTCTCAAGCATATTCAGCAGCGAGGCAAACAGGAAACAGCTTCAAGCAGACATCGCAGAAGCAGCGAAGCTTGACCTGGACGCCGTGATCATTGATGTGCCCACGGTCCCATCTGTTCCTTACCATCATTCTGTTCTCACAGAAAGCATGGAGATCCCAGTTTTCTACAGAACCCAAGAAGGCAAGAAAGTGCCGCAACGGCTGAGCGAAATCTCCAAGATTTTTGAGACGCTCAAGGGTTTCATGAACATACTCCGCGTGTACACAGACGAGCCGAACCGCGAAAGAGTAAGCACGGCAGCCTCAAAGATACTTGGCAAGACACCGTCATCAGCAAAAATATCATACTGAAGGGGCCAAGATGCAGCCTATCACGCTAGAGGGCCGAGCAATCGTTGAAGGAAAGTGCACAGCTGAAGCACTCGTAAGCGCCAAGCCCATCAGTTTTCTGGGCGGAGTCGACCCCGCAGACGGGAGAATAGTCGAGAAAAACCATGATTTGTGCGGAGAGTGCATCAAAGACAAAGTGCTGTGTTTTCCGCACGGGCACGGCTCCACGGTAGGCAGCTACGTGCTTTATTCGCTGGCGAAGAAAGGCTTGGCGCCCGGGGCGATAGTCAACCAGACAGCCGACCCTGTCGTGGTGGTCGGAGCCATAATAGCAGACGTTCCGATGGTCGACCAGATAGACATCAAGAACATTCACACCGGAGACACGGTTGAAGTTGACGCTTGCAAGGGCACGGTCAAGATACTGAAGCGAAAGGAGGTCTAGACGAGAATGTACCTCACCAAGGAAGAGGAAAACGTTCTCAGGGGCGAGTGCGGCTGGGCCTGTCAAACGTGCATGCGAATCCTTGTCCGTCTGGGCGACCTCTTCAACGCGGACAAACTCATTTCGATAGAATCTGCGCACGTCTCCGGAGTGTCATACAAGACCCTCGGCGACGCACCCATAGAATTCCTGAAGGCACTAGCCGACGCTGACGCCAGAGTAAAGTCAGAACAACACTTAACCCGCAAAGCCTCGACGCAGAATACCTGAGCAAAAGAATACCCAGCAGGCTCTGCGAGAAACAGCAAGAGATACTGCAACAATTCGAAAAGATGGGATTGACACAGTCTCTAACGTGCACGCCCTACCACCTGCAAAGGCCCCAGCGCGGTTCACACATCGCCTGGGCGGAATCCTCAGCCGTCGTCTACGCCAACTCTGTCCTAGGTGCGTGGACAAACCGTGAAGGCGGACCGAGCGCTCTCGCAGCCGCTATAATCGGAAAAACCCCAGAATACGGCATACACAAGAAAGAAGACAGAGAGCCAAACGTGCTCGTCAGCGTCAAAGCCAGACTGCGAAACAAGACCGAATACGGCGCACTGGGAATTTGCCTGGGCAAAGTGTTAGAAGACAAGATCCCAGCGGTCAGCGGACTCCATGAACCGTCAAAAGAGAGACTTAAGCAGTTCAGCGCAGCCTTGGCCACCACCGGCATGACGAATATGTTCCATCTGAAGAAGCCGCCAACGAAGAGTATAGAGAAGATAAACATCGACGACGAAGACGTGAAACAGACGACCGCGGAATTGTCAACGACGGCAACCGAAAGCCCTGACCTTGTTTTCATAGGCTGCCCCCACTGTTCTGAGAGCGAAGTGAAACAAATCGCGCATCTCATAGGCAGCAGAAAAGTGAAGCCTGGAAAAGAGTTCTGGGTATGCACCTCTGGCTACGTGAAGGAAAAATGCGGTAATTCCGTCAAGCGAATAGAACACAGCGGAGGACACGTGCTCGCAGGCGTCTGCACCGTCGTATCATGGACGGAAATGCTCGGCATAGAAACGATAATGACAAACTCTGCCAAGACGGCACACTATGTTCCGAACCTCAGCAAGGCTGAGGCGATCCTAGCACCGCTGAAAGAATGCCTGAAGACAGCTTTCAAGGGATAAGGTTTATTCGAACGAAGGAACAAACTGCATCGTGCCTCCGGGCTGTAGGGCAGCGGACTTGAACAAGCTTACAAGCCTAATCAAAATCTGCGGTTTCTTGATGCAGACGAAAGTCTACCTGTTTTGGTCGAAGCGCGCGCGCTGAGAGTAAAGTCCAAGATTAGAGGACCTAATTCTTAAATATCTCTTGAACCCTCAATTTGATGGATCGATCCATGAAAGACGTCGAACTGAGATTGATAGCTGAACTCATGAAGAATAGCCGAAGAAGCGACAGGGAACTGGCTAAGGCCTTGGGTGTTTCTCAACCCACGGTAAGTAGAGCGATAAGGAAACTGGAGAAGGAAGGCATCATCAAAGAATACACGATGATACCTGATTTCAGCAAGCTAGGTTATGAGATCATGGGAATAACGTCTCTCAACGTTGAAGAGAAGCCCCCAGAAGGATTCAAGGAGATCAGAAAAGCCACATTGGAAGCCGAAAAAAGCAACCCCCATGCAGGGCTAATGATCGTCAACGGCATAGGCAATAACAAGAACCGACTTTTCATCGATTTCTACGAAAACTACTCAGCATACGCCAAAGTCATTGACACAATAAAGGCGTTTCCCTTCATTAATGTTGAAAGCGTTGACAGCTTTTTGGTTGACTTGAAAGACGAAACAAATCTCAGGGTGCTATCTACGTCAGTAATAGCCCAGCACCTTGTGGAAAAGAGCCAGAAGAAACCATAATCATTCTCGCGCGCGCTACCTATACCTACAATGGAATCGTTATGTCGCCAGCCGGCAACACACCAATCACGATGTTGATAACATTCAAGTCGCTGTAAAAACAACTTTCCCTTTTCTATTTTTTTGCTAGGCAGCGCGCTACAAAGTCTTAGTTTGTGCTAATATTGTCTCTTTCGCGCGCGCGGGAGCTATTCCAGTCAGTTTGATCCGCGAGAACGAATACAGAGGTGACGATGTTAGAACCTTCTATTGTCGAAAGTGCGGTTTTATGGAACTCTACAGGATCGAGAACAATCGTCTTCCAGCGGTGACGACTGAGAAGGAACTCTTGGATTATTCAGACACTCAAGAATAGCGTGCGCTATTAGATTTGAGGTAAAAGGTGCATGAGAGGAGGTTCGAAATAGCTGATTATGAAGACTATTATGGTTGTGCCGACAAAAGTTACGAGAAATATCAGAAACCTTCTAGTGAGGTAGACTTGAAACTTTAGCAGTCTATTCGCAGCCAAAGGTTGCGAAGCCTGTAGTTTCCTTCCCAAGAAATGGCTTGAAAATACAGTTACACTGAACAGGCAGCAAAGGGAAAATATCAAGAACGCCAGATTCGTGAAGCAGGCTACAGCGAGGAACACAGCAATTGAAAAAGCCACCAAAACAGCCATTCTCTTCGGCAAATTTCCATATCTTCTGACGTACATACACATTACCTACACGATAAATAACGCTCCAGAAATATTTAATCCTGTGCAAAACGCGCGCGTCACTCGTCTTCTTCAGGCTTGTCGGAAGGTTAGCGCGCGCTAACTTTTGCTATTGCACGGTGAGTCAAAGATGCTTTTTTCGTCTTTCGTTGGCTATTTTAGACAGGAAAGATTCAACTTTTTCGTCAGTCATCTTTCCTTCAATCCTTAGTCCAGAATCTGTGATCAGGGTCGGAAAGATCTTTATCTTTTCTTGTTTCTCTTTTATGATTCGGCGAAGAACATTTTTTCTTGCGAAATCCACTACTTCAACTTCGAGAGAATATCTTTGGCTAATGTTCTTGACTGTCTCGATGATCTTCTGTTGGTCTTCTGAAAGGATAAACTCGTATTTTGGCTCTTTTTCTATCGCAAACTGTCGAAGACGAAATGTGCCATTTGATATTTTGCCCTCGATCTTGACCCGATTCGGACGATCAAGAGTAGAGGGCCCGAAGACCTCGTGTTCTGTCTCGACAGTTCCAGTCACAGTTTTGACGCTTTTTACATACAGTCTAATCTTAGGCTCAGCCATAAACACCACACATGTAAAAACACTCTATGTACAATTCAGAACCGAGGTATAATTCTTTTAGCGCGTGCGGAAGGAAGAGGCAAAGGTTTGTCCCAACCCCAATCTTTGTTAAGGCGGGAAATTCGCAGTAAGAGTGGTGACGTTCGCAGGAACATACAACGAAAACGCGTAAAGGTAAGTTGTCAGACCACCAATACTGATAAGCACAGTATATGAGTATCCACCCGAAAGCACAATGCTATAATTGCCTTCTACAATTGGAACATGATGATTGTAACGAGTGCTTGTTGTTTCATTGTCATTGATGAATTGTATCCCGCCTTTTTGCACCGCGCGCGCTTCTGGAAAATGGAGTCCTAAAGAACCGTTGTCGAAGACCGTGTTTACTGAGGCTAAGCCATTAATCATCAGGTATGACAGGGCAAGGAAGCTTACCGCAAGGTTGGGCAAGTTGCTAAGGAGCGTGTGCTGATGACGAAGCGATGCTTGAGAAAAAGAACAAGGGCACTATACAGCGCGCGCTAACAGGTTTCCCGTCAGACTAAGTGGTACGATCGATAAGAAATTATGTTTGTAGCTCAGCGATCCTTGGCTAGCGCGCGCGGAGGCAAAAACACAAGAGCTATTTCAGAGAGGGGATCCATTTCTATTTGGGGGAACTTGAGATGAACATTCTGCGGTGTGTTCTTCTTGCCTCGCTTCTTCTATTCTCGCCTCTGTTGTCATGCGTTCTGGCAGCACCGCCCACGATAGAGAGACAGATGGAGATAATTGAAGCCACGATTGAAGGTGGAGGCATTGCAACTGTTGACCCTGCCGCAGCCTATGACACTGCCAGCGGCGAATTACTCATGAACATGTACGATACGCTGGTGTTCTTTGACGGCGAACACATGGACAGGTACCTGCCCTCCTTGGCCACGAACTGGACGATCGTACATAATAGCCCACCGATAGTCAGCAGCACACACTGGCTTGAGTTTCTATTATACATACTACTTCAAGATCAGAACAGGAGTTCCCTGGCAAGACCCGTCATTCGGCAATGTGACACCAGAGGATGTTGAGTATACTTTCGAGCGTGGAATGGTCCTGGAACCCGGTGACAACCCGCAATGGATGTTTTACGAACCACTTCTTAACGGTGCGACCATGACCTATATTGACGGTCGCGAGTCTTGACCCCGACGGCAACCTTACAGAACGTACATGGATCGGCTGGGCAATAGATGAGGCAGTCGAAAGCAACAGCACACACGTTTGGTTCAACCTGGCTTTCCCAGGAGCTTACGCTCCGTTCCTGCAGATTCTGTCCCAGCAATGGTCAAGCATCATCAGCAAAGCCTGGGCTAACGGCCTTGGCAGAGCAAGCAACTGGAACGGAGACTGGGGCGCTGACCACACCGCATACTATGCCTACCACTTTCCAAGTGTACCACCGCTGGATGATCCAGAGCCAGCAGTAATGGGCACAGGCCCATTCGTGCTTGAACAATTGAACAAGAGCCTGCACTAGATGGTCAGTGGTCAGGTATCATGATTATTGGCGGGGTTGGCCTGCTTGAACTGGCCCGGTTTTGGCAGCAGTAAAGCCAGCAGGGTACGTTGAACATTTCGTGGTCACCTGGGCCTACGACTGGAACGCAAGGTCCACAATGTTTCTGAACGGAGAAGTTGACTTCTGCGCCGTGCCAAGACAGTACATCAGCCAAATGCAGGATAAGCCGGAATCAGGTGTACGTATCCCTTGCCGAGTCTTGCCGTTGAGGCATTGTGTTTCCAGTTCAACATCCCTTCTACGAGTCCTTACGGTCCCATTCTTCCCCCGGGCACGTTCAATGAGTCTGGGGTTCCCAGCGACTTCTTTGGCGATCCTTCATGGGGGGTACACGTCAGAAAGGCCTTCGCCTGGGCAATCGACTATGAGAGTTTGATAAGCGAAAAGTATTTGGGAGAAGCTGTTCATGTGGCGACGGCAATCATTCCAGTCTCTACCGTATTATCGTCCGTCGGTTGAGGGTTACTATTTCAACCTGAGCCGAGCCGCGGAGGAACTCCATCAAGTTCCTGGTTTGTGGGACACAGGTTTCACGATCCAATTCCTTTATAATGCGGGTGCCCTCCCTGGATTCCTCGAGATATTGGTCAGTCAAATGTCACAGGCAATCAGCAGCCTCAACCCCAAGTTCCACTGCAACACTCGTGTTCTTAGCTGGAGTGCAGTACCTGCTGGCGAGCCAAAACAGACAGCTCCCAGTGTTCTACGCAGGCTGGTTGGCCGACTACCCCGATCCGCATGACTTCGCGTACGGGTTCTACTATAGTCGTGGGAACTTTGCGAGCAGACAGGGTTACAATAGCTCGACGATGGATGCGTTGATCGACCTGGGCATTAGCCAGGTAAGTTACCTGGAAAGAGAAGCTACGTATGGCATGATTCAGCAGCTTGTGATCGACGACTGCTCAAGCGCGGCACTGGACACCCTAATTGTTCGTCACTTTGAGCGGACATGGGTTTGTGGCTGGTACTACAACCCGGTCTACCCAGGAGTCTACGCTGCAAACCTGTGGAAGTGGTACTACACTCCGCACGCGCAACTGGATACGGTCACGAACGCTACGGCTAACCTACTGCCTTATGATGTCAATTATGACGGGAAGACCAATATGCTTGACGTGGGTTCGGCAGCTGCAAGTTTCGGAGCAGTCTACGGGCCTCCAATCAACTCAAGATGGATGTACAGGTGTGACTTTAACAATGACCGCAAAATCGACATGAGGGACATCGGTGGAGTAGCCAAAAACTTTGGCAAGACCAGCAGTGTCTGGACTCCTTCGTCTTAATTGCCTGCGCTCCCACCCACAGCGAGATAGACAAGGCAGTTCGGAGAGCACTGCGTCTTAGGATTTCTCCAAAAACATTAACTTCTAGGTTGAATCATTCTTGAGTAAGGAGCCTAGATATGTCCAGGAGAACAGTCGCCGTCCTGCTGATCAGCCTTTTGTTCTCAATTCTGGTGGCAGTCATCGTCAATGTTGAAGCCACTAGAGCTTCAGGCACAATATACATTCGTGCTGACGGCTCGATAGACCCGCCAACAGCTCCCATCTATGCCGCAGACAAAATTACATACACCTTAACTGGCGACATCACCCCCGATGTCGGCGGAATTATGATTGAGAGAGACAACATTGTTTTGAACGGGGCAAGCTACGCTGTGACGGGAAGCGGAAGTGGGAGCGGAATAACGCTTATGGACAGAAGCAATGTAACTATCCAAAACACAAGCATCAGCAAGTTCGACAATGGCATCTGGCTGGGCGACTCTTCAAGAAATGGTATAACCGGAAACGACATTGCAGACAACAGCTATGGCATCTGGCTGGATTTCTCTTCCAACAACAGCATAAGCGGAAACACCGTAACAAACGGCGGCTATGGCATAGTGTTCACTCCCTCTTCGAACTATAACAGCATTTTGGGAAACAATCTAACAAACAACATCGCCTATGGCATCTGGCTCGGCCTCTCTTCAGACAACAGCATTAGAGGAAACACAATAACAAACAGCAGTGTCTATGGCATCTGGCTAGGTCACTCTGGAAACAACAGCATTAGCGGAAACACGATAACAAACAACGGGGATGGCATCGGGTTCCGTTCCTCTTCGAATAATAGCATAGGCGGAAATAACGTGACGAGCAACATCTATGATGGCGTCGTGCTCGATTCCTCTTCAAACAACAGCATAAGCGGAAACATCGATAACAAACAGCAGTCAAGATGGCATCTACCTAAGGCTCACTTCAAACAGCTGCATAAGCGGAAACACAATAACAAACAACAGCCGACATGGCATCTATCTCGAATACTCTTCAAACAACAACAATGCAACCGGAAACATCATAACTAACAACGGCGTCAGTGGCGTCTTACTCGATTCCCTTTCAAACTACAACAGCATAACCGCAAACACCATAACGAACAACGGGCTGTGGCATCTTGCTCGTTTACTCTTCAGGCAATGCTTTTTATCACAATAACTTCATCAACAACACTGTCCAAGTGGACGACTGGATATCTGAATATCCGGATTTCTGGGATAATGGTTGTGAAGGCAATTACTGGAGCGACTACCATGGAGTGGACCTCGACCTCTACAGTGACGGGATTGGTGACATCCTTCTTCCTTGGGAAGGCGTGGACAACTACCCGCTTATGAACGTCTACTGGAACCCCTGCGACATCAACCACGACTTGGAAGTGAACAGGACTGACATCGACATTTCAGCCAAAGCCTACGGCACTCGTCCAGGCGATACACTGTGGAACCCTCACGTAGACATCACAGGGCGTGAATCACTTGTTCCAGACGGGAAAGTGGACATGCGAGACATAAGCCTAATCGCAAGGCACTTCAGAGAACACTACCCCTGACCACGCAAGTCTGCCCAAGCTTCCCTATACAAAGAAGCGCGAGCTAAAATCAGTGAAGCGCGCAGGCGGATTAAATAATTAGGGAGAGCCTGACCTCGTCATCTTGGTGAAGAATGAAGAGATCAGGTTCTCCGATGCTTCTATTTGAAAGCTTGGATTTAACTCCTCTTCACTCCATCCTCTGGAAAGGCCTGCATGTTGGAGGCGCAGGGCGACCAGTAAAGTATGACCCTGAATGTGACTTGCGGGCCTTGATGCTGCGTCAGCTGGAGCAGATACCCTACGTTAAAGACTTAGTCAAGCGGCTCAGAAGATACAGAGAAATGCGGTTTGCCTGTGGATACGGCGAGAAAGTGCCGACTGAAGCCCACTTCTCTCAGATGAAGAAGCGCATAGGCGTCAAAGGCTTCAGTGCCGTAGAGAAATGGCTTCGCCATGAAGCTTTGAGGCTTAGGAAAAGTCAGCCATTGTCCGCAGTGGGCTTGGTCCAAGCAGCTTGCGTGGACGGAACTGATCTCCCAGCTTGGAGCAGTCGAGACCCGCATGACACGAGCCGAGGACTTGGCGACCCAGACGCTAGGCTTGGAAGGGGCAAGAAAGGCTTCGTCTTGGGCTACCAATCGCTGTTCCTCGTTGACATCGAAGGCTTCCCGCTAGGACACGTGGAGGCTCCTGCCAATGTCAACGAGAAGAAGCTTGTGGAGCCTTTGCTGGATAGGCTGCTGGGCGAGGACATAGAAGTTGAGCTCGTCGCAGGAGACAGCCAGTTTGAGTCTGAACAAGTTTTTGATGCCTTGAATTCGAGGAAGATAAACAGCGTCATTCCTTGGAGGCGGTTGAAGGGACGCGTGAACCCTTCCGACGTGCTTTCGGTGAAGGAACGCATCGACGTGGAGGGCCCTGAGCATCTTCGAGTGGTTTACAAGATGCTGAGGGCGAAGTCTGAAAGCCTGAACGGGAGGGTGAAAGCCCGCTTGGCTTACAGCAGGTTAACGTGGCAGGGCCTCCGGAACGCTTGCATACACGCGTGCCTGGTCTTCTCTGTGGTCTACTCCGTCGTCATAGTCTCCGCCATCTTGGGCAAGCCAGAACTCCAGTATAGCATTGCATACTTTGCGTGAAGGCAGAGGTTCGGATTTGGGCGAGGAGGAGCGGAAGCCATGAACCTGAAGGAGCCGCATCCACCCTAAGGGACCAGGCGGTCCCAGCAGCTCATGAACTGGCAAGAAAAACCTCAATTGAGCCATCAAAGACACAGAAAGGCAAACAATAAAAATTGGCGGGCTAGGGGCGGTACTGGCGGAGGTCGTTGGTCGAGCTATGTTTGGGCATGAGCTAGTCGCGATATGGGAATATGAGATCCGCGTTGTCCATCACGATCAAGAAAATCCCAAAAAGGACTAGCAAGACATAGATTGCCTTGAATTTGCCGAGTGTGTTGTCCGTCCTTCCTCCTGAACGAACAGAGTAGCAGAACAGCAATAATGCCATTACTAGGAAAAATATGCCAGCGAAAGTGAAGCTTCCCATACTTGGAACATGAGCCGTGCACTCTGATAAGTTTTCTTTTGTGCGTGATTCGGTGGGCTCGTGGTCATTCTGATTCGGGTCAGTGGAATCCGGAGCGCGTTTAAACACGTTCTACTTAGAGCTTCTTGGTCATCCAGATGCCTCTCTCAAGGTAGCCGAGCTTACTGTATAAACGATAGGCATTCTTGTTGGGGAAAAAAACTTCAACCCCATAAACGCTGCAACCTTAGCGCGCGCTGCGGAAACGGTTGGAGGTCTCGTTCCGCTTGCTCCTTTGCTTTTTACGCAAAATACTACAATAGGTTTTATCGCAGCCATCATCGTAACCTTCGCAGCCTTGTTTGTGATAGGAGTATGGAAAACAGCTTTCACTAGAAAGAACAAGCTGGTGTCAGGGATTGAAATGGTTGTTGCAGGAATCGTCGCTACAGTGATCCCTTATTTGATAGGAAGCCTTCTGTCATCAATTACTGTGACTTTTTGATCGTTGCGCGCTGCTTATCCTTAAGTCTTGGGTAGAGGC
>CAVYNL010000014.1:0-42812 GCA_963769845.1 Candidatus Bathyarchaeota archaeon | reverse complement strand
TCTTGTTTTGATTAGTAGGGCTTGATTTAAGGTTATTTGGTTTCAAGACATTTTGTGTACAGTGCTGTTTCTCGTTGTGTACAGTTCCTTCTTTCTGCAGTATTCTTTCATACTCCCTTGGTAGCCCTTCGTAAGAACCCAAATAGCACCACTCTATTTTATCGCTTTCTTTCAAATAGTGCTGAACATAATAGTATTCATACGTTGCTCCATGACTCTTAGTTTTCTTTATTGTCAAGTTACCGATTCTACCACACTTGATGCATTCGACTCTAGGCAAGTCCTTCTTTCCTCCATCTGTTGTGTATAGCAATCTACTCATTTCAGAATTTAACTGTTGTGTACAGTCATACATCCAAGCTGTTCAGGAAACGAAAGTAGCAGAGTTTCCTCTTCTTTTTTTATGGTTCTGTCAACACTCTCAGGGGCTAAGTTTTGGAAAGGGCTCTGGCGACAACTTGGTCACGTTATTTATTCTTGGTATTCGTGTTCAATTAAAACAGTCAATAAGTAGGTGAAACTGCCATTGTCCCATGATTTTAAATATAAGTCATAACGCGCGCGCTCAATCCTTTTTTTCGAAATCTCTGTTTCCTATCTAGAATACTACCAAAACACGGGTTCACCATACAATGTGAAGAAAGTTTATAGTTTTGGAGGGATTGTAACAATTGGGATAACAAATAGTAAGGACATCAAGAGAATTCGAAGTTGGACTACAATACGGAAATACTTACTGGAAGCTCTTCAAGTTCGTTCTGAATCAGATTTCAAAAGATGCCTACCTGATTCTTCCAATTCCAGATGTAGGATTGAAACTGTCTATACACCAGCCTAGACCCCCTGAACTGCCATTAATACATGGACATTGGAGTAGTCACAAACTGGCGATTCATGAGGACGTTGACGCCAGTACTTTCTCTTCAGAACACTGGATGGGATTTGCAGACGAATTTCTTGAGAGCTTCAACTACTGCACACCTGCAGGCGATGAGGATGTTCTGGTCTTTCCAGACTTTGTGTCTAGTACTTGGAAAGAAGAGTTCATGCCAAATAGAGAAAGAATGACAATGGACATGCTTCAAGTAGCAAGAGGCATCTGTCAGAAAACATTCTACCGAACTAAAGTACGGAGATTGCTTCCGCTGGTGCAAGAAATAAGGAGGAAGAACTCCTCCAAAAGCTCACCAAACGTTATTGCAGTGTCTGACGATAACATCATCATTCCAGTGGAAGATGAGGTAATTGCATTTGACACTCATAAGCTCTTAGACAAGTTTTCTAAGCTTGACTTCAGTTCCGTTTTTGAGCCAGTGCAGAGGGCGCTTTCACGAGTTGATTCAAGCTACCTCAACAAATGGTTTCCAAGGCTTGATCCAAGTCTTCTGAATGGAATAATAAACAACTCCGATCACTCAGGCTTAAGAATAGTTGATTTCTGAACCCCCCAACTTTCAATCACTGTTCAAAGAATCTTAGCAGTGGTCAAGAAAACTATGATGATGAGGTTTTCATTTCATTCATGAAATTCAGGAAGAAAGGAAAAGGCTTTGTGAAAGCCTAGCTAGCTTTGGAATTATGCCTATACTCGATTATTCCCATGCAATTGAGCAGTTTTTCAGCTCCTGAAATATATCGGGGCTGTTGATTCCGTCTTCTGCAAATGGATTTGCCACCAGATAAAAAACATTGTTATGCTGTACCAAAACTGCTGAGACATTCTTCATGAGGGGCTCAGAAAAGAATAGGCCTCTATTTTCTTCCAGAATCACACATCTATTGTTGGGCAACACACACATTCTTTGCAGATAGTCAGTCCAGCCATTCTTTATTGCCTTCTCAACTTGTGGAGTAATCTTGGCATCTGGGACAGCCAGAGGAGGAGTGTAGTAAGTGGAAGTGCCAAAGAGCTCCATGTTGTGTCTGTCTATGTAGAAGAACATGGTATCATCATCAATGGCAACTATGTAGAATCTATAAAGCTCATTGTCAATCCATTCCTCTCTTTTCTTGCTTTTTTCCTTAATATCATCCCTCACTTTGTCTCTGTAGTCTAATGGTTCACCGATGGCTTGGGCCATTGCACCGATTCCCATATAGGACTTACCTATCTTGGTTGGATGCAATTCCACCTTGGCAATAGTTGTCTGAACAGTGATTGGAGAAGAGTCAGATGACGAATCCTTCAGAGCATCCTTGAACTCATCCAAAGATTTCTTGCAGAGAACTTCCTTCTGCTCTCTTGTTTGATACGTATAAGTGAGAGTGGCCAGAGACACAAGTGATTTCACTATTACCATAAAATGTAGGCCAAGGGAATTGAGAGTGGCGGCAATTTCCTTTCCAAAATTGTAGTCTTCATCATCAAACTGAATATTCTTTACTTCAACAAAATATTCTCTTGAATTGCTCTTAGCATAGATGCCCGGAGCCTTTCTTCCTTGGAAAACATTGCTAGACAGAAGCCCAACATGCATATTGCTTCTCACAAAATATCTGGCAAATTCCAGCTCTGATACAGTGGACTGAAATCTGAACAAATCTGGAGCAGTCTCATGCATTTTGAGCTCAATGCCTTTGCAAGCATTGTTGTATAATTCCTCAAGCAGCCCTTCAAGAATCTTCAAGTACTCATCTATGTAGTTTCCCAAGACTAATTCTCTCAGCTCTAGGTTACTGGAAAGTGCCTTCTCCAAATATGTCAAACCAGTTTTCAACCTACTCTTCTCCGACATAAATAGAACTCTCCTCTATAATTCTTGTAGAATAATGCCTATGTCAATGGCTGGCATCAATCGTTAGGAAGTCTCTAGAAGTTTTTCATCGTAGTACAGACCAACTATGCTTGGAGATTCTTCCACAAGTCATAAGAACTGATACAGAGAACACGACAAATGGTGAGAGATTGCTTGAAGGTAAGAATGTGAATCTGAGGGTTGTGGAGAAAGAGGATTTGCCACTGGTTGGAGAATGGCTTAACAACCTTGACTTTTTCGGTGAGTACAATCCTCTTTGGCAGATGTCCAAGGCAGACTTGCAGAAAATGTATGAAAACCCGTCTCCTGATGAAAGATGGTTCTTTATAGAGAGGAAGGATGGCAGCAAGGTCGGTAATATATTTCATAGACCACGGGGAAGGGCACAGGAAATAGGCTATGCTGTACTGCCGAGTGAAAGGAAGAAAGGCTACTGTTCTGAAGCTGTAATGATAATGGTTGACTACTTGTTTCTTTCAAAGGACATAGTTCGTGTTCAAGCTCATACTGATGTGAGAAATGAAGGTTCTCAGAAGGTCTTGGGAAAAGCTGGTTTCAAGAAGGAAGGAGTAGTTCGGAAAGATGCCTTCTTCTGGGGAGAATGGAGAGACGGCTGCCTCTACAGCATTCTGAGAGAAGAATGGAAAGAACCAAAGATACTAACAAGAACCGAGAAGAAATAGTAGGATTCTGTCTGTTATTAACATATAGAACTATAGTTGAGCTTCTTTCCTATGTGATGTTCTCTTCATAGTTGATGATGGAGGCTTTAATAATGAATACACACAATCTGATTTTCTAAGTGATATAGAATGTTTGAACTGGACATACCTTCTATTTCAGCTATTGTTGCTGCTGCAGGTGTGTTGGTCGGTGTTGTCCTTACTGTTCTGGAGCTTAGGCATCTGGTCAAGCAAAGAAAAACAGAACTGGTAACCAGACTCTCCTCTGAATTCTCTACGAGCAGACAATTCCTAGAAGCTTTTGTGGATACCTTAGAAGTTGAGTTTAAAGACTACGATGACTTTGTGAAAAGGTATGGAAAACCCATTTCTAAGAAAGAAGTTCCCATGTCGTTTATGACAATGGGCAACTTCTTCGAAGAAATCGGGACTCTTTACAGAAACAAGCTCATAGATGCCTCTCTCATTAATCAGATTTTTCCCATTTCTGAAGTGTGGGAGAAGATGAAACCTCTCGTAGAAGGTATGAGAAAGGAATATCACTTCCCAACACTTTTTGACCAGTTTGAATATCTCTACTATGAAATGAGGAAGAGAGAACAGAAACTTCAGCAATCAAAAGCCTAAAGCTTCAAAGATTTCAGGGAGTCCCTAGAAGTTTTTCATCGTAGTTCTAACTGGTGCATGCATAGGGCATACTGGTATTCTGCTATGTTGTTGTTTCCATGCATGAGAGGGCGTGTATTACACATTCAGAACTTGCTAGTATTGAGAAGTACGTTCTGGAAGCAATATGCTGTCCATAGAAGCTTTTTTTAGGTTGCAGGTGTCTCATTCAATAATGTATTGAAGGTGGCAATTTTGAAAGAAGTTGAGTGGAAGCTAGTTTGTGAGCTTATGAAGAATAGTCGCAGAAGTGATAGGGAACTTGCAAAGGTTCTCGGTGTTTCTCAGCCAACGGTAAGCAGGACGGTGAAGAAGTTGGAGAAGGAGGGAGTGATAAAAGAATACACCATGATACCTGATTTCGCCAAACTTGGATTTGGGATCATGTCTGTAGAATTCGCAAAACTGAAAGAGCCCATTCCTGAAGAAAAGCTGAAGGAAATTAGAAAACAGGTTCGTCAAACATTGTGGAAAGACCCAATGTCAATGATAGTTGGGATGAGTGGTATAGGCTTAAATGCTGACAGGGTCGTTGTCGCCTTTCATGAAGACTATTCAACGTACACGGAGCACCTCAACAAGATAAAACATCATCCCTCGGCAATAGCTGATCAGATGAGCAGCTTTCTCATCGATCTAAATGATAAAAGTCAATATCTTCCATTGACGCTCTCTAACCTAGCAGACTACATCACATACAAGAAACGTCAAAAAGAGAAACGTCAACAAGGCAAAGGAGAATCTTGAAGGTTCAAGCAACCAACTTCGCCAGTTGTCTGATTGCCTAATGTGTTCTTCAAGTTTCTGTAAAGCTCCATTTCCATTCATTTCAGGGAGTCCCTAGAAGTTTTTCATCGAAGTTTCGAAATTCTAAGCATAGAAAAAAGAGGGGGATGTTTCGACTTGTTTCGGCATTAGTTGAGTGTCTGTTCTAGTTGTGTTAATGCTGCTAGTACTCTGTCTCTGAGTTCTGAGGGGTTTTCTTTCAGGTAGTGTCTGGCGAAGACTGACTTTGGTATTCTGCCTTGGAGCAGGTCGACTCCTTCGCTTATTATGTTGTGTCTTACCATGAATGAGGCGTAGTATGATCTGAGTTCTCTTATTCTGAGGCTGACTTTTCTTCTCATGAGGAAGCAGTGTATCGAGTAGTATGAGGCTGGTTTGCAGTTGGCTATTTGCATCACTAGGTCTTTGGGTAGAGTTTTCCACTGTCGCTCAGCATGCTGCAAACTCCCTTGTACCATTTCAGAAGGTCACTGTGGTTGTTGTTCATTATTCTGATGAAACTCTCAAAAGAGTCAGGTCTTACCCATTTGATATCGTACTGCCTTAGTTTTTCTTTGTACTGCAGATAAATGCCAACGTACTTCGATAGACAAATCAGAGACTTCATCGCATTGGCTTTGTTTGATGGTGAAAGTGTAAGGAGCTTTGAAGGATTATCTAAACAATCAAGATACCTTCTTGCGTTGTTGAACTGCATTCTGGCATATTGCTTTCTATATTTCCTTGACAAGAAAACTTGATACTGTGTCCAATCAATCCTGATGTTGGAACCATTACAAGGCTGTTGCTCTACCGACTGAGCTATCGAGGCAGCATCTATAGCTTCACAGCATCGAAAATAAAAACGTTAGCACGGAGTAATCGGGATTGGGAAGCCTGTTTTTTCGGGACGTAATCCTTATATCTGCGAGAACCGCTTCTGGAATAGTTTGGCTACTTACTTGAAGCCATAAAAGAGATGCAACTCCATATCAGATTTGGTTCGGAGTGAAGGGTGGAAATGGGCGATAGCACATTTGCTCACGATGACACCGTGCATAGGCCTGTGCAAACCTGCACTAATCAAGTTTCACCGAGACGTTAAACAGATACTGCCGTAAGGTTCGACAAGCTACGCCGTCTGGAGAATGGCTCGGCTTGAGTGCTGATGAAGGGCGCGGCAAGCCGCGAAAGAGCCCCGGGTAAGCGCATGCAGCCTTAGAACCGGGGATACCTCAATGGGACTTCCTACTGTGATTCTTCGGAATCATGGTGCTCCCTCACGGGAGCGGGAACCCCCCGAATTGAAGCATCTTAGTAGGGGGAGGAGAAGAAACCAATACGGGATTCCCTTATTAGCAGCGAGCGAAAAGGGAGCAGTCCAAACCGAATCCCAAAGGGAAACCTGCGGGAAATGTAGTGTTAAGGGCCCGGCTTCCTCCTCATCAACGAAGTTGAAGTGGCCTGGAAAGGCCTGCCACAGAGGGTGAAAGCCCCGTAAGCGCAAATTGATAGGAGCTGAGCTGGAGTCCCGGAGTACCGTACCCTGGTTTGGGTGCGGAAAGTCGGGAGTCACCAACTTCCAAGACTAAATACACCTCAAGACCGATAGCGCACTAGTACGGTGACGGAAAGATGAAAAGTACCCCGAGAGGGGGGTGCAAAGTGCCTGAAACCAGACGGTTAGAGACGTGTGCAGCCCGGAAGGGTAAATCCCTCCCAAAGGAAACCGCCGTGAGACGGGTGTACAAGAGAGGGGGACCAGGGTTGCACGTTCCGTCTATAAACACGGGCCGGGGAGTTCATGTCTGTGGCAAGCCTAAGGGCGAAAAACCCGCAGGCACAGGAAAACCGACATGCACGCAACCATCCTTGTGATGGCGAGGTGCGGAGTCTGAAAGGGCCCGGAGTCACAGACTTGAGACTAGAAACCAGGCGATCTAGCCCTGGGCAGGGCGAAGCTAGGCGAAAGCCTAGTGGAGGCTCGCAAGGGTGCTGACGTGCAATTCGTTCTTCAGACCTGGGGCTAGGGGCTAAAGACCAATCTAGCCTGGTGATATCTAGTTCCATCCAAAATGGGTCGCAGCCCAGTCCCGTACGAGACGGCTGATGGGGTAGAGCACTGATTAGGAAGTAAGGAGCCGAAAGGCTCCATTTCTTTTTCAAACTCCGAATCTATCAGCGTCGTAGACAACGGGAAACGGGTTACAGGGGGTAAGCTCCTGGACCGAGAGGGGGACAACCCAGACTGAGGTTAAGGTCCCCAAGTGCTGGCCAAATGTCAAACTAAAGGGCGTCGTCAGCCTCAGACAGCGGGGAGGTAGGCTCAGAAGCAGCCACCCTTCAAAGAAAGCGTAACAGCTCACCCGCCGAGGCTCACGGCCCCGAAAATTGACGGGGCTAAGCCAGCCACCGATACCTCAGAACACAATTTCGGTTGCGTTGGTAGGATGGCGTCCTGACTGGACAGAAGCTGGGCCGTGAGGTCCAGTGGACCGGATCAGGATTGCAGATCCCGGCGGTAGTAACAGCAAAGAGGGGTGAGAATCCCCTCCGCCGAAGGGGCCAGGGTTCCCCGGCAACGATCGTCAGCCGGGGGTAAGTCGGTCCTAAGATATGGCCTAACCGACCATGTCGAAAGGGAATCCGGTTAAAATTCCGGAACCACGAAGATACACGCGGCGACGCAAGCTCGACGTCTGACGCTTCGAGATATGCTGAGCAAGGCTGTCGCCTTGTTTAACTGTATAAGTCTGGGGAGTGCCGTAATGGCGAGAACCAGTTGAAATCAGGAATAGCTGCCCGTTTTAGGGCGGTTCAGCCGATTTTTGGAGCCAGTGAAAAGGGCGTCGAGAAGGATTCTTTGTGTCCGTACCTAGAACCGACACAGGTGTCCCTAGGCGAGGAACCTAAGGCGTGTCGGGTATACACTATTGTGAGGGAACTCGGCAATCTAGCCCCGTACCTTTGGTATAAGGGGTGCCTGCCGTTTTTGCCTTTGGCTGGAATGGCAGGTCGCAGTGACATGGGGGTCCCGACTGTTTAATAAAAACACAGGAAACCGCAAGCGCGAAAGCGTGTGAACGGTTTCTGAATCCTGGCCAGTACAGGTACCTGAAACCTAGGTCCAACTGGGCCAAGGGCCTGCAAACGCCGGGAGTAACTCTGACTCTCTCAAGGTAGCCAAATGCCTTGTCGGGTAAGTTCCGACGTGCATGAATGGATCAACGAGGGCCCCGCTGTCCCCACGTAGTACCCGGTGAAACCACATAACGTGGACGAACAGTCCACGAACTCCCAGCGGGAAAAGAAGTCCCTGTGGAGTTTTACTGCAGCCTGCCGCTGGAATACGTTTGCGGATGCAGAGCGTAGACGGAAGCTGTTAATCCCGGTTTCTCAGGGAACTGGGGGAGGCGACAATGGAACACCGTCCTTCTGCGGCCGTGTTTCTAACCGGCGCTTCGGCGCTGAAACAACGGTAGGTGGGCAGTTCGGCTGGGGCGGCACGCCCTTGAAAAGATATCAAGGGCGCCCTAAGGTCGGCTCAGACGGGACAGAAATCCGTCGTAGAGTGCAAAGGCAAAAGCCGGCCTGACTGGATCCTCCAAAGTAAGGGATCCAGAGGCGAAAGCCGGGCTTAGCGATCATCCATGTCCCCCTTGGTGGGGGCTGGATGTGTCAGAAAAATTACCCTAGGGATAACAGGCTCGTCGCGGGCGAGAGTCCCTATCGACCCCGCGGCTTGGTACCTCGATGTCGGCTCTTCCTATCCTGGCCCTGCATAAGGGGCCAAGGGTGAGGCTGCTCGCCTATTAAAAGGGAACGTGAGCTGGGTTTAGACCGTCGTGAGACAGGTCGGACTTTATCTGCTGGGAGTGCTGGCTGCCTGAGGGGAAAGGGTCCCCAGTACGAGAGGAACGGGACGCTGTGGCCTCTAGTTAACCGGTTGTCCGACAGGGCAAATGCCGGGCAGCCACGCCATTGGGAATAAGGGCTGAAAGCATCTAAGCCCGAAGTCTCTCCTGAAAATAGGCAGCCGTTCCCATAAACGGCTGAGCTGGTAACGGCTCGAGCCTATGGGACGAAGGCTCCCATAAAAGATGGGTTTGATGGAACCGGGGTGT
Source organism: Candidatus Bathyarchaeota archaeon (assembly GCA_963769845.1). Taxonomy (GTDB): domain Archaea; phylum Thermoproteota; class Bathyarchaeia; order Bathyarchaeales; family Bathycorpusculaceae; genus JBGQMW01. The sequence continues at coordinate 33,818 of CAVYNL010000014.1, read as the reverse complement.
AGGCTGGAAGGTTTCGACCGACCAGCTCAGCCCGCGGTCTCCAACCGCCTAAGGTGTCGAACTATAGGCAGTGTCTGGACGATATACTCGGAAACTTGAAGTGCTCGGAACAAAGGCCTATGCATGGTGTCAACCATTTGCTTCTAGAAACTCTCCCTTTTCTGTCGGGGTTCATTTGCGAATGGTTTTTGTAACCTGAGGTTCAGGCTAATACTAGTGAGAACTGTTGGGCCTGATTTCAAGGTTTGACCCTTGGCGTTCTAGCCTTTGCACATGCCCTCCAAAGTTGACTTTCAACCCGTACACGGGCTGCGACCACGCATGTGCCTACTGCTACGCGTCAAGCTATGTTCCCCGCTTCTCAGAATGCAGAGTCAAGAAAAACTTGATTCGCAGACTTGAAAAAGAAGCTGCAAACCTCAAGGGCGAGACAATCTCGTTGTCCAACTCATCAGACCCGTATCCGAACTCGGAAGCTGAAACTGGATTAATGCGAGACTGCCTTAAGATCTTGGCCCGAAGCAAGTGCAGCGTTCAGATAATCACAAAGTCTCCGCTCGTAGCTAGGGATATCGACTTGCTCGGCAGGCTTCCATCCATGGTTTCGATGACGATAACCACAGACAGCGATGAAGCTGCGAAACTGATAGAGCCTCAAGCGCCTCCGCCGTCTGCGCGTTTGAAAGCAGCTGAAACTCTGCTTGCCAAAGGCATACCGACGTCTGTACGCATTGACCCCCTGATTCCTTTCTTCAATGATAAGCAGGAAAGACTCGTCGAGACCCTTGCTTCAATAGGTGTAAAGCATATTACAAGCTCAACTTACAAGGTAAAGACCGACAATTGGAAGAGGCTGAGCCGAGGGTTGCCCGCTCTTGCCGAGAAGTTGGCGCCACTCTATTTTGAGAAGGGCGAAAGAATCGGTGGAAGTTTCTACCTGCCGTTAGAGATACGTCTTAAACTGTTGACATCTATCGCCGTCTTAGCCAAGAAACGTGGCTTGAAATTCGGTGTCTGCCGGGAGAATCTGAGCGGTTTGAATACTGCGGCGTGTGATGGATCATGGCTTCTTGCAGAAAGGGCATTCGGGCTTTTCTAGACTGAAGTTCTCCTCGAATTTTTCCCTCCAGTGGCTCAGTCGTGTCAATTCGCACGTGATGCAGCATTGGGCTTGCGGTTGAGGTTTATTTTGAATTTTGATTCTGAATTCATAAGTGTTTTTACTTTGGTGCCTCAAACAGATTGGATTAGTTGGATAGGTACTTGAGTGTTGTTCCAAGACCATTCCAGCAGAACACAGGAGGGTAAAAAATTGAACGTAGCCAGCAAGCTACGGTTAATGCAATTGGCGCCAGCAATCTTGAGCTTAGCCATAGCTATGCTTCTCTGGGCATGGGGCGGCGGCAGAGCAGACGTCTAAGGCTGTGCAAAGACCATGACAAAGTTGGCAGAAGCAGAGGCTTGGGTTCGCCGCAACAAGCGAATGATTCACAACCAGCCACTCATACAATTTCTCAGCGTCATAGCGATCATAGCGCCTCTACCGATAGCAACATTGATTTTCTGGACCGCATTTGGCCTTGCTTCACCATTGGTCATCCAAAGCTTGATCGGCTTGTGGGCCGCAACAATGATAATCTATGCATCAATGGCAATATACACACGGATGGAACGCAGAAAACTCTAACCTTCCCCCTCTTTTTGGAGCCAGCCAAACCTCATATCAGTCCAGTGCTCAACAGTTTCATTCCAGCTCCGATGCTTCCGTTGAATTCAAGCTTTCCAGCCATCAAGGCTTCTACGCCGCTCATCTTGCCGTTCACAACATCGACGAAGTCGCTGTCAGCTATTCTTATTCCCATCGTAGGCGAAGGATGAACTCCCCCTTCCACAGTCATTTTTTGGTCTCTTATCGTTATTGTCCAGTTTCCGCCGTTAGGTCCTGTGATGTCCATCTGCACAGTAGCTTCAACGCCCTTTGCCTTTTCTGGGCTAAACCTGGTTGGCAAGACCTTCTCAAAGAATTCTCTGGGGGTTTTCACTTCCACAGGTTTTCACCGTTGCACTTCAGCATAGTTCAAGGTCGTGTTCGCCTGACAAGATAAACACTTCCATCTTGTTCTGCAGTTTTCCTTGCTGAAATCAGCCGCGCAAGATAAATTCGCGGACTTTCTGCCTCTCTTTCAACGAGCTGACCACTAGGTCAGGCTTCAACTTTTCAAGCTGTCTCCGCGTGTATGCTCCCGTTGGAACAGCTATGCACTTCATTCCAGCTCTTCTGGCGGCTTCCACGCCGAATACGGAGTCTTCTACCACGACGCATCTTTCTGGCGGGCAGCGGAGTTTCCTCGCGCATTCCAGAAAGATGTCAGGGCATGGTTTCGGATGTTTGACTTCATCAGCCGTAATGACCACTTGAAAATACTCGGTTAATCTCATTTTTCTCAGAAGATTCAGGATGACTTTCCTGTTGTTCATGCTGGCCAATCCGATAGCTACTTTGTCTCGAAGAGAGTCTAGCAGCTCGATGGCGCCGTCAAAAAGTGTCACTGTGTCCGCGAGGTTGATTTGTGCGGCAATCTTCTGCCTTACGAGTTCTTCCAGCATTCTCTCGGTGTAGGGCTTCCCTGTGGCTTCCAGTGCTTCTTTGAACGTGTTGATAGCGCCTATGCCTATTCTCTTTTCGATGAAAGCGTCTTCGACTTCGACGCCTATGCGTCTGAGTGTCTCCTGAAATGACGTGACGACAGCCTGTGTGGTGTCGGCGATGGTGCCATCCCAATCAAAAATGACCGCGTCAGACAATTTCTCACCCGAGTTTTCTTTTCTTCCTCACTCTTGGCCCAGCATTGTGTAGCACGCGTTTTCCGGGCTTGAGTTTCGCTCTTGGTCTTGGCAACTTGGAGGCTTTGACTTGTCTTAGTCTCGCTGAGGTGAAGACTCTTTCGAGGAAGTGCTTTGCTTTCCGAGGATTATCAAGGCGTCGTTCGTCTTCTACTGCTGCACGTGGATATTTTTGTAGGACTTTCTTCCCGAAAAACCCTGGACCTCTGGCTGTTGGTGCGGGTTCTTGACAGTCGGGATAGACTTTTGTGTCTCTTAGGGCGCAGCTAGGTGAACTGCTTTTGAGTATGAATCCGTCGACTGCTGGCAGGGAATTCAGAAAGGATTCTGCGAACTTCAGCATTTTGTCCGTCAGATCTATTGCAGTGTCAGGCTGGATGAGTTTCAGCTTTCCATCGGATGAGAGTACTCTCAGAGGATTTCGGGGGACACCTAGACCTATCTCAATTTCCGGACAGACAGGAATCAAAGTGACACAATGCCTCAGTCTTCTGACAAAATCACTGGAGATGATCTCAGAATTCCATCTGACGGGTCCAAACTCGATGCATTTGCTGACCACGACAATGGGCTTTGGAAATTCTCTCATTCTGTCCACATGGATAACTTGGCTTCTGAGTAAATATACGAAGCGGAAACCAAAACGCGTTAGAAGGCTTCCTACGCGGCTTGTTGCGGCTTCCGAGAAACTGATGTGGTGCAGAGGGTGGGATTCGAACCCACGAACGCCTGCGCGACAGGCTCCTGAAGCGACCGCGTCGCCTGTTCAGCGACTCTGCGCCTTTAGCCTAGCTTGGCTACCTCTGCCCTCAAATCATTTTCACTGCAGAACAAATAACTCTTCCTAAGAAAAGTCTTCCCCTCCATCCCGTTGCGCTTTCCCCCATCTCTGCATAGCTTCCGAAGGGCCTGTCATCTATCAACCGTTTCCATGTGCTATGCTTGAAAAGGTTTAAGAGTTGCTGTACATTGTTTGAATGTGTAAGTGGTGTCGATATGCCTACGCACGGTTCGCTTTCCAAAGCGGGGAAAGTTAGGTCTCAGACTCCGAAGATTCAGGCTACGCCGAGGAAGAGTCCGAATCCGCGGTTCAGAAACAGGCGGAACTACGAGAAACGGGTTATTCTTCAGAGAAAGCCAGGACAGAACTGGGTCTAGCCTTTCAATTCTAATCCTTTTATTCTGCCAAATCGATATTTCCCAAGCATGCCAAAGGCTTCATTGGTAATCGTGAACGCCTATGTGGTTACGCTGAACCCTAGAAAGCCGTATGCCAGAGCGGTTGCTGTGCTTGGGAACAAGATAGTTGCCGTTGGCTCGAACGAGGAGATTCACGGGTTTATAGGCCCGAAGACAAGAGTAATAGACGCAGAAAACGGGACATTAGTCCCCGGACTTGCAGATTGCCACGTTCACATGACGGGCTTTGGTTTTTTCCTTCAGTCTGTGGACCTACGCAGCATGAGTTCTATTAAAGAGATGCAGCAGAAACTGCGACAATACTCCCGTGAAAACCCTGGCGAAAGTTGGATAAAGGGAGGACGATGGGACCAGGAGCTGTTTGAAGAAAAGCGCCTACCGACCCGTTGGGACTTGGATGAGGCAATAGAAGACCTGCCCGTGCTGTTGGAACGTGTATGCGGGCACATTGCCGTTGCCAACACCAAGGCTCTGCAATTGGCTGGCATAACAAAAGAAACCGTCGTCGAGGGCGGAAAAGTCGATTTGGACTGCAAGACAAGCGAACCTACTGGCATTCTTCGAGAGAATGCTCTTGGCATCGTCTCTCGACTGGTTCCTAAACCAGGGCTGAAAAAGCTTGAAGGAGCGTGCATGCTAGCAGCTGAGAAGGCTGTGGAGGCTGGGCTTACGTGTGTCCATTGGATGGTGGAGTCTGCGGATGAGATTCGTGTGTTACGTAAGCTTGATTCCGAGGGCAAGCTCCCCCTACGAGTTCGTCTGGGTGTTTCTGTTGAGCTTCTAGATAAGCTTGGGAATTCTCCGCTGCTCAAGGATGTTGGAAAGGGCATGGTCAAAACGGGGTTTGTCAAAATCTTGGCTGACGGTTCGCTTGGGGCACACACCGCAGCTTTGAACGAGCCCTACTCTGACAATCATGGAACATGCGGTATGCTTCTTGACTCCCAGAGGACTCTTGAGAATCTTGTCTTGAAAGCGCACAAAGCTGGTTTTCAATTAGCCGTACATGCCATCGGCGACCGCGCAATATGTGCAGTCCTGAAGGCTTATGAAAAGGCGCTGAAATCTTTCCCCCGAGCTGACCACAGGCACAGAATTGAGCACAGTTCCGTTCTCAACCCCGGTCTCATCAAACGGATGAAACGCCTAGGTGTAATAGCTTCCGTTCAGCCTCATTTTGTCGTCTCTGACTTCTGGGTCGTCAGCCGCGTTGGGAAGAAACGTGCTCGATGGGTTTATCCCTTCAAGACACTCCTGAGAAAAGGGTTGGTTGTTGTCTCAGGTTCAGATTGTCCCGTTGAAAACATAAACCCCTTGCTGGGCATCTGGGCAGCTGCTACACAGAACAGGCCTAGAGAGAGGCTGACGGTTGATGAAGCTCTAGCCAGTTACACAGTGAATGCGGCTTACGCATCTTTTGACGAAGGCAAACGTGGGTCTGTCGAAGCAGGAAAGCTTGCTGACCTCACTCTTCTCTCAGATAGCCTTCACAGTGTCGGCTCAAACCAGGTTAAGAATGTGATGGTAAAGATGACAATCGTTGACGGAAGGCCTGTTTATACGAAGAAATCGCTTCCCTAAGCCCTGTTGATGTCATCTAGTAGAGCTATTTGAGATGTATCTCTACGACGTCTCCGTCTTGGAGGATGAACGTTACTCCTACTTTTTGGGGACTGAATCTCAGGCGTTTGGACCAGACTCTTGCGAAGTTGAAGTTCTCTTTGAAGTCGCTGTGAATGTTTCTTGCTAGGTCGTAGATAGTGGAGCCTTTTTTGAGGATGAAAGGGTTATTTGAGAATTCTCTTTCGCTAGGTTCTTTGGTGTAGATTCGCATTATGTTGAGCGTGTTGAACAGTGTTTCGCCCAACTTTTCCAGTCCCGTGCGGTTCGCGCTTGAGGCGGCAATGATGGGTAGCTTGTTGCGGACATAGGCCTTGAGGAGTTTTAGGTTGCCATCTGCCCCCTCTAAGTCAATCTTGTTTGCTATGACGACGGCTGGCTTGTACACTGTGCTCTGGTAGATCGCGTCTTCGATCTCTTCTAGTGTGGCTTCTCCTGAAACCTTTACAAAAGCGTCCGTGACCCTGTAGCTTCTCAGCAGTTCTTCAACATCCTTGAAGTTGCAGTCAACCAGTCTTCCCATGACGATTATTCTGAGGCCTGCGCCCATGAACTTGCGGTCGATCTCCACGTGAGCTTTGGGTTTGCTGAGGAGAATTCTGGCTTTCTCCATTTCCTCTAGTATTGTCGAGAGCTGTTTGACCGGGTCTTGGGAAAGGTCAATGACAAGTATCAGACCATCAGCGTTTCGGGCCACGCCCAAGGTCTGAAGTCCCCATGCTCTGCCGTCTGCGGAACCTTCCATGAGGGCCGGTGCCTCTATGAGCTGAAACTGGATGTCTTTGTAGTTCATTATTCCAGGTACGGGCTCCCGTGTTGTGTATGGGCTAGGCGAAATCTCCACCTTAGCGTTTGTCAGTCCTGTAAGCAGACTGCTTTTTCCGGATTTTGTCAAGCCTATGAGAACTATCTGGGCGGCGCCCTCTTTTTCTATGAAGATCTTCGGTCCACTTCTGGCGGCCCTTTTCCTCTTCTTCTCTTCCATCTCTTTCTTCAGGTCTTTTATCTTCTTCTTCACGTTCACGCAGAGTTTTGCCGTTCCCTTGTGTCTTGGGACCAAACTGAGGAATTCTTCAAGCAGACGAAGCTTCTCTCGTGGATTCTTTGTCGCTTCAACTTCTTCCCACTTGTTCTTTGCCTCAGGAGGCAAGTTTGTCGGCATGATTTAACCTTGACCAGAATGTAGTTTTTCGGGCGAGCTTTAATATTTGTTTCCACTCTCCCTTTGCTGCGCAGTGTTTTCTGTTCATCATAAACTTAAAATAATCGATTAAACAGTTGTGTAAACGAATTCATTAAAATCTAGAGGAAATTTGAAAAAAAGGAGGATAAGAGATGAGCAAAGTAGGAAAGCCCACACTTCCACACTTAAACCTCGTCATCATGGGACACGTAGACCACGGAAAATCAACGACCACCGGACACTTGCTGTACCTTGCTGGAGCGGTTGACGAACGGACGATCAAGCAGTTTGAAGAGGAAGCCAAGCAAGCCGGAAAAGAAAGCTTCAAGTTCGCATGGGTTCTCGACAATCTCAAGGAAGAAAGGGAAAGAGGAGTAACCATTGACCTTCGATTCCTGAAATTTGAGACCAAGAAATACTACTTCACGGTCATCGATGCGCCAGGGCACAGAGACTTCGTCAAGAACATGATCACAGGCGCAAGCCAAGCTGACGGCGCCATACTCTTCTGCTCCTCCAGAAGAGGAGAGTTCGAAGCCGGCATCGGACCAGGCGGCCAGACAAGAGAACACGCGTTTTTGGCTTTCACACTGGGCGTTCGCCAACTAGTCGTTGCCGTTAACAAAATGGATGATATTTCGTCTAACTGGAGTCAAGATAGATACAACGAAATCAAGAACGAAGTAGGACGAATGCTCAAGATGGTGGGCTTCAAGGTTGAGAAGATACCGTTCGTGCCCTGTTCTGGATGGACAGGCGACAACCTTGTCAAGAAGAGTGACAAGATGCCATGGTACACTGGACCGACACTCATCGAAGCATTGGACACATTCGAAGTCCCAGCCAAGCCTACGAACAAGCCACTGCGTGTACCGATTCAAGATGTCTACAGCATCACAGGCGTAGGCACGGTCCCAGTTGGCAGAGTCGAGACTGGAGTGATCAAGGAGAATGACGTGGTCATTTTCATGCCTGCTAACAAGCAGGGTGAAGTCAAATCACTTGAAATGCACCACGAAAGGATTCCAAAGGCAGAACCCGGAGACAACATAGGCTTCAATATCAGAGGCATTGCAAAGACAGACATTAAACGCGGAGACGTCTGCGGGCACACTACAAACCCGCCGACGGTTGCCAAAGAATTCATCGGCCAGATAATCGTCATCTACCACCCGACAGCAGTCGCTGCCGGATACACGCCGGTCCTGCACTATCACACCGGACAGATTGCATGCAGGTTCACCGAACTCATAAGAAAGCTTGACCCGCGCACAGGACAAGTCGTTGAGGAGAAACCGACTTTCCTGAAGACAGGAGACGCCGCAGTCGTCAGGATGGAGCCTCTGCACCCGATAGCAGTTGAAACATTCTCGGAGTTCGAAGAGCTCGGACGCTTCGCAGTCAGAGACATGGGCACAACCGTGGCCGCAGGAATCATAAAAGAGATCACGAAGAAAGGACCTTAGACTCCGCCATCTCCCTTTTTTGTCCATTATCTTGGTTTTAGTCATTTGGAGCCCTTTTCCTCGTAAATAGAAAGTTTATATTTCTAGGAAATCAGTTCATTGTTCGGTGCCATACATGGCAATCGACCCTGTGTGCAAGATGAAAGTGGACGAGAAGACCGCGAAATTCAAGAGCGAGTACCAGGGGAAAACCTACTACTTCTGCGCACTTGGCTGCAAGAAGGAATTTGAGAAGAGCCCGAAGAAATACCTGTAACCACCGCAAGATGGCCTGCAATACTCAACTTAGCCCGCGGTCACACTATTCCCTATTTTTTCTTTCCTTGGGAAACGCTTCAGCATGTCCTACGAGGGTATTGTCCGATGTTCTTTTCGGACGCGACTCTATGTCATCATTTTCTCGTAGAACTCGTTCTAGTTATCGTGTGCGCCCAAAAGGCTTATTAGCGGATCGCTTTTGGTGGTATCCATGGAATCTGCGAACATCGTGATCATCGGCGCTGGAGTCGTCGGATTGGCTGTTGCCGCCAAGGTTTCTGAGAGCAATGAGGGCGTGTACGTTTTTGAAAAGAACGCTCGGTATGGTCAGGAGACTAGTAGCCACAACAGCGGCGTTATCCATTCGGGCATCCACTATCCGAAGAATTCTCTGAAGGCCAAGCTCTGCGTGAAAGGGAACGCGATGATGTACAAGCTGTGTGAGAGGTATCGGATTCCGTTCAAGAGGCTGGGGAAGCTGACGGTTGCGGTCGAAGAAGAAGAGGTCGACGAGTTAGACAAGCTTATGGGCGCAGGGACCGAGAACGGTGTGGAGGGCTTAAGGTTTCTGGACGGGGAAGCTGTTCGGAAGTTGGAGCCCTGCGTTGAGGTTGAGAAAGCTCTTCTTACGCCGTCCACGGGCATTCTGGAGCCCGACGAGTTGATGAACCACTTTTACGCGCAGACTCGGAAGAACAACGCTGCTCTGGCCACTGAGACTGAGGTCACGAGCATCAGGAAAACCGACGGTGGATTCGAGGTGGCGGGCATGAGCGTTGGTGAGGAGTTCTCCGTAACAGCTAAGACAGTGATCAACTGTGCTGGGCTCTTTTCAGACAAGGTCGCGGCCATGGTAGGTTTGGATGTTGCCAAGCTTGGGTACAGGATATATCCGTGCAAGGGAGATTACTTCAGGGTGTCCGGGAAGCCGCTTGCGAAGATGCTTGTTTATCCTGTGCCGAAGGGTCCAGGGTTGGGAATCCATCTGACGCCAGACCTTGCAGGTTCGATCAGGCTTGGACCCAATGCATACTATGTCGACAAGATCGACTACGCCGTTGAGTCTAAAGAGAAAGAGTTTCGTGAGGATGTGACCCGATTTGTACCGAAGATTCATGATTATGAGATTCATGAGGATTCTTCAGGGATCAGACCCAAGCTTCAAGGACCGAAGGATGGGTTCAAGGATTTTGTCATAAGGCACGAGGCTGACAGGGGCTTTTTCGGGTTTATTAACCTAATAGGAATAGAGTCACCAGGTCTGACAGCTGCTGCTGCCATAGGCGAGTATGTTGCCGAAATCGTTGACAATGAGGTAAGAAGGTGAGGCGCATGGCTAAGGGTGATTTGCGGGTCAATCCGACCGTATTGAAATCCTTCTGCTCGGACGCGCTTGAAAAGCTCGGCGTACCAAGTGAGGATGCCCAGGTCACTGCTAAGGTGTTGGTGGAAGCAGACCTGCGAGGCATCGATTCTCACGGTGTGGCGCGGATGGGCAGGTACGTTTCTGGTATTCAGCAGGGGATGATGCGGCCCAATGCGAAGCCCCGCGTGGTGCATGAGACTGCGAGTACGGCGACCATTGACGCGGATGCGGGTCTGGGGCAGCCTGTTTCGTTCAGGGCCATGCAGCTTGCGATGAGCAAGGCTCGGGAGCATTCTCTGGGGTTTGTTGCTGTACGCAATTCGAATCATTATGGAATAGCCGGGTTCTACGCGATGATGGCTTTGGCTGAGGACATGGTGGGCATATGCACGACGAACACTGAAGTTCTTGTTGTGCCTACGTTTACTCGGAACGCCGTGCTGGGCACGAACCCTATCGCGATTGCGGTGCCTGCGGGGAAGGAGCGCCCTTACGTTCTGGACATGTCTACGAGCACGGTGACGCGAGGCAAGCTTGAAGTTTATGCTCGACTGGATAAGCCTATTCCCATCAACTGGGCGACTGACGAGAACGGCATAGCGACTAACGACCCGTCGCGCGTTCTTCAGAATATTGCCAAACGAAGCGGAGGAGGTCTTCTTCCGCTAGGAGGTGCTCTGGAAGAGTCCGGCGGGCACAAAGGCTACGGACTGGCTCTGGCCGTGGAGATTTTCAGCGCTGTGCTGCCCGGAGCGTTGTATGCCAACAGTGTCTACCCGAAGGACAAAGACGGGAAACCACTGCCATCAGGGATCGGCCACTTCTTTGGTGCCATGCGTATCGACGCGTTTCGAGCAAAGGAAGAATTCAAGAGAGACATGGACGACCTCATCCAGCGTTTGAGAAATTCTCCGAAAGCATTGGGGGCTGAACGCATCTACATCCATGGTGAGAAGGAGTTCGAGCTGGCTGAACGGTTTGCGAAGGATGGCGTGCCGCTGAATGCGAAGGTCGTAGAGGACCTCAGGAAAATCGCAGAACAGCTTGGGATGAGCAGACCCTTCTAGTGTACGCCTAGCAAGATGCCCCTGTTTCTATCTTCAGCAGGTCGTTCAGTACCGCGTAGGCTGTCTGTTTGGGTCCTAGAAATTGTGCTGAGACAAAGATGTCCCGTGAGGTTTTGAACCTGAATACTATGCCCATGTTTCCATGGTTAACGGTGGCTAGCGGGTCGTTGAGGGAGACTTTTTTCGGCTGGACAGTCATCTCAAGTCTGTTGTTTGTTTCTGCTATTTCGCAGACCAGCTTGACTTTCGCGGTGTGTTTCTGTGCTTCTTTCATCAGGTTTTCGACGTGTCTGATTCCCCTTGTCTGCACGTCCCCAAGTTTTGCATCTGCGTTGAAGAGCGCGTTTGCCAGTATGACCGTTTTCCTTGCTGCGTCCACTCCGTCGATGTCGTCTGAATAGTTTGTTTCGGCCCATCCGTCTTTGATTGTCTTTTTCAGGGCTTCTTGGAAGGTTTTGCCTTTTTCCATCTGTTCGATCATGTAGTTCGTTGTAGCGTTCAGTATTCCTCTGATGCCTTGGAGTTCGTCTGCCTTGAAGCATGATTCGACTAGGCAGAAGACAGGCAGATGCGCTGCGACTGTTGCCTCGTAGAGAAATCTAACGTTGTGCGCTTCTGCGGTCTCGACTAGTTCTCTGTAGGCCACGACCAGTGGTCCTTTGTTTGCAGTGACGACGTGTTTCCCTGCGTTCAATGCCGCCTTGATGTTGGAGAGTCCAGGCTCGCCGCTTAGTGTGGAAGGTGTCACTTCTACGACCGCGTCGCTTTCGACCTGGGTTATTGCTCTCGAAGCACTGTAATCCTTGCAGTATTTGGGAAAGCCTTTCCATTCGAGCTTCTTGAACTTGAGGATTTCTTCGGGGCTGAGGCCTTCCTTGTCAATGGCGCTTCCTTTTGAATCAGAAACGGAAACTATGTTTATCGTGTGCCCGTGGGATTTCAGTAGGGCTTTTTTCTCGGCTATCAGTTCGACCAGACTTCTTCCCACGTTGCCCAGGCCTATGAGTTGGATTTTCATGTTTGCATCACTGTTGTCGATCGTACTTACGTTTAGTACTCCTGTAAGAAAAAGCTATAGCGCGCGTTGCGGTATGTTGGGGTGTGCTTGACCATTCATGAGAAAGGGCAGAATCTTTAACATCGAAAAGTATGCCGTTCATGACGGGCCTGGAATTCGGACCACGGTTTTTCTTAAGGGATGCCCTTTGCGGTGCTGGTGGTGCCACAACCCTGAGGGTCAGAATCCAAGGAATGAGCTAGTCTACAGGGAAGGCAGATGTATCGGGTGCGGCGAGTGCGTGAGGAAATGCCCTAGAAAGGCGCTTTCGTGCAGTTCTAAGAGGGTGATTTTGAACAGGAAGAGCTGCAATGTGTGTGGTGCATGTGCTCAAGTGTGTCCTTCTGAGGCCCTTTCGATTGCGGGACAAGAGAAAAGCGTTGATGAGGTTGTTGAGGCGATTGAGCGGGACGTGGCTTTCTATGAGGAATCAGAAGGAGGCGTTACGTTCTCCGGAGGAGAGCCCTTGCTGCAACCTGATTTTCTTGAAGCACTGCTGAGCGAGTGCAATGAGAGGGGCATACACACTACTCTGGACACAAGCGGGTATGCCTCGCAGAAAGTTGTCGACAGCGTCAGCCGCAAAGTCGACCTGTTTCTTTACGACTTGAAGAGCATGGATGATGCGAGGCACAAGAAGTACACTGGCGTATCAAACAAGCTGGTTCTCAAGAACCTTCAGAGACTCGTCAAGAACGGATGCGACGTTGCTGTTTCGTTGCCGATCATTCCGGGCGCAAACGACTGTGAGGAGAACGTGCGCAGAACGGGAGAGTTCATATCTTCTCTGCAGAACGTGAAATACGTGAGTCTTCTTCCCTATCATAAGGCGGGCGTCGCTAAGTACAAGAATCTGGGAAGACACTACAGGCTTGAGAAGGTTCAGCCGCCTTCACCTCGAGAAATAGACATGTTGAGAGAGAGATTGGAAGCGTTTGGGCTGAAAGTAAGGATAGGAGGAAGATGAATTGCGCGAAAGAATCAGGAAGCTGAGAAAACAGAGCCTTGAGTGCAAACCTCGAGTCAGTCCAGAACGAGCAGTCCTTCTCACCGAGTTCTATTCAAGCGGTGCTGCAGACAGAGTCTCCGTCCCTGTTGCGAGGGCACTTGCATTCAAGCATCTGCTTGAAAACAAAAAGGTCTGTATCAACGACGGTGAACTCATAGTCGGCGAAAGAGGTCCAGCCCCGAAGGCGACGCCGACGTATCCAGAAATCTGCTGTCACAGCTTGGAGGACCTTGAAATTCTTGACACTAGGAAAAAGATTCCCTATGCCGTGGACGATGCGACCAGAAGGGTCTACAGAGAACAGATAATTCCTTTCTGGCGCGGCAGGTCAATAAGGGATGTAATATTCAGCAAGATGTCTGATGAGTGGAAGGCCGCATATGAAGCTGGAGTTTTCACCGAGTTCTTAGAACAGAGGGCTCCAGGACACACTGCCTTGGGTGACAAGATCTATCGGAAAGGGTTGCTGAACTTGAAAGAGGAAATTACAAGAGGCATGGAAGCTCTTGACTTTTTGAATGACCCTCAGGCATACAGTAAGAGGGAAGAGCTCAAGGCAATGGAGATCTCGGCGGACGCCCTCACACACTACGCGCAGCGATATTCCAAGGCAGCGGTCAAGCTTGCCAAGAAAGAAAAGAATCCGGAGAGACGGAAAGAACTTCAGAGAATAGCCACTGTCTGCGCTCACGTTCCCGCTAATGCTCCGCGGGATTTCTGGGAAGCTCTGCAGTACTACTGGTTTGTCCACCTTGGGGTCATAACGGAGCTTAACCCATGGGACGCCTTCAACCCTGGCAGGCTTGACCAGCACCTCTATCCGTTCTACGCGAAAGGGCTCGAAGACGAGACGTTGACCAGAGAAAGAGCCGAGGAGCTTTTGCAGGCTTTCTGGATAAAGTTTAACAATCATCCAGCACCGCCGAAGGTGGGCGTGACGGCTGAGGAGAGCAGCACGTATACTGATTTTGCGTTGATCAATACGGGCGGCGTCAGAGCTGACGGGTCAGACGGGGTCAACGAGCTTTCATATCTCATACTCGACGTGGTGGAAGAGATGAGGCTCACTCAGCCGGGCTCGATGGTGCAGGTCAGCAAGAAGACTCCTGACAGGTTCCTGAAGAGAGCGTTGAAGATCATAAGGACAGGTTTTGGGCAGCCTTCCGTGTTCAACACTGACGTCATAATTCAGGAACTGCTGAGACAGGGAAAGAGGATTGAAGACGCTAGGAACGGTGGAGCAAGCGGCTGCGTAGAAACCGGGGCCTTCGGCAAGGAATCCTACATTCTCACGGGATACTTCAACATGGTCAAGGTTCTTGAGGTCACCCTGAACAACGGTTTCGACAGGCGGACAGGCAAGAAGATCGGGCTGCAGACAGGAGACCCGGCCAAGTTCGGTTCGTTCTCGGAGGTTTTTGAGGCGTTCAAGAAGCAACTCAACTACTTCGTCAACATAAAGGTCACGGGCAACAACATCATAGAAAGGCTCTATGCTGAGCTTCTTCCCGTGCCTTTCTTGTCGCTTTTCATAGACGATTGTGTAGCGAAGGGAAAGGACTACAACGATGGCGGTGCAAGATACAACACCAACTATGTCCAAGGCGTCGGCCTGGGAACAATGACGGATTCGCTTGCCGCGATAAAGCATAACGTCTTCGACAACGAGTACGTCACGATGGGACAGTTGCTTGAGGCCTTGGAGTCAGATTTTCGCGGACATGAGACTTTGCGTCAACGTCTCCTGAATCGGACGCCGAAATATGGGAATGATGATGATTACGCTGACGGGATCATGAAGGCGGTTTTTGAGGCTTACTTTGAAGCAGTAGATGGCAGGCCCAACACTAAGGGTGGGTGTTACAGGATCAACCTGTTGCCGACGACGGTTCATGTCTACTTTGGGAAATTAGTGGGGGCTACTCCAGATGGGAGGAGGGCAAGTGAGCCTCTTTCCGAAGGCGTGTCACCGGTCCAGGGTGCCGACAGAAAGGGGCCGACAGCGGTCATAAAGTCCGCGGCGAAGATAGACCATGCCCGAACCGGCGGTACTCTTCTCAACCAGAAGTTCACGCCTCAGCTCTTAGCCGATGAGGAAGGACTCGACAAGCTGGCGAGTCTCATCCGCACCTACTTCAAGCTCGATGGCCATCACATCCAGTTCAACGTGGTCAGCTCTGAAATGCTGCGCGACGCACAGAAGTATCCGGAGAAATACAGGGACCTGATAGTCAGGGTTGCTGGATACAGCGACTACTTCGTCGACTTGAACGCGGAATTGCAGAATGAGATAATCAAGAGGACTGAGCACGTGTCATTATGACGGGCATGCGCGTAGACTGGGTTTTCTTCGGTCTTCTTGGCTGAGGTTTTTCGGTTAGGACCGTTTGGCGAGTTGGTCGATGAGCGTCTTCATTCTCGGGTTTATGCCGGTGGCTTTTTTGAAGGCTGCTTCCGCTTCTTGCTTCTTCCCCATCTTCTTGTAGACCATGCCTAGCTGCACGTATGTGTCGTCGCCGTGAGGATTGAGCTCTAAGGCTTTCTCTATGATGGCTATGGCTTTCTTCGGGTTTCCTGCGGTCAGGGTTTCGTCTGCTTCGTCGATCAGTGAATATACGCGGTGGAGTTTCAGCAGTCGTTTCAGTTCTGCGATGGGGTCGGAGTGGTCCTCGACTCTTAGGTCTATGAGTCGGTCTCCGTAGCCTCCTTTGCTCTTTCTCTCCCCCACGACCAGCAATGCGGCAGATTGCCTTCCTCTCGCGTCTCCCCCCTCTTCTTCTCCGCCTTCTAGGGCTGCGACAAGTCTGTCAGCCAGGTCTCCTTCTGTCGTTTCGTATCTTCTGGCCATGTTTGTGACGACTTTTTCGCTGGCAAGTATGTTTCCTTGTGCACTGTAGTTCTTCACTGTTCTGCTGCCTGCCCATTCCAAGCATTTTGAGCCTGTGTATGCGGCCGCGTTGCCCTTCGCATCGATTATTCCGAGCTGCCTGTAATCACGGTCCCTATCTTTGCTGGTGAGCTTCTGGACCACTTCGTGGACCTTGAAGCCCCTCTTGAGGAGGTTCAGGCCTCTGGGGCCGTAGGAGATATTGACGAAGGATTGCGTGGCGACCGCGCCGACGCCTGTTTTTGCCCATGGCACTGCTGTGCCCACGGAGAAGTATCTTGATTGCACTGCCACGCCCAGGTTCTTGGTTTTCGGGTCGAACGCCACTATGGAAAAGGTTGATGCCAGTCTGGTTGTTCCATCCAAGGGATCTCTGCTTGTTGACATGCAAGCCTATTCTCAGGGTCTTCCGCTTTATGCTTTTCTGGTGCGGGCGGTTCGGCAAGCTTATATGGGGTCGAAGAATAGCCCATTGGATGACGGCGTGAATATTGGCTCGACTTGAGGTGGATGATATGCCTGCTAAGCGTTCGGACCGTAGCATTGACAAGCACCCTAATGAAACGGTGAAATTGCTCTTGGAAAGGTCAAGTTGTCGGGACTTTCTTGACAAGAGAATTCCGCCCGACATCCTGCAGGTCGTTCTCGAGGCTGGCGTGCATGCTCCTACTGCTGGGAACTTGCAGCCGTATTCCATCATAAGAATAGAGAACACAGATACAAAGCAGAAATTAGCCAAGTTGTGTGAACAGAACTTCATAGGCAGAGCGCCAGTTCTGTTGCTGTTTTGTCTTGACCTGCATCGCAATGAGAGATGGGCAGGGCTGGAAGTTGCTCCATACACGGCGACGAGTTCTTTCAGGCATTTCTGGGTATCTTTCCAGGATACGATAATATGCGCTCAAAACATCTGCACTGCGGGGGACTCGGTTGGGCTGGGCTCAGTTTACATCGGCACCGTGATCGACATGCCCGCGAAAATTCAAACGATGTTCAAGTTGCCCAAGGGCGTGTTCCCGGTTGTTCTGCTGTGTCTGGGATACCCTAAGAAGAGGCACCCGCCGAGAAGCAAACTGAATGTCGATGCAGTTGTTCATCTGGAACGTTATCATGAGATGAAGGACAAAGAACTCTTGGATGCGTTCAACAAGAAGTACGAGGGCCAGAAACTCCCAGTTGCAGAGAAAAGGCTCGAAACGGTATTAAAAGTCTGCCGCACTGTTCACGGAGAAGAATTCGCTGAAAAATGCGCATCCCGAATCAAGGTCAACGGCCACATAAACATTGCACAATACTATTTTGGCCTTCATTACCGGGCTGACCTCATGCCAAAAGGAAACGACAAGTATCTCAAGACCATGGAAGAGTCCGGGTTCAACTGGTTCAAGAAATACCGTCCATCTCTTGGAACTACTCAGAAACAATGAAAGCAAAACTATTGGCAGTAGCGCGCGTGAGGCACACTACTCTGTTGCTTGCCAGAAGTCCATAGCATTCTCTATTCTCATGCGTGCGCTTTTCACATTGAGTAGCAAGCCAGTTTCATAGGCAGCTCCTCGTCTGGAGCGCACAATATTCATTAAGGGACATCGAAAATGCTGATTCGATCGTCATGACGTGCTGATCTCTTTCACGATTCGTAGAGCTTCTTCGATATGCTTCGTCGGGTTGAGTTGAGAGGAAAACACGTGTTTGACGATTCCCTTCTTGTCGATGATGTACGTTATTCTGCCCGCGATGAGCCCAAACGCTGAGGATGCACCGTATAGCTTTTTGACTTTGCCATCTTCGTCGCTCAGAAGGATAAACGGAAGCGTGTTGGCTGAGGCGAACTTCTTGTGGGAATCAATGGACTGGGAGCTCACGCCTATCACTTCGGCGCCCGCATCCTTGAACACCTCATAGTTGTCCCTGAAAGCACAGGCTTCAGCCGTGCATCCAGCTGAAAAATCCCTGGGATAAAAGTACAGCACGATGATCTTCTTGCCGATGAGGTCCCTGAGGCTGACCATTTCACCAGACTGGCTAGGAAGCGTGAAGTCTGGAGCAGGGTCTCCAACTTTGATTCTACCTTGACTTGATTGTTCGAGACTCATGTTCTCATTATTCCTCTTGCCAAGAGGCTTGAAGTGCTGATTTGGATCATAGCAATTCAGCGCTTATAAGCGTAGTCGACTACATCTCGGTCAGCACATTCTGCCTTGAGCGTGCGTCGGCGTGGCTGCTGGGACTCGGGTCTTGCCAAATGGAGATGGTGCCTGCAACTTTGCGCTTCTGATCACTTGCATTCCGTGCAGTGAGCGTGGACTCCAGTCTCTAGGATCAAGGAGACTTCTCTCCCATCTGTGTTCTTCTTCTGTCAAGTCGTGTTTGGCTGGACTGAAGTTACGATCAACGCATGTGTGTCAGCAAGTAGTCTGTCAGACTTTCAAAAGGATGGCCTATCAGTCCGTAGCCGGGACGCCGGAGATATTTCCTAATGTAGAATTGTGCCATTCCCTTTATGATCGCGAACTTGAGTTTTGCCTCGGACAGCGATGATTGGAACAGCAGGTTGTGCTTTATTAGTCGTAGATTCTTGGGTTCTTCCCATTCTTCCACCGTGATTTTGTCTTTGACCATTTCGTGCAGCGGGGTTCCTGGGATCGGGTAGGGCATGGTGAAGGACAAGTAGTCTAACGGAAGTTTGGATGCAAAATTGACGGTGTCCAACATCGTTGAGGAGTCCTCACCTGGGTATCCAACGATGAAGAACGCGCCGACCTGAATCTTTGATAGCTTGGTTGCTTCGACTGCTTTCTTGGCCTGTTCGACTGTGGCGCTTTTTTTCATCATGGCCAGGATTCTGTTGTTTCCAGATTCTATACCGAAAAAGACTCTGATGCATCCGGCCTTTCTCATTTTTCTGGCTACCTCATTGTCCATGGTGTCGACTCTTGACAGGCATTCCCAACCGACTTTGACCCGCCGCTTGGTGATTTCTTCGCAGATTCTCAGGAGCCTCTTGCGACCGAGAGTGAAGCAATCGTCGGCAAACCACACCCGGCCGTAACCAAGCGCTGCTACGTGTTCCATTTCGTCCACGATGTTTGATGCGGACCTGCTTCTGAATTCGTTCCCGAAGACTGGCCGGCTGCAGAAGCCGCACTGAAAAGGGCATCCTCTGGAAGTCATCACCGACGTGGTTGTGTACCCGAAGTTTCTTGAGTAGTACTTCTTGTAGGTCTCGTTGTCGAAGAGTTCCCTAGATGGAAACGGGATGTTGTCGAGATTCTGAATGAACCGCCTTGGAGGGGTGAACTTGATCTTGTCCCTCGCCGTTCTGTTTATACGCGATTCCGTCGACTCTCGAAAGGTTGAGGTTGCCTTCTGCTTCGGTGACGAGTTCAAGCATAGTCTGTTCGCCCTCGCCAATGACGGCAACGTCGAAGTGTCGGAGAAACTCCTCCGGGTTTGATGTGGGTTGAGGTCCGCCGGCGACGAGCAGCTCGCAGTCGTCTCTGAAAAGAGAAGCAAACTCCTGAGCCTTGCTTTTCAAGGAGAACATCGATTGTATGCCGATTATCTTCGGTTTCGACCGTCTTACTCGTTCGACCGCTTCCTTCTGGTTCAGGAATGTGCAGTCGACGAGGTCCACCGAAATGCTCTCCTTCTTAAGGTAAGCCGCAATGTATCCTAGACCCAATGGAGGGAACCTGAAGATCGAGTTGTCGTTTGAGGGCTGAAAATAAGGATAGACCAGAGTAACCGTTGTCATCCTGAAGGTCAGGCTCCCAATACCTCGATTTCATACCTGAACGTCTTGGTCCTCGGGTCAACCTCATAATCGAGCCCGATCCAGTCCAAGTAGCCGTCCCGGAATTCCCGACCCATACGGAGAATACTGTTGCTTACCTTTCTCAAGCGGAAGCCAACGTTGCCTTCAGCGTTCGTTATGGCCGCCCAGTCCGCCTTGACATGGTCCCAAGCGCTGATCTGCTCGTCGACGAGTTGTTTTCCGCAGGAGTCTCGGTATCCTCTGAAAAACCTTGTTCCTTGTTCGTTCATCATGAAAAGCTTCTCCACAACCGGCTGCTTCAAACCGCTGAAGTCGGCTTCCACGAGAATGCGGTTTTCCCGTATTTCGTAGGTCACGATTGCTCTGCCGAGGGGAGCAGTTTCTACGAAGCTGCTGCTGATGCCGACCTTCATGGGTACTTTTTTCAGCATCAGCATGGGGGACCTCGATCGCTTGTTGCGTTGGTACAAGTCAGAGAAGCGTTTCAACATTGACCTCATCTGGCGATTTTCCAGCCTGATGTTCTTGTACACGTTTCTTGCCAGTCGGTTCATGGAGTATTCCTTCCAGATGGTGGTGGCTTCTCTCGTGCGCTGCAGGTAGACGCTCGAGGATCCTGAGAAATATGTCTCGTCTGAGGATTTTATGATTGGAACTCCGAACCCTGTTGCTTCTCCGATTCTTTCCGCGTCGTTGTAGACGAAGACCAAGCCTTTCTGTAGCTCTGAGGTTCTCCAGACCTTGGGGTTTGTGTTTGAATAGACTCTGATGCCTATTGACCGTGACATCGAACATGTGTGCTCATCAACACTTGCACGGCCTAGGCTTTGTGGAAGGAAGGCTCGCGTTCCTGAAGAGACCGGCATTTTTCTCTTAAGGTTCTTCCGATGTTCATTGCACTTAAGAGTTTCCCAACAGGTGCTAGAGTGACAATAAGCTCAGGAATTGCTCTGCGTCGCCAGGTGGGTAGCCTGAATAGTACTTGCTGAAATACCCGAAAACCTCGAATCCTTGACCAAGGAGGATCTTGGTTCGCTGGACCCATTTTCCTGTGTCTTGTGTCCTGTCAACTTCGGTTCTGCCAAGAGTCCCCTTGACTTTTCTTCTGTCTCCTTCCCATCTCACGTAGACAAAATCTGTTGTCACTTCTTCAACGAGGGAAACGCTGGGCTGACCAGTCAGCACGAGGGCTGCTTTGTTTTCTCGGAGAAGAGAACACAGCTTTTCTTCTAGTAGGTTTCTGTTCCTCACTTCTACGGCATAGCGGCAGCTTCTCGGCAAGGACGGCAAGAAGTCTCGCAGGAGAGGCAACTGTCCAGGTCCGAATGAGCTGGGAAATTGGAGGAGAAGTGGCCCGAGTCTGTCCTGAAGCTGAGATATACTGGAGATGAACCTGTCCACTTCTTTTTCGCAGTTCTGGAGCGTTTTGACGTGGGTTATGATTCTGGGAAACTTGGCTGAGAACATGAATCCTTCGGGCGTTTGCTCTTTCCACGCTTTCACCGTGCCGGGTGAGGGGGTTCTGTAGAAGGTGTTGTCGAGCTCTACTGAATTGAAGTGCCTTGCATATTCGGTCAAGTATTCTTTGGTTTTGAGTCCTTCGGGGTACAGTCCGCCAGTCCAGAATTTGTAGCTCCAGCCCATCGTGCCTATGTGCACTTTTCCTGTTCTGGCTGTCTTGTCTTCAGGAGTAGCCATTGTTTTTCTCCAGCTTTTTTGAAGCGTGTCAGAACGTATTTTCCGTGAAGTTTTCGGCCGTTCAGCGTGAATTCTATCATGTTTTCGTTCCACGATTTTAGGCTCATACTTTCCGCTGTCGAATATTGTCACGGTTCCCGCGCCATATTGTCCCTTCGGGATTGTTCCTTCGAAAAGCCGATACTCTAACGGGTGGTCCTCGGTTTCCACTGCAAGCCTCTTTTCTCCAGGCTGCTCCGGCATGCCCTTTGGCACAGCCCAGCTCTTCAGCACGCCGTTTTTTTGCAGTCGCAGGTCGTAATGAAGTCTTCTGGCATGATGCTCTTGAACGACAAAGTTTTCTCCTTCCTTCTCAGGAACCGTGCTCTTCGGTTCGGGAGTGAAGCCGAAGTTCCTTTTTGAGAAGTACTCTTGAAGGCCTTCGTGCTTGATCTGGTCCAGCGTGCACTCGGACGGAAGCTTGTCATTTCTGATTCCGCAGAATCTTGGCATGCGGAGTCGGCCGTCCTTGGTGACGTTCTGGTAGGCTACCTCGCAGACGGTTTCGGGCTTCAGCCAGACTGTCTCTTCTCCGACATCGACCCCTTCGAGCGTCTTGCTCTTGGCCTGGAGAGGCTCAAAGGTCTTCATCAACGACTCCGCTTCTTTCTGCGAGAAGCCAGTCCCAACTTTGCCTATGTAGGCGGGTCCCTGTCTGCCATAAAGCCCTAGAATCAACGCGCCAAAAGTCGGTTTTCTCGCCCCTCGGCCTATCGTGTATCCGAAGATGACGCAGTCGCACGTGAGAGTCCTTTTTATTTTCAACCAGTCTGCGCTTCTTACTCCTGGTTCATAGCGGCTGTCCTTTTTCTTGGCCATTATGCCCTCCACGCCTTTCGCCATCGCAGCCTCATAGTATGCTTCTCCATCCCTTTCTATGAAATCGGACAGAACGACGTGTTGTCCTTCATGGACGTATTCTTTCAACATTTTCTTTCTCTCGATTAATGGAAAGTTAACGAGAGGTTGTCCATCTTTCTCCAGAATGTCAAAAACAACGTACGTGGCAGGCGACTGTTCAGACATGTACTTGATTTCTTGAACCGACGTGGTCCTGCTTCTTTCTGCAAGGGCCTGAAAGTCGGCTTTGCCTTCTTTCATGACTACTATCTCGCCGTCGACAACGCTGTTCTTCGTTAGGCCACTGAGCTCCTCCAGCTCTGGAAAGTTGAATTTCAGTTCTTTGTCGTTTCTGCTCCTTATGCTGAGTTCGTCGTTGATGTAGCTTATTGCTCTTATTCCGTCCCATTTGACTTCGAAAATCCAGTCTTCTGAGCTGAAGGGTTCGTCAGCGGGCTGCGCAAGCATAGGTCTGTAGTGCTTTGTCATCCTTTCTTCAGCTGCTTGAGCGTTTCCTGCAGGGCTACCATGAGTTGTTTTGCTTCTTCTTTCACGGGCTTTTCGGCGACGATTGTTTCTCCTTTGAGTTTCTTCGCGATGAGTTCGCGGATTCTCTCTGCGTAGGCGTCTCGGTACTCGTTTATGTCGAATTCGCCGGACAAGTCTGTTATTATTCTCTTGGCGAGGTCTACCTCTTTCTTCTCCGGCTCTTTCAGGGCTTTCAGCTCTTCGAAGTTGCTCGGGTCTGCGACTTCGTAGGCGTACCTGAGAGTGGTAAGAACGAGAGCTCCTTTGTAAGCGTGCAGCAGGACAGGGTATTCTTTGGTTCTCAACGTGATCCTTCCGGCTCCCGCCTTGTGCATTTTCTGCAGAGCGGTCAAGAGCAGGCTGTAGGCCTCGTCGCTCTTGTCGGGAGTCAGGATATACGATTTTTCGAAGTATATGGGGTCGATGGAGAGGTAGTCCACGAACTTGTCTATGCTAATTTTTCGGCTGGACTGCGGCTCGGCTGCCCGCAGTTCTTCCTTCTGGAATATTATGAAGTGGTCCTTGCTTATTTCGTAGCCTTTAGCGGTGTCTTCCCATGGCACAACCTTGTCGTCTTTGACGCACACTTTCTGGTACTTTAGCGGTTGTCCGTCCTGTTTGTGGAGGAACCTGAAGGAAAAGGCCTTGTCAAAGGTCATTGTGTAAAGCTTGACCGGCACATTGACTAGTCCGATCGTTACTGACCCTGACCAGAATGGTCTCCTTGAGGTTCGTGTTCTCTGTTCTTCCATCAACTCAGGCTCCTTTCGAGCTTCTGTTTATCCATGAGTATTCCCTTCCACGGGTTGCTCTCGGATTTGACAGCAGTGAATAGTGTGAATGCCTCTGGCTTTATTCCTTTTCTGACGTCTTTCCAGTCTATCGGCATAGAAACGGTTGCCTGAGGCGTTGCTCTGAGGCTGTATGGGCACACCGCGGTTCTTCCGTGGGAGTTCTGCGGGTAGTCAATGTAGACTTTTCCAGGTTCCTTTGTTATCGAATTTCTGAGACAACGACTGAAGTTTCCCGCGCTAGGTGTTTGCCGATTTGGTGTACGAATTCTCTGGTCTGACTGAACGTATGTTCGGGAACTGTGGGAACGAGTATGTGCAGTCCTTTTTTTCCGGACGTTTTCACGTAAGATCTGAGGGCCATGTCGTCAAGCTTCTGTTTCAGCAGCATGGCGACGTCCACGACGTCGGTCATGTTTGCGGGGGGTTCGGGGTCGATGTCAAAAAAGATGAGGTCTGGTTTTTCAAACTCAGTTGTCTTGGAGAGGGTCATGTGCAGTTCTATGGCTGCGAGGTTGGCGAGCCAAACAAGAGTGTCTAGGTCATTGCAGACGACATAGTTTATTTCTCGCTCTGCTGTTTCGGCGTATCTCTTGAACCTCCGCACCCAGGGCGGTGTGCCGAGAGGCGAATCTTTCTCGTAGAAGCCCTCCTTGTCAACGCCGTTGGGGAATCTGGTCAAAACGATTGGTCTGTCTGTCAGTATGCTCAGCATTCTGGGGGCCATTCTGATGTAATATTCGACGACCTGTGCCTTGGTGATTTTCGGTTCGGGATAAAGTACCTTGTCCAGGTTGGTGAACTCGACTTTCGTCAGTTTTTCCAGTGACTCTAGCCTCCGGCTTCAGCTCAAGAGACCCTCAATTCCTTTGCGCACCGATTGGTTCTGGCTCCTATGCTTCTCGTCAAATCGGGAGGCTGCGTGGGATTCCACAATTCAGGCATGCTGGACACTAGGTCATTTTTAGCAGTTCGTCTACGATTTCCTTTATGTCTGGGAGCTGCCCCAGCTTGTAGATTTTGAAGAACACTATCTTTTGGTTTTCGTCGATGATTATGTTGACTCGTTGAGAAATGCCGTCTTCTTGTCTGAATATCCCATAGGATTTGGCAACTTTGCCGTGCGGCCAAAAGTCTGAGAGGAGTCTCGTGGTCTTGATTCCTAGACTGGCTGCCCAGGCCTTCTTTGAGGGCACAGTGTCCACGCTCACGCCGACTGCTATCGTGTTAAGCGAGTCGAAGATGCTCTGGGTTCTTTCCAGAGATTTCATCTGTTCCGCGCACACTGAAGTCCATGCCAGCGGGTGGAAGGACAGCAACACTCTCTTGCCTTTGAAGTCTGACAGTTTGAACTCTTTGTCATTGTGGTCACTCAGGCTGAACCCTCTTGCCTTGCCGCCCACTCTGGGTCTGGTTACCATAGCTTTTCCTCCTGTTTTCTTATCGGTCTTGAAAGCTCTTAATGCTTTTGCCCTGTTGCAGTGAATTCCCGCTTACATGTTCGAACAGTCTGGTTGTGGCAGTTCTGTTTGACACTTTTTATATGTGCGTATCCTCTAGTGTCTCCAGAACGGAGCTAAGTGCTATTGATGGGGTCTTAATGGAAATCCTTCAAGGCATACATCAAGTGGACGGGGTCAATGGCAACGCCTATATTGTGACCAGCGGGGAACAGTTGATTGTCATTGACACTGGGATGCCAAAGAGTGCCAGGAAGATCGTGGATTGCGTGAGCAGCATGGGACGGCAGTCTTCAAGTGTCTCGAAGATTCTCCTGACGCACTGCCACATAGACCATGTTGGAAGCGCATATGAGCTCAGAGAACTCACGGGTGCGAAGGTTGCCATCCATCAGGAGGATGCGGACTTTCTTGCAGGAAAGAGAAAACTGCCCAGCCCTAGGGGCATCACGGGAAGTCTGTTCAAAGCTGTTTCGCATTTCATCAAGTCCACGCCTGTTCAACCTGACATAATCCTGAAGGAGAACGACAATGTTGCCGGTCTAACCGTTATCCATACGCCTGGCCATACTCCTGGAAGCATTTCTCTGTTAGACCCAGAAAGAAAGTTGCTTTTCGTTGGCGACACTCTGAGATTCTCTGATGGAAAGATAAGCGGCCCGCCTGAACGGTTCACGCTTGACAAGGAGCAGGCGATACAGTCTATCAGGAAGATCTCCAAGCTAGACTTCGACGTAATGCTCAGCGGCCACGGCGAACCCCTAAAGCCCAACGCATCGGACAGGGTCCGAGAATTCTGCGCTTCTCTGAAGTAGAACAGGATGGTCACAGAACAGCCGACAAGGATGCCGAAAGAGCTCTATCCTGATGCCCGCGTTAGTGGGCCAGGCCGATGGCGAGGCATCTGCCGCGTGGAGCCTATCTCCCGAGTTCGCTTTGCCTCAAACGGTCTGCTCGCATCATTGAGAGATGCGCAGAGCGAATACTATTCGGCTGTTGAGAAGACTGACGAAGAAGCAAGAAAGCTCAAAGAAGAAGGCTTTGAATACGTTTGCACTACTCCTGAAGGAACAATGTTGTTCAGAAAGAAAAAATAGGGTGTAAACTCCGAAAATCACAGTGTAAATTCCCATTCGCACCAAGAGTCTTTAGGGTGTTTGTCTGGCGGGCAGAACGAACAGTTCACTTTGACTTCTGGGTTGAGTGTTTTTGCGAAGTTTTTCAGGTAGCCGTGTCGGACGTTTTTGCATGGAAACTCTGTTAGGCCTTTGTTCAGGCGGGTTTCTTGGGTTCTGCATTTTTTGACCCAGAGGACCGCCTTTTTGTCGCTGATTTCTATCGTTTTGAAGGGTTGGTCTAGGGCCCAGCTTGACATGCGGAGTAGGTCTATGATTTGTGGTATGTTCGGGTTTTCTGATGTTTGAATCAGTTTTTGGAGGCTTCTCGCTTCGATAGCGGCCATCGCTTCCCAGACGCCGGTGTCGATTTCGGCTGCTGCTTCGGTTCCGAACTTTTTCTCTATGCCCAGAAAATAGAGGCCGTCGACTCTCCACAGGTTTCTAACCTGCAGAAAGAAAAAGTCCAGCAGCTTGTTGTTGGGCATCGTTTCCAGCATTTTGCGGTCCTCAACGCTTCCCGAAGGGTATTCGCTCACTGTGTGCACCAACGTACAAGGTTAATAAGCTGCGCTAATTAACTTTTCAAACCGCTAGCATGGTTGAGCGCGTGGCGATGATCCTTGTTTGACCAGATGATACAGACCATAATTCTCGGGTTGATCCAAGGCTTGGCAGAATGGCTGCCCATCTCGAGCACTGCGCACCTCCGAATAGTCGAGCATTTCTGGGATTTGAAGGTCAACGCACTTTTCAACGTAGCATTGCACGTTGGAACGCTCATAGTCGTTGTGTTCTTTTTCAGAAGAGAAGTCAGAAGCATACTTTCCTCGTTAGTGCGCATGGACTTCAAATCAGAGTATGGCCAACTGATACCGCCCATAATCATCGCGACCATCCCCACAGCTATAGTCGGACTGCTCTACGTGAAGTTCCTCGAAGACACTCTCCAAACAATACTCGCGATCGGAATAACTTTCCTCATTGGCGCAACGATAGTCTACACCTCAAAAATCGGAAGAGAGAACACGGACACTGTCACCTACACGATAGCGTTAATCATGGGCGCAGCTCAAGGCTTTGCCATATTTCCGGGGCTTTCAAGAAGCGGAATAACGATCTCAACCGCACTGCTGCTCGGGTTGAAAAGGGAAAAAGCCTTCAAATTCTCCTTCCTGCTCTCGATCCCAGCCATAATGGGCGACCTGGTTGTAGAGGCGTACCATGATCGCGGCCAGCTGGCCGCTCAAGGAATAGGTTCAATAGAGCTTCTGGCTGGAGTAATCGTGGCCATGGTTGTGGGTTACGTCGCTATAAGGCTTGTCTCGAAGATAGTGGCAAGCAAGAAGTTTCATTACTTCGCCTTTTACACGTGGGCGCTTGGCTTGGCTTTGATCGCATTAGTCTTGGCTGGCCGCTAGCCACTTGGGCCTGCCGTCCAAGAACTCTGTCAGAAACACGGCAAACTCTCGGTTTTCCTTGTAGACCCTTAATACTTCTTCGTTGACAAGAATCCTAAAGCCTTTGCTGAACACGTGCGAGATCTGTTCGGCAACGCCAGCATTTCTGCCTCCATCCTTCAACCTGTTACTGAGCAGTTCTGCGGCATCTGAAAACTTTCTCTTGAGAATCACGGCCCACCTGCCGTCTTCCACGTACGGCCCGCAGACAGTTTGAGAGTTGTTGCCGTGTTTTCTGAGGAACTTCTCGCATTCACTCTCTCTGTCCAACGGCGGTCCCAGATGCTTCCTAACAGGAGAGATTGTTTGCTGTTCGACTTCGAAAATGAACATGTTCAGGTCTTTTTCATCGCTCCAAGCCGTGTCGCGGAGGAGCCTGAAATCGTTGAGCTGGACAAGCTTGCGCAGTGAGCGCTGGGACTTGTGGAGCTGGCCCCACAGAACGTCTGGAACGGCCTTCACCGCGTTGAAGGTTACGAAGAGGATGGCTGAACCGCGTTCTTTGATTTTCTTTTCGGCTTCTTTCAGGTTCAGCGGAACGGTTGTGGTTGGGCAAAAGAATCTTTGGGTCAGGTGCCTTGAGGAAAGCTTGTGCCGCCGCGACGAGTGTGTGGAGTTTCTGTGCCTGAACGGCAGATGCTACGTTTCTGCCTCTGTCCACAGGGTCGATGATGACTAATGGTTCATTGAAGAGCAATGCTATTTCGTTTTCTCGGTTTTTGTAGTGTCCTTCTATGTCAACGACTATGCGCTGCTTGTGTCGCGCGAAAACTTCCAGCGTCTTGACGAAAGACCCGTAATACAGGACGAGGAGTTCGCACAGGTAGCCGCTGAAGCCGCCGATTTTTATTTCGGCGCCGTAGACTCTTATGCCCTTCATGAACTTCTTCAGCAGCCGCACTTCGCCCCGCATCTTAAGGCTCAAATGCTTTTTCATGTAGTCTGTGTGGAACGGGGTTCTGTCCGTGGCGCTCTGCCACTCGCTGGTTTTCGTGTCGTAGCAGGGGACGATGTTGACCCTGGTGTCTTCCACGAACGCTTCAAGGTACGGGTGTTCAGCGAATCTCTCAACCTGTCTTGAGCCTTCGGTGGCTTTCCTGGCAACACTGAGGCAGATGTCTCCAAGTGATTTCCGCGGTGTGGAGGTGGGTACGCGCATGAAAATGTCGATGTCGGGTTCTCCGCTCAGCCAAGTGTCTTTTGCAACAGAACCTTCTACGCGGACTTTGGCTTTGATTTTTGCCGTTTTTGCTGCTGAAGCTACTTTTTTCTCCAGTTTTCTGGCAAGGGCTTCAATCTTGCTTCTTTCCCGCTTTGTGGGCGTGACTTTCTTGAGAACGTACCTGCAGACTTCCTCGATTCCTGGTGGCATGAGATAATCCTGCTTTCTAGGGACAGAACTCCTTCAACGTCGAGTAAACTGGGCCTTTGGGAGTGAGTTCGCTCTTCTTCAGCTTCAGGCAGGCAGCTCTGACAATTCCGAACTCGAAGTCCGTGTTTTCGGACACGAACTTGGCTAGAGGTGGCTTGTTTCTGGCGGACCTGACTCGCGCAATTGTCAAGTGGGGACTGAACCCTTTCGAGTCGGGGGAGAAGCCCAGTCCCTGCAGGCGCGGCTCCAGCTGGCTGAATATGTTCTGCAGCTGGTTTGCTCCATCAGTTATTCCGGCCCACACTACTCTCGGAAAGTTGATGGTGGGGAAGACGCCGACTCCGTGGACCTTGATGTTAAACGGGACAAACTGCGTTTTCTTCATTTCTTCAAAGACTTTGTCCACGGTACTGGGGAGAATTTCGCCGAGAAAGCGTATGGTGATGTGAATGTTCTGCGGTTCAACAGGCTTCAGGTCTGCGCCTGTGTTAACCAGTGTAGATTGCACTTCAGTAATTCTTCTGAGAATAGATTGGTTTTCCATGTCGAAAGCCAAGAAACTCCTGATTCGCTCGGACATTCTTTGTTTCCCTCCTGTGAATTTGACTGCTTCGTTTCATAAATGCTTTTAACGTGTAAAAAACTATCTGTTGGCGATCGAGTATTCGGTGAAAGGGCCTAACAGATGACGGCAGAGAAAATCGTGGTCGCGTTGGCGGGGATGCCTGGTTCGGGCAAATCTCTTGTTGTGGACACGGCTATGGAAAGCGGTTACGACGCTATCTTGATGGGAGACGTGGTCAGAGAAGAATCAAAGAAGAGAGGGGTCGAGCCTGACGCTGAGAACATCGGCAACATCATGCTTGAGCTGAGGCAGATAGAAGGGAAGACCGTCATAGCACGAAGGTGTATTCCGAAAATAGTCAGCACGACGAGGCAGAAGGTCATCGTGGACGGCATAAGAAGCCTTGACGAGGTTGAGGAATTCAAGAGGCATTTTTCGAAGCTGGTGCTGATGGCCGTTCACGCTTCTCCCGAAACGCGGTTCACGCGACTGTTTCACAGACGCAGAAGCGATGACGCTGCCGACTGGGAAGTGTTCCATAAGCGGGACACGCGGGAACTAAGCGTCGGGTTAGGAAACGCGATCGCAATGGCCGAGTACGTTGTGGTGAATGAAGAACCAGTAGGGGTTGTGAAGAGAAGGGTAAAAGAAACTTTGGGAAAAGTTGAGAGGAAATGGACAAGGTAAGAGTTTACGCAGAGGCTGAAATCAACCCGACAGAGTCTGAAGAAAAAGTGCGACGGGCAGTCTCGAACGTGTTCGGAGAGTTGCCAATGCACGCGAAAACTCTGCACAAGGGAAACCTGTTGGTCGCCGAGGCCACAGGGTTGGACGCGTTGAACAGTTTCCAGAGCTTGCTGCGACGAGAGCACATCCGAAGTGCTGCACGCGGGGTGTTCTATGAAGGCCTGGGAAAGAACAGCGTGAGCTTCTGCTTGAACAAGCAGGTCGCCTTCGCTGGACACATTTCCTTCTCGAAAGAGATCGCAGAATCACCGCTAGGGCCCATAAGAGTCAAGGTTGAATGTGACAACCCGAGACAGCTGATCGATTGGCTTGCACCGAGGAACGTCTAGGTCGGTGACCTGTTTGTCGTTTGATGCAGGAGTGACTGAAAGAGGCGCGGTGTTGCTGGGCAAGTACGTTGCGTGCGACGCCTTTGACGAGGACAAGCCTTTGAGGGTCGTCACTCATGCTCACGCTGACCACATGGCTGGGCTTTCGCAGAGCCTCAGAACATGTGAGAAGGTTCTGATGACGCCAGCCACTCGAGACTTGATCGAGGTGATGCGCGGTCCGCTGTTCTTCGGACGTGGCAAGGTGGAAACGCTGGAGTACGGCAGCCATTCATTATGATGGTGAACAGATAACGCTTTTCAAGGCTGACCATATCTTGGGCGCTGCTCAGGTGCTCGTGGAGGATGTTGAAGGCAGGAAGATGGTATTCACGGGAGACTTCAGAGTCGAGGAGACGCCTATCCTGTACTCGGACTGTCTAGTCATCGAGGCAACGTACGGAAACCCTTCCTGCAGGCGGTCTTTCGGAATGGACATCAAGGCTTCACTTGTCAATCTGGTGGAGAAAGGGTTGAGAACAGGTTCTGTGTACATTTTTGGTTATCACGGCAAGCTTCAGGAAGTGATGCAGATTCTGCATGATGCTGGCGTGGAGGTGCCTTTCGTCATGCCTGAAAACGTTTACAATATCTCAAGAGTGTGCGAGAAGCACGGCATGAGCTTTGGAGAGCTTGTGTTGTCTAGCCAAAAGGAAGGCGAGGAACTGCTTGGCAAAGACTTGCCGTGCGTTGCTTTCTACCATATGAACCAGAAGAGCAAGGTTGGCCTCGACAACTTCCGCGTCTGCGTAAGCGGCTGGGAATTCACCTCAGCCATCCGCAGAACAGGCCTGAAAGAATACGTCGTGGCTCTCAGCGACCATTCAGACTTCGACGGACTGCTGGAGTATGTCAAATGCTCGGAGCCCGAACTCGTGATAACAGACAATTCGCGAGTGACTCATGGAGAGACCCTGGCGAGGGAGATCAATAGACGCTTCGGAATATCAGCCGTTGCTCTTCCTAGAAGCAGAATCTTCTAGATTCAATGGCTTGACTCGCGCGCGCTTCAATCCTCTCGCGCGCCGCGTCATTTCTTGAGCATGTTGTACGCCATGAGTCCAACGTATCCCAGAGCACTGAACACCGTGAACCATTCGAGCGAGGGCGCGTCAAAGAAAATGAACATGACATCTATTGCTGCGACGATGAATCCGTAGTAAGCGATTGTTCTGATGTAGCGCGGGTGGGTGAACAGGAGAGACCCAAGTCCTATGAAAACTCCCAGAATGAGTATGAAGAAAACTGTAGACCACAACCTGTGAAGCCATCCTGAGTCTTCCGAAAAGACGCCGATCATGATCAATGAAAAGGCGGCCACGCAACCTTCAGCTTGCCAAACCATGAAGCCCAATCTGAACCGATTCTTGTCCTTGTACCATTCGTAAAGTCCAATGAAGAACGGGAAGAGTGCAAGTCCTGTCAGAATGCAACCTAAGTTGTAGAGGATCGCGCCCCTTGGGTTGCTGGTTGAGTTGCCCAAGTCACTCAGCCAATTCGTCACAGGGCTGTAGGCAGTTGGGTACAGCGCCCAAGAGGCAAACGTGAAGACGCAGTAGATAACGATAACAGCAACGCCTGCCATGGAACTGATCGGCAGCTTCACAGAATTCAACTCCAAGTCGTACTCTTCCATTTTGTCTGCTTCTGCTTTTAAAACTAGCGTAGCTATGTGCTCACTACGTCAGTGCCCTTCAGTTCCTGGGAATCTTCGGTAGAAACCATGATGTCTATCTGCTAATGAAAAACCTGGCCTCTGGCGGTTTCAGCTATGGTGTAACTTCTACCAAAACTTAAAAGTCTGAAGAAAGACCAACTGTAGACCAACAACAGAATAGGAAGGAGCGGAGATGGGTAAATCGTCTGAGATTTCTGGCTTATATAAGCTGAGTCCCAAGGAACGCCTGCAATTCGTCAAGGATTTTGCTGGGCTCACGGATGAAGAGGCGGCTCTCTTGAGCAACACTGGTTCGTTGCCGATGGACATGGCTGACAGGATGATAGAGAATGTTGTAGGTGTCATGTCCACCCCGTTAGGTATCGGAGTCAACTTTCTGGTTAATGACCGTGACTATTTGATTCCGATGGCTATTGAGGAACCCTCGGTCGTTGCGGCTGCGAGCTACGCTGCGAAGATGGCCAGGGACGGAGGGGGCTTTCACACGAGTAGCACGCCACCAGTGATGATCGGTCAGGTTCAAATCGTAGGCATCAAGGACCCGTACGCTGCAAGGATGCGCATAATTCAACACAAAGAGGAGATACTGAGGAAGGCGAATGAGCAGGACCCCGTGCTCGTTTCTGCTGGCGGCGGAGCAAAAGACGTCGAAGGAAAGATAATCAAGACCACGCAGGGACCTATGGTCATCGCTGAATTGCTCGTAGACTGTCGAGACGCTATGGGTGCCAACGCGGTTAACACGATGGCTGAAGCGGTCGCGCCGATGCTTGAACGCATAACAGGCGGCCACGTCTATCTTCGGATAATATCCAACCTAGCCGTCAAACGGCTGGCCGAGCATGGTGCACGATCCCGAAGAAGTCAGTGGGCGGCGAGGAAGTAATTGATGGAATAGTCAACGCTTACGCTTTCGCGGCTGCTGACCCGTACCGCGCGGCGACGCATAACAAGGGAATTCTTAACGGAATAATCGCTGTGATACTCGCCACGTGTAACGACCACCGGGCGATCGAGCGGCGCTCATGCGTACGCTGTGAAGGACGGTCACTATACCGCACTTTCAACGTGGGAGAAGAATGAGAACGGCGACCTAGTCGGCTCGATAGAACTGCCCATGGCAGTGGGTTTGATCGGCGGAGCAGTACGCACGCATCCAATAGCGAAGATCGCGGTGAAAATCTTGGGGTCAAGACGGCCAACGAGTTCGGTGAAGTTCTTGCTGCCGTCGGCTTAGCCCAGAACTTGGGCGCTTTGCGTGCTCTCGCGCATGAGGGTATTCAGCGCGGTCACATGTCTCTTCATGCCAGGAACATTGCTGTGACAGCCGGAGCCACAGGAAGCTTGGTCGATGTTGTGGCCGCGAAGATGGTTGAGGAACGCAAGCTCCGAGTAGATCGCGCGAAAGAGCTGATTGAGGAG